>NZ_CP043925.1:2057238-2742984 GCF_009914335.1 Proteus columbae
GATAACAGACATAACTATTTATTAGGGCTATCTTTAGACTTAGGTATATTAGGCGGTTTAGCGACAGACATTAATTATGAGAAAAATAACAACGATAAAATTAAATATCAATTTCGTTATCAAAAAAACATGCCAATAACACAAACTTACTTTACTTCTAGAGTATCCTTTTATCATTATTTAGATAGTTTTTTATTAGAAAATAGGATAAAAAAAGAACACTCATTCTCTTTATCTAAAAATATTAATAAAATAGGTTATATATCATTACACTACAATGATAAATTATATGATAACTCATCTAAAACATATGAAATAGGAACATCATTTTCATCTTCAATAAATAAAATAAACTATAATTTAAAATATGATTTTAAAAAAGAAAAAATTTTTTCAGATCATTATTTTTCATTTAACTTTCAGATTCCGATAGGAAGTAATGCACATCATCATTGGATGAATAATCAAACAAATTATCAAGTAAATAATAAACGTTATTCAAACAATACAAACATTGGTGGTACATTACTGAATAATAATTTAGGATATTCAGTAAGCTATCAGCATACACATCATCCTAAAAGAAAATTTGATCAATTTTCTGTTCATGCTCGCTATCAAAATAATTATCAATCTTACCTTTTCTCTGGAAACAAATCAGAAAATAATTACAATTACAATCTTTCAGTTAATGGTGCATTATTACTTCATTCAGAAGGAATTACACTAACCCCCCGTTTAAGTAAGACCTTTGCATTAGTGAACACACAAGGCATTACTGGTATTAAAACATCATTTTCGCCCAATTTAGAAACAGATATCTTTGGTAACTTAATTTTAAATAATATTACGCCCTATCGAATAAATAATATTAAACTCAATGCTACAACACTTCCTCAATCCGCTGAGACTGAATATTATAATAAAAATATTATTCCTACATTAGGCGCAATACCTAAAATTACTTTTCCAATAAAAATTGGCTATCGTATTCTTTTTAAGTCAATAACTCCCCTTCCTTTTGCGTCAAAAGTTACCGTGCTAGATAAAGAGAATAATATTATCTCACAAGGATTAGTGACAGAAAATAATATTATTTTTCTTTCTGCCATTCCTGATAATGGATTAATCAGAGTAAAATGGGGAGAAGATAAACAATGTCAATTTAATTATAATTTGAGTTCCGATGAAAAGAAAAAAAACCTGATAAAAAAAGAAATTAATTGTCTTTAATTCAAAAACAAAAGTACTAAATATGAGAAATAAAAAACATTTCGTTTATTTAATTATAATTTTACTCTATTCATCATTCTCATTTTCATCAATACCAAGACGTGGTGATCACGATATTCCACTAAGCTGTGATATGGGTTATATTTATGAAAATACAAGTGATAGATTTTCTATTAACGGAAATGACTTTTTATCGTATGAAGCGGGTGAGTTAGCAAACACAGATCCTCATATTATTCTTATTTCTATCAAAGATTGTTCCAAAAGTTATGGGGATGTTCGCTTAAAAATTGAAAATACCAGTATTGATCATATAACTGGTTACTTAAAAAATACGATTAATGACAATAATGCAAGCAGTAATATTGCTTTTCAATTATTGTACAATGTGGAAGAAAGACCTATAAATCTCAATAAAGAGAGTGAATTTACTGAAGAACTGATTGATGGAGAGGCTGAGTTTTATTTTTTAGTTAACTATGTAAAAAAGGATAATATGCCACCAGCATCGGGCTATATAGAATCAAACATTCATTTTATTATGACAATAAATGATGATATTGTTTTTTTTAATGAGTATGATTAATTAATAATAAAAAGCAAAAACAAAAGCACGATAAATAATGATAATAAATCGTGCTTTTACAATAACTAAAATGGAGTTAAGTATCTACTTAAGGTTAAGCTACTTCTTTACCCATTTCCCATTGATCCCTTTAACAAATTCACCTTCGTTAGCTCTTGCCACTAATTTTTCACCCGCTAGGCGAGCAACAGATTCTGGTGTCACTTGATTAGTCTTAGCAATTTCAGCATATTTTGCTTTTCTTGCTTGATTTATTTCATCTGCAAGTTGCTGAGCTTGCTTGTTATTAGTTTGCACAAGCTCAATATAACCACTAAAGGTTTCTCCTACCAATCCTTGAGATCTTGCTTCATCAAGCGTTAATGCTATGGCATTTGCACTACCTAAAGCTATCATTAGCGCAAAACTTAAGAGATATTTTTTATAATTCATCATTTATCCTTTAAAAAATGGCGCTGTTATTTTTTAACAGATCTTCTACTTGGCGATCTATTTTTACATTAATTTCATGTTCAATTTTTACATTCATATTAATGTTAATGGGCTTATCCGGTGTGGCGACTTCTAACCGAATACATCCTGTTAATGCTGATATTCCCATCATCAAAGCTGTTAGTAAGAATAGTTTTCTTAAGAATAATGGTTTCACTCTGACTCACTCCCTAAATCTGATAAGCTCTTTTCTAACCACTCTTCCAATTGTGAACCAAATCGTAAACTTCGCCATAATTGGAAGACATTTTCTTCATGTCGATAATTTAAATTAACTTGTCGACGTTTATCTTCTAGAGGATTCGTTCCATTGATTTCTGCTTCTAATACCAACTCACCCAAATTACTTAAATTAACGCGAGTCCAAGAACGACTGATCTCTAAATAGCGCAACCATGCCATAGCAACGCCCGCAGACATATTATTTTCATCAATAGAATCCACAAAATCCTTATCAAGTCTTAACGTTAAATAAGATGAATTAGCCAGCCAACCATCTTTAATAATCCATTGGTTATTATTAATAAAAAACGGGAATTCACCACTAACTTTACCTGATGCCGCAAACTGCGTCACTTTTAACAAAGTAAAAAGATGACTTAATTGAATGTTATCAAGAGAAATAATCGCTGCATCATGTTGTGGAATTGTGAGTTTTGCCAATGAAATGGTTCCATCAAGCATAGCTACATTCACATTAGATAGAACTAACGGTTTATTTTCTGTTGCAGGGTAAAAACCTTGAAGATCAGCCGTAATATCCGTCATGTCAAAAAGATTATTAACACGCTTTATCCGTAACTGGACAGGCTGTTTAACACCTAATTGCCATTCGTCGCCATTTAAACGCCAAGGCAAAATAAAATCTAAACCTTCTAAAACACCATCTTTAAGCCACATTCCACCTTGTTTAACAACAAGATGCCCTCCTGCTACTAATCCTTGTTCTGGTGCAATAGAAAAGTCTGCTTGTGTGTAGAGTTCACCTTTATCAAGAGTGATCCCTAAATCTTCTGGCAAGAGCGATTGAAAAACATTAATAGGTTGTGAAGGCCAACGCATTTGACCTCTTAATCTTGCGCCATCCCAACGCGTATTTATTGCAATAGGTCCTATATTGGGTTTAGCACTTAATTCGCCTTTTACATTAAAATTAAAAGGCGAATCACCATTGACTGTGGCAATAAAATCGGCCTTATCTAAAAAACCACCAGCAGAGAAATCAATACGTTGACTCGTTAACTTTAGTTTTCCATTAAATAAAGGCTTTTTATCATCTCTTACCCAACGAAACGGACTTTCTAAAGATAATCGAGGTGCAGTCATCGTAGTATGTTGATATTTTAAAACATCAAAACCTGTATTGAGTTTCTCAAAACTAACCACTTTATCAGCCCAGTACCCTGTTCCTGCGATATCCCAACGTGCTTTTAAAGGCAATAAATCCCCTTCTCCCCAATAGCGCCATTGCCAAGTCCCATTGTCAGGTAAAAAATCAATCGCCTTACCTTGAAAATGAATACGGTAATCCCCCCAAATACTATCTTGGGCAACAACTATCGCATTTAAACGACCATTAAAACCATTTGATGAAAGTGTGGTTCCAGCTAAAGGTAAACGAGCATCTGTGATGGTAAGCGTTTCAGTAAGTGGTCCTTTAAAACGAAACAAAGAGCCAGATTGAAATTCAACAGTAGGATCGGTCAACATGCCAGTGACTTTAACAGGTAATTGCGCACTGGCTTGCATTAATTCTTTATTAACAATACCAGTGATTTGAATAGGGATTTGTGCATCTAACCAATTTACTGCGGTTTCAGGGATCGATATGACTAAATTCCCTTTTCCCGCTTTGCCTTCTGTCATCACGTTTAATCGTGCAGTTAGTCTTAAATCCGTCAATCCTTTTTGCCATTGAGCGATATTAATATTTACACCGCCTCGCAAAGGTTGATCCAATCCAAACCATTCCCAACGACCTTGTTCAATCACTATATTTTCGGGTGTCACTTTCCAAGGTAATAAAGCCAATGCATGGCCACCACCTTGTTCAGCAAGCGAAATCGTGCCAGATTTTCCTACCCATTCAAGAATAACAACCAATGGGTAAGCGTAGTGAGACGTCAATAGTGTCGCATCAATGGTTCCTTTTTCTGGTAATGAAGCAACATCAAGAGGAAGCGCTATTTCAGCAGCAAGTTCAATGTTATTGTCATCAGGCAAATTCACTTTGAACCGTTTAATATCAAGCCATTGGTTATCTCTAATAAAAATACCAAGTTGTACATTTTCTCCTTGGTAAGTCATTAATCTTCCATTATTTTGTGTTCTTAATTGCAAAGAACCTTGATAACGTGCATTTTCTTTTAAGAGTACATTTTCGATGCTGACAAATAAATGAGGTATTGAAGTTAGTAGTGAATTTATCTCAAGAGGAACGGTTGCAGTTTCTTCTTGCTTACTTACAGGCATCATTGAAAAACATTGTTCATCAATGGCAAGTTGCTGGCTATTAAATCGCAGTTTATCAATCTGTTCTTTTTGATAAGAGAAAACAAAGTTATCAAGATTAGCTAAAGTGCAGCTCTCTGTCTTAAATACGATGTTTTCAATTGAAACACCCATACGCTGTAATTTGGGCTGTGATAAAGAAAGAGTTACACCTTCAGGTAAGTAATAATGAGCAACAACAGGTAACCAACGAGGAATAGACACCCATAAAGCAGTGCCTATTAGACCAGTGCCTAGTAGTATCGTCCCTGTCCATTTGATTGTTTTTCTTAACAACACATTATATTCCTTTTAAACAAACCTGAATCATCCACTTACCTCGTTAAATTGTTTATAATGATAGTATTAATTTCTTTCATATTGGGGCTGGATAATTCTTGTTTTTCCAGCCTCTGAATAAAAATTTAATCGAGAGTAGAGAAGACTGGATGAAAATCGTTTCCTATAGTACTAAACATTATGATCGTAAGCACATGGAATGGGTCAATCAACATAATGGATATCATTATGATATTGAATATTTCGATTTTAATTTAACAGAACAAACTGCAAAAAATGCCGTTGGCGCTGATGCTGTCTGTATTTTCGTCAATGACGATGCAAATCGTGCGGTTTTACAAGAACTTGCTAGCCTTAATATACGCATTCTCGCATTACGCTGCGCGGGTTTTAATAATGTTGACTTAGAAGCCGCCGCTGAATTAGGTATAACTGTTGTCCGTGTTCCTGCTTACTCACCAGAGGCTATTGCAGAACATGCTGTTGGTATGATGCTGTCACTTAATCGTCGTATACACAGGGCTTATCAACGTACTCGTGATGCTAACTTCTCATTAGAAGGCTTAACTGGCTTTAATATGCATAATCGTACTGCCGGTATTATTGGTACAGGTAAAATAGGATTAGCGACATTACGCATATTAAAAGGCTTTGGCATGAAGCTACTTGCTTATGATCCTTATCCAAATCAAGCCGTACTTGATTTAGGTGCCGAATATGTTGATTTGGCGACGATTTACGCAAACTCCCATGTAATTTCATTACATTGCCCATTAACCGCAGATAATCATCATCTATTAAATGAAACTGCTTTTTCACAGATGAAAGATGGTGTGATGATTATTAACACCAGTCGTGGTGCATTGATTGACTCTGCGGCTGCGATTAATGCATTGAAACAAGGAAAAATTGGTGCACTGGGAATGGACGTTTATGAAAATGAACGCGATCTTTTCTTTGAAGATAAATCAAATGACGTTATTCAGGATGATATTTTCCGTCGTCTTTCTTCTTGCCATAACGTGTTATTTACTGGACATCAAGCATTTTTAACAGAAGAAGCCTTAATCAGTATTAGTGAAACAACTCTGCACAATATTAAAGAGATTGCTTCAGGTAATGAGTGCGTTAATCAGATCAAAGCTTAATTCTAAGCATTAAGAATAAATGTAATAAAAAGCCCTCTTAGCCATAGATTAGCCAAGGGGGCTTATTTTATTTATCACCGATATGACACTTATTTTTCTTGAGTATCGATAACTTCTGTTGATTGTGTTGAATCAAAACGTGAAAGGATTTCGCTCTCTTCATCTACTGTAAATTGTGAAACCAATTTAGCTAATTGATGAGCTTCATCATCCATATTTGCTGTGATAGCTGCTGATTCTTCAACCAATGCTGCATTTTGCTGAGTAACGGTATCCATTTCACTGACAGCCAACGCGATTTGGTTAATACCCATGCTTTGTTCATTAGAAGCAAGGGCAATCTGTTGCATAAAGTCATTTACCTGATTAATGGTTGTAACGATCTCTGACATTGAACGTCCAGCTTGAGCAACCTGTTGCGAACCAACATGCACTTTATTAACAGAGTGCGTAATCAAATCATTGATCTCTTTTGCAGCTTCGGCACTGCGGCTAGCTAAACTGCGCACTTCAGACGCAACAACGGTAAATCCTCTACCTTGCTCACCTGCTCTTGCTGCTTCAACTGCCGCATTCAGTGACAAAATATTCGTTTGATTGGCTATGCTGTTAATAATGTCATTGATATCTGCAATTTTTTTCGCACTTTCAGAGATTGAAGACATGGTCTCTACCACGCTATCCATCACATTTTCGCCATTTTGAGCAGATGCCGTTGCTGTTAGTGCTAATTTGCTAGCTTCACGCGAGTTATCCGCATTTTTCTCAACTGTTGTTTTAATTTGCTCCATGCTCGCAACAGTTTCTTGTAATGCACTAGCCTGCTCCTCAGTACGGGAAGATAAATCAGTATTTCCTGTCGCAATTTCACTTGCACTTACACTGATGGTATTCACTGCATTTTTGACAGATGCGATCATATGGCTTAATGAATTTTTCATCTTATTCATTTCATTGAATAACTGACCAAATTCATTAGTACCATGATTCTCTACACGCATACTTAAATCGCCTTGGCTCATCTTACTAAAGATGTTGATTAAGATTTTGATATTGCCAATAAACGTATGAGAGAACCAACGTAATATAAAGATAAATAAGAGAATAACGACAGTGCCAATAGAAATCGACACCAACATCAAGCGTTCTTGGGATGTTTTTGCAATATCGATATAGCTATTCTCAATGCCATTAGCGACAGCATAATATTGCATAGTAATATCATTTAGCTCATCCATTTTAACACTGGCAGAGTGTGTTGTTAGCTCACCTTTACGCAGTTTATCTAGTGCGCCAGTGAAGATATCCAGCAGTTCATCAAAACGCTTTGTCATATCATCGGCTAATGCTCGCCCTTCTTGGGTGAGCTTTTCCGTATCTGACCAACGATAGATCTCTTCACGCGTTATTTCAATATACTCTGCGGTTTGGTGAAAGTATTTTGCTGAGGGTTTTTCATTAACGCGTAATTGTCCATCTAACCCATTAATATTTGCCCTGATCACAGCCATTTGATATCGCGCTTTGCCCATAAGTAACATTTGCTGACTGAGGCTATTTGATGAAACGAAATTATTGTAGGATCGAGTGGATGCATCATAACTAAAATAAATAATGCTCATAATCAACGCAAACAAAATGGCCAGCATGACCTTAACGGTCTTTTCTATACTGATATTTTTAAACATGGTCATATTCCATCAAAATATACAGAGTTTTTTATCTGTACATTTGTAAGATATCAGAATGCACTCTTTTTCTGGTAAAGAGCATATTCCCTAGTGTCAATAAAATAAGGCTAAGATTTATTCATTAGAATATAAAGGCACGTAGGATCTACCTTTGTTTATAATGTCGGTAATAATGAGAGAAAACTTTAGAGTACAGTGAAAACCATTTCTCATTTATGAAATAAACGATTGTTTTATCCATCCAGATACAAATTAATTATATAATATCTCGCAATGAAGGTTATTTTACTCAGAAAAAGATAATTTATTAATTATATTTTAGTTTTTTTGATTTTATTTATGTATTTTCATATTAAGTTTTAATAGGTATATTTACCTATTAACATTAATTAATTTAATTCTGAGATTAATTTATAGTGAGTTTTAAAAGTGTTTTATTTCCAATAAAAATAAAGCAGTTTCTAAAAACTGCTTTTATTGTTTATTTATTATGAGTAATTTAGCTTTATTAAGAAATTTAAATAATTTTTTCTATTAATAGTTTTTCAGTTAGTTCAATAAGTCTTATCACATTCAATGGGGTTTCTATTTTTCTAACTTCTTTCAAAGAAAGCCATTGGAAAGAATTATTTGTTAATCGGCTATTTTTTAGCGGCTTGCAAAGGTAAATCATATCAATGTGATAATGAAATCCTTGTTTTTTATCGTGGATGGGTTCTTTTAAAATGGCGAGAGGTTTTACAAGCTCAATAACATCATTGTTATTGAGGTTAAGGCTAAATTCAGGTTGATAGCAAAGACACTCACACAGTAAGCCTGTTTCTTCTTCTATTTCTCTTAATACTGCATCTTGCGGCTCTTCATTTTCTTCTATATGACCACCAGGTGGTAACCAACAACCTATTTTAGAGTGTAAATGGAGAAGGAATTTGCCCTGTTCATTGAATACAATGCCCGTTGCGGTGAAATGACTCTTAGGCACTTCTATTGTCATAATATTCTGATCCTTTGCTCTATTTATTTTTACCCAATGTACATCACACCTATCATTATTTTTGTGCTATTTATGGTTTTTCACATTTATTGAAGATTGTTTCATTCCCATTAAAAAATCAGAAAATATCGTTTTAAAGTCCTTACAAGCATTTTCAGGTAATGTAGTTTCATTTTTTAAATTAATCGCAATATGCGTAACAAATCCATAAATTAAATTAACGACAATATCAGGAGAATAGGTACAAATTTCTTGTTTATCATAAAGCGTATCTACACATTTTTTTATTCGAGGAATAAGAATTTGTGAATCAATTTCATCCCATTCCTTCCAACCTAGAACGGAAATTATTTCTTGTAGGGGAATAAGCTTATCTTTATGTTGATAAATATGATCAACACAGAAACTAAAAATAGCCTCTAACTCTTGCCATTGATCATCATAGGTAGGAATTTGAACCAGTTTTTCAACAACTTTATCAACCTGAAAAAGATAGCACTCTTTTAATAGGGCTTTCTTATTACTAAAGTGGTGATAAAACGCCCCTTTCGTTACTCTTGCGTGACGTGATATTTCATCAACAGAAACATCACAATAGTTCTGATTTATAAATAGTTCTTGTGCAGCTTCACGTAACGCAGAACGCGTTTGCTCTGAATTCTCTTGTTGCCGTGATTTTATTTTCATGATAAAATCCTTAAAACATACCATAAGTATGTAATAATATATGGGTATCAGTTTCGTGTAAACTGAACAAAATATTTTCAGGAAATCATCATGTCATCTCAGTACAATGGGCTTATCCCCTCCAATACCTTATCCTCATTTAATATAGAAATTATCAAAGAACTCCTTCTCTGGATTGAGGTGAATCTGGAAAAACCGTTGTTACTTGATGATGTGGCAATTAAATCAGGTTACACAAAGTGGCACTTACAACGTGTATTTAAACAAGCAACGGGTTTAACGCTTGCTTCTTATATTCGAGGAAGACGTTTAACAAAAGCCGCAACGGAGTTGCGGTTAACAAAATTACCTATTCTCACTGTTGCATTGCGTTATCAGTTTGATTCTCAACAGTCATTTACTCGTCGCTTTAAAGCAACATTTGGTGTTACACCAACGGAATATCGTAAACTTGATAACCTTTGTGGTAATAATTTCCAGCCTCCCATTAATTTTGATGTTATTGATTTGCCTATTCCTAAAATTATGGAATTACCAGACAGTTATGTTTACGGCATGCAATATCAATATTTTTGCTCTATAGAAGATATTGGCAAATTACATGAAGATATTCGTCATCAATTTTGGAATGATTTTTTACTGTATACTGATAAAAATTTTACGGAAAGTACGGTGCTTATCTCATACCAACCCAATACTTTACGTAAAAATAAAATCCAAATTGACTATGAAATTGGCTTGAATAACTTAGATCATTTTACAAAAACCAGTGGTTTTAGAAAAAGAGTGATAGAAGGAGGACGTTATGTCCGATTTCAATTTAAGGGAACATTAGAAGAATATAAGCAGTTTGCGATGAAAATTTATTTTTATACGCTACCTGCGTTAGGTTTATGTCGTCGCTTAGGCGCTGATATTGAAAGGTATGTCAGTATAGAAACTGATGTTGATTTAATGGAGTTACCAAAAACCTTAGAGATTGATTATTTCGTTCCTATCCATTGATGGTCCTCAAATAGCTTGAATTTTCAGGCTATTTTATTAATAGCAGATTAATTTCATAGTGGCTATCTGTGCGATAAATTTTTCATCACTTGTTTCTGTACAATAATTCACTAAATTAGCTGTTTACTTATTATTAAAATAAAATTTCGTATTACCTCCCTACAAAAACAAATAAGGTGATTATGCGCATTTCACTTCTATTTTTACTCTCTACTTTTTTGCTTCCTTCTTTTGCAAGTTATGCAGAAATATCGACACATCTACTCCCACGGAAAGATGGTAGTGAAATTAGCTATTACTTGGATAAACGAGCTGAAAAAAACCAAACTCTATTAGTATTAATGCAAGGCTCTGACTGTAACAGCATTAAAAATAACATGTTTATCCAAGAAACCTTTGGTCAGTGGTTACCAAATAGTGATGTTCTCATGGTAGAAAAATACGGTATTACAGCCCTATTACCTTATTCACAATATGATGGCGAACGTGTTGATTGCCCTAAAAGCTATAAGCGTCATGATAATCCCAAGCAACGAATCGAAGATTATGAGGCTGTGTTAGATAAATTATCCTCACAGTATCCAAATATTATTTTAATTGGTGGAAGTGAAGGCGCCACGATGGTGCATTTAGTGGTAACTAAGCGCAATGATATTAAAGCAGCTATTGCGTTAAATGGCGGGGGGCGTTTTTTTCTTGATGATGTTCTTTATAATATCCGTCATACCACACCGAAAGAACACGTTGAAGATGCTCTAAATGGCTTTCAGCAATTTGCTGACGCAATAAAAAATAATCAAATAGATGATGAACAATTTATAAGCGAACACAGTAAAATATGGTGGCAACAATTTTTTACTATCGATTTACTCAAAGTCATTAAAAGTAATCAACACACCCCTGTATTAATTATTCAGACACTTAATGACACTAATGTAAATGTCGATGCATTTCATCAATTAAGCCAAGATATCAATCAGCCTAATGTGAAATTTATAAAATACAATAAGCTAGATCATGGGTTTTATAATGAACAAGGCGAGCGTTTAACGAATGAAATAATCAGCGATATACAGCAGTGGTACTCTCAATATACAAAATAATTTTATCTTTTTTATTGGCTCGCATTCTTATTATCCTATACTTCAATAGTAACAAATTTGCTTACTAACTGATTTAAAGCAGGATCTTTATATCGTTAATTCTGTATAATAATTATTATTCTCTCTTTTAAGTTTGGGATAAGAATGGAAAGCACGACTGCACTTTTACGTCTTGATAAAATAAGTTATCGAGTCGATAACAAAACTATCCTCGATGATATCAATTTTGAACTTCAACCCTCTGAATTTAAACTTATCACAGGCCCTTCAGGTTGTGGTAAAAGTACCTTACTCAAGATTGTCGCTTCTCTATTATCACCTACCAAGGGTTCAATTTTCTTTGAAAATAAAGACTATTTAACGTTGTCACCCGAAGAATATCGTCAACAAGTTTCTTATTGCACTCAAACGCCTATGTTATTTGGTGAAACTGTTTACGATAACCTTAAATTTCCTTATTTCTTACGAAAACTCTCAGTGGATGATAAGAAACTAGCACATAATTTGGATTATTTTTGTTTACCTGAATCCATTATGAAAAAAGGAATTAATGAACTTTCGGGCGGTGAAAAGCAGCGTATTTCACTGATAAGAAATCTGCAATTTATGCCAAAAATCTTATTACTTGATGAGATAACAAGTGCATTAGATGAAGATAATAAAACAAAAGTGAATGATGTTATTCACCACTACGTTAAAGATCAAGATCTTGCTGTGTTGTGGGTTACTCACGATCAAAATGAAATAAAACACGCTGATGATGTGATCTTATTACCTTCTCACAATGATGCCTGATTTTTTATTTCTTTCTCAGTCACCCTTTTGTTATGAGCGAACATAATATTATGAACGAACATACGATAAGCAATGAATCTCTAATTTTCTCGCTTTTATTAGTTCTCGTGGCTATTTTTATTAGTCGTAAAGAAAAACTAGCTTTAGAAAAAGATATTATTTGGAGTACAGCAAGAGCCATTATTCAACTATTAATTGTTGGCTATGTCTTGACCTATATTTTCCATGTTGACCATTTTATTCTCACCTTCTTAATGGTGTTATTTATCTGCTATAACGCAGCTCATAATGCCAAAAAGCGAAGTAAATACGTTAAAGATATTTTTCTGATCTCATTTACTGCTATTACAACTGGGGCACTATTAACTTTAACTATTTTATTGCTCACCAGTTCTATTGCTTTTACACCAATTCAAATTATTCCTATTACGGGGATGATTGCGGGTAATGCGATGATAGCAACAGGGCTTTGTTACAATAATTTGGGTCAACGTTTTCAAAATCAACAACAGCAATTGCAAGAGATGTTAAGCCTTGGTGCGACACCTAAATTAGCCTCAATGAGTATTATTCGAGATAGCATTAAATCTTCATTGATCCCGACCGTTGATGCAGCAAAAACTGTGGGTATTGTAAGTTTACCGGGTATGATGTCAGGGCTTATTTTTGCCGGTGTTGATCCATTACAAGCTGTTAAATATCAAATTATGGTGACTTTTATGTTGATGGCAACAGCCAGTATTTCAACCATTATTGCTTGCTATTTAACCTATAAGAAGTTTTTTAATCAGCGCCACCAGCTTATTAATCTTGAAAACCGCTAAATTATAGCCATTTAACTATATTGATAAAGGTCACTCAATTGAGTGACCTTTTTTATTACTTACTAAGAAATCGGTTTAAAATCTTATTTTAATACCGTACATCCCATTTTTTTGACTAACTCACCAGATTGAGATTTCACACCTTGAGCGCTTTCAGGTAATTGACTCCAGAGTGTTAGACCTGTACGTGCTTCCACTTCTGCCGCAGTTACTTGGAATTCACAGAAATTTGCTTTTTTCGGTGTTTGTTGATCCATAATAAACGCTGCATAAGAGGAGTTTTCAGGTGAATCATTTAGAAAAACCACTTTAAAATAAGCACTTGGAATTGTGTGATCTTTATCTGTACTTGGCAATTTACCCATATCTCTTTCGTAGATAGGACCAGTAACTGTAAAGACTTTATGACCTTCTTTTGCCAAATTACGCTCTTGATCTTCTAATCGCACCCACGCACCTTGGTTTAAATCTGCTTTTTGTGGTGTGATATTCGAAAGATAGTTAAGTGCATTCCAACCAGGCAACGCAGCCAATGAAGCTAAAGGCGCCTGATGACCACGGTCAACTTTTAATGTGGCATTGGCATTTTTGTAATCCGTTGGCGATAAGGTTTCATCATTACCTAAAGCTGGGTCTTTTTTCCAGTTACGTGCTTTACCACTACCAATACTGTCTTTAGTCACTAAATAAGCAACCCAGTCCGCAAACTTGGTTTCGCTATTATTATTTAATGTATAAACATCACGTTGAATTGTGGTTTCACTGCCTCCTAATGGACAACCAATACCACAGTTTTCATCATTCATTGCACGCATTGAAGTATCACGCGCAACGGCAGATGGTTGTGTTTCAAGATCAGGCCCTACCATCGTCTCTGAATTGGCATAGCTAGTTGAAACCATAAGAAGCGATAAAATAATCGGGGTAATACGTTTCATATAAAATTCCTTTTTATAAAATGAAGAAACAAAAAAACTCGCCTAAGCGAGTTTTAATGTTTTAGATAAGAGAAAATCCATTCTTCTCTTTTAGTGAATTCTGGTAATAAACGATAAAGAAAAACGCATCATTTTAATATTAATGTGCTTTTCAATGACTGAATACGACTCAGAATTTTGCTATAAAATATGGCGGGAATTTTCACAGCACTAGAATGCAAAAAGCCCCGCATAAGCGAGGCATTTATTCATTTAGTTGGTGAAATTCAAATTTCCCACCATGAGAGTAATCATGGACTATATTTCCCATCTCGTCAATAAATTTTCTTAAAAAGATTATTTGATGAATATTTTTTCTCTTATTGGCATCAAATCAGGAATTTTTTATCATTGACATCATGTCAATCGGTATAGCTGACCCAGCAATATCTATTGTCATTACTTAGCTCCCTTAACAAAAAGCGCCTATAAAGGCGCTTTTTAATGAAAAGAAGTAATTAACCACGCCCTTTCGGACGATTAAGAATATGATCTTCCCAATCTTCAACTTCCGTTTCTGGCACCGCAATATATCTTACGGAAATATTGCCTTGGTGCATTTTTGCTTTATTACCTGCAATAAGTGGATGCCAACTTTGTAACGTCTTACCCTCTGCTAACAGGCGATACGCACATGTCATTGGTAGCCACTCAAATGTTGGTAAATTATACCGTGTAAGCTTGATACAATCTGGCTCATAACGGAAACGATCTTCGTAATTGCTGCATTGGCAAGTTTTAATATTTAGCTGATTACAAGCGACATTGGTAAAATATATCTCATCAGTATCGTCATCCATTAACTTGTGTAAACAACACTGTCCACATCCGTCACAGAGCGATTCCCACTCATCATCACTCATTTCATCTAATGTTTTAGTCTGCCAAAAAGCCTGTGTCATCTCTACGTTATTACCTTATTGCTCATCTAATACGAATTAAATAACCCGCGTTGTCAGCTGATGTTCATTAACACTTAATACCAACATATCGCCTGATTCTAGAGGACCAACACCTTCAGGTGTCCCCGTTAAAATCACATCACCAGGACGTAGGGTAAAAAAGCGAGACATATAGCTGATAAGGGGTAAAACAGGGGTTAGCATATCACGACTGTTACCCTGCTGACGAATCTCGTCATTAACACGTAACATTAAATCCGCATTTTGCGGGTCGCCAAATGAATTGACAGGGATAAAACCTGATAATGGTGCAGAGCCATCAAATGCTTTACTTTTTTCCCATGGTTGCCCTGCTTTTTTCAATTTACCTTGTAAGTCACGTAATGTGAGATCAAGACCAAGACCGAAACCCGCAATTGCACGATCAACCCTATCTTCATTAGCTTGCTTAAGTGGCTGACCGATAAGTACCGCTAATTCAATTTCGTGATGAACCGCTCCCATATCTTTTGGGATAGCAATAGGTTGGCGAATATCACACATTGCTGTTTCTGGTTTGATAAAAATCACAGGCTCTTCTGAGCGAACGGATCCCATCTCTTTAATGTGATTTGCATAGTTACTGCCAACGCAAATCACTTTATTGACAGGAAAATCAAGTAACGCACCTTCCCAATCACGATGTTGATACATAATGTGTTCCTTTTAGGTAAATTGCTGTGTTTTATTTCACTATAAAAACGCGATTAGCTCGCGTTAGGTAGTGAATTTATTTTATTAGCAACGCCATCAGCCATTGTGACAATGCTGAGGGCAAAAAAGTAAGAGCTGTTCCAATGCATAATCGTACGGAAGTTCTGTGTTACTAAATAGCTTCTGTGCAAATCATCATCAGGAATGATTAACCATACAGTCATAGCATCGTTCAATTGGCTATTTACAGGTAATTGAACACCCAACGCTTTCCATTGAGCGACCGTTTTTTTCTGTTCGGTCTTAATTCCTTCAAGCTGTTGGTTAAAATCTACCGATAAAGTAACCTGTTCTCCCCAAGGAAGTCCACTTTTCCAACCTTCAGTCGCTAAATAGTTAGCAGCCGAAGCAAATGCGTCTTCTTGAGTATTCCAAATATCGATTTTTCCATCACCATTGCCATCTGCGGCATAAGTTAGGAAGGAAGATGGCATAAACTGAGTTTGCCCCATAGCACCCGCCCAAGAGCCTTTGAGACGCTGTCCTTGAGGGATATGTCCTTCTTCAATAATTTCTAATGCTGCCATCAATTGACGAGCAAAAAGTTCTTCTCGACGGCCTTCAAACGCAAGCGTTGCAAGTGCAGAGACAACATCTTCTTTGCCTTGCACCTTACCAAAGCCACTCTCAAGTCCCCATAACGCAACAATATAGTTTGCAGGCACACCATATTTTTTGCTGATTTGTTCTAGGGTATCTTGATTCTCTTGATAAAGCTTAGCCCCTTGGTTTAAACGCCCATTGGTGACAATGCGCGGTAAATAAACATCGAGTGTGATTTTCTTTTCCGGTTGATTACGGTCTGATTTAATCACTCGTTCAATAAAATGTGCTTCTGAAAAAGCAAAATCTATTGTTTCTTGTTTATATCCCAATTGAGCTGCTTTCAATTTTAACGCTTCAACATAAGCAGGAAATTGTGCAGAAGTGCGAGTTTCTTTAGGAAACGCTTGTTCTAACGATGCAACATTCACTTGTTTCCATCGAGGCATTTTTTGTGTTTCAACTGCCTTTTCCTCTGGTGCAGTAATTTGCCTTTCAGCCAATTTTTGTTGGCTATGAGTACACGCAGATAACATTAAACCGGAAACAATCACAGCGATGAATGAATATTTGAACATTTATGCTCCTTTTATCTCGATGATTTATTCAGTTTTTTCTGATTTTTTTAATTCATCTAAATAAGCATTTAACATACTTTCGACAGGGGGTGGTACTTGTAAGTAAAAACCCTGTTCAACTAATGCTTTTTTGACTTTTTCAATGTCAGCATGCGCTAAACGCTGTCTATCCGCGAGATTAAGCAACATTGAAAACTGTGGTTCGCCAAAACTTTGTAATAATTCGTCCGGAATTCGAGAGAAATCATCCTTTTTTTCGATGTATAAATAAGTTTGATCACGTTTGGTACTACGGTAAATTGCACAAATCATTTTCATTAAACTCTAATTATTAAAATAAGCGACTTGCCTGAATATTTTAGTAAATATAACATGCTTATATACTTTCGTAATATCGTCTCTGGTTTTTTGTGCCAGATTATAAAAAATTTACTGAGTCAGATAGATGTCAAACACGCCCATTGAGTTAAAAGGCAGTAATTTTACCCTTTCAGTACTCCATTTAAACGATGGAACACCGAAAGTTATTCGTCAGGCTATTTCAGAAAAAATTGCACAAGCGCCTCAATTTCTGAAAAACGCACCTGTGGTTATCAATGTCTCTGCTTTAGCAGATGAAAATATTGATTTTAAAAAACTGAGGCGAATTGTAGAAGATGCTGGCTTACGAGTCGTGGGAATTAGTGGTAGTTCAAACGCTCAACAGAAAGAAGCGATAATTGCCGCACAGTTACCTATCTTAAATGAAGGTAAAATAGTTAAGCCAAGCACTCAGGCAAATAACGATAAAACGAATGAAGCACCGACAGTTGTTCGTCAAAAAACAAAAATCATCCATACACCTGTGCGTTCAGGTCAGCGTATTTATGCTCAAAATAGCGATTTAGTCGTTATCAGTAATGTAAGTGCAGGCGCTGAATTAATTGCTGATGGTAATGTTCATGTCTACGGTGTGTTGCGTGGACGTGTGCTTGCAGGAGCATCGGGTGATCAAGAGAGTCATATTTTTTGTACACATCTGTCTGCTGAACTTGTTTCTATTGCTGGTCAATATTGGCTAAGCGACCAAATTCCTACAGACTTTGTTGGTAAATCAGTACAACTGAGTTTGCAAGAGAATGAATTAACAATCGAGAACTTAATTTAGAGCATCGACAAGGAATCACTCCATGGCACGCATTATTGTTGTTACGTCAGGTAAAGGTGGGGTTGGTAAAACAACTTCCAGCGCGGCCATTTCTACCGGCCTCGCTCAAAAAGGTCATAAGACGGTTGTTATCGACTTTGACATTGGGTTGCGTAATCTAGACCTTATCATGGGTTGTGAACGTAGAGTTGTTTATGATTTTGTTAATGTTATTCAGGGTGATGCTTCTTTAAATCAAGCATTGATTAAAGATAAGCGTACAGAAAATCTATTTATTCTCCCTGCTTCACAAACAAGAGATAAAGACGCGCTCACTCGTGATGGTGTCGAACAAGTATTAGATGAACTTGATGAAATGGGTTTTGATTTTATTATCTGTGACTCACCTGCGGGTATCGAAAGTGGCGCTTTGATGGCTCTTTATTTCGCAGATGAAGCTGTTATCACCACAAACCCTGAAGTGTCATCAGTACGTGACTCCGACCGTATTTTAGGCATTCTTGCCTCGAAATCACGTCGTGCTGAACGTGGTGAAGAACCAATTAAAGAACATCTGCTATTAACACGTTATAACCCCGGTCGTGTTAACCGTGGTGATATGTTAAGTATGGAAGATGTCCTTGAAATTCTATGCATTCCACTCTTGGGTGTTATTCCAGAAGATCAATCTGTTTTACGTTCATCTAACCAAGGTGAACCTGTTATTTTAGATAGCGAGTCTGATGCGGGTAAAGCCTATTCAGATACAGTAAATCGTTTGTTAGGTGAAGAACATCCATTCCGTTTTATTGAAGAAGAGAAAAAAGGCTTTCTGAAACGCCTTTTTGGGGGGTAAAAGATGGCTTTACTAGATTTTTTCCTGTCGCGTAAAAAGTCGACAGCTAATATTGCCAAGGAGCGTCTACAAATTATCGTAGCAGAACGCCGCCGTGGTGATAGCGAGCCAGCTTATTTACCTGATATGAAAAGAGATTTATTAGGTGTCATCTGCAAATATGTGCAGATAGATCCAGAGATGCTTTCAGTTCAATTTGAACAAAAAGGTGATGATATCTCTGTATTAGAGCTAAATGTGACTTTACCTGAGAGTGAAGAACCTACAAAGTAAATCATATTTTACGCTTTATATAAGTCATTATTCACAGAGCCAGCCATGAACTATAATTAATTTGATTGGCTCTGTGTTTAATTATATACAAATTGAATACACCTGAATGCGCAAATAGCGCTATATCTCGTTGCTATTTTGATCATTGGTGATAAGTCAAAGGAGTTTTTTTATTCCGTTATAACGTTTATTTTACGTCCTGTTTATTTAGCTTATTAATCCGTATCACCTATTTTTTATAGGCGGTTTTTTTGTGCGCAAAAAATAAGAGCCTCAAAAGAGACTCCTATTTGTTGAACTAATGATACCGACTTCATTTCAGGTATTTGCTATTAGAAAATAAGCCGTTAACAAATTTAGGAATATTGTGCCAAAATTTCAGTGACTTTTTCTTCTAATAAGGCTTTACGCCAGCGCGAAGTGAGCTCAGGTTGCCCTTCTTTTATTTTCCAATGAACACTCAATAATTGATTTATTTGTCTTCTTGAGGCTAATAATTCAGGGTTATAACGCTTATCTTCACTAATTTCTTGAATAACCGATTTGATTGCTTTAAACGCTTTTTTATAATTTGGTTGTTCAATTAAATTGCCAATAGGCTCTGGGCAATCTTCATCTTTAATTTCTTTTGCTTTAGCAACAAAATCTAATAAGCGACGACCATGACAACGAATTTCTTGACCAGAAAGCGATAACGCATCTAATTCTGCTAGTGATGAAGGAAAATAACGAGCAACAGACCATAAATGTTCTTCTCTTACAACGAAGTTTAATGCCATATCACGAGATTTAGCTTGATTTAAACGCCACTGAGCAAGCATTTGTAAGCATGCTAGCTGTTGGCCTTTTAATTGCCATGCATTGCTAATATCACGATAAGCAAGCTCTGGTACAACCGTTTCTTGTCGACGTTCTGCAATCATGTTGCATTCATCTGCAATGGCATCCATATAGCCTGCTTCTTCAGCTTCTTTAATTAATTTTTCAGCTAAAGGTAGCAAATAGAAAACATCACCACTGGCATATTGGCACTGTTTTTCAGTTAAAGGTCGCGCTAGCCAATCTGTTCGAGATTCACTTTTATCGAGTGCAACATTTTCGTATTTCTCGACTAATGTCGCAAAACCACAAGAAATGGGATGACCTAAGAATGCAGCAACAACTTGAGTGTCAATCATAGGTGTTGGAACACAGCCAAACTGGTGAGAAAAGACTTCGAGATCTTCACTTCCCGCATGGAGAAACTTCATAATGTCTGAGTTTGTTAGTAGCTCAACAAAAGGAGCCCAATCCTTAATTGCTAACGGATCAATAAGAGAGATCTGCTTACCGTCATACATCTGGATCAAACCAAGATGTGGGTAATAGGTTCGTATGCGGACAAACTCTGTATCTAAAGCTATTTGTGAAGCCTCAGAAGCGGCTTTACAGGCGGTATCTAATGCAGTGTCTGTCGTAATCAATTGATAATTCAAAACAGGTTTCTCTTATTTTTATGTCTAATGACTTTTTATGTAATCACAAAAACGCCGGTATAAACCGGCGAAATTGAAAAAGGTTATTGAGTGTTGTATCAAGATTCAGTTGAGGTTTTCAACTCTTTTTCTTCATTTCTTAACTCTCTGCGTAAAATTTTACCAACATTTGATTTTGGTAATTCATCGCGGAACTCAATAATTTTAGGTACTTTATAACCTGTTAGGTAACGACGACAGTGTGTTTTTATCTCATCTTCTGTTAATGATGGATCTTTTTTCACAATGAAAACTTTAACTGCTTCACCTGAGTTTTTACTCGGTACGCCAATTGCAGCTGATTCTAAAACCTTAGGATGCGCCGTGACAACTTCTTCGACTTCATTAGGGTATACATTAAAGCCTGAAACTAAGATCATATCTTTTTTGCGATCAATGATACGAATAAAGCCTTCGTCATCCATTGTAGCAATATCACCAGTTGCAACCCAACCATCATGTAAAACTTCATCCGTTGCATCAGGACGATTCCAATAACCTTTCATTACTTGAGGGCCACGAACCCACATTTCACCGCCTACAGTGCGGTCAACTTCGTTACCTTCATCATCCATAAACTTCACATCCGTTGAAGGTACAGGTAATCCAATACTACCACTGTATTTTTTCAAATTATAAGGGTTACCTGTGACTAAAGGAGAACATTCAGTCAAGCCATAACCTTCTAACAAATGTTTACCCGTTAACTCTTCCCACTCTTTAGCAACACTACTTTGAACAGGCATACCACCGCCAACAGAGAGGTTTAGTTTGGAAAAATCAAGCTGACGGAATTCTGGATTTTGTAACCAAGCATTAAATAAAGTATTTACGCCAGTAATTGCCGTGACAGGGTAACGTCCTAGCTCTTTAATTGTGCCTTTCACATCACGAGGGTTGGTAATAAGTAAATTTTTACCACCAATTTCAATAAAGAGCAGACAGTTTACGGTTAAAGCAAAAACGTGATATAGCGGTAACGCTGTAACCACCAGCTCTTTACCTACATTTAGTGCAGGTACATAAGCCGCTTTTGCTTGCTCAAGATTTGCCAACATATTGCGGTGCGTTAACATAGCACCTTTAGCAATACCTGTTGTTCCCCCTGTGTATTGCAAGAAAGCTAGGTCACTTCCTGTAATTTCAGGTTTGATATATTGCATACGATAACCAAAATGCATTGCTCTACGGAATGAAATGGCATCAGGCAAGTTATATTTAGGCACTAATCGTTTGATATATTTAACAACAAAGTCGACTAATGTTGCTTTAGGACGAGATAGCTGATCACCCATTCGGGTTAAAATAACGTGTTTAATACTGGTATTAAATACGATTTTTTCGAGCGTATGCGCAAAGTTAGAGACTATTACAATGGCATTTGCACCACTGTCATTTAATTGATGTTCAAGTTCTCTTGGTGTGTAAAGTGGGTTTACGTTTACGACAACCATGCCCGCACGAAGAATACCGAAAAGCGCGATAGGATATTGCAGTAAATTGGGCATCATTAAGGCAACACGATCACCTTTTTTTAATCCTAAGCCGTTTTGCAGGTATGCTGCAAAAGCACGGCTACGCTCTTCAAGTTTGCGATAAGTCATGACCTCGCCCATATTGATAAAGGCGGGTTGATCTGCGTAATTTGCGACAGCGTTTTCAAGCATCTCAGCAAGGGATGCAAAACGGTCCGGGTCAATTTCAGCCGGAACATCTGCCGGATAACGTTTAAGCCAGACTTTTTCCAAAGTAGTACTCCTGATTAATCGCACTTCTTGGGTTAATATTATGTTTCATTTTAACAAAGTATTAACTCATCCTACCAGCACAAACAATTTTCTGTTGTGAAGATGCGAAGTGTGTCACTAAATATTTTATTTTTAGATTAACAAAAAAGAAGGCGGTCAAAACCGCCCTCTCTTTTATTTTTATTCAACTTTAATAACTCTATTAGATAGTTACCTAATATATTATAGATATTGATTATACACCGTTTCACACAAATGGAGATGAAATATTATTTTGTCATGGAATCTAATACCCATTTTTTATTCTAAAACGGGCACAACCTGACCTGTTCCATATGGATATCCACCGTAACCGCCATATCCATAATGATAACCCCAATATGGGCCATCTCCATAATATCCCCATGTCATAACAGGTGCTGGCATAATGACTTGTTGTGTCAGCGTCCAACGTTTCATGCCCGTCACATCAATACGTAAAAATGGATAACTCGCTTCACCGACTTTGCCAGTTTCAACACCTTTAATAGTACCAACTACTGTTACATACTGATTTTTATAATCGGTAGGATCTAAGAAATGCATAACATTCGCATAGAGACGACCAATAGAAGGCTGTTGCAATTCGGGCGCAGCATCATATTGAGAAAGAGGCATAACAGCAATTTCTAGCCGTGTTGATGATTGAAGATTTTTAACATCAATCACACGTCCACCAAAACGCCCTTCTTGGCCAATATAAAGTTCAGGTGCAACAAAAACTCCATTTAAATCAGTAACAGGCGTTGCTGATGTACCTTTTATTGATTCAGGTATAGAGACGCATCCCGCCAGAAACAAAGCACCAGATAGAAATAGCGCTTTGCTTACCAAACGGTAGTTTAATTGTCTGTTCATAAACCACCTCATTGCAAGTCATTATTGACGTTACTCTATAGTACTATTATAGCTTTACTCTTCGATTTCTAATAGATGCTCACAAATCTATTCACGACCGGGCAATTTTTTCCACGTCACTTCATTACGTAAATACACAGGCTCAGCGTCTTCAACTTTGGTTGCTTTACCTTCATGCCAAGCGGTTACAGCAAGGGGTAACATATCTTGTGCGGCAGGTAATGTAATCTCAGTTTCAACAACAGTGAAAGACAACGCTTTTTTTAAATCAGGATAAGCTTGCCAGCCTGTACCTGCCATTGCCCATGTTCCTGTTGTTGATTGTAATGCTTCAATAAACTGCTCAGGTTTCATCACCGCTTCAGTGTCTTCCCCCACCCAAGCACCTGCATCATTACGCTGATATTGAGCGCAATAGATTTCACCCATACGCGCATCAATTGCCACGAGAACTTGTTTAATACCCGTTGTTCTAAAGACACCTTCAGCCATTGTGGCAAGTGATGAAATACCAATCATGGGCAACTCAGCACCTAACGCAATACCTTGTGCAACACCAACACCAATACGAACGCCAGTAAAGCTCCCTGGGCCTCGTCCAAAAGCAAGTGCATCTAATGATTGCAATGTGATGTTTGCTTCTTCTAAGGCGCTTTTCACCATAGGTAAAATCTTTTGTGTATGTTCACGAGGTGAGATTTCAAAACGTGAAGCAACAACGCCTTCATTCCAAACTGCAACTGAACAAGATTCTGTTGCAGTATCAATTGCTAAAATTCGCAGTGACACGCCATAACTCCGGCAAATTCGATAATTAAAAGAGGAATAATAATATCATAATAGTGTTCAACAGAATAAACACACATTCTGTGCGATCGCTATTATGAATCCGATATTTCTTGTATTTCATTCTGCTGTGCGCGTTGGCTCAAAAATTTCATTGTTTTTTCGAGTGAACGCGTTCGTGGTGATGGTGGCAGACTACTTAAAAAAACCTCGCCATATGCACGAGAAACCAATCTATCATCACAAACTATAATTGCACCATAATCGTGTACATCACGAATTAATCGCCCGACACCTTGTTTTAAACTAATAACAGCATCAGGAATTTGGACATCTTTAAAGGCATCTCCGCCCCGCAACTCACAATCTTCAATACGTGCTCTTAATAAAGGATCATCAGGTGCTGTAAAGGGTAATTTATCAATAATCACACAAGACAATGTATCTCCACGCACATCAACACCTTCCCAAAAACTTTGAGTCGCCACTAAAAGCGCATTTCCTGATGAGATAAATTTTTGCAGTAATTGCGTTTTACTCATCTCACCTTGCATCAATACGGGTAATGGCAAACTAGCTTTGAATTCTTCGGCAAGTCCACGCATCATGGCATGTGAAGTACAGAGGAAAAAACAGCGACCTTGGTTTTTTAAAATAACAGGCGTGAGCATAGCGGCTAAACGTTTCGCCGTATAAGATTGATTTAATGGTGGCAAATAACGAGGTACACAGAGTAGTGTCTGATGTTGATAATCAAACGGACTGTTTAAAATCAGTGTTGTCGCATTTTCTAAACCGAGCCTGTCTGTGTAATAAGACATCTGTTCATTTACAGAAAGTGTTGCAGAGGTAAACACCCAACTACTTTTATGTGATTTGATAAGCTCACGAAATTTATCAGCCACAGAGAGTGGCGTAATGGCCAGTAAAAAATGGCGACCATAACTTTCAAACCAGTAGCTATAACCCGGAATTGTGGTATCAATCAGGCGTTTTAAGCGATTGCGATAAACGGTGGCGCGTTCAAAAGCACTATCAAGTAATTGGCTTCGCCCTAACGAAAGTTTCATTACGTCATAACTCAGTTCTAAGGCATCATCCAGTAACGTAAGAAAACGTTTTGTTTCACCACCTTGCAATAGCTCACGTAAATTTCCACGATACCCCGTATCACCTAACGCTAAGCGAAAATCCATCACCATTTGCGTTAATCTATCAGCGCTTTTTTGCAACTGAACTTGATCACGGACTTCTGTGCGATAAGCAACTGTCATGTCTCTAGCGAGATCAAAAAGCTGTCTACTGGTAAGTTGTTGACCAAAATAGTGGCTAGCGATATCTGGAATTTGATGGGCTTCATCAAAGATCATAATTTCAGCTTCCGGAATTAGCTCACCAAAACCAGTATCTTTAACGACAGTATCCGCCATAAATAAATGGTGATTAACCACCACAATATCCGCATCCATTGCTTTTTTACGTGCACTTAAAACATAACACTCTTTATAGCGAGGGCAATCACTGCCTAAACAGTTATCGTTAGTACTTGTGACTAAAGGCCAAACACGACTGTCTTCAGCCACGCTATGACAACGGCTCACATCACCATCTTCTGTCTGCGTTGACCATTGACGCACATACATTACATCAGACAAAACTTCGGCTTCGAGATCACCACCACTCAGCATTTGCTGATCAAGCCTTTCCAAGCAAAGATAGTTAGAACGCCCTTTTAATAACGCCGTATTACCATCATAATTAATCGCTTCAATGATCGTGGGTAAATCTCGACTATATAATTGATCTTGCAAGGCTTTAGAGCCTGTTGAGATAATCGTTTTTTTACCCGAACGCAACGCGGGCACAAGATAAGCATACGTTTTTCCTGTCCCTGTACCCGCTTCAGCGATAAGTACACCTTGCTTATCAATAGTTTCCTCTATTGATTTCGCCATTTGTCGTTGAGCTTCACGGGGATGAAATCCTGGAATAGTTCGGGTTAAAATCCCGTTTTCTGCAAAATCGTCTGACACAGGCATACTCTTTTTATAAAATAAGACGTAAATTATGCCAGTGGATAACCAAAAGTACCACCTATGCCGTTAATACAAAGGAGAACTCATAATGACAATTAAACGTATCGACCCTGAAGATCGCTGGTCTGAAGCTGTTATTCATAACGACACAATTTATTACACTGCGGTGCCAGAAAATTTATCGGGCGATATTATTGAACAAACAGCAAACACATTAGCGGCAATTGACGTTTTGTTACAACGTGTAGGTTCTGATAAAACTAAAATTCTTGATGCAACAATTTTTTTAGCTAATAAAGAGGATTTTGCAGGAATGAATCAAGCGTGGGATGCATGGGTTGCCAAAGGTAGCGCACCAGTGCGTTGTACTGTACAAGCACAATTAATGCACCCTGAATATAAAGTTGAAATTAAGATTATTGCGGCTATGTAAATAGGTATTATTTATTAACCTGTTACGTTTATATAAAAAAGCTGAATTCATAAGAACTCAGCTTTTTAATGTCACTTATTTGCTGTAATAATTAGATTTTTTGTTTTATCAATATCTCATTTATTAAGTTAATTAGATTTAGGCAAATTTAATCATTACCATACCAACCAGTAATAATATAATTCCACCCCATCCTTTATAATTGAGTCGTTGATTAAATAAGATCCAACCCGCGGCAATGGTTGCAATAATTCCGAATGCTCCCCAAAGTGCATAAGCAACAGAAAGCTCTATCCCTTTGACTGCCATTGCCAGTGCACTAAAGGCACCTAATACACAAAACAGTGATAATATTCCTAATCCCATTCGGCTAAAACCGTTAGACATTTTTAAGAATATATTCGCGACAATCTCGAGCACTACGGCAAGTATCAGAAACGCACCATGCCACCATTCAAATTGAGCTAACATAATTAAGCCTCCTTGATATTGGCAGGAATTGGCTTATTCGCTCCTTTTACAGCACTGGCAACGTGCTTGGCTTTACCGGCAATACTTTTTACCGATTCTGTTGTTTTCTTAGCAACAGCCGATTTTTTAGTACCTGATTTTATAAGCGTGATCCCTGCAATTAACATTGCTAGACCACCTAATTTTAATGGTGAAAGTGATTCACCAAACCACAGAACGCTGAATGTCGTAATAATGACAATTCCAATACCTTCCCACAGTGCATATGCTACACCTAATGCCACTTTTTTAACGGCTATGGCTAAAAAGATATAGGAAGTGGCAATCATTAACCACATCACTATCATACCTGTGTAACCACCGCTTACACTGGCGTACTTCATCGATAAAGTACCGATAACTTCACAAACAATAGCTAATGCTAAAAATATCCAATAAATCATTTTTTCATCTCTCATACACATTTGAAATACGCCGAAACGTTTCTTGCGCAGAAGATAGAGAATATGTAGATAGTCTTTCTGGCGGCAACAGTAGCCGAACGTTAAGGCAACGTCATTTCCTGATAACTCAGGGATTAAGATGAGAGATTTCTATAATGCGCCACACCAGTAGTGTTCGCTGGATAAAATAGCAGAAAGGAATAACTTATAGGTAGAACGTTTAACTTTGACGCTTTTGGCGCTAGTCATGATTATTTATTCTTTCATCGCACAGACCATCCGCACGATATACTCCGAACCCTCATATAAGATGGTTAAATGTTACATGATATTTCTATCACGCCAAATTATTTAAAGCAATGCTTTTGAGGAAAATTTTTTAGTTAATTGGTTGGTTTTGTTTAAGTTTTAGTTTCCAACTTAAATTAGATTGCATAGTTAATCAGTAGTTTTACGATCCTTCAGCGGTTTTATTCATCTAAAGTGCTGTATCTATGCTTAGAGGTAAAAAATACCCAGCAAAGCTGGGTATCTTAATCGTCGAATAAACAATAAAGACGTTATTGATTATTCAATTTCATTCCAAGAACGACCATCACGGGTGATCATTGCAACAGATGCAACAGGCCCCCATGTACCAGCTTGATAGGGTTTAGGTAGCTCATTATCGCATTCCCATGCATTGATAATTGAATCAACCCATTTCCATGCTTCTTCCACTTCATCACGACGCACGAATAGCGCTTGAATGCCACGCATGGCTTCTAACAATAAACGCTCATAAGCATCCGCTAAATGCGTTTGGTTGAAGGTTTCAGAGAAACTCAAGTCCAGCTTAGTTGTTTGTAAACGGTGTTTATGATCAAGACCGGGTGCTTTGTTTAGCACTTCAATATCGATACCTTCATCTGGCTGTAAACGGATAGTCAGCTTATTTTGTGGTAACTCTTGATAAGTCTCACTGAAAATATTCAGCGCAGGCTTTTTAAAATAAACCACAACTTCTGAACATTTACTTGGTAGGCGTTTACCTGTTCTTAAATAGAACGGAACACCGGCCCAACGCCAGTTATCGATATCAGCGCGGATTGCCACAAATGTTTCTGTATTGCTGGTTTTATTGGCACCTTCTTCATCAAGATAACCAGGTACTTTTTTACCTTGTACAAAACCACCCGTATATTGTCCACGAACTGTTTTTTCACGAATATTTGTGTTATCAATACGACGCAGTGAACGTAAAACTTTCACTTTTTCTTGACGAATACTGTCAGCTGTTAAGTCAGCTGGCGGTGACATTGCAATCATAGTCAGGATTTGTAATAGGTGATTTTGCACCATATCTCGCATTTGACCTGCTTGATCGAAGTATCCCCAACGCCCTTCAATGCCCACTTCTTCTGCAACCGTAATTTGGACATGATCAATCGTTTTATTGTCCCAGTTGTTAACAAACAGTGAGTTTGCAAAGCGCAATGCTAATAGGTTTAAAACGGTTTCTTTACCTAAATAGTGGTCAATACGATAAATTTGAGTCTCTTTAAAGTATTTCGCCACGCTATCGTTAATAGAAACAGAAGACGCTAAATCTGTCCCTAATGGTTTTTCCATTACGACACGATTAGGCTCTTTATTTAATTTGGCATGACCTAGTCCTTGACACATCGCGCTAAAGGTACTTGGAGGCATAGCAAAATAATAGATAGCGGGTAATTTATCTTGTTTTAGATGCTTTGATAACTCAATGAAATGGTCGGTTTCATTAACATCAAGATTACAAAAATCTAAGCGATCACTTAAACGCTGCCAAATTTCAGGGTTAATTTCTTCTTTCAAAAAGGTTTTTAACGCTTCATGAGCGACATTTTTATATGCCTCAACATCCCAATCAGCACGACCGACACCAATAATGCGAGAGTCAGGGTGAATATATCCTGCTTTCTCCAACTGATATAATGATGGAATGAGCTTACGGCGTGCTAGATCCCCTTTCGTACCGAAGATAACCAGATCACAGGCCTGAGCAGTCGATATCGCTGCCATAGAACGTCTCCTCATGATGAGATTTTGTAATTTTGTTACAGAATTTTGTATTAATGTACTCTTTTGGATGTATTCAGTAAATACACTTGCACATATTAGTCTTTAACTTACCACACATATTGTAATGCTTCATTTTATGCCTAGCGTTTTATCCTTTCTTGTAACTTTACAACAGTTTTGTTTCTTGTTTTCAGCTTTGAAAGTTAGACACACGTCATACTTTAACGAAAAAAGCCCTGTTTACCGATGGTTTACACTGCAAGCCTTGTTCTTTGCGTAGTATATTTTCATAAAACCGTTATAGATTTCTCCTTTTATTGAAATTGGCAAAGCCAAGGATCTGTATATTTAATGAATATATTGGAAAGGGTTCAGTCTAATCTGGACATCTTGAGCAAATCAGAAAAAAAAGTCGCAGAAGCTGTTTTAACTGCGCCACAAACAGTTATTCATTCAAGCATTGCCTTAATGGCTAAAACGGCGGATGTCAGTGAGCCGACTGTTAATCGATTTTGCCGACGTATGGCAACAAAAGGATTTCCTGATTTCAAATTACAATTAGCACAAAGCATTGCCAACGGTACGCCTTATGTAAATCGTAATATTGATGATTCCGATACTGTCTCTTCTTATACCAATAAAATTTTTGAATCCGCAATGGCAGGACTTGAAAACGTTAAAAACAATATTGATATCGCAGCGATCAATCGTGCAGTTGATATTTTGACGCAAGCTAAAAAAATCTCTTTTTTTGGTTTAGGTGCATCAGCAGCCGTTGCTCACGATGCCATGAATAAGTTTTCTCGTTTTAATATTCCTGTCACTTATTTTGATGATGTTGTTATGCAACGTATGAGTTGCATAAATAGTACTGATGGTGACGTGGTCGTTATTATTTCACATACAGGACGTACTAAAAATTTAGTTGAAATTGCCAAAATCGCACGCGAAAACGATGCAGCGGTTATTGCTATTACAACTCCGGGCTCTCTTTTAGCCTCTGAAGCAACCCTTCCCATCTTGCTTGATGTGCCTGAAGATACTGATATTTACATGCCAATGATCTCCCGCCTTGCACAACTCACTATTATTGATGTTCTTGCAACAGGATTTATTTTACGCCGAGGACCAAAATTCAGAGATAACTTGAAGCGCGTCAAAGAAGCTTTACGTGATTCACGGTTTGATAAGTAACCGTTTTTAATTATTCTGTTAGTATTGTCACACTTCCAATTGTGCCCCTGACTAGATAAGTTTTTGAAAAATGGTAGCATATCTGCGAGCTAACTCTCGCATATAATGAAAACAGTAGTGTATGTTGCAATTAGCTTGAAGCGTTTCACTTAACATATTGGGTAAAACACAGTCTGATTTCTGTTTTATCCAATTGCCAACACCTTTCGTTCAAGGTCAACGGAGTAATACATGTCCAGACGGCTCAGAAGAACAAAAATTGTTACCACCTTAGGCCCAGCAACAGATCGTGATAATAACTTAGAAAAAATTATTATTGCTGGCGCGAATGTTGTTCGATTAAATTTCTCTCATGGTTCTGCGGAAGATCATCTTGCTCGTGCTAATCGCACGCGTGAAATTGCAGCAAGATTAGGTCGCCATGTTGCTATTCTCGGGGATTTACAAGGCCCTAAAATCCGTGTATCTACCTTTAAAGACGGAAAAGTTTTCCTAAATGTCGGTGATAAATTCTTGCTTGACGCGGCGCTAGAAAAAGGCGAAGGCAATCAAAATCAAGTGGGTATTGATTATAAAGGCTTACCAGCCGATGTGGTTCCAGGCGATATTTTACTTCTTGATGATGGTCGCGTTCAGTTAAAAGTCCTTAAAGTGGATGGTTTAAAAGTCTTTACTGAAGTGACTGTGGGCGGTCCTTTATCTAACAATAAAGGGATTAACAAACTGGGTGGTGGTCTCTCCGCTGATGCGTTAACAGAAAAAGATAAGCAAGATATCATCACTGCTGCAAAAATCGGTGTTGATTACCTTGCCGTTTCATTCCCAAGAACTGGCGAAGATCTTAACCTTGCCCGCCGTTTAGCCCGTGATGCTGGCTGTGAATGCCAAATCGTTTCAAAAGTAGAACGAGCTGAAGCGGTTGCTAATGATGAAATCATTGATGAAATCATCCTAGCTTCGGATGTGGTGATGGTTGCTCGTGGCGATTTAGGCGTTGAAATTGGTGATCCTGAGTTGGTTGGCGTACAGAAAAAATTAATTCGTCGTGCTCGTCAGCTTAATCGTGTCGTTATCACTGCGACTCAAATGATGGAGTCCATGATAACAAATCCAATGCCAACTCGTGCCGAAGTAATGGACGTTGCTAACGCCGTATTAGATGGTACTGATGCTGTTATGCTTTCAGCAGAAACAGCTGCTGGACAATATCCAGCAGAAACAGTCGCTTCAATGGCGCAAGTCTGCTTAGGTGCTGAGAAAATGCCAGCTGCCAATGTTTCTAAGCACCGTTTAGATATGGTGTTTGATACAGTGGAAGAAGCCATTGCAATGTCTACAATGTATGCAGCTAACCATATGAAAGGCGTTAATGCGATTATTGCGATGACTGAATCAGGTCGTACTGCACGCATGATGTCTCGTATCAGTACAGGCTTACCTATTTTCTCAATGTCTCGTCATGAGAAAACATTGAATCAGACTGCACTTTATCGTGGCGTAACCCCTGTTTATTGCAGTACTCACACTGACGGTATTGCCGCTGCTAATGAAGCAATTGGTCGTTTGCGTGATAAAGGTTTCTTAGTTTCAGGTGATTTAGTGCTAGTCACTCAAGGTGACCAAATGGGCACAGTCGGTAGCACCAATACATGCCGTATTCTAACTGTTGAATAACTCAGAGTCTTAAATATTAATAACAAAACGGGCGCTGAATTTAGCGCCCATTTTTTATTTGGTTATTTTTTGTGCAAGAACTAGTCTAGGATATTCTCACGAGCGTAAGGCTCTATTTCACCCTCTTTACGTGTCTTCAGTAATTTTAAGATCCACGTATATTGCTCTGGCGTTGGTGTCACTAGTGCTTCTAACTCTTCATTCATTCTGCGTGCAATGTACGCATCATCTTTATCTTCAATATCATCCATTGGTTCACGAACAATAATACTAAGCTGATGTGTTTTATGACAATACACTGGGAACAACGGTACGATAGCTGCTCGGCATACTTTCATTAACCGCCCAATCGCAGGTAATGTCGCTTTATAAGTACCAAAAAAATCGACAAATTGGCTATGTTCTGCACCGTGATCTTGATCGGGCAGATAATAGCCCCAGTAACCTTGTCGCACAGAAGAAATAAAAGGCTTAATACCTGCTTCGCGTGAATGTAACCGACCATCAAAATGATGACGTGCTTTATTCCATAAATAATCAGCAACAGGATCTTTTTGGTGGTGAAACATCGCGGCCATCTTCTGACCTGTTGATGCTAATAGCATTGCAGGGATATCAACTGCCCAGCCATGAGGCACCATAAAAATGACATTACGGCCTTGTGCTTTAAAACGCTCAATAATTTCTAGCCCCTGCCAAGATGTGCGTTTTAATATACGCTCAGGGCCTCTTAAACAAAGCTCTGCTAACATCACAAAGGATTGGGGGGCAGTTTCAAACATACTGTCGAGTACATTTTCACGTTGCGTTTTATTCCATGTTGGAAAACAGTATCTCAAGTTGATATCTGCACGACGTCTTGCGCTTTTCGCTTTACGTCCAACAAAACGGCCAATAGAAGCAAGAAAGGGATCACGCCATTTTATTGGCATATAAGCCAATGCACTTAATACACCTGCACCTAGCCAAGTTCCCCAATGACGAGGATGCAAATATGCACGGTGAAAAGTGGGCACATAACCCGCTTTGCTATCTGTATCTTTTTCTTTATTCATCAGATAATTCTCTGAATTGATACCCCTAATAGGCGTAAAAAACATTAAAACAAAAACGGATGATATCAATCATCCGCTTTTATGTCTTTAAAATCGTGTTTATTGTCAATCGGCTAGCACTAACTGAGGTTTAATCTCTTTTACTTTAGCAAGATATTCTTGTTTATCTTTACCTGTTAAACCGTCAGCGCGAGGCAATGTTGCCGTTAATGGATTGACTGCTTGTTGGTTGATCCACATTTCATAGTGTAAATGAGGTCCCGTAGAACGCCCTGTATTTCCTGATAACGCAATTCTATCGCCACGCTTAACACGCTGTCCTGGTTTTACCAATAATTGACGTAAGTGCATATAACGTGTTGTGTATTGGCTACCATGACGAATAGCGATAAAGTTACCTGCGGCACCACTGTATTTAGCCACAATAACTTCACCATCTCCTGTTGCTAATACTGGAGTACCTACTGGCATCGCAAAATCAACACCTTTATGTGCAGCTAAACGCCCCGTAACAGGGTTAATACGACGAGGGTTAAATTGAGAGGAAACTCTAAATTGCTTCACAGTTGGGAAACGCATAAATCCGCGTTCTAATCCACCCGCTTGGCTATCGTAGAAACGACCATCTTCAGCAAGGAATGCATAATAATCTTTACCCGCACTACGTAAACGGACACCAACTAGCTCACTTTGCTCGGTACGCCCATCAAGCACTTCACGAGAAAATAGTGCCGCAAATTGGTCACCACTTTGTAATTTTTTAAAGTCCACTTGCCACTGTAATGCTTTGGTAACGGCGCGTGCTTCAGCATTGGTTAAACCTGCATTTGTTGCACTGACAGAAAAACTCCCACGAATAACACCCGTGGTTACACTGTTCTTCCATTCACCTTTTTGAAACTCTTTTGTTTCTTTAAAACCCGTTTCGGTACGGGTATAAACGCGAGTTTCGCGGCGGGAAACACCCCAGCTTAATTCTTGAAGCAATCCATTATCATCAAGTTCCCAGCTAATAGGTTGCCCTATTTTGAGGTTTCTAAGATCTTTATTTTGATTAGAGATAGTCGCGATATCCGCAGAATCAATACCAAACTGAGTCAGAATTGAACTTAATGAATCGCCACTAGAAACAATATAAGTATGGGGAACTTGCGCAACCGCAGTGCTTGTATCAGTGCCATCATCAGTATCAACTAATCCTTCATTGGTAAGCTGATCGCTACTATCAGTGATAATGTCATCGGTATTTTCGCCTTGATTGGCAAGAGGCATTTGAATGCTGACTGGAACTTCTCGGCTTTGCTCATTTTGAAGTACCACAGGCCGCCAAATTGCGACGGCCAAGGTTGCTGCAGTTAACGAACCAAGCATGATCTTATGTGGGAGTGGTAAACTTAAATATACCTGTGCAATGGATTTCTTCTGCTGCACGCTCTTAATTCCTTATTGTGTTTCATTCAGGCAGCTCGCATATTGGTTAGCTAGTTGGGTAAGGAATTTTACATAGCTCTCTTGAGTTAGAGCAATCCCACTTCCTAGGGGGTCTAATACACCCATTTTAACCCCAGTGCCTTTCGCCACTGTTTCTATTACTGTCGGCCTAAATTGTGGCTCAGCAAAAATGCAGGTTGCTTTTTGCTCAACCAACTGTGTTCGTATTTGATGTAATTTCTGCGCACCTGGCTGTATTTCAGGGTTGATCGTAAAATGACCTAACGGCTTTAAATTATAATGTTTTTCGAAGTAGCCATAAGCATCATGAAAGACAAAATAACCCTTATTTCTCACAGGCGACAGAATATTAACAAGATTCTTATCAGTTTGCTTGAGTTGTTCGCTGAATTTACCTAGGTTTACGTCCAGAAGTTCTTTTTTATCTGGATAGAGTGTAATTAACCTTTGGTGGATCTGTTTTGCAGACAACAACGCAATTTCTGGTGATAACCAGATGTGCATATTATAATCACCGTGAGAATGATGTTCGTGATTTTCCTCATGTTTATGCACATTGTCATCATCATCTTTCAATAAAAGCGACTTTATTTCGTCAGTTTCCGCTAAAGCCAACTTATGATTGTCAGTAAGTCTGTTTAATGGCTTATCTAAAAACACTTCCATATCAGGCCCCACCCATACCATCAGGTCTGAGGAAGTAATTTTTTTCAAATCAGAGGGTTTTAATGCATAATCGTGTGGAGATGCCCCATCTGGTAATAAAACCTCCGTTGGTGTTACTCCATCAGCGATAGCTGCAGCAATAAATCCTAATGGTCTGATGGAAACGACAACATCAGCCTGCACTGAAGCACTGAATGAGCTTATCATCGCTGTCGCTAAAAATGATTTCAATAAAAAACGATGCGCAAATTTGTTGTTTTTATGTAACATAGGAAGAATTCTCGTGAATCATCATTGGAAATGTTATATTATAACGTTTCAATGATTCTGCAAGTGCTAATTTTATGTCTGACTTGATTTGTTTAAAATCGGTTTGTGTTTCTTTTGGTGAAAGAGAAATTTTAAAAAATATCTCTTTTGATCTAAAAGCAGGCCGTATTCTTACTTTACTTGGCCCTAATGGTGCAGGTAAATCTACGGTTATCCGTTTAGTTCTTGGTTTATTAAATCCAACCTCAGGAAAAGTTGAGCGTCAAAACGCGCTACGAGTGGGCTATGTCCCACAAAAACTTTATCTTGATCCCACAATGCCACTCACCGTTAAACGGTTTATGACACTAAAACCGGGTGTTCATGATAAAGATATTCTCCCTGCTTTAGAACGCGTTAATGCGGCTAAATTAATCGATCAACCTATGCAGAAACTTTCTGGTGGTGAGTCTCAACGTGTATTGTTAGCAAGAGCGTTGCTTAATCAGCCCCAACTTTTAGTTTTAGATGAACCCACTCAAGGTGTTGATGTTAATGGTCAATTAGCACTTTATGATTTAATTAATCAGCTTCGTCATGAATTAGGTTGTGCCATATTGATGGTTTCTCATGATCTTCATCTTGTGATGGCAAAAACAGACGAAGTCCTCTGTTTAAATGGTCATATTTGCTGTTCAGGTACACCTGACGTTGTTTCTTCTCACCCTGAATTTATTGCCATGTTTGGAAGCCGTGGTGCTGAGCAACTTGGTATTTATCGTCATCATCACCAGCATAGTAAGGAGTGTCGTCATGATTGAGTTGCTGTTACCGGGTTGGATTGCCGGTATGCTCTTAGCAATGGCGGCGGGCCCTTTGGGCTCTTTTGTCGTTTGGCGTCGTATGTCTTATTTTGGTGATACTTTAGCTCACGCCTCACTACTTGGTGTTGCTTTTGGTTTGCTGTTTAACATCGAGCCTTTTTATGCTGTTATTGCAGTCACGCTTCTCCTCGCTATTTTGTTGGTCTGGTTAGAATTAAAACCTCAGCTTTCTGTTGATACTCTTTTAGGGATCATGGCACACAGTGCGCTCTCTTTAGGGCTTGTGGTTGTTAGTTTAATGTCGAATGTGCGTGTTGATTTAATGGCTTATCTGTTTGGTGATTTGCTGTCTGTAAACTATCAAGACGTTATCAGCATTTTTATTGGTGTTGTGATTGTTTTATTTGTGATTATTCGATCATGGCGCCCACTGCTTTCCATGACAATTAATCAAGATATGGCATTTGTTGATGGTGTGAATATTCAGCGAGAACGCTTAAAGCTAATGATGATCACCGCGTTAACCATTGGTTTAGCTATGAAGTTTGTCGGTGCGCTGATCATTACCTCTTTACTGATTATCCCTGCCGCAACGGCACGTCGTTTTGCTCGTTCTCCAGAACAAATGGCTCTGATTGCAATCGCGGTTGGTATGTTAGCCATTACAGGCGGTTTAACCTTCTCAGCTTTCTATGATACTCCAGCTGGCCCGTCTGTAGTTTTAGCAACGAGTTGCCTATTTATCTTGAGTTTATTTGCACCTACTAAACAGTAAAATAACAAATTAAGTTTGGATAAAAAAATACCCCTCGTTGTTAATTATTTCACCGAGGGGTATTTTTTATCTATTTTCTAATGATGATAAGAAATTAATCTTCCATAATTCGATTAAAATGACGGTAGGCATGATTAGTGGCAACACGGCCTCGTGGTGTGCGCTGAATAAAACCTTGCTGAATCAAATAAGGCTCTAATACATCTTCTATAGTTTCACGCTCTTCACCAATAGCTGCCGCAAGGTTATCTAATCCTACGGGGCCACCCATAAATTTATCAATGATGGCAAAAAGGAGTTTACGATCTAAATAATCAAAGCCTGCCGCATCCACATTCAACATATCAAGCGCTTTAGAAGCAATCTCTTCATCAATGGCACCATTGCCCTTTACTTGGGCAAAGTCTCTTACACGACGTAATAATCGGTTAGTAATACGCGGTGTGCCTCGCGAACGCATAGCAATTTGACGAGCACCTTCATCTGTCATCTCTAGTCCCATAAAACTGGCACTACGAGAAACAATGTGTTGAAGATCGTCAACATTATAAAACTCAAGACGCTGAACAATACCAAAACGGTCACGCAATGGAGATGTTAAAGAGCCCGCTCTTGTTGTTGCACCCACTAAAGTAAATGGAGGTAGGTCAATTTTAATTGAACGAGCCGCAGGCCCTTCACCAATCATGATATCAAGTTGATAATCTTCCATTGCTGGATAAAGAATTTCTTCAACAACGGGTGAAAGACGATGAATTTCATCAATGAATAATACGTCGTGAGGCTCAAGATTAGTTAGCATTGCAGCTAGATCACCCGCTTTTTCAAGCACAGGACCTGATGTCGTGCGTAAATTAACCCCCATTTCATTAGCAATGATATTTGCCAATGTGGTTTTACCTAATCCAGGAGGTCCAAAGATAAGCAAATGATCGAGCGCATCATGACGCAATTTAGCCGCCTGAATAAAAATCTCCATTTGTTCACGAACTTGCGGTTGCCCAACATATTCGGCAAGAGATTTAGGACGTATCGCCCTATCAATAATTTCTTCTTCAGGTTGTTGAATTTCTGCTGAAATCAGGCGATCTGCTTCAATCACAATGTGTTACTCCTAAATAGCCGCGCGCAACGCTTCTTTGATAAGCGTCTCGCTATCTGTACCCAGTTTTGCCACTTTGCTGATCATTTTTGCAGCTTCTTGTGGTTTATAGCCTAATGCGATTAATGCGGCAGAGGCTTCGGCTTCAATATCTGCCGCTTTTGGTGCTTTAGGTGAAGTACTTTCTGGTAATTCGATATCACTATTTTCGAATAAGTCACCATTAAGACCTTTAAAGCGATCTTTCATTTCAACAACTAAACGCTCAGCTGTTTTCTTACCTACACCCGGTAATTTCACTAGTGAAGTGATAGATTCATTTTCAATCGCGGTGACAAATTGGCGAGCAGACATGCCAGATAGAATGGCTAATGCGAGTTTAGGCCCTACACCATTCACTTTAATTAATTCACGAAAGAGTGCGCGCTCTTGTTTTTGGTTAAAACCATAAAGTAATTGAGCATCTTCACGTACGATAAATTGCGTGTAGATAATGGCTTCTTGACCAATATCAGGCAATTCATAAAAACAGGTCATTGGCATATTGATTTCATAACCCACACCATTACCTGCCTCGATCAGCACCACTGGTGGCTGTTTTTCAAGAATAATTCCTCTGATACGACCTATCACCCTAACGCCTCCGCAAATATAATTACGTCAAGTTTATAACATAAAAAAAGCTGGACGTATATCCAGCCTGTAAAAAACCAAAGACATTTACCAAGATAACAACTTATCTTAACCGACCTCGCGTTAACACTAATCGAGGATCGCCCACACGTAATAAATTTTGGTTAAAATGACAATGCGTGATAGCAATCGCCAAGGCATCAGCAGCATCTGATTGCGGTGCCGCAGATAGTTTTAGTATTGAGCGCACCATATGTTGTACTTGGCTTTTTTCAGCGGCACCCGTACCCACAACGGTTTGTTTAACTTGGCGAGCTGCATATTCAAAAACAGGTAAATCATTGTTTACTGCTGCGAGTATTGCAACACCTCGCGCTTGCCCCAGTTTTAATGCAGAGTCAGCATTTTTAGCCATAAACACTTGTTCAACGGCAAACACATCCGGCGAAAATTGAGTAATAATTTCGCTAACACCAGCATAAATGCGCTTAAGTCGATTGGGGAGATCGGGAACTTGTGTACGAATACAACCGCTTCCCAAATAGATAAGTTGACGCCCTTGCTGTCGAATTACGCCATAGCCTGTAACACGCGAACCAGGGTCTATACCTAGAATGATAGCCATATCAATTCCTGTTGCCGATATGGTCGATGGCGAGAGAAAAGAGCAAAAAAATCTGCTCTGCTCTTCTCTTCGCACTTTTAATAACAGCGTTAAACACCGTTATTTTCGATAATCGTTAGAACGATTACAGGATATCTTCCAGTTGTTTTGCAACTTCGTCTGAGATATCACCGTTGTGATATACTTCTTGCACGTCATCACTGTCTTCTAACATATCGATAAGACGCATTAACTTTGGTGCTGTTTCAATATCTAATTCAGCTTTAGTCGATGGGATCATTGAAACTTCTGCTGATTCAGCAACAAAACCTGCTGCATCCATTGCATCTTTTACTTCACCAAAAGATTCTGGTGTGGTGTAAACATCAATAGCGCCATCATCAAAGGTTTCAACGTCGTCAGCACCTGCTTCTAACGCAGCTTCCATAACGGCATCTTCATCAACACCTGGTGCGTATGAAATTACACCTTTTTTGGTAAACAGATAAGATACAGAACCATCAGTTCCTAAGTTACCACCTGTTTTGGTAAATGCATGGCGAACATCGGAAACAGTACGGTTACGATTATCACTTAAGCATTCAACCATCACAGCAGTGCCTGCTGGGCCATAGCCTTCATAAATGATGGTTTCCATATTATCGTTTTCATCATTACCCACACCACGTGCAATTGCACGATTTAAGGTGTCACGAGTCATGTTGTTCGATAATGCTTTATCAACTGCCGCACGTAAACGCGGGTTAGTTGCAGGATCACCACCACCTAAACGTGCTGCTGTAACTAGTTCACGGATGATTTTAGTGAAAATTTTACCGCGTTTCGCATCTTGCGCTGCTTTACGGTGTTTTGTATTGGCCCATTTACTATGACCTGCCATGAAATATCTCCAAACGTGGTCTAATCATTAAATAACAAATTCTTCAATCGCTTGCTGATTACTGGTGGATTTTGTTAATTTTGCCGCCAGTGACGCGTCTAACCATTGGTATTGCGAATGCTCAGTTAGCACAATATCTCGCTCTGCGGGCAGTGCTAACGTAAACCAATGTTCCTGACAGTGAGTAACACCTGGTGCATAACGATGCCGAAAATGTGCAAAAATTTCAAAAAGAATTGAGCGATGGCAATCCACCAGCTCAAGATTTTCTTTTATGATATCAATTCCAACTTCTTCTTGCACTTCGCGCAACGCCGTTTGAAAAGGCGTTTCACCCTCTTCTAAACTGCCAGTCACAGATTGCCAGAAATCAGGATCATCTCGACGCTTTAGCATAAGCACCCGTTTGGTCTTTTTTGCATAAATAACAACTAAAACGGATATCGGGCGCTTATATTTCATCATTTACTCTTTATCTTCGCTAACTTCTTTTTGAGTGACTGCAATCGCTAACTCTTTTAAAGAATCTTCATTAGCAAAGCTTGGTGCATTAGTCATTAAACACGCAGCGGCTGTTGTTTTAGGGAAAGCAATAACATCACGGATGTTATCAGTACCTGTTAACAACATCACTAAACGGTCTAAACCAAATGCTAAACCTGCATGTGGTGGAGTACCAAATTTAAGTGCATCTAATAAGAAACCAAATTTCTCTTGTTGCTCATTCGGTGTAATACCTAAAATGCTAAATACCGCTTGCTGCATTTCATTACGGTGAATACGCACTGAACCGCCACCCACTTCATAACCATTAATCACCATATCATAAGCATTTGCCACAGCACCTACTGGATGTGCAGTCAATTCAGCTGGTGATAAGTCTTTTGGTGAAGTAAATGGATGGTGCATCGCACTTAAGCTACCGGTTTCTTCATCTTCTTCAAACATTGGGAAGTCGATGACCCACAATGGTTTCCATGCATTTAAATCAGTCAGTTCAAGATCACGACCGACTTTTAGACGCAGAGCGCCCATCGCATCACTCATTGTGCCTTTACGCCCCGCGCCAAAGAAGATTAAATCGCCATCTGTTGCGCCTGTTGTTTCCAAAATAGCATTAACAACATCGTTAGTCAGGAATTTAGCGATAGGGCTTTGTACACCTTCAATGCCTTTCGCGCTTTCGTTGACTTTCATCCACGCAAGACCTTTAGCGCCGTAAATACCAACAAACTGTGTATATTCGTCAATATTTTTACGGGTTAATGCTGCACCACCCGGTACACGCAATGCGATAACACGACATTTTTCATCGTTGGCAGCTTGTGCAAATACGCTAAACTCAACATCTTTGACTAAATCAGCGATGTCTTTAAGTTCCATTGGGTTACGTAAATCTGGTTTGTCTGAACCATAACGACGCATTGCTTCAGCAAAAGTCATTACTGGGAACGCACCTAAATCGACATTAAGAATATCTAACCATAATGCATGGATCATACGCTCCATCACTTCGCGCACTTGATCTGCACTCATGAAAGAGGTTTCAACATCGATCTGGGTAAATTCAGGCTGACGGTCAGCACGTAAGTCTTCATCGCGGAAGCATTTTACGATTTGATAGTAACGATCAAAGCCAGACATCATTAACAGCTGTTTAAAAAGCTGTGGTGATTGTGGTAATGCGTAGAATTTACCTTTATGTACACGACTTGGCACTAAATAGTCACGCGCACCTTCAGGTGTCGCTTTAGTCAGCATAGGGGTTTCAACATCAAGGAAACCTTCACCATCCATAAAACGGCGAACAAAGCTTGTGATTTTAGCACGGGTTTTTAAGCGATCTGACATTTCAGGGCGACGCAGGTCTAAATAACGATATGTTAAACGACGCTCTTCGGTATTTGTTTGATTGCTATCTAACGGTAATGGCTCTGAACGGTTAAAAATAGACAGAGATTCTGCCGCTAACTCAATTTCACCTGTTGCCATATTTTTATTAACTTGGCTATCAGGACGAGCGCGTACTGTTCCTGTGACTTGAATACAAAATTCATTACGCAGTTCTGAAGCCTGAGAAAATGCCTCTTTCTGCTCTGGGTCAAAGAAGACTTGAACAATACCTTCGCGATCTCGCATATCAATAAAGATAAGTCCACCTAAGTCACGGCGACGGTTAACCCAACCACAAAGAGTCACTTTTTGGCCCACATGGGCGCTATTCAACTGCCCACAATAATTAGTACGCATACAATATCCTTTTACTCAGCTTGTTGTGCTTTCTGCTGCGGAAATTTTGGCAATAGTCTTTTTCGAGTAGTGTCAAAAAAAAGGCAGACATTATAACGAAAATTCTTCCTGGAGATAAGAGTATAGACCTAGTTTATATGATACATCTTTTCAAGGATTTGCTAATCCCCAAACAATTAATTAATAATAATTATTTATAGCGACAGAAGTCGCTTTGAGGTTTATCATTAAATTCGCCGTTTTTTGGCTTTGGCAATGGAGAAAAGATGGTTAGCTCGCTTTACATCGTACTGGGCGCACTATTATTGATTAAATTGTCCCTCAATGTCGTAAAACTCAGAACACAATATCGGGTTGCTTATGGCGATGGTGGCTTTTATGAATTACAAACAGCCATCCGTGTTCACGGCAATGCGGTAGAATATATTCCGATTTCCATGATCTTATTACTGGTCATGGAAATGAATGGTGCTTTTGTTTGGATGGTGCACATCTGTGGCTCAATTTTAATCGCAGGTCGCTTTTTACACTCTTATGGATTAAAACACCGTGAACTTCGCTGGCGCCGTTCAGGTATGGCAGCCACTTATTTATCGATGGCATTGATGATCATTGCTAATATTTATTTCCTTCCTTGGATACAAATCTTTTCCTTTTATTACTAAGTCCTCGCGGGAATAACATGATCATCCATGATCAAAACCGACATCCTTGCTGTTGTGTCTAATAACGGCAAGGTATCAAAAAGGTTTATTTATTTTTTCCAATTTCTTTCTAAATAATGCAACTTTGTGAGCACCGTCGCTTCTGGTAGAATGCTTGCTTCTTTTATTCCTTAAATCTATTTTAGTTATGTCGAATTCAAAATCATCACAACAAGACAGCTTATTTGCGACACCTATTGCTAACCTTGGTGACTGGCGCTTTGATGAAAAAGTCGCTGAAGTGTTTCCTGATATGATAAAACGCTCAGTACCAGGTTATTCTAATATCATCTCCATGATTGGTATGCTTGCAGGTCGCTTTGTTACGCCCAACAGCCAAGTCTATGATTTAGGCTGTTCTTTAGGTGCAGCAACCCTTTCCATGCGTCGTAATATTGATGCTGCTGGCTGTAAAATTATTGGTGTTGATAATTCACCTGCCATGATAGAACGCTGTCAGCGCCATATTGATGCCTATAAAGCAGATACACCCGTTGATATTATTGAAGGTGATATTCTTGATATCGAAATTAATAATGCCTCAATGGTAGTGCTTAATTTCACCTTACAATTCTTAGCGCCGAACGATCGCCAAATATTATTAAACCGAATTTACCAAGGTCTTAATCCCGGTGGCGTGTTAGTGCTTTCTGAAAAGTTCAGTTTTGAAGATAAAGAAATTGGTGAGTTGTTGTTTAATATGCACCATGATTTCAAACGTGCTAACGGTTACAGCGAATTAGAAATTAGCCAAAAACGTAGCATGTTAGAAAATGTTATGCTGACCGATTCTGTTGAAACGCATAAAGCTCGCTTACATAATGCAGGTTTTCCACATGCAGAAGTTTGGTTCCAATGTTTTAATTTCGGCTCTCTTTTAGCGATTAAAGGCAATAATTAATGATTAATTTTGGCTCGTTTTATCAACTTATTGCGCAAGATGAGCGCTTATTTCATTGGTTAGATACATTACCGGCTCAATTATCAGAATGGCGATCAAATGCGTTACACGGTCACTTTTCTTCTTGGGAAAGAATGCTCGATGGTTTGCCAGAAATTACGCCTACTGAGATTGATTTGAAAAATGGTGTGATAGCTCAACACACTCCAGCATTAAGTGCTGGCGAGCAACTAGGATTAAGTAACGTTTTAAAAAATTTAATGCCGTGGCGTAAAGGTCCATTTTCACTTTATGGCGTCAATATCGATACAGAATGGCGCTCTGATTGGAAATGGGATCGTGTTTTACCCCATCTTTCACCGCTTGAAGGCCGTTTAGTATTAGATGTTGGTTGTGGCAGTGGCTATCATATGTGGCGGATGTTAGGTGAAGGCGCAGAATTTGTTGTAGGGATCGATCCTACTCAACTTTTCTTATGCCAATTTGAAGCTGTCAGAAAATTATTAGGTAATGACCAACGCGCACATTTAATTCCTGTTGGTATTGAGCAAATGCCAGAATTAAATGCCTTCGATACTGTATTCTCAATGGGTGTACTTTATCATCGCCGTTCACCACTTGATCATTTATGGCAATTAAAAAACCAATTAGTTTCTGGTGGCGAATTAGTGTTAGAAAGCCTTGTTGTTGATGGTGATGAATTTCAATGCCTGATCCCTGGTGAGCGTTATGCACAAATGCGTAACGTGTACTTTATTCCATCTGCAAAAATGCTAAAGGTTTGGCTAGAAAAATGTGGTTTTAAAGATGTGCGTATTGTTGATGAAAATACGACATCACTTGATGAGCAACGTAAAACAGATTGGATGGTAACAGATTCATTAGATGCTTTTTTAGATGCTGATGATAAAACAAAAACTGTTGAAGGTTATCCCGCACCAAAACGTGCCATATTAATTGCCACTAAGCCTTAATTTTTTATCTAAATTTAAAGGGGTATCAAGTTATTAAATATCCCTTTCTTTCATAATATTCATCTTGTTTTTTATTAAAGACACTTTATACGCCCCTTATTTGCAGATGAACGATTAAAGAAAATTATGGCAAAGACACCAAAGAGCAAAGTTGCTACCCAAAAGGAAATAACACAAAAAAAACAACACGCTCTTTTGCAAAAAAATAAGCGTCAGCAATATGATGATCCTATTTTTTCGTCCTTTATAGAAACCACATCAGCAAAACGCCCTCCACTAACGCCATTACAACAAGGGGTACAACTCTTTTTTTCATTATTTGACTATGCCACACAGCTTTTATATATCGCTTTTATTATTACCGTTTGGTGGTTTCCTGAACATTTCTCAGTTCAAACAATTTATAATCTAACCGTTTTATTTTTATTTGAATTTATTCTCGTGCATTCAGGTGTTTTTATGGCTGCATTTGCTCGTACTAAGCTTGTTTTTGCTCTTATTCCTTTTTATGGGATATTCGCTCTTATTATCAATAGTATGATTATGGGTGATGAAAACCTGATTATTTGGCTTTATGCTGTAATTGTTGCTAATCGAATTATCAGTGGTTATCAAGTGAAAACTAAAGAAGAAATGGGAAAGAATTTATTCTATTCTGCACTATTAGTTTTAAATTTTATGCTGTGCCTTTTTTCTGTCATGATTTTTAAGTTTCTAGTCCCTTACGGTGGATTAACGCCCCAATATTTAAATGAAATTAACTATCTCTATTTAATTCCACAGCACAGCGATTATTTTAATGTTCCACATATTGGTATGGCTTACGGCACATTATTCTACGGTATTCCTTTAGCTTGCATTGCCTATATTAATATATCATCGATTTATAAACGTATAATGTTTAGAATAAAAGCACATAAAATAAGAACCACACAAAGATAACCTTATTCGGCGCTTGTTGTTTATCTTTATTCATGTTTAAATACGCGCGTTATCACTCCAATTATTTCTCTTTTTAAGAAGGCACTTCCCTACGATGAACTAAATTCTGCCAGAAAATTATTTCAAATACCTTTTCGGTATTCATTTTCTGTTACTGGCAGACAATAATTTATTTCGTCGCATCTAGAAAAAAGATCTCGGCTGTCTGCCACCTATTTCTCTTAGGAGGTCGATGATGACAATAGCCTGTCATTTTTCACAACTTACTATCGAATTTAATCAACAAGCTCTTTTTCCACCATTAACTCGCTCACTGACTTGTCAGCAAAATGCATTAATTGGCCATAACGGTAAAGGAAAGTCTGTACTATTAAGATTATTAGCACAAAAAATATTACCGACTTCAGGTCAAATTAATTGGAATATGCCTTTTGTTCACGTTGATCAATTAACGCGATTACAGGGTGATACACTTGCTCAAGCGTTAGATATTCATGAAATTTATCAAGCATTCCAACGTGTTGATGCCGGTATTGCCACATTAGAAGATATTGAGTTACTCGATGGCAAATGGCAACTCCCTGTCATGTGGCAGAATTTATTAGATTCGGCACAACTTCCAGTCGCATTAGATACCCCTATTGCGCATCTAAGTGGTGGAGAACAAACACGTTTAGCACTTTGTCGCGCTTTTTTATGTGAAGAGAGTTTTCTGCTGTTAGATGAGCCAGATAACCACCTTGATTATCAAGGACAACAATGGCTAATAAAACAATTAGCTCAGCATAAAGCGGGCTCTCTTATTGTTAGCCACAATCGAAACCTGCTCTCGTATGCCGATACTATTATTGAATTAAGTGAGAAAGGCTTATCTGAATATGGTGGAAATTATACATTATATGAGGCACAAAAAAGTGCGGAAATAACATCATTGGAAGCCGCAAGTGATCGACTAAACAGCCAAATAAAAAATGAGAAACGCCAGCAACAAGCAACATTACAAAAAACAGCGCAACGGAAACGACAAGGTGAATCAATTAGGCAAAGTGGCTCTCAGTGCCTACTTTTACTGGATATGCAAAAAAACAGAGCAGAACAACGCCAATCTGCCGTAGCAAAACGGCATCAACGCGTAATTGATGATATGCAATCTCAAAAGCAAGGTATCGATGAGGAAAAAGCACATGTTCATCAGCAAAAAATGGTATTGAATTATCAAAGTGATGGCCATCGTTTAAATGTATTTGTTAATAATCTTCAACTTCCATATGGTTATCAGCACCCTATTTCATTTTCAGCTTACGGCAATGAACATTGGCATATTAAAGGTAAAAATGGCTGTGGAAAATCAACATTACTAAAATGCTTGATCGAACAATTTGTACCACTTTCTGGTGAGTTTCGTCTCAACAAAGACTATTGTTACCTTGACCAACATCTTGCTTTACTTGATAAAACATTGCCAGTTGCACAAGCACTACACCAATATCAATCCGCGATTTCTGTCGAGCAATGGCGAACGCGTCTTGGAATGTTGAGAATTAGAGGTGATAAATCTTTACTACCACTTGAAAAACTCAGTGGTGGCGAGCAATTAAAAGCAACGTTATTGGCTTTAACACACAGCCCAAAACCACCAGCAGTATTATTACTTGATGAGCCAGATAATCACCTTGATATCGAATCCAGACAACTATTGGAAAATCTACTTGTTGAATATCAAGGCACATTGTTACTGGTTTCGCATGATGAAGCCTTTGTTGAACGCTGTGGTATTACACATACGCTGTTATTAGGCGAACTTATATAAAAAAACTGCGCCATGAAAGGCGCTGTTTTAAAATATTTAATCCGTATCAATCAAGATGCTAATGGCGCATAAATACTCATAATATCTTTCATCGCTTCAACTGTATCTTCATCCACACAGTAATGCGTAAACTCATCAACCTCACTATCAGAGCTCATAGTTACACCCGCTTTTCGATAAATCATGGTTGAAGGTGCCACTTTTCCTGCTGAGCTATGAATTTCTTTCAATCCTGCATCTAGGAATTTTTGGATATTGCTGAGTCTTACACCAGCGCCCGCCATAATTATAGGGCCTTGTGTTTTTTCATTTAACGTGCGTAATAATGGCAAACCTAATTCTGCATTCGCCTGCTGTCCTGAGGTTAAAATACGAGCAACACCTAGCTGAGTTAGTTGTTCTAACGCTAATAATGGATTAATACACATATCAAAAGCACGATGAAAAGTAATGGCTAATGGACCTGCAAGCTCCATTAAAATTTCCATTTTAGGCAAATCAATATGCCCTTCTTCATTTAAAAGACCAACAACGGCACCTGAAAATCCCATATCACGGATCAAACTAATATCATTTTTCATTGCTGAAAAATCAGCTTGTGTATAACAAAAATCACCACCACGCGGGCGAACGATAGGATGAACGGGAATACGAACCAGATCCCTGACTTGTCGTAGCATTCCAAAGCTTGGTGTAATACCACCTTCTGCTGGACTCGTGCACAGCTCTATTCTGTCTGCGCCTGCTCGTTCTGCTACCAACGCACATTCAGCGCCAAAACAACAAATCTCCAATGTAGCCATATCATCCCTCTCCATCCTTAATAAAGAAAGTAATCAGAAAATAAATATCATTTCTTAGCGATTACTAACAATAGTTGTCGAATCTTGTAATTCATTCAATTCTGCCATCAGAATTTTGTGCTGACACAAGCAAACTATTTCCTGAAAGTGTCGAACAACACTCACTTTCAACGATTTCAAGTAACGAATAAGGATGATACTTCACTGTGACTTTTCCATTAGAAATAGCCACCGTTGGATTGGGTACACGTTCTTTCTCACCTTTAGGTTCGCTGATTTTTAAGCTAACACTCTCAGGTAACGTTTCGGGTAAAAAAGACATCACTTTATCCACTAAAAAAGCGGGTTCAACGGAGATCACTTGCTCAATATGCTCCCAACCTTGGTATTCATATTTTTTATTTGTGGGAAAAGGCAATTCAACAATCGAAACAGATTGATTTAGAATAGTTAGCGGTATTTCTAATTGAAATAGATATATTGGACGCCCATTAATCACATTATCAGAAATACACTTTCCACACTGGCTTAATCCTGTTCGCCACTGCTCCGCTAATGCTAAATCGTGACAACGTAACGATACGTGATCAGTGTGATAGATGGATAAATCTATGCCCAAACTATTGGCAAATAGTGTCATATTTTCTTCAAACAAAGAAAGCTCGTGAGTTAAATCATTTAATTGAGGAATTGAAGAAAATAACACCATTTTGAATAACCTTAATGAAAAAACAGAGAAAAAACCTTAAAGATAAGACCTAGATGGTAGCATGTTCTAGCCGGAATATGTTATAAATTCAAGGTTAATCCTAATTCTTTATAAGAAACCTGTCAGACTTTAGTCGTCAGGTTTTATTTTCTCAATAATTTAAGGTAACCCGGTGAATATTCAGGCTTTTCTTTCAGAAAAAATCAGTGTGGCAATGTGTGCTGCTGGCGCACCCGCTGATAGCGAACCTCTTGTCCGTCAGTCAGCCAAAGTACAATTTGGTGACTATCAGGCAAATGGTGTCATGGGAGCTGCAAAAAAAATGGGGATCCCACCCCGACAACTCGCAGAAAAGATCCTAGAAAAGCTCGATATTACAGATGTTGCAGATAAAGTTGAAATCGCAGGCCCAGGTTTTATCAATATCTTTTTATCTCCACAATGGGTTGCAAAGCAAGCTGAAGACGCATTAGCAGATGAACATCTAAACGTAACACCTGTTGAACCTCAAACTATTGTTATCGACTATTCATCTCCGAACGTTGCAAAACAGATGCACGTTGGTCACTTACGCTCAACCATTATTGGTGATGCAAGTGCGCGTACTTTATCTTTCTTAGGTCATAATGTTATTCGTGCTAATCACCTTGGTGATTGGGGTACGCAATTTGGTATGTTGATTGCGTATTTAGAGAAAAAACAGAATGAAAATGCGGCAGATATGGCGTTATCTGATCTCGAAGAGTTCTATCGTGAAGCGAAAAAACACTATGATGAAGATGAAGTATTCGCAGAGCGTGCCCGTAATTACGTTGTGAAATTACAAAGTGGTGATGAATACTGCCGTACAATGTGGCGTAAATTAGTTGATATCACCATGCAACAAAACCAAGTGACTTATCAACGCCTTAACGTCACATTAACCGAAGACGACATTATGGGTGAAAGTCTTTATAACCCAATGTTGGCAGGTATTGTTGCCGATTTAAAAGCAAAAGGTCTTGCGGTAGAAAGTGAAGGCGCAACGGTTGTTTTCCTTGATGAATATAAAAACAAGGAAGGCGAACCTATGGGTGTTATCGTTCAGAAAAAAGACGGTGGCTACCTATATACAACGACAGATATTGCTTGTGCAAAATACCGTCACGAAACATTACATGCTGACCGTGTGCTTTATTATATCGACTCTCGTCAGCACCAGCATTTAATGCAAGCTTGGACAATCGTTCGTAAAGCAGGCTACATCCCTGATTCAATGTCACTCGAACACCATATGTTCGGTATGATGTTAGGTAAAGATGGTCGTCCGTTTAAAACTCGTTCTGGTGGCACTATTCGTTTAACCGACTTGCTGGACGAAGCTCAAGAAAGAGCCCGCGCATTAATCGCTGAAAAAAATCCAGATATGGATAAAGACGAATTAAATAACGTTGCTCGCGTTGTGGGCATTGGTGCTGTTAAATACGCTGATTTATCTAAAAACCGTACCACAGATTACATCTTTGATTGGGATCTGATGTTAAGTTTTGAAGGTAACACAGCACCTTATATGCAATATGCTTATACTCGTGTTGCTTCAATCTTCAAACGTGCAGAAATTGATGAAAATGCGTTAACTCAACCTATCGCACTAACCCAATCTCATGAAAGACAGCTTGCATTACGTTTAGTCCAGTTTGATGAGACGATTATGCAAGTTTCTCGTGAAGGAACACCTCACGTTATGTGTGCTTATCTTTACGATCTGGCACAAGCTTTCTCTGGCTTTTATGAAAACTGCCCTATCTTATCTGCTGAAGATGAAAACACTCGCCAAAGTCGTCTAAAACTAGCTCGTTTAACCGCAAGAACCTTAAAACAAGGTTTGGATACTTTAGGTATTGAAACAGTAGATAGAATGTAATTCATCTCTATTTTCAAATAGTAGTGATAAAAAAACCGATGGTATTAACCATCGGTTTTTTATTATGCGTTAAATTTTAATTCAAGATAGCTAAAAAACACTACAAACAATGGCTTAATAAACTTCCAATGCTATTTAATCATTAATCTTCGTTAGCAGTTATAACATCCTGACACAATAGCCCTCTAATATCTTTTGCCTCAATCCAACCATCGACACTGTCTATTGGCTTACTAGGGCTGTATAAGCGGTCATTGACGTCTTTAGCGGTGAAAGCAAGCTTCTCATTAGTTTTGTCGAATACGCCAATACAGTTAACTGGAGTGAGTCTTGAGGTATTAATTTTTCCGTCAGCAGTACAACCTGCAAGAAATAACGTAGCTAATGATACAGAAATGATAATTGCTTTTTTCATAGTAGCTCCTTGACACTCTTATTTTTATTTTTACCAAAAATCACGCAGTGATTATTTAGTGGTCTTTAAACTAGAAATACCTAATGATTTATAACTGCTTTGAGTATAACGAATAAATAGAGAAATATTTGAGTTATTGAGCTATTAATAAAAAAATAAGAAATATTGAGAAGGTATAGAAAAGAGAGGGAAAAACAGAAAACAACGGCGGATAAATGAAAATAATAATTAGTGTACCATACTGAATTTTCAGTAATCTAATTATCTATTAATAATAGATTTAGCATTAATTTCATTATTCACGCGACTTATTGTTTACTGCTTATCCCCAGCAATCGTGTTACCTATTTGAAGCGCAGACAAAATAGATATGATCACTTTCAGTAGTACTGAACGATAACAAGCAAATAACTTTACAGTCACGGTTAATCTACCTGAATAAAGAAATAATAATATGTCTTAAATCAAAAAAATTAAATGTTTTAAAATATACTGCAATATTTTGAAATATTTGCAATATCTCATCATTAAGTAAGAAATATTTAACAGATGTGTCAATTTTTAAACCTATTCGACATAAGAGAGTTTATCTAAAAAAAGATAATTCGTCAAACCGTAAGTGCTTAGAATATAGTGTCTATTTTTTTACTTTATGTAGAATCCCACTGTTAGTAAACAAATTGTCTAAAGATATTCGATATGATTAATGTTTAGATAAACTTATCAATAACGATTAAAAAATACTTTCAGATGCCGAAAAACTGTATAAATCATTTAGAAATTGGAAAAAAAATTTAATAAAAAAAAGAGTGAGAAAAAAGATTTTTGCTTTTTTTCTCACTCTTTTTTCTTTCTAAGGGTAGCCAGATCCGCGTAACTAAATGCGAGAAGTGTGATCTATATAGCATTATAAATAGTCTAAAAATAGAGAAAGGATCTAAATGAAGAGAATTACATTGATAAAAATATTGTTAATTTTGCAACTCCTCGCTTTTATACAAAAGCGAGGAGTCCATGTTATCAGTTATAAAGCACGTAGTGAGAAATGGCGAGGTCTAAACCCTAGTGCATACAGCGCAACAAAATAACTTCCTGCTCCAGCTACTACAACTAACAACAAGCGTAAGATGCGCATTAGCATATTGCCGGTATCCCAACTTGGCATGATCCACAACATTCCAACTAATACAGCCCCCATTACGGCAAGCGCAATAACAAGTTTTAATAAGAACACTGGCCAGCCAGCCAAAGGTTGATAGATATTTTTCTTACGGATCTGCCAAAACAACATAGAGGCATTAAAACAAGCCGCAATACCTATTGAAAGTGCAAGCCCCACATGTTTCAAGCTACCAATGAATGCAAGGTTCATTAATTGTGTGAGAATTAATGTCGCAATCGCAATTTTTACTGGTGTTTTAATATCCTGACGAGAATAAAAACCTGGTGCTAAGATTTTTATGATAATCAGTCCCATTAACCCAACACAGTAAGCGATTAGCGCTTGTTGTGTCATTAGTGCATCATGAGCATTGAAATTACCATACTGGAATAAAGACGCGGTTAAAGGCCCAGATAATACCGCTAAACCAATAGTACAAGGCAGTGCTAATAAGAAGCACAGTCTTAATCCCCAATCCATTAATTTTCTATATTCTTCAGTATTACCACTGGCAAAACTCTTAGATAATGAAGGAAGTAAGATTGTACCTAATGCAACGCCTAATACCCCGGTCGGTAGTTCCATCAAACGATCTGCGTAATACATCCAAGAAACTGAACCAGAGACTAAGAAGGAAGCAAAAATAGTATTGATAATTAACGATATTTGGCTAACCGAAACCCCTAAAATAGCAGGCCCCATCAGTTTCATCACACGCCAAACACCGCTATTTTTAAATGAAATACGCGGCAAAACAAGCATACCGATTTTTTTCAAATGCGGTAATTGATAACCCAGTTGTAATATTCCCCCAGCAACAACCGCCCACGCCAATGCCATAATAGGAGGATTACAATAAGGTGCGACCACTAAAGCAAAAAAGATCATGCTGACATTGAGTAGCGTTGGTGCAAAAGCGGGTACTGAAAAACGATTCCAAGTATTTAAAATAGAGCCCGTCAATGAAGCCAGTGAAATAAGAAAAATATAAGGAAAGGTGATCCGTAATAAATCGGTCGTTAATTGAAATTTATCAGGTGAACTACTAAAACCCGGTGCTGTAACATAAATCACCCAAGGCGCAGCAATAATACCAATCACGGTGACCACGGCTAAAATAAGCGTCAGCATACCCGAAACGTAAGCAATAAAGGTACGCGTTGCCTCCTCACCTTGCTGATTTTTATATTCTGCCAAGATCGGAACAAATGCTTGAGAAAATGCCCCTTCTGCAAAAATACGCCGCAATAAGTTTGGCAATTTAAAAGCAACAAAAAAGGCATCTGTTGCCATACCTGCGCCAAAAATACGCGCAATAATTGCATCACGAATAAATCCCAGTACCCGTGAAAATAAGGTCATAGAACTCACCGCAGCAAGTGATTTAAGTAAATTCATAAAGTCATTCTAATTTTTGTTGAATGGAATAAAAAGAAAGGGACTATACTCCGTCTCTAACATCGAAAAATCAATCTTCAATTAGCTAAGAATATGCTGACTCTGCTTATCTTCGACTAATCCAAGCGATTAAAAAATAGCTATTTATGGCTTTGTAAGCATTTTTCTCAACATCGATTCCAACATAACGTGATCCTCACCCTCATTAAATTCAGGATCGATAATATTTCTTCCCATAGAGCCATCTGCGATGACTAACAGCCATGTTGCAATTTCCTCTGGCTCAAGTGTTGAGTCTATCTGCCCTTTTTTAATACCGTTTTTCAGCATCGTAATCAAACGCTGTTTGTTGTTTCTTTCATTTTCAATAAAAATCTCGTGAATGCTCGCATTACGCGATGCTTCAGCAAAAATTTCAATACTAATGCGCGCATATTCGGGGTGATTATAAAGCGCTATAATTTCCTTCATTAAATCGATGATTGCTTGAATACACTCTTCTTCGGCTTCATAGCGACAAAAGATATCGTCAAACAGTTGTGCATCTTCTAATGCAATCGCCTCAATAATCGAATTCTTATTCGGAAAGTAATGAAATACATTCCCAGGACTCATACCTGCTTCATGACAGATTTCTGCTGTTGATGTGGAGTGAAAACCTTTTACAGCAAAGCAACGTATTGCAGCATCAATAATATGCTTCATTTTCGCTTTTTGTTTTTCAGTAACAGTCTTGTTCATAACATTAAAAATCTCTGGACAAAATAAATTAGACTGATTAGTCTATAATCAACTAGACCAAACAGTCTAAAAAGTTAACCCTATTATTGCAGAGTAACGATATCATGCAATTACTTAATGAACACTATCAGCTTCGTGTGGCAGAACCTTCAGATATTCCTGAAATTATTCAATTATTTACACAAGCATTTCGTTTTAAATTGAACGCATTTAATATTGATAGCACTAATCCTAACCAACGTCGGCAATTAGAGGCTATTTGGAATTCATTAGCATGTAAAAAAAATAGCCAACAATTTGTTGTCACTGATGATGGAAAGATAATTGCAACATTTTGCTTAGTGATAAAAGAAAACGACTTTATTTCAAATCCCTTTACTAAAACACCTTTCTTGGATTATTGGCGTTTTGGTATCGCTCATTATATTAAGCAAAAGATTTTCTTTTCTTTATTTGATTATATGCCAAATGAAAATGAGGCTTATTTGGCACATATTGCCGTTTTATCATCATATCAAGGACACGGTATTGCTTACGCTATACTTGATTGGATAACCCAATATAGTAAAGATATTCTGAGAAAAGCGTTTTTATCACTGTATGTCGATATTCATCATCAAGGTGCACTTTATTTGTATCAAAAGAATGGGTTTTATATTGAAAAAGAGGAATCATCACGCTTAACACAGTCTATTTTCCATATTCAACATTGGTACTATATGTTGAAAAAAACCGACTTAATGACCTATTAAATATCTCTATTATCATTAAAGAGTGGCTAAAAGCACTGAAATAAGGCATTTTTAATATAATTATAAACAGTGCTTTTCTTCCATGATGACCAATATTAACGTTTAAAATAAGTTCGCGTTGTTAATGCAGTTAATACGTGATCTCGCCACTCTTGATTAATTTGTAGATAGTTTTTGGCGTAGCCTTCCCGTTCAAAACCATGTTTAGCTAATAGGTTTCCACTGCGTAAATTATGAGGCATATAATTCGCCATAATACGATGCATCCCTTGCTGTCGTTGCATATAACGAAGTGTTTCCGTTAAGGCTTCCGACATATAGCCCTGACCTTGCCATTTTTCACCCACTGAATACCCCAGAAAACAGGCATTAAAAGCGCCGCGCATAACATTGCTGTAATTAGCAACACCAATAATTTCATCTTCATTTTGTGTTAATAACAGAAAATGAAAAGCACTTTCTTGTCGGTGCAGTTCGTTCATATATTGTAAGCGGTGTTCCCAACCAGCGGGTAGGTAATGTGTTTTATCTCTTACGGGTTCCCACGGAATTAAAAAGCGACGATTTAATGTATAATAATCGGCCAGTCTTTCAGCATCTCTCTCATATGCTAAACGAATTACCATTCTTTGTGTTTCAAAACGAATTTTAGGAATTCCGCCACGATAACCAAACATTACGATCTCATTATCCTTTGATATAAATAAGTCTAATTCTGAAGCAACTCTTCTTATTCTGCCACTAACCTTAATAAAAAAATATCATCTTTAATTTACTAGGAATTATGCACATTTAGAGACAGAATAGTCGAAGAAATAAATTATTTCATTCCCCCCTTATTTTATTTAAATTATTTGCTTATTGATGGTGAGTAATGGCGCTGGTAACACAAGCCCGTACTTTGGGTAAATACTTCCTCCTAATTGACAATATGTTAGTTGTCTTAGGTTTTTTCGTCGTTTTTCCGCTTATTTCTATTCGTTTCGTCGAACAATTAGGTTGGGCTGGTGTTATTGTCGGCTTTGCTTTAGGGCTTAGACAATTAGTACAACAAGGCCTTGGTATTTTTGGTGGTGCTATTGCAGACCGTTTTGGTGCAAAACCAATGATAATAACGGGTATGTTATTACGAGCTTCAGGTTTTGCTTTAATGGCAATGGCAGATCAACCTTGGATACTTTGGTTATCTTGCATTTTATCTGCATTAGGTGGGACTTTATTTGATCCACCTCGCACAGCGCTAGTTATCAAATTAACCCGTCCTTATGAACGCGGTCGTTTTTACTCTTTATTATTAATGCAAGATAGCGCCGGTGCCGTTATTGGTGCACTCATTGGTAGCTGGTTATTACAGTATGATTTTCATTTAGTCTGCTGGGTCGGTGCTGGTGTTTTTGTTATCGCCGCCTTATTTAATGCTTGGTTATTACCCGCTTACCGTATATCCACAACCCGAACACCAATTAAAGAAGGGTTAAAACGCGTATTTCTTGATAAACGCTTTGTCAGTTATGTCTTAACGTTGACGGGTTATTTTGTATTATCCGTTCAAGTCATGTTGATGTTTCCTATTATCGTCAATGATATTGCGGGTACGCCAACTGCCGTAAAATGGATGTATGCCATTGAAGCCCTGCTTTCTTTAACGTTGCTTTATCCTATTGCGCGATGGAGTGAGAAACGCTTTAAATTAGAACAACGTTTAATGGCGGGCTTATTTTTAATGAGCATCAGCATGTTCCCTGTTGGTATGATCCATTCATTACAAAGCATTTTCTTGATTATTGGACTGTTCTATCTTGGTACTATTACCGCAGAGCCTGCTCGCGAAACATTAAGTGCATCACTTGCAGATCCTCGCGCTCGTGGTAGTTATATGGGCTTTAGCCGATTAGGCTTAGCATTTGGTGGTGCAATTGGATATACCGGTGGTGGATGGATGTATGATTTAGGTAATCAATTTGATATGCCTGAATTGCCTTGGTTCTTACTAGGAACCGTAGGTTTAATAACACTTTATGCGTTACATCGCCAATTTAATCGTAAAAAAATAGAAACAGCCATGCTTACTCCCTAAAGATCGGGTAAACTCTTAGTTATCAATGATCAAGGAGTGTTTATGAAAGCAATTTTTCTAACAGCTATATTAGTATTAACAAGCTTAGTCACAGGGTGTGATCAGCTCAAGCAATTTGATGTAAGTGAAAATCTTATTAATGACTATATCAGCCAAAAAATAAATCTCCAGAAACATATTGGTGAAGATGAAGTTGTATCCGCTGATATTAAATTGAGCAATCTTTCCATTCAAATTGGTCGTACTGAGCCGGGTAAAATTAGTCTTTCTGGTACAACCGACCTAACAATTAATTCATTCTTTGGCAAGACAAACGCTAAAGTTGAGCTTACGTTATCAGGCCAACCTTCTTATCAAGCTGATAAAGGAGCGATATACATAAAATCAATGGCTATTGATAGTTACAAAGTCTCTCCAGAAAAAATGGATGCAGTGGTTGTAGCATTAAAACCTTATTTAGAGACAACCATCGCAACTTACTTTGATAATCAACCTGTTTATGTTCTTAATCCGGAAAAAAACAGTGCTGAAGCAGCCGCGTTTAAACTGGCTAAAGGAATTGAAGTTAAACCAGGTAAATTTGTGATCCAACTCTAATAGTTACGCGGGTTGATTAAAAATATTTATCGTCATTAATGAGAAAGGCAAACCTAATGGTTTGCCTTTTTTATGAATAATAAAATGCTTTTACAAAGAAATATTTATATTACTCTGCTTCTGCCTCATCGCTCTCTTCATTATCAGAGAGTTCTTCGCGTAACGCTGATAATGCACCACGCGCAACACCTGCTAGTGTACGATAAAAGCCACTGGTTGCATGAGCTTCAACCTTACCTAAAAATGTTCCAGCCCAAGGCAGCAGATATTCATCAAATAATTGTATTTGTGCTAATACTTCATCTTGCGCAGAATTATCTTCAAGCCATGAAGCAGCAAGTAATAAAGAACCAAAACTGTCTGTTGCATTGTCAGTAACAGGCATCCCTCTTGTGACTAGGAATTGACGAATATCGTCTTCTTTAATTTCTTCATAATCATGGGCATAAATAGATACCGCTGGCGCATCACCACCAAAAAGAGATTGATAATCAGCTTCAACAATAGCCAAATCTTTAACACTATTTTTTAAGGTGTTAAATAGCTCATCTTGCTCTAATGGCCATAACTGGCTCAGTTTCCCTTCGCCAATCATTTTTATAATTGGCGCTAAGATAGGATCATTGGGTTCACGTTGAAATAATGTGCCTAAAAGACGACAAACAATCGAAAATTCATTCATTCTATTTTTACCCCATAAAGTTTCGCGTTATTGTGCTTTTAATGGTAAGAAAATCAACTTTTTTCGTCATGTCTCTTTTATTGTTAATATTAATCTTACTATCTCTAATCACTTAAAACAGAAAAAGCGCGCTCTTATTATTAAGTCTTTTACTTAATATAAGAAACGCGCCTAATCCCATGCTATTTTTCAACAGCAATTATTTTGCCAATTAATTAGCTGGCGATATCTAAAAAGTTGTCTCGCACACCGTTTACTCTAAACCAACCAGCAATACTGACTCTCTCTTTATTAGTAGGAAGGACTTCATGAGGAAATTGCTCCGAAAGAAAAACAACCAAACGCCCACCCTTTGGTGCCACAGTCGCCAGTTCTTTATCTTCAAGATCGTAAATCACTAATTCACCACTATCTTCTTTTGTCCAAGCTTCATTAAGATACAACACTGTAGTTAAACGGCGAGTGACATTTTCTTTAAATGCATCAAGATGTTTTTTATAAAATGCACCTTTCTCATAACAGGCAAAATGTGCTTCGTATTCAAAAAGACCTAAATAGAATTCTCGATTAACGGCACGCTGAATAGACTCCATTTGCATTAAGTAATGCTGAACGGGTGTTCCCATTTCAGGTTCTAGCCAACGTATTTTATCACTTCGAATTGTTGTTTCTGCAAGTCGATTCTCATGACGACCAATACGCGCTTGTTGTGCATTACCATCAAAACAAGCGCGCAATTGTTGAACAGCCTCTGGTGTGAGGAAATCATCCCATACACACCATCCTTTCTCTGCTATTTGCTCAAGAAGTTCTGCTATATTCATTAAGTATATTGTCTGATAAACATGGGAAACTACTTTATATCACCAAGTTAAGTAAAATTACAATTTAATAAACTTATCTTTTCGATAACATCAATTAATTAGAGATAAATCTTATAAAAATCAAAAATAAAAGATCAAACAAGATTTAACACTACTGATGCTTTTAAAAGCCTCATTTTTACAAGGGTCATTTTATAAGTTGCATCACATTAACAATAAGCAAAATGAATGATTTGTTTAGTAATAATAATTTGTCGATATTTTATCCACACTCCCTTCACCTTCATTATAAATATAATTAATATTCCCTTTAACTTGAGTATGTATAATCGCTTTTTTATTTCCTAATCGCACAAATCCTGTCGGTAATGTCTTCTTTTTGTACGAAAGTTCACTAACAGACATAAGATCTGTAGAAGCAATTTGATATTCAACATGGGCAAACTGCTGTTTATATTTAGTATATAAATCATCCAGCTTTTCTTTGAGCTTATTTAAATCAATCTGTTCAGAATTTTTACTCTCTTCAACAAATTTATTTATTTCATTTTGTAAATCAGAACGCAGTGAGCGCCCCTGTCTATTTAGCTGATAATTTGCTGTAAAATAAGGCTTAAATTTTTCATTCATATTATCTTTTGTTTGAGAAGACAATGTCTCTTTTCTTTCCTTTAATGAGGATAAAAAACGATCAATGTTATATTGTCTATTTTCTTTTGTTATTTTCTCCTGAAAAATATCTTCTTTGCTTTGAAATGGAGTAGTCATTAAATTTTTATTAATACTATTTTTTAATTTATTTATTGCCTTTTTATCTGATGATAAATTTAAATAGATGCTATCTAATTTAGATATACTATTAGAAAGATGATATTTCTCTGGATATTTTTCTAATAATCTATTTATTTTTAATACTCTTTTATAAATGCCTTTTATATCTTTTTTATCTTGATCCAATTTTTCTGCGCTTATTAATTTCTCACTTTTAAAAAGTGTAAAACTTAATAAGCTATTTATTCTTTTTTTCACCATTAATTCGAAATCTTTTACAGACGTTAATGGATACCACTGAATAACATTATCAGAATTGCTCGTAGAAGGCATAAATTTCAAATCACGATAAATATCAACACCAAGTTCTAATAAATTGAGATCAAGCCTTTTTGTTTTTTTTGTCACATCTGTTTTACCATAGTCGATAAATTTATTAATATTTAAATTTAATTTTAATAAATTTAAAATAAAGTTTATACCAATAGCATTTCTGGGTACGGTGAGTTCCATATTGGGATTAATCATTACATCGACATCAAAACTGGCTTCACTTCTTACCTCAGTTCCTAACGAAAGACTTATATTGTGATCAATTTCAAGGGTAGAATTATTGATTAATTCATTTTCATTTTGATTTAATCCTTGATTAATAAAATTTGGGATATCATTAATATCAAGGCTAAATGAGAAATTAGATTTTTTAGCATAAGTGGCACCTAATAAAGCACTTGCCATGACAGGAGTAACAAAACCATAGTCAACATTTCCTAAATCCCATCTTTTTTCATATCCACCAATCCCCGCTGATAAACCCGCAACCAAAAGATTCTTATTATTATTAATAAAAGAGAAAGTAATCTTATTATCTTCACTTTTTGATAATGTGATAGAGTGCGATTTTACATAAGAAGCTAATAAAAAGGCGTTAACCCCTATATTATTTGGTAGTTGAAAAGCATTAATACCGAAGAAGGCTCGAATATCATTATGGTGATTAATGGTAATATTTTCTTTATCTTTTAGCGAATTAACCAACGAATAAATCACCTCACCTTGTGTTGTACTATTTTTTATACCTTTAACAGCACGATTTAACACATCATAGCTTTTCCCTATATTTTCTTTAATACCATATAATGCCATCGGCTTGCTGTTATATACAGAAGTCGAAGAGTTAATAAGTTGCTTTATATTACAAAATAATCCTCTAAATCCAGGATCAACAGCTTTTGCAATATTTTTCACCATTGCCTTATATTCTTTTAATGCATATTGCTCTTTAGCTTTATTAATATTTAATCGAGCATTATCAATAAAAGAAGAGAAAAAAGGGATATTTCTACTACTAAAATTGCCAACTGTTTGAGTAGAGAATGGTTGTCCTGAATGATAATTTTTATAATTATTTTCACCTATCACTGAGTAAAAAGATAAAGGAGGTTCTTGCTTTAAACGAGTAACTTCATATTGATAATCTTTAATAGCAAAAATATTCAAAGGATCAAGGTAATATATTTTTATTTTATTTCCTTTATCTACAACGAGTTGTACTTGATTTAATATTGGTTTGATTGCTAATATTTTATCTGTATTTTTTAATGGAATTTTTATTTTATACTCTTCCATTTCTATGGAAGCACCATCAACTCCATCAACTTGATCTCCAGAAGAAATTTTATTAGGTAGTCCTTGAGCATAAAGCGCATTATCTTTAAGCTTAATGGTTAAATCTAATCCTTCACGATTAATTTTAATTATATTATTTTCTTTTAATTCCACAACATTATTAATGTTTGATAAATCTTGATTTAGATTATCATCAACTATATATTTTTCATATTCAACAGAAAAGTTACTACTAATAGCATTTGATGAGGTATTATTTAAACTATATTCTTCTTCTACTTTGTTAAATTTAATTTTATAGAGATCACTACTATTATCTATATTGTTACATTTATTTCCAATCAAAAAACCATTATGATCAACATAAAGTTCTTTAAACTTCATATTGTCACCATCTTGGGACTCTATATTAAAAAGATTATATTTAAATCCTCCTTTAAAGTGTTTTTGATATATCCCCGTAAATAAGTCATGTGTTTTACCTTTAATTAAGGTCAAGGAGCCATCATCTGAAAGTGTGATCCCCATATTATTAAGTGAAGGTGTATTTGTTGATCCTAAGTATACATAGTTATTCGCATTATTTAGGCTAAATTTTTTTTCTTCTTTCTGTTTATCATTGTTTTTATGATAAATGTTATTACTATTAGCCAGCCCTTCTACTGGATATTTTTCTTTTTTTCCATCAAAAACACCTATATGTGTTAGTTTACTAGGAATCATCCCTACTTTATTAGTCATGTATGCCTCATTGTTTTCAAATCATGAAGCAATAATCAATAAGATAATCTGCAAACGATATCTTTTTACAACCAGATTTTTATGACAATATATAAAAATTAAAAAAAGTACCTTTTTTGAAAACTCAGGCAAAAAAATAGGCAGCAAACTAAAGTTTGCCGCCTATTATCTAAAATTAAAATATAAATAAAATAGACTTAGTAACCACTCTTCATATCAACCACGCCCAAAGGTGCTTCTCCTTTTTCAATTCGTTGGATATTTTCAACAATCGTATCCATGGCAATATTCGGAATGGTAAAAGCAGCAATATGTGGCGTAATAGAAACACGAGGGTGCGTCCAAAATGGGTGCATTCCCGCTAAAGGCTCTTGCGCAAAAACATCAAGTGTTGCATCAGCAATATAGCCTTGATCTATAGCTTCCAATAAATCTTGATCGACTAAATGCGCACCTCGCGCCAAATTTATTAAATAAGAAGAAGGTTTAAGTTGCTCAAAGAGTGAAAAATTCAAGATGCCATGCGTTTCTGGTGTATAAGGCAATAAGTTAATCAGTAAATTACACTCGCTTAGAAAATCACTGAGTTGCTCTTTACCATAAAAACTTTCAACATTTTTAATTTGTTTTTTACTGCGACTCCAGCAACGAACGTTAAAGCCAAGTTCGGCAAGTTTACTTGCGACACTTCCACCTAAAGCGCCAGCCCCTAAAACACCAATCACAAAATTATCATAAGAGTGTGCAGGAAGCTGTTTCCATAAACGTTGTGATTGTTGACGTTTATAATCATCCATACGGCGAAAGTAATACATCACTTTAGCAATGGCATATTCTTGCATTTGAAGCCCCATACCCGTGTCTTCTAAACGCATAACAGGAACACCTGTTGGCAATGTGCCGGGCTTTTGCTGTTCTTGTTTTAAAATAGCATCGACACCTGCTCCTAACGCAAAAATACCTTTAAGGTGATTACGACTTGCAAGCATTTCATAAGGAGGAAGCCAAACCATGGCGTAATCAGCAGGTTGATTATCGCTAGGTTCCCAAATGCGTATATTGGCATCAGGCAAACGCGCCTTCATACCGTTGATCCATGTTTCTGCGTCAAAAAAAGGATGATAATAAATAATATTCATTTTGCCTTCCTCCAGCATTTTTATCATAGGGTGCGAGGGTTACGTTCTGATTTCAAGTCTCTTTGAATAAGTTGTTAATAAAAATGTTGAGAATGTTAACCAGTTAACGAAAATCTACATTCTTTTTTCAATACGCCAATCTATACGCGTATTGGTTTACTGCATAATTTGTCTAGCATTTGTGCATATTGTTTTTTATTTGACTGCTTGATACAAAAGTTAAAGGAAAAATGCATTTAGCTGTTGACGCTTATGCTCCTTTTCCCTATAGTAGCGCCCCGTTGAGAGATGTTAAGTACATATCCAACAAACAATACGGTGAGATGTCCGAGAGGCTGAAGGAGCACGCCTGGAAAGTGTGTATACGGCAACGTATCGAGGGTTCGAATCCCTCTCTCACCGCCATATTCTAAGATAGAGCCTAGTTTTTTAGCTAGGCTCTATTTTTTTGTTCAAGAAATATACATTTCTAGTCTCGTTTTTCTTCACTGAGTTATTTATATCCATCACTCTTCTTTTTTTGATTAGATTATTGTTAGTATACAAGCATTTTTTATTTTGCTTTTTTGCTTAATCGTTTTATTTAATAATTTCTTATCACTTAACAATCTCTGATAATTAATTTTAATGAAACAAAACAACTTATCTAGTTGTTATTTATGTCTATCCGATTTTTATGACATAAAAAGGTTTTTATTATCCCATCTATAAACGACATTTATTCTAAAATAAAACGCTTTTTATAATTTTAAAATAAATTTAAACTTTATTTTCAAGCAAGCAACAGAATAAATACAATAAGATACATTGCATTATCTATTTAGGTTAACTTATTAGTTTAATTGATTTTATTTCTACTAAGCTTTAAGATATGCATTAATAATTTGATGTATCACATTATTATCAGCGAATAAAAGCGATATCCTCTCTTTTCCTTATCGCCGTTATTCGGCATCTGACTTCTTATTTTGGTTTGATCCTAAATGAAAACTCATAAAGTTAACCGGGTTCGTCCCTTTAGTGCATTTATTGATGCATGTGTAAAAGAGCCTTACTCTTTTGCACGTTTATTAAAAGATATTATTGCAGGGATCACCGTCGGGATTATCGCGATACCTTTAGCCATGGCATTGGCAATTGGTAGCGGTGTTCCCCCGCAATACGGTCTTTATACCGCAGCGATTGCCGGTATAGTTATTGCTGTTTCTGGTGGCTCTCGATACAGCGTTTCAGGGCCTACTGCCGCATTTGTTGTGATCTTGTATCCTGTATCGCAACAATTTGGTTTGAGTGGCTTATTAATTGCTACGCTTATGTCTGGCGTGATCTTAGTGGTTATGGGATTAGCTCGCTTCGGTAAGCTTATTGAGTATATTCCTGTTTCTGTAACACTTGGATTTACCTCAGGGATTGCTATTACAATTGCCACGATGCAAGTAAAAGACTTTTTTGGTCTTGAATTAGCACATGTGCCAGAAACCTATATCGATAAAGTTATTGCTTTAGGCTCTGCATTACCGACTATTCATATTGGTGATACGCTTATTGGTCTGACAACTCTGTTTGTTTTAATTTATTGGCCTAAGCTGAATTTACGTTTACCTGGGCACCTACCTGCTTTAATCGCAGGTACTGCGGTAATGGGTATTGTGAATATGTTCGGTCATGACGTTGCAACAATTGGCTCGCAATTTAGCTATATGCTGCCTAATGGTACAACAGGACAAGGTATTCCACCTATTTTGCCCCAATTTGTTTTACCTTGGAATTTACCAAGCTCCGGTACATCACTTGAGTTAAATTGGAGCACTGTCTCTGCTTTATTACCCGCCGCCTTTTCAATGGCAATGTTAGGTGCAATTGAATCGTTATTATGTGCGGTTGTACTTGATGGCATGACAGGCAAAAAACATCACTCTAATGGTGAATTAGTGGGACAAGGGATTGGTAATATTGTCGCACCTTTCTTTGGTGGTATTACAGCGACTGCCGCTATTGCACGTTCAGCAGCTAACGTGCGTGCGGGCGCAACATCACCCGTTTCTGCTATTGTTCACTCATTGTTGGTGTTGCTAACTTTACTTGTATTAGCGCCTTTTCTTTCTTATTTACCTTTAGCCGCAATGTCAGCATTGCTGTTAATTGTTGCATGGAATATGAGTGAAGCACGTAAAGTAATTGATCTGATCCGACATGCCCCTAAAGACGATATTATTGTCTTAGTATTATGCTTATCTCTCACCGTTCTCTTTGATATGGTAATTGCAATTACTATCGGTATTGTGTTGGCGTCACTGTTATTTATGCGTCGTATTGCCAATATGACCAAAATAACAGAATCTCCTTATACTGATGATGATAAACAGTTATTAGTTGTGCGTGTTAATGGTCCATTATTCTTTGCCGCTGCTGAACGTATCTTTAATGAGTTACGTGAACGTAGTAAAGGTTATAAAACCGTTATTATGCAATGGGATGCTGTTCCTGTATTAGATGCGGGGGGATTACATGCGTTCCAGCATTTCGTTACGGATGTAAAACATGATACCCATGTGATTGTGTGTGATATACCTTTCCAGCCATTAAAGACTCTGGCTAGAGCAAGAGTCATACCAATTGAAGATACACTGAGTTTCTACCCTTCATTACAAAAAGCACTAGATGATTTGGAATTAATTCAGTAGTTTTTTAGTTAAAAAAATAACGCCTTTAATTAATATTAAATAAAGATTAAAGGCGTTTTTAGTTATAGTTAAGAATAAAGGTTTAACTTGAGATATTATTAATATTAACGTTACTCTTAATACAAAAATTCACTTAGTAAGATATAAATGCTTTACCTATTCCACTTCCTTGCACACCCTTTTTTAATAAATCTTGATAAAGTGCATTCATACCCAGCCAATGATTTTCACACCATTCTGGGGCTAATAAAGTGGGTTTTCTGGCACTGGCACATACGCGGTGATAAATAATGTCAGGAGGAGTATGGCGGATCATCTCACCCGCGGTATAGACATATTGTTCTTGTGTTAATGCGTTTATTCGCCCCGCTTTCCACGCTTTAGCTATCGTACTTCCCTCAACAATATGCAATGGATGTAATTTAAGCCCATCAGTGCCTGTCTCAACCACACGCTCTAATGTTTGCATATTAAGCAGATGATCTTCTCGTGGCAGTCCAACAATAAGATGTGTGCATACTTTTAAACCACGACGGCGAGCTTCGCGAGTCGTCGCTTGATAACATTGAAAATCATGCCCACGATTAATATGCTTTAATGTTTTATCATGAGCCGTTTGTAAGCCGAGTTCTAACCATACTTCATAGCCTTTATCGCGATAACTCTGCAATAAATCTAATACGCTAACGGGGACACAATCTGGTCGAGTTCCCACACATAACCCCACCATATCCGCTTGTAATAATGCGGTTTCATATAAGGTACGTAAGTATTCTACTTCAGCATAAGTACTGGTATAGGCTTGAAAATAAGCAAGATAACGGTGTGCACGGTTGATATTTTTAGCTTGTAATGCAATTTGTTCTTCAATGGAGTGATATTGTGTTTGCTCATCAGCAAAAGAAGAGACATTACAAAAAGTACAGCCACCCCGCCCCAATGTGCCATCTCGATTAGGACAGTTGAAACCGCCATGAAGGGTAATTTTATGAATTTTTTCGTGATAACGGCGCTGAAGATCAGCGCCGAACATATTAACAACCGTATGAAGTTGCATAATGCATTTTATTTGCTGGTATCTAGCTCTGGGAAACTTTTTACCACTTCATCAATCGCTTTAATTTGCGCTAGGAAAGGCTCTAATTTCGCCAGTGGTAACGCTGATGGGCCATCACAACGAGCATTATCTGGATCTGGATGAGCTTCAAGGAATAGACCTGCAAGACCAACCGCCATACCTGCACGAGCTAATTCTGCAACTTGTGCACGGCGTCCACCTGATGCTGCGCCAAATGGGTCACGGCATTGCAGTGAATGTGTTACGTCAAAAATAACGGGTGCGCCTTGAGAAGCCTGCATCATAACGTGGAAACCTAACATATCAACCACTAAGTTATCGTAGCCAAAGTTACTGCCGCGATCACATAGAATAACTTGGTCGTTGCCGCCTTCTTTAAATTTATCGACGATATTCCCCATTTGACCAGGGCTTACAAACTGAGGTTTTTTCACGTTGATCACAGCACCCGTTTTTGCCATCGCTTCAACAAGATCAGTTTGACGAGCTAAAAATGCAGGTAATTGAATAACATCGACAACTTCTGATACAGGCTGAGCTTGCGCCGCTTCATGAACGTCAGTAATAATTTTAACGCCAAAAGTTTCTTTTAACTCTTGGAAAATTTTCATCCCTTCTTCTAAGCCCGGACCACGGTAAGAGTGGATTGAAGAACGGTTTGCTTTATCAAAAGAGGCTTTGAATACATAAGGAATATTCAGTTTTTGAGTGACAGTGACGTAATGCTCACAAATGCGCATGGCTAAATCGCGCGATTCTAATACATTCATGCCACCAAAAAGCACAAATGGCAGGTCGTTTGCTACCTTGATATCACCAATATTCACCACTTTATGTTGCATATTTATCCCTATACTGTTTGTAATGTACTGTGTTAATTAAGTACGCTTCTTAAATTTTTAATGGAGAACAATAGGATTTTGTTCTATCGAATGAATTTGGATTTTGATCATCTCTGAAATAGGATCTTCAGGGCATTGCTCAACAAAATAGTTTAGGTCAGATATTGCCACATGGTTGCACTCTAACTGAGCAAAAATAAGTCCGCGATCACGTATTTCGTAAGGATCTTCAGGATCAAACATTAATACCGTTTCACTGGCTTTTAATGCTTGCTCCATATTCTTTTCTTCCATTAAAGAAACTTTCAATGTATCCAAAAGTTTACGAATAATAGAACTATATTCTGATTCTTCTAAATCTGCCTCTAATAATACAGAAGAGCCACCTACATTCCCTTTTAACCAAACTTCTAAGGTATGTTGCGATAGATATTCACCATTTATTGGATTTAAAAATAGCGGTTGTTCATTAGGAATATCTATTCTGATAATAAGTTGTGTAGGAAAGATAACCGGCACTAACGGTAAATTTAACGCTTGTGCGATATAAATAAGAATCGAACCCAGTGAAACAGGAGAGCCAACATGAGTTGCTAATACTTTATCTAACCATAAAGTATCAGAAAGGCAATATTTGCCACTTGCACCACTAAAATGCCACTGCTTATAAAACAGTTTTAGCAGTGCTTCTATCTGCTCTTTAGTATTTCCTTGTTGAGGAATTTCAGCTTCTGCTTGTTCAACTAACTGCGCCAGTTGATAACCAACAGAAGTGGTTGGAAAATCAGGTCGAATAGCCTGAGAGATAAGGATCATGCCCTTAACTAAAGGGGCTTTATTAAATTCGTAATCAGCTATGGTTTCTATCATAATTCCAACGACCTACTGTCACTCGCTCATTACCGCCATAATCACGGAAAGTTTCCACACAGCAGTAACCCTTATCAATAAAAATATTGCGTACACCTTCGCCTTGTTGCCAGCCGTGTTCCAGTAATACCCATCCATTATCAGTTAAAAACTGTCTAGCAGTTTCAATGATAATTTCGATATCAGCAAACCCATTTTTGCCAGCAACTAATGCAGTTAAAGGTTCAAAACGAACATCCCCCTGATGAATATGCTCATCATTTTCATCTATGTAAGGAGGATTACTGATTATCATACCAAATTGATACCCAGAGAGTGAACTAAACCAACAACTTTCCATAAATTCTGTGTTGGTTAATGCTAAGTTGGTCGCATTCTCTTGCGCTAATGCCACGGCTTCAGCTTGAAAATCCACACCAATAATATGACAATCTGGGCGCTCAGATGCCATTGCGAGCGCAATAGCACCTGTTCCTGTTCCTAAATCAAGAATTTTTGTTGGTTCCAATGGGAGTTTTTCTAACGCTTTTTCAACAAGACATTCGGTATCAGGACGGGGGATTAATGTTGCGGGTGACACTTTTAACGGCAATGACCAAAACTCTCTTTCACCCACTAAATACGCGATGGGCTCACCTTTAATGCGTCGAGTAAGTAATTGTGACAATTGTGCTAACTCGTCTGACGAAAGTACTGTTTCATTAAAGGCAATTAAATAAGTACGGGTACGTTGTGTTACGTACCCAAGTAAAATCTCAGCATCGCGTTTAGGGCTGTCACTTTCAATTAATTGCAAGGCTGCTTCACGCAGCCATTGTTCATAATTCATTAATTCAACTCAGAAAGTGCAGAAAGCTGATCCGCTTGATATTCGGTCACGATAGGCTGAATTAATGGATCTAATTTTCCTTCCATCACTTCATCTAAGCGATAAAATGTGAGGTTGATACGGTGATCAGTTACACGACCTTGCGGGAAGTTGTACGTTCTGATTCTGTCAGAACGGTCACCAGAACCCAATAAGTTACGACGTTCAGAAGCTTCTGCTTCTTGGCGTTTTTGCATTTCAGCCGCACGAATACGTGCACCTAATACAGACATCGCTTTAGCTTTATTTTTGTGCTGTGAACGTTCATCCTGACATTCCACCACAATTCCTGTTGGAATATGCGTAATACGGATAGCAGAATCAGTGGTGTTAACGTGCTGACCACCCGCTCCTGAAGAACGGAATGTATCTATACGTAAGTCACTTGGGCTGATTTCAGGTAATTCAGCTTCTGGCACTTCAGCTAATACGGCAACCGTACAAGCAGAAGTATGAATTCGACCTTGAGATTCCGTTTCAGGAACACGTTGAACGCGGTGACCGCCTGATTCAAATTTCAATACACCATAAGCGCCATCACCCACGACTTTTGCAATGACTTCTTTATAGCCACCATGCTCACCTTCGTTAGCATTCATGACTTCAATACGCCAGCGACGTGATTCTGCATAACGGCTATACATACGGAATAAATCACCCGCAAATAATGCTGCTTCATCGCCGCCTGTTCCTGCACGAATTTCAAGGAAACAGTTAAATTCATCATCAGGATCTTTAGGTAACAACAGTACTTGTAACTGTTGTTCTAAATCATCATTTAATGCTCGCGCTTCTTTCAGCTCTTCTTGTGCCATCTCTTTCATTTCAGGATCATCAAGCATCATTTCTGCTGCTTCGATGTCGTCTTGCACTTGTCGCCATTGGCTAAAACAAGCCGTGACGTCAGTTAATTGAGAGTATTCTTTTGAAAGCGCACGAAAACGCTCCTGAGAGGCAATAACATCAGCTTCTGACAGAAGTGCCTGAATTTCTTCATAACGCTCTTGCAGAGCTTCCAACTTAGCGACAATAGAAGGCTTCATTCGTAGATTAAGATCCTGTTAGACAAAGTTAATTATGGGTAATACCCAAACTTTCACGTAATAGATTCAGGCGTTCAATATCACCATCACTGGCAGCCTGTTGAAGAGATTTTGTTGGTGTGTGAATAAGGCGATTCATCAATTGATGAGAGAGCTGTTGGATAACTTTTTCTGCATCCGCTCCGTTTTGTATCAATGTGATAGCTTTTTCTGTCATTTCTGCACGTAACATTTCAGCGCTGTCTCGATATTCTCGAATCGCACCCACAGCACCTTGTGCCCGTAGCCAATCCATAAATTGCCCACTTTCTTGCTGGACAATATGTTCTGCTTGAATTGCAGCTGCTTGGCGTTGTTCTCGGTTATGTTGAATAATCGCTTCTAAATCATCAACGCTATAAAGATAAACGTTATTTAGCTTTTCAACATCTTGTTCAATATCACGAGGAACTGCAATATCCACCAGCAACATTGGCTGATTACGACGTTTTTTAAGCGCCCTTTCAACCATTCCTTTACCAATAATGGGTAATGGGCTTGCCGTAGAACTAATGACAATATCAGCTTGTGAAAGACATTCATCAATCTCTGATAATGTAATCACTTCGGCATCAACTTCATTCGCTAAACGTTGAGCGCGCTCTTTTGTTCGATTAGCAATAATGATTTTTTTGACTTGATGTTCACGCAGATGACGAGCGACTAGCTCTATTGTCTCGCCTGCGCCCACTAATAAGATCGTCAAAGAAGATAACGACTCAAAGATTTGACGCGCGAGCGTACAAGCTGCAAAAGCGACAGAAACCGCATTGGCACCAATTTGTGTCTCTGTTCTCACTCTTTTCGCAACTGAAAAAGATTTCTGAAACAAACGTTCCAGCTCTGAAGAGAGTGAGTGATAGCTTTGAGAATCGGCAAAGGCTTTTTTAACTTGCCCTAATATTTGAGGTTCACCTAATACTAGAGAATCTAAGCCACTTGCCACTCGCATTAAATGGCTGACAGCTTGATTATCTTGATGCCAATAAACACTGCTTTTCAGTTCATTTGGCTCTATTTGGTGATATTGACATAACCAGCGAATAAGCTGTTCATGGCTATTTTCTTTGTCTTCCATACTCAGATAAAGCTCAGTACGGTTACAAGTAGACAGCACAACACCGCCTCTGACAGCGGGTTGCTGTAAGAGGTTATTTAAGGCATCACCCATGGTATCGGGAGAAAAAGAAACTTTCTCGCGTAAAGCAACGGGGGCTGTTTTATGATTAATACCTAATGCTAATAACGTCATATCAACTATATCGAGTTATGAATAAATACCGCCTCGCGACTTGACTTAGTATAAACCTAAAACAGCGCATTTAGTATGGACTCTTCATTTCCGCCATTCTACTTGATGAACAGATTCAATAAAAGAGCTTACTTGAGTGATAGGAGATTTCTATACACAATTTAACGAAATATCGTTATATCATAAGGTTTATGATACTCTTTTTTTTAACTAATAACGAATTAAAGGAATGTCTCAGCTATGCGTTCACGCTTTTTTTCAACCAAACAACTCCTGCGCCTTATCCCGCTAACGGCGTTGTTGCTGAGTGCCTGTAATCTAAATCAGATAAAGACTCAAGGTTCGGCATCTGATAATGATGTGCAATGGCAAGCTCGCCAACAAGCATTAAAGAAAATTTCACAATACGAAACCCGAGGCGCTTTTGCCTATATTGAAGATACTAATAAAACCTATGCCCGATTCTATTGGCAAGACAAAGCGGATGAGCGTTATCGCTTATTGTTAACCAATCCTTTAGGTACAACAGAACTCGATTTAAATGTTATGCCTGGTGTAATTGAAGTTACTGATAATAAAGGAAAAAAATATTATAGCGATAACCCTGCTGAGATGATCTACCAACTTACAGGTATGGTTATTCCACTGAAAAATCTGCGTGCTTGGCTTGTGGGTTTACCAGGTGATGCAACTGATTTCGAGTTAGATGCTAATCATTTATTAAAATCTGTCACATTACCTGCACCTGAAGGCGATTGGATTGTGACTTACCAAGCTTATGATTCAAGTACCACACCCAACCTGCCACAACGCCTTGAGCTAAAACAAGGTGAACGCACTATTAAATTAAAAATGGATAACTGGGATATACAGCAATGACACTAAGTTGGCCTTCTCCTGCCAAATTAAATCTTTTTCTCTACATTACGGGGAAACGCCCTGATGGTTATCACAATCTGCAAACGTTATTTCAGTTTTTGGATTATGGCGATACATTAACCATTACACCTCGTGATGATACCCAGTTAACTATCTTGACGCCGATTGATGGCGTAGAAGATAAAGATAATTTAATTATTAAAGCCGCTAAATTACTGCGTGATTATTGTCAGCAACATAATATTGCTTTGCAATATCACGGTGCAGATATCAGTGTTGATAAAAAACTGCCTATGGGAGGTGGTTTAGGTGGAGGCTCCTCTAACGCGGCAACCACCTTAATTGCACTTAATTACCATTGGCAAGCCGGTTTAAGTGATGAAACGTTAGCTGAATTAGGCGTTAGTCTAGGTGCAGACGTCCCTGTTTTTGTAAAAGGTCATGCAGCGTTCGCCGAAGGCGTTGGTGAAATTTTGACCCCCGCAGAGCCAAAAAAGCAATGGTATTTAGTCGCACATCCCGGAATTTCCATTCCAACACCGACAATCTTCACAGATCCAGAATTAAAACGTAATTCTCCTATTCGCTCTCTTGGCGCATTATTAAAGGCTCCGTTTGCAAATGACTGTGAAATGATCGCAAGAAAACGTTTTCGTGAGGTTGAATATCTGCTTTCGTGGCTGTTAGAATATGCACCGTCACGCTTAACTGGGACAGGTGCCTGTGTGTTCGGCGAGTTCGACTCACAAGTTGCCGCCAGTGAAGTGTTAATTAACGCCCCTGAGTGGGTGCATGGATTTGTAGCGCAAGGCGTCAACATTTCTCCTTTGCATTTATTCCGCTCAAGGATACCTGTGTTATTGCACCCGTAAGATGATGTTTACAAACCCTATGTTCATAAACACGTTCTTTACAGGTCAACAATATCTCTCTCTGGACGCAAGCCTGAGGTTTTTCTCGTGCCCGATATGAAGCTTTTTGCTGGTAACGCAACCCCGGAACTGGCTCAACGTGTTGCCAACCGACTCTACACTAGCCTAGGAGACGCGGCTGTAGGTCGTTTTAGCGACGGTGAAGTCAGTGTGCAAATCAACGAAAACGTACGTGGTGGTGATGTATTTATCATTCAATCAACCTGCGCACCTACTAATGATAATTTAATGGAATTAGTGGTCATGGTTGACGCATTACGTCGAGCTTCCGCTGGTCGTATCACTGCTGTTATTCCTTACTTCGGTTATGCCCGTCAGGATCGCCGTGTTCGTTCAGCCCGTGTTCCTATTACGGCAAAAGTTGTTGCGGATTTCTTATCTAGTGTAGGCGTAGACCGTGTTTTAACCTGTGACTTACACGCAGAACAAATCCAAGGGTTCTTTGATGTACCGGTTGACAATGTCTTCGGCAGCCCGATTCTTTTAGAAGATATGCTTCAAAAAGATTTGGACAACCCTATTGTTGTTTCTCCAGATATTGGCGGTGTTGTTCGCGCTCGTGCTATCGCTAAACTTCTGAATGACACTGATATGGCTATCATTGATAAACGTCGCCCTCGCGCTAACGTTTCTCAAGTTATGCACATTATTGGTGACGTTGCTAACCGCGACTGTATCCTTGTTGACGATATGATCGACACAGGCGGTACATTGTGTAAAGCAGCTGAAGCGCTGAAAGAACGTGGTGCTAAACGTGTATTTGCTTACGCAACTCACCCAATCTTCTCTGGTAATGCTGTTGAGAACATCAAAAGCTCTGTTATTGATGAAGTGGTTGTCTGCGATACAATTCCGTTATCAGCAGAAATCAAAGCATTAAATAAAGTCCGCTCATTGACCCTTTCTGGCATGCTGGCTGAAGCAATTCGTCGCATTAGCAATGAAGAGTCAATCTCTGCAATGTTTGAACATTAATTTGTTATAACATTCATTGCAATTTGAGATAACTAAACCCGCTATAGCATTTGTTATAGCGGGTTTTTTGATGTTTTTTTCTAGATTAAGATAATTTTAGGCAACAAAAAACCCGTTATCATTAAACGGGTCTATAGGTGTGTATTACAACGCATAATGGCAACTATTATTCACTTAACATCAGTTTTTAATTTCTTGTTATTTTTATCTATTCTGATATTCATTTGTGATAATAACATTATGGATAACGGTGATTGTCATGACGACGATAACGTTCATCATGGTTACGTAACCACCAATATCTTTCTGCTATTGTTTCTCTACCACCAATACGGGCGCCTGCTAACCAAACTAGAGCACCAATAAAGATCCCCATTAAAGAGATATCCGCTAGAAATTCAGGGAGCCCTAATGGGAAAATATGGCTAAGAAGCGTATAACCAAGACTACCGAGCATCACAACCATCCCCGTAGCCATACATAAATTACCAACTGCAAATGCATGTTTATATTTCATGTTGCACCTCCAAGCGCGTCGTCAGACGATTCAACAACAAAATACATCGAATAACCTTTTATTCTTTGCAGTTATTATAGCCATAAATACTAAGAAGTTATTGTCGAAGGGATCACATCGCTCCGAAATTTATTGATAATTCTTAACAAAAAATGTGTTTTTTTCTTTCAAAAGAATAAAACAGCACCGATTTTGTTATATTCGCTCTTTTTGTTAAATCAAAAAGTTAACATTTCCTCTGCTTATCATTTCAAAAAACATTCTATGTAATCTATTTTGTGCTTCTGAGCTTAGACAGGTAAACTATGGGCTTTCTTTTAAGACGATAACAGTGAAAGGCTATTGTGAGTAAAATTAAACTTATCGTCGGGTTAGCAAACCCCGGTGCAGATTATGCCCAGACTCGTCATAATGCGGGTGCTTGGTATGTTGATTTATTGGCTCAACGTCATCAACAATCTCTAAAAGAAGAGAGTAAATTCTTTGGTTATACCGCGCGTATTAATTTGAATGGTAATGATGTTCGATTATTAGTGCCTACCACTTTTATGAATTTAAGTGGTAAAGCGGTACAAGCAATGGCAAATTTCTATCGCATTGAACTTGATGAAATTTTAGTTGCACATGATGAACTCGATTTACCACCTGGTGTTGTCAAAATGAAGTTAGGTGGTGGTAATGGCGGTCATAACGGATTAAAAGATATTCAAAGTAAGTTTAGCAATAATCCAAATTTCTATCGTTTACGCATTGGCATTGGTCACCCGGGTGATAAAAATAAAGTGGTTGGCTTTGTATTAGGCAAACCGCCAATAAGTGAACAAAAATTAATTGATGATGCTATTGATGAAGCACTTTCGTGTACAGATATTTTAATGCGTGATGGTTATGAGAAAGCAATAAACCGCTTACATAGCTTTAAAGCATAATCATTACATTGATAGATTAAACAATTTCAATATTCAGAGGGTAAAATGCCCTCTTCTTTTGCGCGATTAATCCCTGATGATTTAATCAAACAGGGATTTGTTCTATAATAGCGCCAAATTTTTTTAACAGCACACAACAGGAATACTCCCTCCTGTTGTTTTTATGTGACAAGGTGAACGTTTATGGGATTTAAATGTGGTATCGTCGGTCTGCCTAACGTAGGAAAATCTACACTGTTTAATGCCTTAACTAAGGCAGGTATTGAGGCAGCCAACTTCCCATTCTGTACTATTGAGCCAAACACAGGTGTTGTTCCAATGCCTGATCCTCGCTTAGATAAATTAGCTGAAATTGTTAAGCCGCAGCGTATTTTACCTACAACAATGGAATTCGTTGATATTGCGGGTTTAGTAAAAGGCGCATCTAAAGGCGAGGGTTTAGGTAACCAATTCCTAACTAACATTCGTGAAACTGAAGCGATTGGCCATGTGGTTCGTTGTTTTGAAAACGATAATATCATTCACGTTGCAGGCAAAGTTGATCCTGCTGAAGATATCGAAACTATCAATACTGAATTAGCTCTTTCTGACTTAGATACCTGTGAACGTGCAATGCACCGTAATCAGAAAAAAGCCAAAGGTGGCGATAAAATTGCTAAAGCAGAAATGGAAGTGTTAGAAAAATGCTTACCGCATTTAGAAAACGCGGGCATGTTACGTGCTTTAGATTTAACTGAAGAAGAAAAAGCGACTATTCGTTATTTAAGCTTCTTAACGTTAAAACCAACAATGTATATTGCAAACGTGAATGAAGATGGTTTTGAAAATAACCCTTACCTTGAAACCGTTCGCAAAATCGCAGAAGCAGAAGGCTCTGTGGTTGTTCCTGTTTGTGCCGCTATTGAGGCTGATATTGCTGAATTAGAAGATGCTGAGCGTGAAGAGTTTATGCAAGATTTAGGCATCGAAGAGCCAGGTTTAAACCGTGTTATCCGTGCAGGTTACGCATTACTGAACTTACAAACTTACTTCACTGCGGGCGTTAAAGAAGTTCGCGCATGGACAATACCAGTAGGAGCAACAGCACCACAAGCTGCAGGTAAAATCCATACTGACTTTGAGAAAGGCTTTATCCGCGCTCAAACTATCGCTTATAACGATTTTATTACTTATGGCGGTGAGCAAGGCGCAAAAGAAGCTGGTAAAATGCGCGCAGAAGGTAAAGAGTATATTGTTCAAGATGGCGATGTGATGAACTTTTTGTTTAATGTGTAAGTATCTTAATTACAAAAGCGACATTTTCTTAAATAAAAACCCAAAAGTTGATCTCCAGCTTTTGGGTTTTTTATGCTTTTGCATTAAATAAGTATTATCTCCACTGTGGTGGTATCATCTTATTAAAAACAGAGCCACAGTATTGTTCTCCATATGCTCTCATTTGGAAAAAAAGACCGGTTGTTTCATGACCATTTGTCAATAAATCAGATATAAATTCATAATAATGATTGCCCATTAAATTTTTATTTAATTCATTAGCTTTACGCACTAATGCATAAGCATAGAGTTTCAATGATAGAGGCGACACGTTCCCTATACCAAATACATCGTTAGATGCATATTTAACAAATATAATTGCAAGGCACAGTAAGTAATTAGACTTTTCGCTATCCGCTAATCCATTCAATTCAAAAATGTCACATATTTGTTGATAATGTTCATTTTTGAGTGATGTCATGAAAAGATTGCTCTTTTGTCTATCTATTAATTCATCTAAAACCGAATAAATTTTAACGTTCTCATTATTATGAATATCACTTAATTTGTCTTCAAACTGAATTGGATTACCAACAAAAGCAGAATAGAATTTTTCAGCGTAGTCGCCAAATTTTGATGCTAGTTTGTTAAATTTCTCAGTAAGAGCAAAAACACTATAATTCTCTTTGAAGATCTTAAAGTCATCATTAAATAAAACACCATTATTGATTTTATTAACCTCCTGACGCTTTTCATTGATATAAAGAAAAAATGAATTCCACTGTGTATCTGCTTTTTTAATGTCAGCAAATAGCATTTTATTTAATTCGTTATAGCTCGTCACCATCGTTTTATTTTCATTAATAATAATTATATTATTAGCGTCTTTATTATCCCAATCAACCTTTTCATCATTAACAGTTTTATGCTTTTCATAAAAGGATCTTACCCTTTCTAATTTAAGATATTTATCATATAAAGTTCTAGATTTTTCTTGAATATCTAATTCTTTATGATAAAGAGCGACTGCCATTAAATTAATAAATTTTTTATTATTTTTCAATAGGAAATCATCCTGTTCTTGATCATTAAAAAACTTGGAAATAATATCCAGATATAACGATACGTGCTTTAGTGCTATATGTTTTTTATTATTATTAGTTATAGTTAATTGATCAAGCAAAGATTTAACAGAATCTCTAATCTCTTTATCTTCCAAATAATATTCTTTTGAAAAAATGTAATCCAGAAATGAGTCAATATGTTGTACATTTACATAATTTTTATCCCAATAATGCACTGCTTTGATTAATTCCTTGACGAGATTTATTTTAATATCAGAATATTTATCATCAATACTTCTGAGAGTATTAAGTATTGCTTTCTTAGCCGGATCATCAATTATTTTTCCACCTACACACGCTCTATCCATATATTTTATATTTTTAAATTTTATTTGCGCATCATCAAGCTTGGCATTCGAAAAATCAGCATCATTTGCCTTGATTTTAGTTCCACTCAAATCACTATTTGTAAATTTCGATCCCTCCAAAAAATAACTACTTAAATCAACATCGGAAAGTTCATAATTTGAAAAATCCATATTTCTTTTAGAGAATTCATAATGAAATTTTTTTAAAGTTTCAAAACCTTTATGCCTAATATCTTTATCTTGATATGTTTTTCTTTGCTCAATTCCAGCTAATTTTCCAAGCAGTTTTTTGTATTTAATGGCTTTATTTATATTAAGTTCTTTATCCTTCTCTTTATAACAGAAATTACACTCAGCAGTTGTTAATTTTATATTCAATATCTTTCTTGCGAAAGATAAGTTCTTAAAAGAAGGATGATAATCTGCCAGATCAACAGCGGCTGTAGTATCCTTAGCCAAATGAGCCTTTAGATATGTAAATACTATATTCATAATGGTAACCTATATAATTAACTATGTATCATAAGTGACGATAACAATTATTTATGATTTCTACTTTTATAAAGCAACCACCATCAAAATAACTTAAAAGAAACCATTCAAATAACTTTATAAAATAATCACCATACACATCTAAAAAATAGTAAATTATCATTAGTATTTTAATAACAATAAAAACATTTGAATTTTTTATTCACTAGACTAATAATTAAATTGATAGTCAATTAATGACCATCTTTATCAAATAAGGATCAGTTGTATTATGAATTATAATTTAAGCCATAATATGCGAGATAATAGCGATATAGCCCCCAATAAAAGCGATAGTTGTCAATGTAACCAAGAAATAATAACAAATCTAAATAATTATATTAATAATCATCCCGAATGTACTATTTATCAGAATTCATTAATGAGCAGCTTAATTGCCGGCGTTTATGATAGTGATGTGACTATTGCTGATTTATTAAAACAGGGTGATTTTGGTTTGGGCACCTTTAATCAACTTGATGGTGAATTAGTTGCTTTTGATAACAACGTTTTCCAATTACGTTCTGATGGTAGTGCCCGTAAAGCATTAGACTCTCAAAAATCCCCTTTTGCTGTGATGACCTTTTTTAATTCTGATATTGAGCATTCGTTTTCTTACGGCACCTCACAACAAGAAATACATAATACAATCAATCAGTATGTTCCTTCCGATAATCTTTTTTGTGCAATTAAAATTGAAGGCGAATTTGAATTAGTCAAAGCACGTACTGTTCCTCGCCAAGAGCCTCCTTACCTTCCCATGTTAGAGGCAATAAAAAATCAACCTATTTTCACGTTTCATAACGAAACCGGTATTATTGCAGGCTTTCGTTCACCACAATTTACTCAAGGAATAAATGTTGCTGGTTTTCATGAACATTATATAAATCAACAACGCCAAGGTGGTGGTCACGTTCTCGATTACTACTTAAAGAAGGGCACATTACAAATCAGTATCATTTCCCGCCTTACCATTGGATTACCCAGTCAATCCGCTTTCCTTCAAGCTAACTTAATGCCAGACGATCTCCATCATGCAATAGAACAAGCCGAAAATTAATTCAAAAACACTTCACTTTATTCTCAAGACAATTTTTTTATTCACTTGCAAAATCAAAGAAGGTTATATGAATACTCCTCATTGGAAATGTGGTGCAGATTTAGTCGTCAAACAATTAGAACAACATGGCATTAAACAAGTATTTGGTATTCCGGGTGCAAAAATCGATCGTGTATTCGATTCGCTTGTTGATTCAAATATTGAAACTGTGGTTGTTCGTCATGAAGCGAATGCGGCATTTATGGCAGCCGCAGTTGGACGTTTAACGGGTAAAGCGGGAGTCGCTATCGCTACATCAGGGCCAGGATGTTCTAATCTTGCAACAGGCATTGCAACGGCAACTTCTGAAGGTGATCCGTTAGTCGCATTAGGCGGTTCAGTAAAATCGGCGGATAGATTAAAACTGGTTCATCAGAGTATGGATACAGTTACCATGTTTAATCCTATTACTAAATTTTGTGCTGAAATTGATTCCTCAAAATCAATCTCTGAAACAATGGTCAATGCGTTTCGTCATGCAGAATCAGGAAGACCTGGCTCTGCTTTCTTAACATTTCCAATGGACATTTTAAATAATGCTGTTGATAGCCCAATATTAGTGCCTAAATCTAAATTTAATCTGGGTGGAGCAAACAATGATGCAATAAAAGAAGCGGTTACCTTATTATTAATGGCAAAAAACCCTGTCATTTTATTAGGTTTGCAGGCGAGTTATCCTGATAATGCATTATCACTGCAAAAACTACTCGATATTTGCCCTCTCCCAATTGTGGGAACTTATCAATCAGCAGGCGCTATCGCTCAACGCCATTTTCCTTTATTTGCTGGTCGCATAGGTTTATTTAATAATCAGCCAGGCGATGAATTACTTTCCCATGCTGATTTAGTCATTACGTTAGGTTATAGTCCAATCGAATATGAACCTTCATTATGGAATCACAATAATGCCAATATTATTCATATTGATGAAATTCCAGCTGAAATAGATCTAGCTTATTGCCCTGATTTAGAATTAACCGGCAATATCAAATTAACTCTCGATAATTTAACTCAGCGTTTCGCTAAACAATCCACATCTCAAATTACACTCTCAAATAACACTCGTCAGGTTTTAGAAAAAATTCGCCAGCAAAGAGAAACGCTGCAACAAAATAGTTATTTTAGGCAAGGTAGTCCTATTCACCCTTTAACCATTATTCATGAGATGCAAGATATTATTGATAACGATGTCACTCTCTGTATTGATATGGGAAGTTTTCATATCTGGTTAGCTCGTTATCTTTATAGTTTTAGAGCAAGACAAATGCTGATTTCTAATGGCCAACAAACTATGGGTGTTGCATTGCCGTGGGGTATTGGTGCTTCTTTTGTTCGTCCTTCTGACAAAATTATTTCTGTTTCTGGTGATGGTGGCTTTATGCAATCATCCATGGAATTAGAAACTGCGGTTCGTCTAAACACCAATATCTTGCATATAATCTGGGTTGATAACGCTTATAATATGGTTGAGATGCAAGAGCAGGAAAAATATGGTCGTTATTCAGGTGTGAAATTTGGCGCAATTGATTTTAAACGTTACGCGGAATCCTTCGGAGCTAAAGGGTTTTCTGTTGAATGTGCATCTCAGTTACGTTCAATATTACATGAAGCAATGGCTGTTGATGGCCCTGCTGTTCTTGCTATTCCTGTCGATTATAGTGATAACGCTAAATTAATGGAACATATTGATTATAATTTGATTATTTAGCATGATACGGAACTAATCACAAAGAAGCCCCCAATAAGAATTAAATCAAAACACAAAGCCACTACAAATGAGCTTTGTGTTTTTTTAACGAAAACTTCTCATATTTGGCTTCCAGCCATATTCTAAATTTAAAAATATTTCTTATTTAAATCGAGTCCAATATATTGTCACATATCGATTAAATATTATATCTAATTCCTATGTTTAATAACGGCAATAACTTATCTAACTTCTCTTTGTGTGGAGTGCATTATAACTATCTTTAAACATTTCAAAGTCTTTGTTAAATAATTCATAATAATTGGTTTGTTCAATAAGTTTACTTTTATCTTTGATATAAAGAGAAAATTTATTCCAACTTGCATTCATCCCCTTCTCATCAGAAAATAACATATTTATTAGATTTTCATGACTAATCATTATCGTTTTATTACCACTTACAATAATATAATTGATATTTTTCTTATCGCTCCAGTCAACTTTTTTATTATTCCCAAAATTTTCTTTTTTAACAAAGCCTTTTATTCCTTCTATTTCAAGATACTTATTGTATAAGGATCTCCCTTTTTCCTGAATAGCTAAGTCATTATGATAAACAGTCAATGCCATCAATTTAATGAAACAACCATTTTTTCTCACCATGTATTCTTTGATTTTTTCATTATCAAGTTCACTGATTAGATCTAAAATAAAGGATAAAGCACCAGAAGAGAGCTTATTAGAATACATGTTAAACCCATCCCTTAAATACTTAATATCTAATAACTTTTTAGCAAAATCTTTAATAACTCCATCTTCCAAATAATATTTCTTAGATGTTATATTATCGATTATTGAATCAATAGGAAATGATTCTAATTTCATCTCACCACTATTATTTATTGACTCTATAATCTGTTTTACAAGTTTTATTTTTATTTTTTTGTATTTATCATTTATTGTATTTAATGTATGAAATAATGTATTACCACTTAACTTTTCGTTTAAGAGATAATCACTTTCAATTTTATTAAAAGATTTAGCTTTAAAATTAAATTCGACACCATCGAGATTGGCATTTGTAAAATCAACATTACTTAGATTAGAAACTGAAAAATCAAATTGAGTATCTTTGAATTCTCTATTTTTAAAATCTTTATTTCTATTACTCAATGTGATGGCCGTATTTTTTATTTCACAACTTAATAAGTTACGTGAAAAAGAAATATTATTTAAAGATGGATTGTTATGTGTCAAATCAGGCGCAGATAATGCTCTATTAGATAAATGTGATTTTAAATATTGCAATACATTAACCATGATGTTCCCCTATGTGATTATATCAAAGTGGATTAAATAGTTTTAATCTGTTTTATATTGATGTCATAAACACTATAAAAATCATTAATCAAATAAGCTATAATAAAAGGAACAACATTAAGATTTAAAAATATTATAAAATCATTGTTGTTTATAGTTACCGCGCTAACCATCAGCTTATCAACAGCACAGGCAGCAAACCCGCCTTGACAAAATTCCGTACAATACAATAGTAAACATGAAATGTTGGAAATCACACCGAGCCAAATTTGATATGTATGCCAATGAAGTTGCAGGTACCGCCCTATATTACAGAAAGATCCTCGTCTTCAAATAGTTGGAATGCTACTACTTTAGTTAGTAGTACTGATGTTGCATTCCATAGCGATTATAGAGATCAATATTGTAAAATGGAGTTTAAATATAAATTAGGTTATATCCTCTTGTTTATCTTATAAACAGAATAAATTGTATTTACTCTTGTCTAGCCTAATAATAACAACATTTAGAATCATCCAACTCACTAATACAGTGCAATTAATCACAAGGTGAATCATCATGTCACAATTACCACTTCCTTCTTCTCATGCTCGATTTATTGCTCTTCGCCTTCCCCCTAATGAGGATGTGATTATGGCATTACGACAGATGATTAAAGAACAAAACCTGAAATCGGCATTTATTGCAGGTTGTGTGGGTAGTTTAACAGATGTGGTATTACGTTTTGCAGGACGTGAAGAAAATCGCTATCTTACGGGTAAATTTGAAATTGTTTCACTAATTGGAACATTAGATGACCAAGGTGAACATTTGCATTTAGCGGTTTCAGATGAAAATGGATTAATGTGTGGTGGACATATGATGCCAGGTTGTACAGTGCGCACAACGCTAGAACTCGTTATTGGTGAGTTAGAGCAAGTGACTTTTAGCCGTCAGCCTTGTGAACACTCTGGTTATAAGGAGTTGGTCATCACACCGCGTAAATAGCCTTTTTATAAAAAGAGCGTTATTGATGCAAAATAATAAAACCAATAGTCACTATCCTTTGTAAAGGTTTTTAAACTATGTCTACAACTCCTCTAATTTCGAGCCGTACTCTTGTGCTCATTGTTGTTTCTATTGCAATAAATATGATCGGTGGTCAAATCACCTCAATGGTCAAACTTCCTATCTTTTTAGATTCCATCGGTACGCTTATCTGTGCCTTATTAGGTGGTCCATGGGTTGCATTATTTACTGGATTATTAACCAACCTGTTATGGGGATTAATTAGTGGCCCAATGGCTGCTGCATTTGCACCTGTTGCCATGATGATAGGATTAAGTGCAGGTTTATTAGCGCGTGCTGGTGGTTTTCGTTCATTAACTCGAGTTATTGGCTCAGGTATTATTATTACTTTAGCGTTAATGATTGTCGCTGTTCCAATTCGGACTTATTTATTTGGTGGTGCCACAGGCAGTGGCGCAGATTTCTTTGTCGCTTATTTTCATGCGGTTGGTGAAGGGCTTATTGAATCTGTTGCAATTACTGTTTTAGGTGCAAATCTCGCCGATAAAATATTATCAGCAATTATTGCTTGGTTATTAGTACGTCAATTACCACAAAAAACACAACGCAACTTTCCTGCAATGGCTAAGGTTCGCTAATAATGCATCCCTTTACCTCATTGGCATTATGGCTTTGGCTAAGTGCCAGTGTGCTGTTTTTATCATTAAGCTTACCACTGCTGATAATTAGCAGTGGTACTTTTATTAGCTTATTACTTTGGAAAGCCTCTCGCTGGCGTTGGCGCCTTATTGCATGGTTGATGATCCCTATGGCGATAGGCCTATGGTTAGTTCATAGCGGTTGGCTTGCTTATTGGTTAACAGGTGGCATTTTAGATACCAGTAAACAAACTATGGCAATAACGCTATGGCTAAGATTATTAGCAATAATAAGCGGTGCTCAATTGTGGTTGCAGTACACTTCAACCGAACAATTTATTAGGGCCTTATTTGCTAGCCGTCTACCTATGAGTCTTTCCTATTTATTAGCAGGGCCTTTGTTACTTGTCGAACAATTACGCCAACAGTTACACAATATAAGAGAAGCACAATTAGCACGAGGTGTACCTCTTGATGGTTCATTCTGGCAACGTCTAATAACATTGCCTGCTATTGTCTTGCCACTTATTAGCCATGTATTAAGTGATTTAACTATTCGTAGCGCTGCATTAGATATGCGAGGATTTCGTATTATTGCAAAACGTACCACGCTTTCTCCTCCTGTCGATACACCACTACAAGAGATGTTACGCTATTTTATTTTACTGCTTATCTTTGTTGAAGGAGCTATTTGGCTATGGTAATAAATCTTCAGCAATTTAGTTTTACCCCTAAAGACGATGAGCAACCTATTATTGGCCCTATTGATCTACAATTAAAGCAAGGAGAATGGCTTGTTGTTTTGGGAGGAAATGGCAGTGGAAAAAGCCTTCTTGCCCAACTACTAGCAGGTTGGCATCCCGATTTATTAACAGGCTCAGTGCAAGGCTTGGGAATTGTACAAAATATTGCTCTGGATAAAAGCCGATTAGTGTCACTAGCCCCTGGTAGACAACTCGTTCAACAATCTCCTCAATTACAACTTTCAGGTTGTGCTTTTACAGTAGAGCAAGAGATTGCTTTTGGCCCTGAAAATTTAGGGTTAAGTGATAATGAAGTTCGATTTCGCGTAAAAGAAGCAATGATATTAACGCAATGTGACAGCCTTCGTTTCCGCCACCCTTCTACACTGTCAGGCGGAGAAGCACAGCGTGTTGTCATTGCAAGCGCCCTTGCCATGCACCCTAAATTATTATTGCTTGATGAAGCATTTAGTCGTTTAACACCAAATGCAACACAACAATTACAGCAACGCATTAAACGGTACGCACAAGAGCACACATGCAGTGTGATTATTTTTGAACGCAATTTATTGCCTGCAATAACACTTAGTGAACAATTTTTATTGTTAGAAGCGGGAAAAACAAAAGCAGCAGGTGCTTTAGAAGATATATTTCCTTTCTTATTTACAACAATTAATGCTCCTGATGCATGGCTAGCTTTAAATTGGTTAGTCGAAAACCATCATTGGAAAAAAAATATTGTAAATAACGATAAAGCTTTACTTAAGGCTTTTAAGGAGTTTTATGTTACAGCTTGATAAAGTGACTTATCGTTGGAGTGAAGATGTTCCACCGTGTATTTCTCAATTATCTTTAACATTAAATCAAGGTGAATGGATAACACTCGTTGGTGATAATGGTGCGGGTAAATCAACACTATTACGTTTAATTGCAGGGTTGTTAACGCCTAATAAAGGTGAGATAAAACTCAATAATCAGTTATTATCTCAAATGAAAGCACAGCAACGTGCTCAATATATTGGTGTATTATTCCAAGAGCCTGAACGACAAATATTTCATAACACCGTAGAAAAAGAAGTTTCTTTTGGCTTGAAACAACGCAAGTTTTCTAAAAAAGAGATTAAAAAACGTTTGGATGAAACATTAATGCTTTGCGGTTTAAGCAATGTCGCTGATGTTCATCCTTTAGATTTACACGCAGGTCAACGTAGAATGGTTGCCGTTGCAAGTTTGAGTATTCTATCCCCCCAAATATTACTACTTGATGAACCGACTCGCGATTTCGATGCACATTGGCTAACATGTTTTGAGAACTGGCTTCAGGTACAAAAAACATTAGGTACATCTGTTCTTGCTATTAGCCATGATCTTGATTTTACGGCACGTCATTTTCAGCGGGTTATCCATTTATCCTCAGGAAAATTAATTGCTGATGGCGCTCCTGAAAATGTATTAATGAGCTCAACGTTGCAATCCCTTTCAGATATACCCGCACCTACGTTATACTCATTAAGTCAGAAATTAAAATTACCAATAAAAAACAGCCCTGTTGAATGGGCTAAAATGTTAATTAAGAATAAATAGAAATCATAATATTAGCTCATAATAATCTTAAGACTTATTTCTATTATTATCATTTATTTTGCTGCTGGAGATAATTAAATGGAAATCTTTCACATGGTATTAAACTCATTGAGTCACTTATCTCCTATTACCCTATTCTTATCTATTATCTTAATCACGGCTGGAAAATCGACCATCGGTATTTCTTCATTTTTGCCGCCAGCATCTTTGATGTTGATCTTTATTTTCGGTGCCTGTTTACCACTTTACTCCCCGATATTTCTTTGGTTAGCAACCAGTCTTGGTGCCTTATTAGGTTCAATTTTAAGCTATGAATTGGGGTGTTCAATTTATCGTTTTCCTCGTCTTAAATTGTGGGTTAAGCGTTATCAATCAAAAATAAATCGAGTTCAACAGTTATTAAAAAATAAAACGTACTATATTTTGTTTATTTCTCGATTCTTAGCTGTCTTTCGTTATTTAACACCCTTTAGTGCAGGCTTATTAAAATTGCCTGCTTATGGTATTTATATCACTAGCGCTATTTCTGCATTGGTGTGGTCTGCAATGTTTATTCTAATTGCAACAGGAGTGCTCTCTATTGCATTATAAGAATACTGATTAATCCTTAATTTTACTTATTTTCTTAATTCTCAAACTCATCTATTTTCACTTTTTTTCGCAAAATTATTTAAATTTCTACCAACTTCTCTTTTTTCATTTTATTTTTTATTATCGATAAATAGGCTATTTTTTAGCTCATTTTATCGTTTTCCTAGCAAGTTATTGATATTTTCTTTTGTGTTTTATGACTATCACCATAATTATGATTAAAAATTGCATAATTACTACGTTGATCACAAATTGTTATTTTCTTGTTTTAATTTCATTACGTCACTTCACAATTCTTTAACTTTCTTGTTTTCTATAAAAGTTGTCATGTTGTATACAAGTTAGTGTGAAACATTCACCTGCGTTTTTATGTACAGGAACAACATCATGAGAATAAGAAAAACAAAGCTTGCCATCGGTATTGTTGCTGTTATTGCTGTTGTCTCATTAGCAGTAATCGGCAAAAAAGAGAATGCGAATAAACAATTTCTCTCTGTAGCAACCGCTTCAACAGGAGGAACGTATTATCCGATGGGAGTGGGTTTAGCAAACGTATGGAGTACACATCTTAAGGACAGAGGTGTTCAAGTAACAGGACAATCTTCAGCAGGATCGATAGAAAATATCTATTTAATGCAGAAAAATGAAGCTCAACTTTCAATTTTACAAAGCCTTTTAGCCGTAGAGGCTTATGAAGGGGTGCGTAATTTTGAAGGCAAACCAGAAAAAGATCTGCGTTCAATTTCTATGTTATGGCCTAATGTTGAGCACTTTGTTTTAATGGATAACAAAGTAAAAACGGGCACATTAGAAGATATTCGCGCGACTAGCTTTTCTGTGGGCCCTCAAGCCAGTGGCACTGAACAATCCACGATTATTATTCTTCAAGGCGTGAATTTAACTAAAAAAGATATCACACCTGAATATCTTGGATATGGCGATACCGTTTCTGCCATGCGAGATGGCCGCCTTGATGGTGGTGCATTACCTGCTGGGGTGCCAGCTTCTGCGGTAACTGATATGTACGCAAGTGGTGTCAGTGCAAAATTACTCGAAGTCACGGATAAGCAACTTGATGATATCAATCATGTAGCGAATTCATGGTTTCGTTTTGAAATCCCCGCCAACACCTACCCTCGTCAAACTGAAATGGTCAATACGATTGCTCAACCTAATATCTTAATGACCACAACCAGCATTGATAATGATCTAGTTTATGAGTTGACAAAAACCATGTTTGAGAACCTTCCAGAGGTTCACCAAGTTCACAGCGCAGCCAAGTACATCACCACAGAAAATGCATTAAAAGGTGTTTCTGTACCATTACATTTAGGGGCTTACCGCTACTACAAAGAAATCGGATTAGAGATCCCTGATTATCTTATTCCACCAGAAGCTCAAACGCAGACTAATAATAAATAACAGGAGTGAGTTATGACTAACAATGACCACCTAACTCCGGTAGAGCCACCTGCATTAGATAAAGAAGCAAGCTCCGGCAATCGCCAACTTGCAGGTATTTACCTGAAAATTACCACGACTCTTGCAATTTTAATTTCACTTTACGCTATTTATTCCAACGCATTATCAAATACTCAAGAATTTTACCGTAATACTATTTTTCTTAGTGGTATTTTAATTTTAGGCTTTATTTTGTTTCCATTCTCTAAGCGTTTTTCAACGCCTAAATTTAATGGGTGGGATTATCTTTTTATTGCTTTAACATTAATCAGTTATGGATATTTTTTCTTTAATTACGTCGATCTTCATGTTGTAAGAAAAAGTATTCCAAATACTACCGATTATGTCATGGCAATACTGGGTATTATTGTACTGTTTGAAGCAGCAAGAAGAACCACTGGGTATTTCATTCCAGGGCTTGCAACTTTTGCCATTATATATGCTTTATTTGGTCAATATTTTATGGGTATTTTCGGTCATGCCGGATTTTCTGTAGAAAGATTGTTATACCGTTTATTTATGACCAGTGAAGGTATTTTTGGGATCACCCTTTCAACAGCCTCGACAGCGATTGTTGTCTTTATTCTTTTTGGATCGTTCTTAAGTGTCAGTGGCGCAACAGCCCTGTTTAATGACTTAGCACTTGCTCTTGCGGGTCGTCGCCGAGGTGGTCCTGCTCAAGTCGCTGTTATTTCATCTGCATTAACAGGTTCATTAAGTGGAAGTGCTGTCGCCAACGTAGCAACAACGGGGACTTTTACCATTCCTTTAATGAAAAGCATTGGATTAACGCCTCGCTTTGCGGGTGCCGTAGAAGCAACAGCATCAACAGGCGGTATGATAATGCCACCTATTATGGGTGCCGCCGCATTTATTATGGCGGGCTTTTTAGGTATTTCTTATACCACCATTGTTATTGCAGCGATTATTCCAGCGTTGTTATATTACGCAGCTTTAATTATGGCGATTGATATCGAAGCCAAAAAACAAGGATTAAAAGGTTTAAGTAAAGAGAATATTCCACAAGTTAAAGCGGTATTAAAAGCGCGGGGTTTATTATTACTACCTTTAGTTATTGTTATTGGCACCTTATTAGTGGGTAAAACACCTATTTATGCAGGCTTCTTAGGTATTCTGACCATTATTGTCGCAAGTTGGATAACGCCTGATAAATCAGTCCGTATGACATTAACTAAAGTAGCTGACGCCTTAGCGGAAGCGGCTCGTGGATCTGTTCAAGTGACTGTCGCTTGTGCTGCAATCGGTGTCATCATCTGTGTTGTAACAATGACAGGTATCGGTGCAACATTGGCATTCAATATCGTCTCAATGACAGATAACACATTATGGATGATCTTATTAGTCGTTATGCTAGTGTGCATTGTATTAAGTATGGGTTTACCTTCAACGGCGTTATATATTGTCGTAGCCGTTACAGTGTCACCTATCTTAATTAAAGCGGGTGTTATGCCTTTAGCGGCTCACTTCTTTGTTTTCTGGTTCGGAGCTTTATCCAATATTACACCACCCGTAGCATTAGCGAGTTATACCGCGGCCAGTATTGCTAGAGCTGATCCAATGCAAACATCATGGGATGCGGTTCGTTTAGCACTTCCCGGTTTTATTATTCCGTTTATTTTAGTCTATAACCCTGCTTTACTGATGCAAGGTGATAATTTAGGTGTACTTTCAATTGGATTAATGATTATTAGTGCATTAATCGGAATTTATGCACTCAGTATCGCAACGGCAAACTTCTGGATGATTAAAACAACATGGTTTGAGCGTATTGCATTTGCAGCAGCGGCAATTCTAATGATTAAACCGGGCTTATATACCGACCTTTTAGGTGTCGCCTTGATCCTATTAACGGGTGCATTCCATTTATTACGGTCTAAAAAACAGTTAGCCAATATGGAGCATGCATCTGGAGAAAACTAGATGATACAAAAGATCTCACGCCAAAAAGCGTCGCATCAAATTCTTGAGCAGATAAAGCAAAATATTAGTAACGGGACTTACCCTATTGGTGAAAAGTTACCCTCTGAAAATGTACTTGCTGACGCCTTTGGCGTCAGTCGAGTTCCCATCAGAGAAGCATTAGGTGTCTTAGAAGCCAGTGGCATAGTAACTTCACGCCAAGGGGGTGGTCGCCGTGTAATTGACCATTCTATACTCAGTAAATATGAACCATTGGTAATGGAAATTGCTTGCCCTGAAGAGATAGATTCACTGCTAGAAATGCGTGAGGTCATTGAACATGAAGCGGCAGCTATTGCCGCTTTACGTCGAACACCAGAAGAATTACGCGCTATCGAAAACGCCCACGATGCCTTTGTTTTAGCAACAAGACAAAACAAAAGTATTGGTCATAAAGAGGACTATCAATTTCATCGTTCTATTATGGTTGCCTCTCATAACTCTTTTTTTGTCCAGATCTTAGATAACTTACACGAACTCTACCTTGGCGTATTAATGTATTCGCTAAGTAAAAACAAAGGACGAGATACTGAAATTGAGCGAGTGATTGCGGAACATGAGGCAATTGTTGAATCAATACGCCAACAAGATCACGATGAAACAAGCCATAGAATGCGTCTTCATTTAACCAATGTACGTGGCAAATTAAAGCGATTACAACAAGAACCCTGTTAATTTAAAATTTATAAAATGGATAATATTATGGCTTATGACGTGATTATTATTGGTGCGGGATTAGTTGGATTAGGGGTTGCAAGTGCGCTACAAGAGAGTCAACCTGAGCTGAAATTGCTAGTGATTGATAAAGAGTCAGGCCCTGCTGCTCACCAAAGTGGGCATAACAGTAATGTTGTTCATTCAGGTATTTATTACACACCAGGGAGCCTTAAAGCAAGGCTGGCAAAACAAGGCAACATTACGACATATGCGTTTTGCCAACAACATAATCTCTATTATGATCGTTGTGGCAAAGTTATTGTTGCTACCAATGAAAAAGAGTTAAAAGCGTTAGAAAATATCTATCAACGTGGCATTGAAAACGGGCTTGAAGTTATCAAAATGACTGAGTCTGAACTTAAAGTCAGAGAACCTTATGTCAATGGTATCGCGGCTCTATTAGTTCCTGATGCAGGTATTGTGAATTACCCTGAAATTGCAGCGAAACACGTTGAAATTATTCAATCACGAGGCGGTGAATTTGCATTTGGACAAACGGTGACAGCAATTAATGAAACCGATGATACTGTTACTGTCACAACATCCAATAATCAATTTACAGGTAAATGGTTGATTAATTGCGCCGGCTTATTTAGTGATCGTATTGCTAAAATGGCAGGTTATGACACAGGTATGAAAATAGTCCCATTCCGTGGTGAATATTTTATGCTTAATGCTAATAAAAACTACTTAGTAAACCATCTTATCTACCCTGTTCCTAATCCTGATTTTCCCTTCTTAGGTGTACACTTTACGCGCATGTATAACGGGCATCGTGATGTTGGACCTAACGCAGTATTAGCATTTAAGCGCGAAGGCTATAAAAAAAGCGATATTAACTTAAAAGATCTCACTGAAGTGCTGACTTATAAAGGATTTTGGAAAATTGCTGGAAATTATTTAGGTGAAGGAATGGCAGAGCTTCGCCGCTCATATTCACGTAAATTATTTACTGCAAATGCACAGAAACTCATTCCTGATTTACGTGAAGCAGATATTCATCCAGGTCCTGCGGGTGTTAGAGCCCAAGCGTTAACTCGTGAAGGGAAATTAGTAGATGATTTTCATTTTGTAAAAGGCAAACGCTCGCTGCATGTTTGTAATGCTCCATCACCTGCTGCAACCGCATCTATTGAAATAGGCAGAGAAATAGTAAAAGAGCATTTTTCTTTGTAATTGAAAAAATATATGCAAGTAAAAACAACAAATGGCACTGAGATTAATCAGTGCTTTTTTATTTTTACATCATTCACTGATTTCTTTTAGCGCTTCATTTATTAGCCATTGTTGAAATATTTCCATTGATGCTGTCATTGGCTTTGATTTTAAATATGTTAGCCAATATTTTCCCAATTCAACTTCTATTTTAAAGGGTTGTACTAACTGACCATTTTTAATTTCTCTTGAAAACATTTTTGCTGGTGCTAATGCAACTCCCCCTTCATAAATTGCGCTTTCAATCATTAAGCGTGAAGAGTCAAAAATAGAGCCTGTTATTTTTATCGGCGGCATTTCTGCTTTTTCAAACCATTGTAACCACTCATCTTCTCGATAAGAGCGATATAAGTTTTCATTTATTAAATCTGTCGGATGTTGTAAACGTTTCGCTGTATCTGATGAACATAACACCGTTAATGGCGCAGAAAATAACGCTTTATTATGTGTTAATGGCCATAAACCTTCACCAAATCGAATCGCAAAATCTAATCCTTCAGTAGCCAAATTAACCACATTATTATTTGTTCTTAAATTTAATTCTATTCTTGGATATAACTGCCTAAATTCAGCCAATCTAGGTAATAACCATCCCACAGCAAATGTGCCAACAGCCGCAATTGAAACAACATCGCGATATTCACCACGTTCAAATTGCTTAAATACACGCTCAATATCACTAAAAGCTGTTGTTAACACAGAAAATAAAATCTGGGCATCATCCGTCATTTCTAAGCCACGGGGTAAACGCTTAAAAAGAATAACGCCAAGTCGCTCTTCTAACATTCTCACTTGTTGGCTAACAGCACCTTGAGTGACATACAGCTCTAATGCCGCTTTGGTGAAATTAAGGTGCCTTGCTGAAGCTTCAAATGCACGTAATGCATTTAGGGGAAGATGAGTTCGCATAAATATTTTTAGCCATTAGATTTTCTATAGGCTAAGGTGATTTATTATCGATTGTCAATAAATCAATTAAATAGGATATTGCAGCTCATAAATAAACGGCTCTATATCTACTCAATAACTGTCTATTTATATTGATATTTTCTTTATTAACTTAATATGAGCAACAATGACTATGTTTAAAAAAACATTTCGCCAAAAAGCGACGATTGCAGTTTCATTAATATCTTTATTGGCATCTCCAATGTTATGGGCTAACACCAATAATACGATTGAAGAGCAATTAAGTACGCTTGAAAAATATAGCCAAGGTCGTTTAGGTGTTGCTTTAATCAACACGGAAGATAATTCACAAATAACATACCGCGGTGAAGAACGTTTTGCGATGGCAAGCACAAGTAAGGTCATGGCTGTTGCGGCAGTTTTAAAAGAGAGCGAAAAACAAGCGGGATTATTAGATAAGAATATTACAATTAAAAAATCCGACTTAGTTGCTTACAGCCCTATTACAGAAAAACATTTAGTAACAGGAATGTCTTTAGCTCAATTAAGTGCTGCTACGTTGCAATATAGCGATAATACAGCAATGAATAAAATCTTAGATTATTTAGGCGGTCCAGCCAAAGTCACTCAATTTGCACGTTCAATTAATGATGTAACTTATCGCCTAGATCGTAAAGAGCCTGAATTAAATACAGCAATTCATGGTGATCCTCGTGATACGACTTCTCCAATTGCTATGGCTAAAAGCCTTCAAGCATTGACATTAGGTGACGCATTAGGTCAATCTCAACGTCAACAGCTTGTTACTTGGTTAAAAGGCAATACAACAGGTGATCACAGTATTAAAGCGGGTTTACCAAAACACTGGATTGTTGGGGATAAAACTGGCAGTGGTGATTATGGTACGACTAATGATATCGCTGTTATTTGGCCTAAAAACCATGCGCCATTAATTTTAGTGGTCTATTTCACACAACAAGAACAAGATGCAAAATACCGTAAAGATATTATTGTGAAAGCCACAGAGATTGTAACAAAAGAATTTTCCAATTTATCTCAAAAAAAATAAACTTCTTTATTGATAATCTAAATAGGAAATTAAATATAATAGAGCTAGTTATTAGCTCTATTATTACAAGAGTACACGGAACAATATAAGTAAAATAACTTAAGGATAAAAAATTAGACTGTAATAAATAAGCCTAATATACTTACCTCTATTAAATGGATTTATTTTAAGGAAGTAAGATGTCCGATTTTTTTGAATTGATTGGTGAGTTATTATCGTGTGCGGGTCAAATAACTCTTACACAGATCAGTCTTTGTATCGTCATTCTTACAATATTAATGTTAATTATCTTCTCTTTATGTACTTGGTCATTTGATATCTATTTTGTTGGTGCATCATTATTTATTTGTATGTTGCTTTATACACCAGAAATATATCGTTTTATTAAAAGCTGGATAATTTAACTTATAGTTATAAAAAAGCCTCCGTTAACTTTAACTAGAGGCTTTCTTGACTAAGAATATCGTGTGATAATTTAAAATCAACTAAACCTAACTGTTTAGAAAATTAAAGTGGCAAAGCAAAACTCACTTTTACCGTTTCCATTGGTACTTCTGTTTTTATACTTTGGATGCTTGGAATTTGTGTTAAATAATCGGCATGGAAGCGACGATACGTTGCTAAATCTTTCGTCACAATTCGAATTAGCGCATCGCATTCGCCTGCCATTAAATGACACTCAACCACTTCAGGTAATACCTTGATAGCCTTTACAAATTCTTCAATAGTTTCAGCATCTTGTGCTCTAAACCAAATTCTTGCAAATAAAGATAACCCTGCATCAACCTTACTACCATCTAATACAGCAACATAACGAGTGATCACACCAGATTCTTCAAGTAAACGCACGCGACGAAGACAAGGAGAAGGTGAGAGTCCAACCTCTTTTGCCAGCTCAATGTTCTGGATTTTGCCATCACGCTGAAGCACCTGCAAAATATGTTTATCTATTTTATCTAATTTTATTGACATCAAAGATTAACCTTAATTCTATTTGTGGAATTTTATTGCCAATTAATTCTTTTTGTTAGCAACAAAGCAACCCGATTTTTTCGAAAACATCATATAATCTTTCCGCTAAATTTCACAGCAAAAACGATATTTCTCTTAAACTATCTCTATCAGGTAAAAAGATGGAATTTAACACTTTATTATTATTCGCACTAACGGTTCTACCGCTTATCTGCACACCTGGGCCCGATATTCTTTTTATCTCATCTCAAGGACTATCAGGCGGTATGAAATCTGCATGGGTTGCCAACGCTGGCGTTATATCAGGCTATTTAACCCATGCATTACTGAGCGCATTAGGGCTTGCCGCCTTAGTGTCAGCATCACCCATTTTATTTCATTTACTCAAATGGGTTGGTGTGTTTTATATCAGTTATCTTGCAGTCAAAATGTTGATATCCGCCTGCAAAAAAGGTCAATTAGCCCTCGATGCCTCAAAAACCTCACACTTATTTCGTAAAGGTTTTTTAACCAGTTTTCTTAATCCTAAAGGGCTATTAGTTTATCTCGCTATTTTACCAAACTTTATTGATAATCATAATGATATCGCAACACAATCATTGCTGTTATCTGGGATATTTATCACGACTTGCTTAATTATTTATGGTTTGCTCGGTACATTTTTTGCCTATATTGGCTTAAAAGGCGGTTTAAGTGAAAAACGTCGCCGCTATAACGATGGCATTGCGGGTGGATTACTCACATTAGCGGCAATTAATCTGGCTTTAAATTAGCCTTAATCCTAAGCACTATTTATTATTCTAATCAGAATTTGACCACAAGAATGCCTCTATTTAAGTGGTCGAATATCTGCCCATAATAATTGACAATTCGCGGTTAACGGTCTTATTTCACCTTCTCGAATATCAGGTAACCACCAAGCCCCCTGTCCTTTTGATATACTCTGACAAGTAGCGCCAATTAAAGTCCATTCACCTTGGGTGACATAAATTAATCCTGCATGAGAACTAGGTAAAATAAGCGGTTGTGTTATTAAGGTCGTCTCTGCTTTCCAACATGTCCGACGCACCATAATATTTAGACATTTTACGCTGCCTTTAATAAGTTCAGATTTAACAGGAATATCACCTGAAAAATCAAAAGGCTGATAAAAGTCAGTAACGGAATGATTAAGAAAACCAGGGCTATTTAAATTGATGCCATTACCTTCTAATAGCACTATTTGCCGTTCAATGTCAGGAAACTGTCCTAATGAGCTATTCTCTTCGATAGAGGTTAAACACGCTCGCCATGAAAAATCATTATTAACTGGCCAGCACACAATTTCTTGCGTTGTGCCTTTTTGATTATTCCATGATATAAACGGTAACTCTTGTTGATCAAAACAACGTAGCTTCATTGTATCCTCCTTCAATATCTGGCTATCAGTCTGATAATGAGGTTAAGGATCAATCATTGGAGATTACCGTCAATAAATCAATAGTTAACTTTTAAAAATGTGCGCTGACGTCAGCTATTTACGTCGTAATTTTCTGCACCCTTCTCCAATAATTTCCATTCCTTTTTCAGTACGACTATTCCATTGAAAAGAAGAGTTTAAACGAAATGCATGATTAAATTGAGAGCTGGTGGAAAACATTGAACCTGGCGCAATACTGACACCTCTCTCTAATGCAAAATGATAGAGTTTATTCGCATCAAATGTTGATTCAAATTCTAACCAGAGAAAATATCCTCCTGATGGAATATTCACTTTTACATCTTCTGATAAATGCGTTTGTATCGCTTGTAACATACGATAACGCCTTTGTTCTAATAATAATCTTAATCGGCGAAGATGCGTATCATAGCCACCTTGTGACAAATAATCGGCAATAGCTTGTTGTGTTGGCATACTCGCAGATACTGTACTCATCATTTGCAACTGCTGTATTTTTGTTGCATGTTTTCCAGCTGCAACCCAACCCACACGAAATCCCGGTGCAAGGCATTTAGAAAAAGAAGCGCAATGTAAAACGCTATTTGTTTTATCAAAACCTTTTACTGGCATAGGTGCTTTCTGGCTGTTATAGAGTTCGCCATAGACATCGTCTTCGATTAGCGTTATCTGTTTCTTCGCTAATATATCCACCAGCTTTATTTTATTTTCATCAGGAATTGTTCCACCTAATGGATTTTGACAATGACTCATCAACCAACAGGCTTTAATATCGTATTGCTCAACCACTTTTTCGAGTTCATCTAAACAAATTCCTGTTACTGGGTCTGTTCTAATGGCAATCGCTTTTAATCGTAAACGCTCAATGGCTTGTAATGCACCATAAAATGCAGGTGATTCAATCACGACCCAGTCACCCGGTTCGGTAACGGCTTGCAAACTAAAACTGAGTGATTCCATTGCACCAGCAGTAATCACAATTTCATCTGGAGAGACATGAATTCCTTGTAATGCATAGCGTTGTGCAATGTTACGGCGTAACTTTTCATTTCCCGGTGGTAGATTGATCACTGAACTCTGAGGCGCTAAATGCCTTGCAGCAGAAGCCAATGCGCTACTTAATTTAGGCTGAATAAATAGGCTGGGATCGGGAAAAGCGGAACCAAAAGGAATAATTTCAGGATCTTTACATGCTTGAAGTACATTGAAAATAGAGGTGCTAATTTCAACATTTTCACTCATGTGTAGCCCTTTGCTAGCGGTTACTTGACCGAAACGGTTATTACGATGTGCAACGTAATAACCTGATTGTGGCCGCGCTGTTATCCATCCTTGGCTTTCTAATAACTGGTACGATTGTAAAACAGTCATTAAACTTAAACCTGATTGTTTCACCGTATCCCGCAATGAAGGTAAACGGTCGCCAGATTGCCAGATATTATCTTCAATTTGTTGGCGTATTTGCGATGCAAGCTGTTCATATCGAGTCATATAAAACTGTTTACCTCAAAACTGTTATAGTCATTTTTAAACTTATTGTCACTATTATAGCTTACTGTCATATGGTCTACTAATCCACACGTTTTACCTGCAATTTACATTTTTATATCAATAAAACGAGGTTTTTATGCTTGGGTTAAGTGCCTTTGATTTGGCGCGTATCCAGTTTGCGTTCACAGTTTCTTTCCATATTATCTTTCCTGCAATTACTATCGGACTGGCTAGCTTTTTAGCCATATTGGAAGGTTTATGGTTAAAAACTCGCAATAAGGATTATTTAGCGCTATTCCATTTTTGGTCAAAAATATTCGCTGTCAACTTTGCTATGGGCGTTGTCTCTGGTTTGGTTATGGCCTATCAATTTGGAACCAACTGGAGCTTTTTCTCTGATTTTGCTGGCTCAATTACAGGCCCTCTACTCACTTATGAAGTACTTACCGCATTCTTTTTAGAAGCCGGTTTCTTAGGTGTGATGCTGTTTGGCTGGAATAAAGTAGGCGAAAAACTTCACTTTTTCGCAACCTGTATGGTGGCATTAGGTACATTAATGTCTACGTTTTGGATCTTGGCTTCAAATAGCTGGATGCAAACACCGCAAGGATTTGAAATTATAAATAACCAAGTCGTTCCCGTAGATTGGGTAGCCGTTATTTTTAACCCATCATTCCCTTATCGCCTTGCTCATATGGGTGTTGCCGCTTTCCTCGCTTCTGCCTTCTTTATTGCTGCATCTGCTTCATGGCATCTGCTCAAAGGTCATAAGACATCTGCAATGAAAAAGATGCTTTCAATGTCTTTATGGATGATCTTAATTTTAGCACCAATTCAAGCACTCATTGGCGATGTCCATGGTTTAAATACCTTAAAACATCAACCCGCTAAAATTGCCGCAATTGAAGGTCACTGGGAAAATGAACCAGGAGAAGCAACACCGTTAATTCTCTTCGGCGTGCCTGATATGGATGCTGAAGAAACAAAATATAAGATAGAAATTCCTTATCTTGGCAGCATGATCTTAACTCACAGCTTAGAAAAACAAATTCCAGCATTAAAAGAGTTTCCTAAAGAAGACCGACCGAACTCACTTATCGTTTTCTGGTCTTTCCGCGTTATGGTTGGTCTGGGTATGTTAATGATTTTAGTGGGTGTATGGGGAACTTGGCTGCGATATAAAAAGAAACTTTATGAATCTAAAGCTTTCTTACGCTTAACTTTTTTAATGGCACCTTCAGGTCTTATCGCTATTCTTGCCGGTTGGTTTACAACAGAAGTAGGACGTCAACCTTGGGTTGTTTATGGCATACAACGAACACAAGATGCCGTATCTGCACATGGTGAAATGCATATGAGTATAAGCCTGCTGATCTTCTTAGTTGTTTATGGCTCTGTATTCGGTGTTGGATATGCCTATATGTTAAAACTGATCCGTAAAGGTACACCGGAGGTTCATCATGGGAATTGATTTACCAGTTATTTGGTTCATCATTATCGTATTTAGTACTTTAATGTATATCGTAATGGATGGTTTCGATCTTGGTATCGGTATGCTTTATCCATTTATTAAAAGTGACCAAGATCGTGACTTAATGATGAATACTGTTGCCCCTGTATGGGATGGTAACGAAACATGGTTAGTCCTAGGTGGAGCTTCATTATTTGGTGCCTTCCCATTAGCTTACTCGGTTATTCTTGATGCCTTGGCAATGCCTTTAACCTTAATGCTTGTCGCATTAATTTTCCGTGGTGTCGCTTTTGAATTTCGTTTTAAAGCAGATGACAGTCATAAAGGCTTTTGGGATAAAGCATTTATCTTTGGCTCTATCTTAGCCACCTTTATGCAAGGTGTTGTCGTGGGTAGCGTTGTTCAAGGTTTGCCGGTTGTTAATCGCGCCTTTGCGGGTAGCTATTTTGACTGGTTATCCCCTTTTGCACTCTTTTGTGGATTTGGATTAGTTATCGCCTATTCATTATTAGGATGTGGCTGGCTGATTATGAAAACCGAAGGTCATTTACAACAGAGTCTATATAAGGTCGCTAAACCTCTCACACTCATTATGCTTGCAGTCATTGCAGCCGTCAGTGCATGGACACCATTAGCGCAACCTGCAATTGCTGAACGTTGGTTCACATTACCAAATCTGTTCTTCTTTTTACCTGTTCCTCTTTTAGTGTTGTACAGCACTTGGTTAATTTTACGCTCAGTGAAAAAACAAGGACATTACCTTCCTTTCTTTGGTGCGCTAGCTTTAATTTTCTTAGGCTTTGCAGGATTAGGGATAAGCATTTGGCCTAACATTATTCCACCTGCAATTAGTTTTGTAGAAGCATCTGCACCACCAGAAAGTCAAGGATTTATGCTAGTTGGCGCATTGTTTATTATTCCAATTATTCTCGTTTACACATTCTGGAGTTATTACGTTTTCAGAGGAAAAACAAATTATGAAGAAGGTTATCACTGATCCACAAATACAAAGTAAACCCTCATTATTAAAAAAATGGGGATGGTTGATTACAATTTGGTTTTGTAGTGTTTTAGCCTTATTTGCTGTGTCTTCCCTCTTCCGTTTTTTAATGACGTTAGCCGGAATGAAAGTCAAGTAAAGGCAAAGTACATACAGCAATATAATTAACTAGCGCCGAATACGGTAAGCTATAAAATAGAAATGAAGTAAATAAAGAGCTGAAGTTATCTTCAGCTCTTTTATCTTTATTTAAGATCGTGGGTTACCGTTTAATGTCATTAAAACTTAACCTATTCTTATTAGATTGCTCTTTTAACAGCTAATTTCATATAAATAATTTTTTTATAAAAGAAAATACAAAAACAAATATTTTTATTCTTCCATGATTAACTAAATTTAAATCAAACTCCTTGATAAAATCATTTTAAATACATCATTTTTGATTAACAATAAGAGATAAAATCTTTTTTATGCATGTATTACGATAAATAAAAATATAAATAATCCTATAAAAAGCCTTCTTCTCTAGAAATAAGATAGAATGAATGTTGAATTAGGCTTCCAAAGTAATTATGATATCGCCGCCTAGAGGATCCATATCTGTATTATTCTATAGAGACACGCTAAATGTGTCATTCAGGTATGCTCATATGATTAACTCAAGAATTAAATCCACACCCTATTAAAAGTGTGGATATGGATAATGTCTGTTCAAAATACATATTTTGATAATTTAGATTTATCTTAATTGCTAAGAAAGATCTCTTACACTAGGCTTACGTATTGTTGCTACTAAATTAAGGATGAAGTCATGAATTGGTATTTGGAAGTCATTAAAAATAATTACGCTAACTTTTCAGGCCGTGCTCGCAGAAAAGAATATTGGATGTTTACTCTAGTAAATACCATTATTATTGCTGTTCTATACGCTATTTTAATTTCATCAGTAGATATGAATACAGGTGAAATGAGTTCACTGGGTTCAATTGCAGGCATTATTATAGGTATTTATTCTTTAGCTATCATCGTGCCTAGCCTTGCAGTGACTATTCGTCGTTTCCACGATCAAGATAAATCAGGTTGGATGTTCTTACTTGCATTTATTCCTGCTGTTGGTGGATTAATTGTTTTTGTCTTTATGTGCCTTGAAGGTACTAAAGGTGACAACAGATTTGGTCCAGATCCAAAAGCTTAATCTAGTACTGAATTAATATGACAATACAGTGAGTATACCTTTATTAAGTTTACTCACTGTATTAATTGATTTTCCTACCTTTGTTACAACCATCTGAAAATATTCCTTCGTTAAAAAAAGAACACCAATTCACCTCCCTCCGTATTGTAATTTAGTATTTTTATTTATCTCTGACTTTTTAATTAATGCCTTAGAGTTATTACATTAAGCTTATTGCATTGATTTTTAAGTTTTTTTCTTTATTGTTAATTTGAACCTAATCACTAGACATAAGTAAAAAACACGCATTCCTTTACTAAATCAACGTTAATTTTGATAATGACTATCATTATTAATTGAAAATGATAATATCTACGCCAATAAAACAATTAAATGAGTCAGGTAAAAAAACGTGAGTAACAAAAAAACACCTCAAGAAAAGAGTATTTATAAACCAGCACCTCCTCGCCTAGTTCAAGTAAAGCGCATTACTGATGTTACACCGGGAATGCGTTGTATCACCTTTACGAGTGATGATTTAGATACTTACCCAACAGATACTGCGGGGGCACATTTAAAAATATTCTTACCTTTAGAAGGCCAAGTTAAACCAACAGTCCCAGGGTTTTCTGAAAAAGGCCCTAAATGGCCTGAAGGCGAACCAAGATCGATTGTACGTACTTATAGTGTTCGCGCTATTCGCCCTGAACAAAAAGAGTTAGATATTGAATTTGCAGTACATAACGATGCAGGCCCTGCTATTCATTTTGCGCTAAATGCTAAGCAAGGCGACTATATTGGGATCACTAATCCAGGTGGCCCTGAGCCTTTATTAGCACCAGCGTCACATTACTATATGGCAGCAGATCCAAGTTCATTACCTGCTTTAATGGCTTTAATTGAAGCCATGCAGCCTAATGTTGAAGGGAAAGTCGTTATACGAGTAGAAGACGAAACGCATCGCCAAGAAATTAAACGTCCTAGTGGCTTAGAGATAATCTGGTTAATTGGTTCTGTTGAAGAACAAACTCAAAACTTAATTAATGAATTTATGTCTTGGGAATTACCTGCTGAAAATGTGGCATTTTGGATTGCAGGTGAAGACAAAATTATTCGTGCATTAAGACGCCATATTCGTCGTGATAATGGTTACGATCGTAGCTTGATTTATGCCGTTCCTTATTGGCGTTTTGGTTATGACGAAGAAGGCTATCACGCTGAACGTCACCATGTTATGGATAACGAAGACGTAAGCTAAGCGATAAATTAAAGACTAAGCGTTGGCTGTACAGGCTGCATATTAACTCCCTTAATAATATGCAGCCTTTCTTATTATTCAAATATAATTAATGTATATTCTTCTTATCTTGTTGATAATTTCCATCATCATCTATATAGATAACAGTAATTACTTGGTTCATATCAGCTTGCTTTTGATATTGAATGTGCTGTTTTGCAAAAGGAGCAACCATAATGGCATTTGTTAAAAGCTCTTCTTTATCATCAAAATAAATCTTTGAAATTGTAAAGTAATAAGCTGTAGGATTATTTATTTCTAAATATTCGCCATTATGAGTTATCCCTATTTTTTTAAAAACGTCCTCGGTGGTTAACTTAAGTTGTGCTGGACGATAAAAAAGTTTAATTCGTGTTTGCAATGCTAATTGTAATGTACTGAGGTTTTCTTTATTTTCTGGTTTAGGTGCAATATCTAATACATTTAAATAAAAAACAGATTCTCTATCTTTGGGTAACCGGTTTTCTAATTGTTGTATTTTTAATTGTAATCCACCATTTGCAGTTATTTTTGCCATAGGTGGAATAACAATAAAAGGTGCTGTTGTCGTTTCTGGTGTGGACGCAATATTCCCTTCATCTACCCAACTCTGTATTAATGTCGGCTGTTCACTTCGATTAAAAACTTGCAACGATATTATCGATTTATTGGTAGAAAGTATTAAACGAGTGCGCTCAAGTACCACACTTGCATGAGTAAAATGTGTTATCAACGTGAATAATAGAATTAAAACACCTTTCATTTTCGCTTCCATTTTTTATGGCTTATTAATCGTAAGACATTACAAGTGTTGCCGCACTTGTCATTTTTCCTTGAGTTACTGAATTAATATTATAAGGATAATAATAAGCGCCCATATTTATCGAAAATGCAGAGGATATGGTGCCACCTTGATTAACACTAAAAATACTAGTCGCACTACCTTGTGTATTAATATTGTCAGATAAAATAAGCGGGCTTGCGGTGTTATCACTTTTTACGACACGGAACCCGACACCATTCGCACCTTGCGTTGTTGTGTTGGTTAATACGGTTTTATCCGTTGCCAATAAATTTTGGCTTGATAAAAACATATTAATATTACGTGATGCTTTTGAACCGCTCAAAAAATCTTGGCAAGTAAAGTTTAATGTAAAAGGGGTATATCCTGCTTTATCTACCGTTATCTACCGTTTTTGCATCTTTTACGCTAATTAACGGCAATGAAACAATTAAACCTGCATTAGAAAAATTACATGTTGTCATTACAGGATTATATGTAATTTGCATCGGCTGTAAGAAAATATCGTTTTGATCAACCGGCCACTGCCACGTTAATAAAAATTGAACTAATTTAGTGACAATAGTCAATAACCATTGAACAAGCCCCAAACTTGATGCATCAGAGGCTAAAATAACGGGTGTAACAATTGCTGTACTGCCACTGACTTCAGTGTAGTTGGTCGAAGGTTTACTACTTAATAACGTAAATTTCAATGTAAAGTTAGTATCTAAATCTGAAGCAGGATGTGTTCCCGCTGGAATATTCGTTACGTTATCTTTTTCTAATGACGTTAACGTAATAGAAACAAACTGCTTACCACCATTAAAACCAATTGTTCCCGTCCGTCCATCATTAAAAGGTGAGGCGATACCCACTGTATTAGGAAATAATAATCCTCTTGCTGTACATTTATATGTACCTGGAAATGTTGTTCTACTCGATTTTGTGATCGTTGTTGAAGTACTATTTAAATCCGCAGATAAATCAAAATTAACGTTGGGTGCAGTAATAGTGCTATCGGGTTTACAGTTAGCGATTGCCTGATGGCTTATTGTTCCTAATAGCATTAAAAATATAAAGGCAGATGATTTCATAAGACTTTCCTTTATCGACAGATATTACTATTTTTATCCATCGTATTAACTAAATGATTAATCACACACTCTGTTTTTCCTGCCTCATTTAATTTAATTGAGACAGAAGAAGGTAACGCATCACTTTTTAAATAAAGTACACTCGATTGCCCAACATAACCGATACTCTGTTTCTTATTATTTAAAACTTCAGTACCAAAAGGTAAGCTTTCATCATTTTCTAAAGAAGCTCTGATAATGAACGTTTTACGCTGATCCGTGGTTAATGTGAGATGATTAACAGCACCTAAATAAGGCGTAACATGCGTTATATTTCCTAAAACTTCTGCATTCGATGGGTATTCTGTATTTGTTAATATATAAGTATTCGTTCGATAAGGGATCGTATTCGCGACTAAAACAACACCTTGATTATTGGTTAATGTCGATTTATTCCCATTAACCATCATATTATTCGCCATAGGCGCTTCAATAATAGTATAAGTTTTTCCAGTATCCCCAGAAAATGCAATATGACTAGGTATAGCAACAATAGTTCCTCGGGTTCCCAGTCCACCTTGACGATAATTATTTGCTTCAGTATAAGAGGCAGATAAAGTGCTATAAGGATGGCGATAGCTCACATTAGCACCGACTAAATTATTCCCACCCGTCTGATTAGAGCCTGTTAAGGTATAATTAACCAAGTCATCTTTACCTGCTGTTCCGCTCATACTCAATGTAGATTGCTGATAGCGTGAATCAGTGGCATAAACCGAAGTATTAATATTTGCTCTTTTATCAAAGAATGAAATGGGCACACTGACATTTAAATAATAACGAGTTTCTTCTTTATTATCGTAATTTCTTAATTTTGATACCGAAAGATTATAAGCAATATCTTTATAGTTATTTGAGTAACCTAGTTGATACTCTCGATTACTCTCATCAGTATTCCAATAATTTCGATGCGTTCCTGAAAGGAAAATAACACCTCGCTGGCCGCCTAAATATTGATTAAGGTTTATGGTAAACGTATTTTTTGCTCTAGAGCCGCGTAGTGCATCAAATGTTGTGAGATCCAAATCAGATGCAGCATTATTATTTCCCTGCTGTTGAGCAAGATCATTTTGATAATCTTTCCAAGCTTGGTAATTATCATGAGAGTAAATTGAGTCCACAAAGCTATAATAATCACGGGTAGAGTAACGATAAGCCGCCAGTGTTAAATTAGTTAGTGTGGCATCCATATATTTGCTATATGCAAGACGAAAACTTTGCCCTGTTTTTTTGCCTGTTTGTAGATCTGCACTTGCATGAGTTATATCGGCTGAAATCGCCCCAAATTTGAAATTCCAACCGCTACCAATCAATGCCGAATAATAGTCTTCACTGGCAATTCCCCCTGCATAAAGCGTAACAAGGTTATTGACACCATAATGGAATTCACCTTGTGCAAATTTAGGTCGATAATCAGTATTATTAATACGTGACTCCCCCACCATCACGTTATAGCGATATACACCTTCTTTTAGCATATCGGGAACGGCTGAAAATGGCACAGTAAATGACTCTCTTCTGCCATCCGCTTCTTGAACCACCACTAACAGATCACCACCACCAGCTGTTGGCTGAATATCACGAAAAGAAAATTCACCAGGGGGCACATTTTCCTGAAAAACTAAGTTTTCGTTTTGATAAACACTCACTAATGCGTTTGTTTGTGCAACACCACGAATAATAGGTGCAAACCCTTGACTTGAATTAGGTAGCATTCCCATTTCGGTCGCCAATGAAGCGCCTCTAAATGAAATACTGGTAAAGAGTGCGGCTGGTGTATAAAAATCACCTATCGTTAATCCTGCTGTTATCTGGCTTAATGCTTTATAGATATAGCGAGTATTATTTTTCCATTGGCTTTTACCATGAGAATAATAAGTATAGTTAGACTCGTCTCTAAACTGCCATGCCCCTAAGTTAATTCCTGAATTAATATTGGCAAAAAAGCTCTCGTTATTACTTTTATTTCCTTTTTTTTCTTTGTAATTATAGTAATTTAAGTTGTAAGACAAAATCAGAGCTGAAATACCCTGTTCCCAATAACTGGGATCAACATATCCCACTTCTGATTGTTTAACAGAAATCTGAGGTGCTGTGATATCCAGTCTTAATCTATTAATATCTAATGTTGAAGCAACTCCCGTCGCCAATTCATTAGATAAAATTGTTTTTTGCTGTGCTATTTTTTGCTTTGCCGACAAAGATAAATTTAAACCTAGCTTATTCACATCATCCGACTCAAAACTAATCCCCGCATTATTCCCTAGCACATTGACTTCAAATTGCCCTTTCCACACCTGATTGACATACACATCAACAAGTTGCTTTCCTTCAGGTACTTTATCATCAATATAAAATCGTGAAATATCGCCATGCTTTGATTTTCCAACTAATAAAGATGTGTCAAATCCCTCTGCATACAGATTTTGAGTATAATTTTGTATTCCTAAAAAAATAAGAACCGAGAGGTATTTTGAATTATTCACGATGTTATCTCTATTAGAGTTTAATATTCTGTGATTTATAGACACCAAAATCATCAACATAAATAACAACAGCGGAATTACTTTTTAATTTATTAATTAAAGGTAACTCACGAGAAGATAACGGCGGGATCATCTCAGAATCGACAAGCGTAACACGGGGTGTCTCTTGTGTAGAAATCGAGGCTATCGTGAAATGATACTGTGAGTTATTTTTAACTAAAACTTTATCACCATTTAATTGATAAGTTATTTTCTCATTAACAAGTTCTGGCTTATCAGTTAAATCTTTAGGACGATAAAAAACTTTAATTCTTGTTTTCATCGCTAATTGCAAATAGCTTTTTCCTTTTAACGCTTCGGCATTTTCTGGAATGTCGAGAATATTTAAATAGTATACTTGTTCAACATTTCCTGATAATTTTTCATTAGAATTTTTTATTCTTAATGTTTGTCCTTGCCTACCTGCTATTTTTACAATTGGTGGGTATAAATAAAAAGGAGAGTTTGCATCTTCAGGTGTGGAGTTTATATCACCATCATCTATCCAACTTTGCACGAGTGAAGCTAAATCACCATTGTTGGTTAATTGAAGATTAACACTATCGGTTCCTTCATAATAAATAACCCGTGTACCATTAATAATAATATTAGCAAATACACTCGTTGGTAACATCAATGCCATTAAAAAAACGATTAACTTTTTCATTATAAACATCCTAAAAAACCAGACCCAATATTGAGTCTGGTTTTTTTATATTATAAATAAGAAACAGTATAGATAACGTTAGAGTGTACTGGCCCTGTTTTAGCGGCTGTCGCATTTGTTTTATAGTAACTGGCAATTAAACGTAAAGTATCTGAATCAGGGGCGGTTTTGTCGCCTTTAATACCTGTATCAAAAGTTGCGTTCAATGGTATAGCAACTGTTGGCGCCGCAGGTGTTGATAAACTAAAGCCAACATTCTTTGCCACTAATGGATCATTTTCATTCGCGGTATCATTGACTAAATATAATCCACTGGTGGAAATAGTATTTGCAGATGAGAAATGTATCTTTAAATTACTTCCACTTGGCGTAGATGCAGGAGCACAATCAGAGAATGTCAAAGCAAACTCTTTTTGGTTTTTGGCAATAACAGTACTCGCCGTTGTTCCAGCATCTGTTACGGTAATAGGATCTAATAAAATAGAAAAGTCCGCACTGTTTCCTCCATTAATTGTACAGGTGGTATCACTAATAGCACCAGAGAAAGAGATTATTCCACCAGCGCTGTTGGTTGCAGCAAATGCCGACGTCGACAATATAGCCACTGATAATAATGACAGTGGGAGTTTATTTTTAAGCATATATAACCCCAAGAATAGACAAATATTTAATTAGCAAAAATAAGCTTCTATTATTGCCATCATTAACTAAAGGTGATGAAAGGAGACCCTAGTCAATTTGATATTAGTCATAATTTAAAAAACCAACAAATGAATTTATCCGCTTTTTTAAATCTGTGACTTAAGTCAAACTAAATCCAGCGTTATATTTAGTTAATATATAAATGTATTAATATTTAGCATTACTATCCAATTAAAAAATCATAAATAAAAGAACAATAACAATTAATTTATTAATAACAAGTCATAAAAAGAATAATCATGGATTTATTTATTTTGGAATTTTTTATTCAAATTAAATATTCCACAATTAATAAAAAGATAAATCACATCAAGAAAAATCAACAAATAAAAAGGCCACATTAGTATGCAGCCTTTTTAAATGTATACAAAAATTCCCATGCTCTATTTAATCATTATAAGCAGCTAATACATGTTGGCATAATGTAGAGCGTACACAATCTTCTTGCATAAATTTAATCACGCCTACACGATTATTGGCTTCAAATCGAATAAGAGCATCTGCTAATCCTGAATTTACATTTGAGGGTAAATCACACTGGGTAATATCTCCATTGACAACCACTGTAACATTTTCACCCATACGAGTTAGAAATAACTTCATTTGATTTACCGTCACATTTTGCGCTTCATCTAAAATAACAAATGCATTTTCAAAAGTACGGCCTCGCATATAAGCAAAAGGCGCAATTTCGACTTTACCGATTTCAGGTCTTAAACAGTATTGTAAAAATGAAGCACCTAAACGTTTGACTAATACGTCATAGACAGGACGAAAATAGGGTGCAAACTTTTCAGCGATATCACCGGGTAAGAAACCAAGATCCTCATCAGCTTGCAACACAGGTCGAGTAACAATGATACGTTCTATTTCTTTATTAATTAAGGCATCGGCAGCCATTGCAGCGCTGAGAAAGGTTTTACCACAGCCCGCTTCCCCTGTGGCAAAAATAAGATTCTGGTGTTTAATTGCATTTATATATTGGCGTTGTGCTTCGTTGCGAGGAGATAACACCCTCTCATCACGCTTTTCTCTGGCCATACCAATTGTATTGATATCCCCAAATCCTGGTAAGACCATAACATTATCTCGATGTGCCCCATTACGTTGCTCTTTACGTGAGGTACGTTTATTTTCTCGGCGTAAACGTGTTGCTGCTTTTTGTCTACTCATAGTGGAATTTATCCTTGTTAGTCTTCAAAAAGTCATCGACATCTCTGTTTATATTCCATTCACTTACCGATGAGTCCCCTTCAGACCCTGTTTAGTCGCAAAAAACAAAAAAACCGGTCACAATCCTGAACATTAAACATCAATGAACGGTTGTTGCCGGTTTTCTGTGAGTAACGAGATATTTCCATTGCTTCTGTCATTCATATTCCCCATCATGGAGTTAGAGTGAAAATTAACGAAGCTTTATGACAGTATAATGACAAAAGAAAAATATTTTCAATACTGAAATGATTTATAACGAGATGGACTTAACATAAAAATAACAATTAAGTGTTATTTTAGGGGGAAGTAAATGAATTTCTTGCGATTACCTTTTGTTTATTGGTTATTACTTAACCTAATTCCATTTATTGGTTTTGAACTTCACTCTGGCTCTCTCAAAATGGGCTTCTTTTTTTACCTCGGTTTGCTCACCATTACGACTTCAGGGATCTGGCTTTTTTATTGCCTCTCATTTTTTATTAAACAAAAAACCTCTCCTAACCCCAATCACACCCCTCGACAATTAGTAATAAGTGGCCCTTATAAAATAAGTCGCAATCCTATGTATCTCGGTTTCTTAGATATTAGTATTGGGTTATTTTTTATTTTTGGTAATTGGGGATTTTTGGGCGCGGCAATTGCGTTTTACTTTATTACTGATCGCTATACGATAGTGCGTGAAGAGAAAATCTTAAGTGAATTATTTCCACAAGCGTGGCAACAATATTGTCGCCACGTTCGTCGTTGGATGTAATCTAAATAATTACGATTAAGGCTGTTTACAGTTATTAGCTAAACGGTAACCTGCCTTAATGGCCTCACTCTCTGTTTTAAATAAAACCGCATTTTTATCTGACATTGTTTTATAACCTGAGCAATGTGCAAAATGGTAGATCTTGCTATTTACATTACCCTTAATGTCTCCCGATTGTGGTGTACTGGCTTGTTTCGGTGTTTCCACTTTGGCTCTAGTCACTGGCGTACTATTTGTTGCAGATAATCCTGCACCACTATTTTTATGCCCTAATTGCCATTTCATTTCACCCGTTACAAAAGGATTATGATATCCAACAATACGAGCAATACGGCTATCACGCTCTTTTTCCCATGCGGTTGGTGGATACGCATTATCCCAAGCCATTAATAACTGTTGCTGCTGACGTGACATTGAGAGGTTATAACGGTCGTGTAAATAGAAATAAACTCTTGCCACTTGGCCTTTGACTTCATTACGAGGTTCAAAAGTGCGAGAAGCAAAGTCAACACGACTACGACACTGCCCATATTGATAAGGTGCTTGAGCGGGTAATTGTCCAAAACTAAAATTGCTACGATCACCGTTAACTTCACCAATAGATGGCGCTAAGTTATGTAAATCGGCTTCGATTTTGCCAAAAACAGGATCGTTTTTCACACAGTTAGTTCGACCTCCATTTTGCCAACATTGACGTTGATGCCCAAAAACCCATGCTGGAACAATATGTTCCCACTCAATACGAGCCGCTCTTGTTTGCTGTGTTCTCACTTGATAACCACAACTGGCTAAATCAACACGACCTCCCGATTTCCCTACCCATTCCCAATCACAACCACAATAAATCGTTCCTTGTGATTTTTGATTCTGATCATAATAAATACGTTCTTTTGCTATCTCTTTCGCTTTCGTGAAATTTTCAGGGGCTTGTGCTTGAACATTTAGCCCAATAACAAATAAACCCAACACAACCGCGGTATAGTGTAATATTTTTCTCAAAGTGGTATCTGCCTTACTCTTTATTTTATTAAACCCAATAAGAATTATCTTTAATAACCAACTGATAATCTTATTTTTATTTTGCCTAATATTATCTTTTTTTGATTTATTTTGGGCAATCTTTCTTGCTATTTTTTGTATAAAAAATAAAACAATAAGTGTGAATGGTGATAGAAAAAGCCGTTATTCTCGACATTAACGCAAAAGGGATTTGCTATGGTTTACTCCATCAATGATTTGGAGAAATTTAAAAATGAATGAGAATATGCTGAATTTGATGGACGAATTAGTCGAGATAACAAAAAAGCATGCGAATAACGAAGATGTTAAAGCGCATGCCAGTTTAGAATCTGAGAATAAATTACGAATTCAAATTATTATTTCCGACAAAAATGAGCTAGATATTACATTAAATTCGCTACAACACGCCGTATAAGCTTTTATACACTCGGACGCTTGCGATACAACCATAATCCCGGCAAGGATAGCCCGATAGAGAGCGCACCGACAATAAATGAAGCTTTAAGGAAATTAGTAACTAAAGCTTCAAAAATTTCCGCGCTATAACCAATTTGCGTTAACTTCACCACTGAGATCATCGCTATATATGCATTTATTCCAGGGAACATAGGAATAACCGCTGCAACAGTAAAGACTTTAGGGTGTGCAAGCCACCAGCGTGACCATTGAATACCTATGCACCCCACTAAAATAGCAGCACAAAAACTTGCCCACTCAATGTTCATACCACTCATCACTAAAATAGTACGAAAGCCGTGGCCTATTGCGCCTAATAATGCGCAATATTTTAATGCCCTTGAAGGTACATTAAATACCATTGCAAAACCCACCGCAGGAATAGCAGCTAAAATCATATCTTCAATCAGGGTAAGAATTATCGTTATTATGCCCAATCTCTTAACCCCCATACTGCCATGGCTAAAATAACGCCTAGACAGGTTGCCAATGTTAACATTGTTGCCATTGCCCAACGCGCTAAGCCAGTATTAACATGCCCTTTAAACATATCAGCAACGGCATTAATTAAAGGAAATCCGGGAACCAACAATAAGACGCTAGCAGCCATTGAAATAGTCGCTGTAGTTTGAAAATAAGAGAGCTTTAATAATAGCCCTGAAACTGAAGTCGCTACAAATGCCGTAATACAGAAATTAATTAATGGATTCATTTGGCGATGTGTTAATGCTTGGCGTACAAACATACCAAGACCACCACCAATGGCAGAAACTAAAAAGCCATCCCAATTACCACCATTTAATTTAGAGAAACAACCACAAGATAAGGCAACCATAAAAATAATTGTCCAACGTGGATAACGTAATGGTTTTATATGCTCAAAGCGTTTTCTGGCTTCATGAATATCTGCAAGATGATGTTCAACCAAAATAACAATATGCTGAACTTCTGTCACAACATGCATATTAATGCCACGGTCGACTATCTTTCGTGTTGATGTTTGGCAATGCCCGTTAACAATCGTGGTTAATACAACTGCATTAGCAGAAATTGCGCTTTCGACTTGATGTACACCTAAAGCTAAACCTAGACGGGTTGAAAGCTGTTCAACCAGCATACTTTCTGCGCCATGTTGCAATAGCAACAACGCAGTTTGAATACATAACTTGGTAATTTCACGCTGTTTATCTTGTGAAATGGCTGTGCACTCCGCCATTATCTCATTATCCATACTATGCCTTAGTTTTAATCAAAAACGAGCCATTGCTAATATAAAGTTTATCAGCATAGCTCGTTTCTCGCTCTATTATCTTTCAATACTATTATGAACAAATAAAATATTTTAGGCTGTAGGTAGATCAATTTTATCGATGGATAGCCATAAATATTGGCATAGGAAAGTACAATACAATGATAAATACCCATTCTTGTTTTTAAATCGCATCATCAAATAGCTATCGCTATTTTAATAAAAAAGCACTCATACAAGTGCTTTATAAACTAATTTAATGCAGGAAATTAATAAGATTTAATTACTTCATTAATTCATCAGCTTGGATATACGATCCATCCAGCGTTTCTGCAACAAATACAGAAACACCATAAACAGCAGAAATAACAGAAGAGAGTTGTACTAATTGCTCTTTATCATTTTTTTGTGGATCGGCGGTCATTATCATGCCAGCGCAATATTCACTAAGAAGCGTTTTCCCCTCTTTAAGCCAGCGCCTAACCGCTTTCATCCCCTCCATATCTTCTTTTTTATGCTCTTTATCCTTTTTGTTGATAGATGGGTAAACCAAGACAAATTTTCTTTTTTCGTTTAGTACAACATCCATTTCTGCAGTCCAGTTATTTGCATCTTCCAATGTTTCTGGAAAAATTTTCATCGTAATAACAGGAAATTGTTCAACATCCATAACAACAAAATTTTTATTATTCAACATAATACTCATCTCTAATTAATAATAATCACCTCAATTTAGAATGACTATCATTCTCAATCAATAAAGATCCGAGTATTTAAAATAAAACCGCATTAATAAGCAATCACAAGCGCAAATCAATTTAAAATGGCAATGCTTAAATGCAAAAATAAAAAACCCCTAAATAGATATCTAGGGGCTTCATACTATTTTCTAATATTTATAAAGATTTTAGCGAACAACTAATACGGATTGTTTAGCATAAGCGACAATACCTGATGCATTTGAGCCTAATAGGTGTGTTGAAATACTTGGACGACGAGAGCCTATTACAATCAAATCAGCATGAATTTTTTCAGCCAGCTCTAAAACTTTATCTCTCGCAGAACCAAATACAGCTGAAAATTCAACTTGTTCATTTGGCAAATCAATACCATTAGCTAATTCTTGCAGTTGTTCTTGTACACGCTCAAGTGCTTTATTTGCAAAAGAACTGAGCATGTCATAATGGTAACTATAACTAATAGAGAAACGTGAAATATCAGGAATAGCATGGAAAAGATGTAGTTTTGCGCCTTCTAATTTAGCAATATAAACAGCGTGTTGTAAGGCTTTAGTCGTTAACTCATCTTCTGAAATATCAACAGGTACTAGAATTGTCTTGTACATAGCAACTCCTCATTATCAGATTATTGTCTGTTTATTATTGTAGCGTTAAACCCACAGCTTGCTTATTTAATCTTCCTCAAGATGCCATTTATGCAATTGTCGATGAATAAAAGGTGTCACTACAAGCCCAATCGATAAAATAAAAACACACTGAAGAAATAAACCATAGATTGCAATAAAAAAGCGCCCTGTTGGGGTTGCAGGTGCTGGCTCTACTGGCTGACCACTTAACATAGAGATTGCATTTAATGAAGACTCCATAAAGGTATGCCCTTCAATTAAATAAAACCCTAATACGCCGGGTAATAATCCTAAGAAAAAGAAAATAGAGCCTATTACATAATAGCGTAAGATGCGTAGAATAAAATGATCGAGCCTTAAAAGTTCTTCGGTAAATTTTTCCATTCTTATCCACTTTCTAGACTGTTTATTCAATAAACTGCTTATTGAATAAATAAGATAAGCTACGCAAAAAAACTAAAATATATGCTATGAGGGATGCTCATAGCATATTAGTAATATATTAACGAACAACTAACACTGAAATTTCAGCATAGCGAACAACACCCGCTGCCGTTGAGCCTAATAAATGAGTACTAATATTAGGTCTACGTGAACCAATCACAATTAAGTCTGCTTGAATATCTTTTGCTGTGACCAAAATTTCATCACGAGGTGAGCCAAAAGTAACCGTATAAGCGACCTTTTCAGCAGGCAAATCCACCGAATCTACCAACATTTGCATATCATTCTCTGCTTTCACTGTCGCTTTATCTTTAATTTCTGGATAACCCAATGAATAAGCATTAATGATTGCTGAAGAGATAGGAAGAACATGAATTAAATGTAAATTAGCTCCTGTTTCTTTGGCTAAATACACAGCATGTCGTACCGCTTTACTGGTTAACTCTTCTTCCACAATATCAATAGGCACTAAAATCGTTTTATACATAATAACTCCTCTTAACTCTCCATTTGCCTTAATCCTATCGCAATAACCCAAAGATTACTGTGAGTGAATTAACTAAAAACAACCTAATCTTAATATAAACCTACTTTAATTATTAATACGTTAAGCTAAAAAATAAAAGCGATTATTCAAAATAGTTTGCATTATGTTGTTGTGATAATGTCCATATTTGATTGCGAATATTCCGGATAGTATCAATCAATTCTGATGCAGTTAATCCGATTGGTCCAATACCTTTTTTAACTAAAATATCCGCCGACATTCCATGTATCCAAACAGCACTTCTCACCGCATCCGCCATTGTCATTCCTTGTGCTAAAAAACTTCCCATAATGCCTGTTAGCACATCACCGCTCCCTGCGGTTGATAATCCACTATTACCAGTTGTATTAATTGTGATTTCCCCTTTCGGAGAAGTCACTACGGTATGTTGACCTTTGATAATTGCCCAGCAATGATAAATCTTCGCAATTTCTTTCGCCGCTTCTTCTCTATTATTTTGAATATCATTTAGCGTGCAATTAAGCAAAATAGACGCTTCTTTAGGGTGTGGTGTTAATACACAGTGCTGATTAAGTGAGAGTTCTGATTTAAGCTTAGCCATTAACACTAATGCATCCGCATCAAAAACATAAGGTCTATTTTCATTACGCTGAGCTAAAGCTATTGATAAGATTTCTTCAGAATTTGCAGATAATCCTAATCCACACCCAATCGCCCAAGCAGAAATATCTTGCTGATTTATCAACGCTTGTGCTGTTTTAAGCATAAGCTCTGGTGCACTATCAATAAAAGGGATAGGAAGTTGTGATTGAGCAAAACCAAGAAATACCTTTCCACACCCTGCTTTCAATGCACTTTTACCTGCTAACACAATAGCACCGCTCATTCCTTCTGAGCTGCCTACAATGCCTAATGTGCCGAATGTTCCTTTATGTGTATTTCCTGATTTGCGCTGATAAAGTGCGGGATAATGAGTGATAGCCTGTAATAATTGTTCTTCATTCATATTATTTTCCCTTTTTCTGCATTTTTCTTATTACTCGCAATGGTTGCTCTACCACATTTTGTTTGTATTAACGTTAAAAGCATAACGTTCAAAGTATAGCCTGATTTCGACTAATAAATGGGATCACTGGCTATTTTGTCTTTTTATCATGCTAACAAATTCAATATGATAAAATGCTTTCATTATCGCTATTCATACCTTGCTGAGACTTTGCTATTCTAATGACCTAGCCTGATATGATTTATAAATTAAAGACAAAGGAACGTAGATAATGAACGAGAAGTTTAAAACACAAGCAGATGTAGAAACATTGGCAGAAGAAGTGGCTTGCTTAAAAACACTAGTCACCTATATGTTAAAAGCATTAGGTCAAGCAGATGCTGGACGTGTTATTTTAAACATTGAACGTGCTATTGCAGAAGTTGATGATGAAAAACAAGCAGAAACATTCCGTAATACGATTAGCCAAATTAAGACAGCCTATCGTCAATAATACATTTATTTTCGAATTGAGTACTCGTACATATTTTTATTCTATTTTCTAATCTTTTTGTGCTGCACAAATAAACAAATTTTGATTTCAAATTTCCTATATACTTAATCTCGAAATAAACCATTCTTTATTCATTTAGCTACCCCTCTATCTTTATAGAGGGGATTTTTTTCTTTTACCCACCTCAATATTTCTATTCAAATTATTTTCATATCATCCAAATGATAATGAGTTTGTTTTCTTTTGGTGTATTTAACCAATAGTCACTATCAAAACTTATTTTTGTTTAAAAATTTTAATGTTATTTGGATTAAATAATAGAATTAGAAATCTTGCCATCATTGCCAACACGAACATAAATTAACTTATTAAATACAATGTATTAAAATTATCTCAATGATAACTGATAATCACTTAACTTTTTTATTCTGTTTTTTATATTTAAAGCGCACATTTTGTTACTTTTAACACAAATAAAAATTAATCGTATAAAATGTAAATAAAGATAAATCCTAATATTATTGTATTTTGAGTTATTTTATATATTGTAAATTGTAAAGTTTTATTAAGTCAAAATTTGCTAGCTTATTGTCCCTAAACACAATTATAGCGAAAGCAGCTAAAACCAATAGGATTAAAAATATTAACTATTTATATTTTTACACTTTTTCTGATTTATCGTCACTCCTGTTTATATGTTACACTCAATAAATATGTACTAAAAAATAAACATGAGGCTAAAATGAAACCACTTCTCTTATCTCTGCTATTATTACCTGCTGTTGCTTTTGCAAACCCAACAAAAATGGCTGATGATTACTGCGATACTTTTAAAGATATCTCAATTAAAGCTTATGATACAAAAGAGCCAGCAGAGAAAATTGCTAAAGATGCAATGGCCTCTCTGAGTGCAAAGAAATTTGATTTTGCAAAACTGGAAGCAACTGAAGCACAATTCACTGAAGGTGCTATTGAGGTTGTTAATTCTTTACGTGAAGCCAAATCTGAAATTGGTTCTCGCGCAGAGTTCCAAGATGGTTTAACTCAAATTGTTGCAGCTTGTAAAATTCAAATGGTTGCAGCATTAGAAGAGCCCAAAAAATAATCTTCTCATCAAAGAATGGGTAAAAATCAATATAAAGAGTAGAAATTATCCTGCTCTTTTTTATTTTCCCCTCACCTATTCCTCTATTCCTCTATTCTATAACTAACTTTCTATACTCTAAATAATTCAAAATGTAGCTAGGCGACAAGTGAATGAGTCGCTAGGAGCATACATAAGTATGTGACTAGTGCGAATGAACGTAGCCAACAACGCTACAACTTCAAATATGACGAGTATTCTATCTATGGATATTAAGGTCTATAATACCTCGGTAAATACTTGTTAGTACTGGCCATAAAAAGGAGATATTGTGAGCAACGAACAATCCATCCAGCGTTTAAGAAGACTACGCCAGTCAGAAAACCTGCGCGCGCTCTTTCAAGAAACAACTCTGACTAAAAATGATCTCGCTCTGCCTATCTTTGTAGAAGAAGGGCTTGATGATTACCAACCGATAAAAAGCATGCCAGGTGTCGTTCGTATTCCTGAAAAACGCCTTGCTTATGAAATTGAACGCATTGCAAAAGCAGGCATTAAAACTGTTATGACTTTTGGCGTATCACATCACCTTGATGAAACAGGAAGTGATGCTTGGAAAAGTGACGGTTTAGTTTCTCGCATGTCTCGTATTTGTAAAGATGCCGTACCAGAAATGATTGTCATGTCTGATACCTGTTTTTGTGAATACACATCACATGGTCACTGTGGTGTTTTACATGGTGAACATGTTGATAATGATGAAACTATCTATAATTTAGGGCTTCAAGCTGTTGCTGCTGCACAAGCGGGTGCTGATTTTATCGCGCCATCAGCGGCAATGGACGGCCAAGTCGCTGCTATTCGTGCCGCACTTGATAAAGCAGGATTTAGCGACACAGGTATTGTTTCTTACTCGACTAAATTTGCTTCTGCCTTATATGGTCCTTTCCGCGATGCAGCAGGCTCTCGTTTAATTGGTGATCGTAAAACTTATCAAATGAATCCAATGAACCGCCGTGAAGCGATCCGTGAATCATTAATTGATGAGCAAGAAGGCGCTGATATGCTGATGGTAAAACCAGCAGGCGCTTATTTAGATATTATTCGCGATGTGCGTGAACGTACTTTATTACCTTTAGCAGCTTATCAAATCAGCGGTGAATATGCGCAAATTAAATTTGCGGCATTAGCGGGTGCAATCGATGAAGATCGTGTGGTAATGGAGACTTTAGGCTCAATTAAACGTGCAGGTGCAGATTTAATTCTATCTTACTTCGCACTTGATTTAGCAGAAAGAAATCTACTTTAATCACCTTATACGCTAAGTAATTCAATAAGTTGAAGTATGTAGAATATAGATATGAGGCTACAACTATGGATAACTGTATTTTCTGCCAAATCGTTGCGGGTAAAGCGCCTTGCCATAAAATTTGGGAGGATGATCATCATCTTGCTTTCCTCTCTATTTTTCCCAATACCAAAGGTTTTACCGTTGTTATTCCCAAAAAGCACTACCCGAGTTATGCGTTTGATTTAAACGATGAAGCTTTAGCATTATTGGTTATCGCGACAAAAAAAGTAGCAAAAATCTTAGATAAAACATTTCCCGATGTTTCACGCTCAGGAATGTTTTTTGAAGGGTTTGGGGTTGATCATGTTCATAGTAAACTTAGCCCGATGCACGGCACAGGTGATATGACAAAATGGGCGCCTATTGAAAATAAACAAAAGATTTTCTTTGAGAAATACCCTGGATATCTTTCATCGCATGATTTTGAACGCGCGAGTGATGAAGAACTGGCTCAATTAGCTGCGCTGATTAGAAAAAACAGCTGATAAATATAAGAAAATAGAAATTTAAACTCACTCTTCTTATACACAGAATATTCAAGGCATAAAAAACGCCCAGTCTTAATTTTTAAGCTGAGCGTTTTTTTATCAAGATTAAAAGCATTATTTCGTTGAAAGTTGAGCTTCCATCGGTAAATAAGGCTGAATTTTCTGTTCGAGAAGTTCAATTAATGCCGGATCGTTAAAGCGATAATTATCAGGTATTCCTAATACATGTGCTTTTTTATAGCGCATGGTCGTCGGAAAATGAGCAGATAATCGATTTAAATGTTTAGATTCCATGACAAGCACTAAATCAGCCCATTTTAGTAATTCATTATCAACCACACATAGCGCATCTTTGCGCATACCTGCCGAAAGTGTATTAATGCCTTCTCTATCTGCAAACAACAGTTCTGCGGTTGGGCTTCGCCATTGATTTTTACTGCAAATAAATAAGATATTCATCATTACTCACTATCAGATAACGCATTTAATCGACGCTGACTACGAGAAATTCTTGGGTATTCAATTCCAAGTTGCGCAGCTCTGGTCATTTTTAGTGATCGAGTATATAAATTAGACCATTTTTTTTCTGGTTTAAACATCACTCGAGAACAACCCATTTCTTGATGTTTATTTTTGCGGTTAACACATTGGCGCCAACCACGATCTCTTGGTATAGACATAAAAAACCTCTCAGATTAAAGGGATAGCAGCCGCAGTAATACGGAGAGGATCTAACCATGCGTTATTCTAGTTGAATCGAATAAATCTGCAATGGTTTATTTTTACACAAATATGAATAAGCGAATTTTTATTTATCTAGCAAAATATTTAGCAAAATAAAAAGAAAACAGGTATTAAATCTTTATAAAAAAATAACGGATAAGTGATTAATCGACTTATCCGTTTTATCTGTTATTCGAAAATCCAACTTGTTAGATTATTTATAATTAATCGCTGTTGGCTTATCTAACATAATTTCTGTTTTCGCCGGCTCTGTTTGTGCAATCACTTTACCGTGGCGAATTGAATAACGTACAGGTACTTGACGGCGTAAGGCATCAAATCCATTATCTGCGGGCAAAATAATAAAGTTTGCACTATTTCCTATTTCAACACCGTAGTCCGTTAAGGCCAATGTTTTCGCACTATTATGACTAATTAACTGTAACCCATTATCAATTTGACCATAGCCCATTAATTGGCAAACATGCAGTCCCATATGTAAGACTTGAAGCATATTTGCTGTGCCTAATGGATACCAAGGATCAAAAACATCATCATGACCAAAGCAAACATTAATATTACTTTCTAGCATCTCTTTTACACGAGTAATACCGCGACGCTTTGGATAAGTATCAAAACGACCTTGCAAGTGAATATTAACTAAAGGATTCGCCACAAAGTTAATACCAGACATTCTTAATAAACGGAATAAACGCGAAGTATAAGCCCCATTATAAGAATGCATTGCGGTTGTATGACTTGCTGTTACTCTTGAGCCCATATTTTCTTTATGTGCTAAAGCGGCAACAGTTTCAACAAAGCGAGATTGTTCATCATCAATTTCATCACAATGAACATCAATTAAGCGATCATATTTTTGTGCTAATGCAAAGGTTTTATGCAGTGATTCAACACCATATTCACGCGTAAATTCAAAGTGAGGAATAGCACCGACAACATCAGCACCTAATTTTAATGCTTCTTCTAATAAAGCTTCACCATTAGGGTAAGACAAAATACCTTCTTGTGGAAAAGCAACAATTTGCAAATCAATCCAAGGTTTAATTTCTTCTTTCACTTCCAGCATGGCTTTTAATGCTGTCAGCGATGCATCCGAAACATCAACATGGGTTCTAACATGTTGAATACCATTAGCAATTTGCCATTGAAGCGTTTGCCATGCACGTTGTTTAACATCATCATGAGTTAACAGCGCTTTTCTTTCAGCCCAACGCTCGATACCCTCAAATAACGTTCCCGATTGATTCCAATTCGGTTGTCCTGCTGTTTGTGTTGTATCTAAATGAATATGAGGTTCAACAAAAGGAGCGTGAACTAAACCACCTTGCGCATCTAATGCTTCAGGATGAAAGTTATTTTCAGGTTGTGGCTCTATCGCTTCAATTTTATTGTTTTTAAGCGTAATGCGCCACAAACCCTCTTTTCCAACGAGACGAGCATGATTAATTTGTTCGATATTCTTACCCAGCATGACTTATCTCCGCTTGTCGAGCTGTACGACGATTTAATATTGGATTTAACACAGCGTAACTAATTGCACCACCTAATACTGCGTTAACAGGTACGATGCCTGGTAACCAGTGCCCCGCGGCAATACCAATTGCAACAGCCAGTAATGCGACCCAGTTAACTGATTGCATTTTATCTGCATTGAAGGTGTTATAACGATCTTTATTCATCAGATAATCTGCAATGATAACACCACCTACTGGTGGAATTGCGGCAGATAAAAAGGTTAACCAGCCAACAAAGTTATTATAGAGCCATAATGCACACAGTGTACCGACAATGCCATTTATCACTGAAAGCTTTTTGCTTGATAAGCCTGTAATATTGGCAAATCCTAATCCAGAGGCATATAACGCATTATCATTGGTTGTCCAAATATTTAAGCCTAATACGACAATCGCTGGAAGTAATAATCCTTGCGCAATCATCACATCAGAAATATCTGCCATTCCCAATGAAGCGGCACCTGCTGCACCAAAGACAAACATCAATGTATTGCCTAAAAAGAACGCAACAATTGCGACAACCACTGCAACTTTAGGGTTTCGTCCAAAGCGGACAAAGTCAGCTGTAAGCGTTCCCGCACTAATAAACGATCCGACAACCATCGCCAGCGCTAAATTAAAATCTAATGGCTGAGCGGGCTTAACACCCATTAACGTTGAAAGCCCGCCCATATCATGTATGGCAAGATAAACAGAGTAACTGCCAAGGATAGCGATTGCTGGAACAGCAATGATAGAGAGAACGGTGAGAGCGGAAATGCCGAAGAATACAGTGATGGTCATTAAAATGCCGGAAACGGCGATGAGGAGATTAATATCAATACCAGTGGCTTTTCCTACCGGGATGGCAAACATTGCCACACCCACACCAAACCAACCAACTTGAGTACCACCGAGTAAAAATGAGGGAAGCCAAGAACCTTTAATACCGAAAGAGTAACGCGCGAGGAGATGAGTAGTAAGACCTGTTTTTGAACCAATAAAACCAAGAAATGCGGTGTAGATACCAAGAAGAAGATTACCAATTAGAACTGCGAGGAAGAAATCATTGAAGGAAAGACCAGTACCAAGAGCGCCGCCAGTCCACATACTGGCTGAAAAAAACGTTAATCCCAACATCACAAAGGTTAACGCCAATCCACCCTTTCTTGCGGATATGGGCACAGGGCCCTGACTATAATTGTTGTCCTGAGACACTTTAACCTCCTATTCATTTCACCTAGCCAAAAAAATCTGACGAATTCTATCTACATAAAAATATTATGCAAACGTTTTCGTTGTCTGTTTATTATAATTAATGGAACGCTTCATTTAAGGAGAGTTGATGTTCATCACAAAAATAGGAGAAAAATCGTTATTGTATTTGAAGTTATCTAATTTTATAGAATGGATTTTTAAGAAAGAATTTCTTTAGAGAAATTAATGATAATATTCTTCATCTTTTAAACCATGTTCATTTTTAAATCATAACGTTTATTTTAGTCATATTTTAATTACGCCAAAAGGAAGCAGATAATAAAACAAGTAGCGTATAAATTTCTAATCGACCAAGTAACATAGCAAGACACATTAAATATTTTGCACTGTCGGTAATTTCACCAAAACCAGCAACTGTTTCACCAAATCCCAATCCCATATTATTTAAACATGCCGCCACCGTGGCAAAAGCTGTAATTAAATCGTAGCCCATCATGCTTAAACACCAAATAAAAAAACAAGCGCAGAGTGTATAAAGAAAAAAGAAACTCCAAACGGAATTAAGGAGTCGAGAAGTTATAATACTGTCGCCGACACGAACGGAACTCACTGATTTTGGATGAATTAATTGATGAATTTCTTGGCGACTCTGTTTATAGAGAATTAAAAATCGAATAGCTTTAATTCCACCACACGTCGAACCAACACAACCACCAAAAAAACTAGAAAATAGTAAGAGAACAATAATATGTTGTGGCCATTGAGCATAATCTGCTGTTGCAAGCCCGTTGTCAGTGATCATCGAACTGGTTAGAAAAAAAGAATGAATAAAAGCATCCGGGAATGAATACATATTACTGCGCCATGTTTCAAATGTGATCAAACCGATAACTAGCAATGCCACTGTAATAAAAAAACGAAACTCTGGATTGGTTAATAATGGTCGTAAACTAAATTTAGCTAAGGATGCAAAATAGAGGGTAAAATTGACTGCTGAAAGGAGTGAAAATAGTCCTGCAACAAATTCAATTTTTACGCTATTAAAATAGCCAATGCTTTCGCTATATGTTGAAAATCCGCCTAAAGACACAGTCGATAAACCATGACAAAGCGCATCAAAAAAAGACATTCCTGCTATTTTAAACGCGATAATACATAAACTACCTAGCAGAATATAAGTAAACCATAAATTACGAGCTGTACTTGCTAAGCGAGGCGTTAACTTTTCTTCTTTAAATGGCCCAGGCATTTCAGATTGATATAATTTCATGCCCCCAATGCCTAATAAGGGAAGAACGGCAACAGCCAGTACAATAACACCTAATCCTCCAACAAAATTTAACTGTGCGCGATAGTAAAGAATAGATTTAGGTAAATCAGTCACATTGTGAAAAACAGAAGCGCCTGTGGTTGTTATCCCTGACACTCCTTCAAAAAGCGCATCAACAAAGCGCATATTAAGTTGCTCATTCAGCCATAAAGGTAATGTGCTAATTAAAGAAAATAACAACCAAAACAAGGCAATAATAATAAATCCATCTCGTGTTTTCAGCTGAATATCTTTTATTTTTGTTTTCAGCCAAATAAATAAACCTCCACAAAAAAAGATAAAAAAACACAATGCAAAAGAAAATAGACTTTGCTCTTTTTCATATAGTGCAACCAACATAGGCGGTATCATTGTTAAGCTATAAAGAACAATGAGAAAGCTACAAAGATGCACAATGATTTTAAAATGATTAGATACACGCATAAATGATGATGCCCAGTCCGCTACATTAAATGTTCAAAATTGACATAATTCAGTATGGCTTATCATTATCAATAATTTTTCTTTTTATTTTAAATTGATAACTGACAAGTTTACTCCCTACTCATTCTTTTTTTCAATGACAGAACTTTTCCCCCAACCCAAAAAGTGAATTTATAATCACAAATACAACATAATTATTTACTTCTATCTTTTTTTTAGTAATCTATAAGAACTAATAAAACATAGAATAATTTACTTGGGAAACATAACATGAATCGTCGGTCATTTTTAACTTCATCCAGCTTAGTGATTGGTGGTCTTTCATTAAGTTCATTTGTTAGCTCTGCTTATGCCAATGAAACACTAAAAAATAAATTGGTATTTAATGCAGAAAATCCGTTACTGCTAAATTTTAATGAAAATTCACTTGGTATGTCGCAAAAAGCGAAACAGGCTATTATTGATGCTTTACCTAATGCCTTTAGATATCCAGACGATGCGCGTAGCGCATTAATTAGCGAATTAGGGAAAGAATTTAAACTTTCAGATAAGCACATCACCTTGGGAAATGGCTCATCTGAGACAATTCAAGCAGCCGTACAATTTGTGGCAAATAAAGCACAAAAAGAAGGTAAAGCGGTTCAACTTATTGTTCCTGATCCAACATTTAACTATGCCGAACTTTATGCAGAACCTTTAGGCGTAAAAATCGTTAAAGTACCCGTTGATAAAACACTGGCGTTTGATTTAGCAACCATGCAGAAAAAAGCGCAAGAGTTTGATGGTATTAGCATGGTGTATTTATGCAATCCGAATAACCCAACAGCGATGTTAACGCCAACGGCTGCATTGACGAATTGGGTAAAATCAGCCAAAGAAAATGTCTTTTTTATTATTGATGAAGCTTATGCGGAATTTGCTTCAACGCCTGAATTTACCAGTGCGATTGCATTAGTTGAAGCGGGTTATAAAAACCTAATTGTTGCACGTACTTTCTCAAAAATTTACGCATTAGCAGGGCTTCGTGTGGGTTATGGTGTTGCTGTACCTGAGGTTATTGCCGATGTTGATGTGTTTGTTTCCATTGATAATACCAACACCGCGGGTGCTGTTGCTGCATTAGCCTCATTAAAAGATAAAGCTTATGTGGAATATAGCCGTAAATCGATTGATGTTTCTCGTCAAATGGTTGTTGATGTCTTAAAAGAGCTGGATATTGAATATGCACCTTCTTATGCGAACTTTATATTCCATAAAGTGAAAGGCGATGTAAAAACCTATCAAAACAGAATGAAAGAAGCGAATATTATGGTTGGTCGTGAGTTTCCACCTGCTTTGGGTTGGAGCCGTTTAACTTTAGGCACACCAGAAGAGATGAGCTATTTTGTTTCTACATTAAAAGCCTTTAGAACTAAAGGTTGGATTTAATCTGATTTGGTGATCTTTCGATCCATTAATAAATAGAATGCCCTTGAAAATAAAACTTCAAGGGCATTTTTTCTACTTTACTTAATCATTCAATCGCCTTAAAGCGGATCGACTTTTAAGCAAGAGACTGCATGGCGGAAGCTCCCTTCTAATAAAGGGCGTGTTTTGGCACATTCTTCATCTGCCATAGGGCAACGTGTACGGAATATACAACCTGATGGTGGATTAATCGGAGAAGGCAATTCCCCTTCCAATAAATCGATATGCTTATTGCGCTCTTTATCAGGATCAGGAATAGGCACCGCTGACATCAACGCTTTGGTATAAGGGTGTAATGGATGATGATAAACTTCATCATACGTTCCTAACTCCACTGCATGCCCTAAATACATCACCAATACACGATCTGAAATATGTTTTACCACCGCTAGATCATGGGCAATAAAGATTAAAGATAATCCCATCTCTTTTTGAATATCTTTCAGCAAGTTAACCACTTGAGCCTGAATTGATACGTCTAATGCTGAAACGGGTTCGTCACAAATCACTAATTTAGGTTCTAAAATTAACGCGCGAGCAATACCGATACGTTGGCATTGTCCACCTGAGAATTCATGTGGGTAACGGTTGATTAAGTTTGGCAATAATCCGACTCGCATCATCATTGCTTTCACTTTTTCAACAACTTCAGCCTGTTTCATTTTAGGGTGATAGGTTTTAAGCGGCTCCGCAATAATATCACCAATGGTCATTCTTGGGTTTAAGGAAGCCAGCGGATCTTGGAAAATCATCTGGATATCTTGGCGAATATCGCGCCATTGTTTATTTCCCATTCCCAATAAATTATTGCCTAACCAAGAGACTGTACCACCAGAGGCTTTAACTAAACCAATAATGGCGCGAGCAAAAGTCGATTTACCACAACCAGATTCACCAACAACCCCTAATGTTTCACCTTCATATAAGCGTAGTGTGACACCATCAACGGCTTTTAGGCTTTTTTTCGCTTTCCAAAACCACTGTTTATTATCTTGAACATCGAAATAAACTTTTAAGTCATTCACTTCAAGAATAACTTTTCTATCTTGTAACATGGCTTGAGTCATACCAATTCCTCCACCGCTTTAAAACAGGCACGTAGTCGGCCTTGTGCGAATTGCTCTAATTGAGGTTCACTCGTTAAGCATTGCTCTGTTGCATACTGGCAACGAGGTTGGAATGGGCAGCCTTTTGGTAAACGTAATAAATTAGGCGGATTTCCCGGAATGGTTGCTAGTCGTTCATCTTCACCGTCTAAGCGAGGAACAGCCTGTAACAATCCGATAGAATATGGATGTGATGGTTGATAGAAGATATCACGCGCTTTACCGTACTCCATGGTACGTCCTGCATACATCACCAATACTTTATCGCAGATACCCGCAACAACCCCCAAGTCATGAGTGATCATAATAATCGCGGTGTTTAAATCATTCTTAAGCTCATTGAGTAAGGTCATGATTTGCGCTTGAACCGTCACATCAAGTGCGGTTGTCGGTTCATCAGCAATTAAAAGTTTAGGCTTACACAGCAATGCCATTGCAATCATGACTCGTTGGCGCATACCGCCTGAAAACTCATGAGGATACATACTCATTCGTTTATGAGCTTCTGGCATTTTTACTGCATCTAACATGCGTACTGATTCCGCATAAGCATCATTTTTGCTCATGCCTTTATGCAACATTAATACTTCAATAAGCTGCGCACCGACTTTCATATACGGATTTAATGAAGTCATTGGATCTTGAAATATCATAGATATTTCTTCAGCGCGCATTTTATTTAATTCACTTTGGCGAAGGTTTAAGATCTCACGACCATTAAAGTTTGCGCTACCCGCTGTGCGACCATTTTTCGCTAATAATCCCATTAATGCGAATGCCGTTTGGGATTTACCTGAGCCAGATTCACCAACGATCCCGAGGGTTTCACCTGCGGATAATTCAAAGTTGAGCTTATTAACTGCGGTAACATCACCATCCGGTGTACCAAAAGTCACACAGAGATCTTTAACACTTAATAACGACTTGTTTGTTGTATTTGTCATTTTGTTCTCCTTAACGATCTTTCGGGTCTAATGCGTCACGTAAGCCATCACCGATAAAGTTAAAGCAAAACAGTGTGACAACTAAGAACGAAGCCGGGAAAAGTAACAACCAAGGAGAAACTTCCATTGAGTTTGCACCATCACTTAATAGTGCTCCCCAACTACTTAATGGTTCTTGTGTTCCTAAACCTAAGAAGCTTAAGAAGGATTCAAATAAAATCATACTAGGTACTAATAAAGAGGCATAAACCACGACCACACCCAGTACGTTAGGTACGATATGTCTTAACACAATATTGCGTGATGACACACCACAAACTAATGCGGCTTCAATAAACTCTTTACGTTTTAGACTTAAGGTTTGTCCTCTTACGATACGCGCCATATCAAGCCAAGATACCATCCCGATAGCAACGAAAATCAGTAAGATATTTTGACCAAAGAATGTCACCAATAAGATAACAAAGAACATAAATGGGAATGAGTTTAAGATTTCCAGTAAACGCATCATCACAGAGTCAACACGTCCACCTATATAGCCTGCCATTGCACCATATAGCGTACCGACAATAACGGCAACAAAAGCGGCTGCAATACCGACCATTAATGAAATACGTCCACCAATCGCAACACGGACTAATAAGTCACGCCCAGATGAATCAGTACCAAAATAGTGAGAAGAGGCAAAATCAGGTGCCATTGACATCATCTCCCAATCGGTATCGTCATAGACAAAAGGCGATAACATTGGGGCAAAAATGACAAATAATAAAATAAAGAAAAGTAATATAAGGCTCGTGATCGCCGCTTTATTGTGCATAAAACGACGACGAGCGTCTTGCCATAAACTACGGCCTTCAATATCTAGCTGCTCCGAGAAATTCCCCAGAGCTTCGCTGTTTTCCTTCAGTGATAACATAACGCGCTCCAGTATCTATTAGTAACGAATTTTCGGATCAATAACGGCATATAAAATATCGACAATCGCATTAAAGAAAATTGTTAATGCACCTACGATAATGGTTAAGCTTAATACCAATGAGTAATCTCGGTTTAAAGCACCATTAACGAATAATTGTCCGATACCCGGCAATCCAAAGATGGTTTCAATAACCATTGAGCCCGTAATAATACCGACGAATGCAGGCCCCATATAAGAGATAACAGGTAGCAACGCAGGTTTTAAAGCATGACGCAGCACAATTCTTTTCATCGGCAAGCCTTTCGCTTTTGCCGTTCTGATAAAGTTTGAGTGTAATACTTCAATCATTGAACTACGGGTAATACGCGAGATACTGGCAATATAAGAAAGCGACAGTGCAATCATTGGTAGCAACATATATTGCACCGCACCGCCATTCCAGCCACCAGCTGGTAGCCACCTTAAGGTAATGGCAAAAATAAGTACAAGCAGTGGTGCAACAACGAAACTCGGTATTACAACCCCCGTCATGGCAAAAGTCATGACGGTATAATCCCATTTGGTGTTTTGATTCAGTGCGGCTATCACGCCTGCCCCCACACCTAAAATCACGGCAAAAATAAATGCCGACAGCCCTAATTTAGCTGAAACAGGGAATGCTTTACCGACTAAGGTGTTTACACTGTAGTCTTTATATTTAAAAGAAGGCCCTAAATCCCCTTTCGACAATTGAATTAAATAATCGAAGTATTGTTTATAAATGGGATCATTTAAGTGATATTTCGCTTCAATATTTGCCATGACCTCTGGTGGAAGTTTCCTTTCCCCTGTAAAAGGGCTACCAGGTGCTAAGCGCATCATAAAAAACGAAATTGTTATTAGAATAAATAGAGTCGGTATCGCTTCTAAAAAGCGACGAAAAATAAATTTGAGCATTGCCCGTTCCTATAACACAAACCTATTCAGGCGTGACGATAAAAAGACCTTGCCTTAAAAAAGACAAGGTCTCGCCCGATTACTTAGCAATAATGTACAAATCTTTAGTATGTAAATTATCTAATGGATCTTTACCTGAATAACCACCCACATAAGGTTTAACTAAACGGGTGTTTACATAGTAGTAAAGTGGAACAATGGCCGAATCTTTATCTAATACGCCTTCAGCTTTTTGATAAATAGCGGCACGTTCGTCATCAGATTTCACACGTAAAGATTCTTTGATCAATGCGTCAAACTCTGTGTTTTTATAGTGAACAGTATTATTACTGCTGTAAGACAGCATCATGTTCAGGAATGAAGAAGGTTCGTTATAATCTGCACACCAGCCCGCACGCGCAACATCATAAGTTCCTTGGTGACGTGTATCTAAGAACGTTTTCCACTCTTGGTTTTCAAGAGACACATCTGCACCTAAGTTTTTCTTCCAAATTGAAGACGCAGCAATTGCCACTTTTTTATGAAGATCTGAAGTATTGTACAGAAGTTTAAATTTCAGTGGGTTCGCTTTGTTATAGCCCGCCTCTTCTAACAATTGACGTGCTTTCTCATTGCGCTGTTCTTGTGTCCAAGTTGCAAACCATTCTGGTTTACTCTCTTTAATTCCGTCTGTAAATGGCGGAGTAAAGCCGTAAGCAGGGATATCACCTTGGTTTTTCACTTTATAAGTAATGATATCTCTGTCCATTGACAGTTTCAGCGCTTCACGAACACGAGGATCATTAAACGGTGCTTTCTCATTATTAATTTCATAATAATAAGTACATAAATATGGGCTTATACGCAATTCATCTGGGATCTCTTTTTTCAGTTTTTGGAAAAGTTCGATCGGTAAATTGCTATATGTCATGTCGATTTCACCCGCACGATAACGGTTTACGTCAGTGACTTCTGATGAGATAGGTAAGAACGTAACTTTATCAATAACAGTATTTTTGTTATCCCAATAAGTTGGGCTACGTTCTAAAACAATACGTTCGTTGACGGTCCAGTCTTTTAAATTATAAGCGCCGTTACCGACGAAGTTAGCAGGTTGTGTCCATTTTTCACCAAATTTTTCAATCACTTTTTGGTTAACTGGCGACATGGAGGAGTGAGCTAATAATTTTGGTAAATAAGGCACTGCTTCAGATAAAGTGATTTCTAATGTGTTGTTATCTAATGCCTTAACACCTAATTCTGTGGCTTTTTTCTTACCTGCAATAATATCGTCAATATTCACGATATGCGCATATTGCAGATAGCTTTCATAAGGAGATGCAGTATTAGGATCTGCTAAACGTTGCCAGCTATAAACGAAATCTTGTGCTGTAACAGGTTCACCATTTGACCATTTAGCACCTTCACGAATTTTGAATGTCCAAACAGTAAAATCTTTATTTTCCCAGCTGGTTGCAGAGCCAGGTAAAATTTCCCCATTTGGACCAACAATAGTAACGCCTTCGAAAAGATCACGCGCTAATGCAGACTCAGGTACACCTTCGATTTTATGAGGATCAAGTGATTGTGGTTCAGAGCCGTTATTACGTACGAGTACTTGTTTTTCAGCTAATTTTACCCCGTCTGGAACAACAGCGGCATTAGCCGTTAGCGCTGACAATCCAAAGATTGCGCTTATTGCAATCGCCAACGCACTCTTTTTAGTTAAATTACTCATCTTATAAAATACTCCCAGTTAGTGAGCTGGTTGTTAGACAACCATTCTGTGATGTTCAGTTGTGTTTTAGAACGGTTTACACAACTTATTGTTTTTACAAAAAATAAATCAATCTTGCTTATTTGCTATCAGTGCTTAATTGCCTGATAGCATTATAATTTTTTTATGCCGCTATCTTTTTTGTGTAGCTTTTTATTAGTTAACTACTTTTTAAGTCACTTTTAATAATTCAAATCACACATAACTATAGAATATCGATAATTTACCAGTTTTAGTTATCTGCCTTTATAAAATAGCGCTTTAAGTCCGTATAATCAAAGGGGTCTTTGCCTGTAAATCCACCTACTTTTGGACTAACTAATCTAACACTGACACGATAATAGACAGGCACTATCGCCGAGTCCTTGTCTAGCAAGGCTTCAGCGCGCTGATAGAGTTGATGGCGAGCCCCTTTATCAACAGCAATTGAGGCATTATTTAATGTATCATCGTAATCATTATTTTCATAAAAGACGGTATTCAGACTACTGGTGGAAAGAAACGAGTTTAAAAACGAGGTAGGTTCATTGTAATCTGCACACCATGTTGCTCTCGCGACTTGGTAATTTCCTTGGTTACGGTTTTCTAATGCCGTTTTCCACTCTTGGTTTTGCAACGTCACATTGGCACCAATACTTTTTTTCCACATTGATGCTGCCGCTATTGCCTGCTGTTTATTTTGATCTGACGTATTGTAGAGCAAGGTAAAAGTCAGAGGATTTTGACCATCAAACCCCGCTTCTTTTAATAATTCACGCGCTCTTTCATTACGTTGCTGTTGTGTCCAATAAGCCCATTTAGGCGGTTTAAAATTACCATTGCCGATAAAAGAGGGAGTAAAAGAATAAGCTGGTATTTGTCCTTGTCCCATTATTTTTTCAGCAATGACTTCTCTATCAAGAGTCAATTTCACGGCTTCTCGAACACGAGGATCATCAAAAGGGGCTTTTTTATTATTTAATTCATAATAGAAAGTACATAAATATGGTGTGACATGTAAATTCTCTGGCTGCTCTTGCTTCATTTTTCTATAAAGAACAGGAGGAATAGCGCTATTAGTGATATCTATTTCACCGCTACGGTAGCGATTTATATCACTGGTTTCTGAACTAATTGGTAAAAATGTGGCTTGCTCAATAATGGTGTTTTTATTATCCCAATAAAGTGGATTTCGTTTTAAAGTCACCTTTTCATTCACCACCCAATTTTCAATAACATAAGCACCATTACCGACAAAATTTTCAGGACGAGTCCAATTCACGCCATATTTTTCAACAATCTCTTTTTTAACTGGCTTTAACGGAGTATGGCTGACCATATCGACTAAATAAGGGATTGGCTTGGTTAAATTGACTTGCAAAGTGTGAGCGTCTATCGCTTTCACACCTAATGTTTCAGGGGATTTTTTGCCACTAAGAATATCTGCAACATTTTCAACATAAGCATATTCGAGATAACTGGCATAAGGCGAGCCTGTTTTAGGATCTACCACTCGACGCCAGCTATAAACAAAGTCTTCAGCTGTAACTGGTGTGCCATCACTCCACTTTGCGTCTTCTCGCAAATAGAATGTCCACACCTTGTTATCATCAGTTTCCCAGCGTTGTGCAACACCAGGCATACTTTCACCATTAGGTCCAACGTAGGTCAGCCCCTCTAATAAATTTAAAATAATATTAGTTTCTGGTGCGCCTTCTACTTTGTGCGGATCAAGTGATGAAACTTCAGTACCGTTATTAATCACAATATTCTGTTGTTTTGCCAGAATAGTACCTTCAGGAAGAGTGACCGCATGAGAAAAAAAGGAGGTTAATACAAGTGACATAATACTGAGTGGAAACACTGTTTTTAACGTAACTTTATTTTTCATGGGTACCTCTCCTAATAAACAATAATTTATAGCGGGGTCGCTCAATTAACGATATGTATCGTTGTTAAATTTTGATTGTAATATTTGTGGCTCTCAAACGTTTAAAGATATTAATAAGATAAAAATGATACCAACACTCTTCTTTTTTACACTTATCGTAAATTTTGTCAATTAATGCGGTATTCTTATCACTTAACTTTATTGAGCCCTCTAGAGTTCTATCCTGAGAAAATAAAAAATATATATCGAGAGAAGCAAAACAACAAATAAACATTAAATTAACATCATGCAAGTTTTATAGATAGAAAACCTACTTAGCTCACAAAATTAATATAATTAGGATGGGTTTTATCCGACTTGCAGAACTTTATGATGCTTTATTTGTAAAGAGTTTCTCTTTGAAATTAATTAAAAATAACAATAAATTCATCTTTAGACTGAATAACGATTCTAGTCTAAAAATATTTATAGATTATTAAATATTCAATTTTATTATTTGTTTTTAAATTTTAATCTAAATGTTTAATTGAAATGTAATTAAACAATTTTTCATTTATATTTCTATGTGTTAGATAAAAAAACCTCTTTAATATACATATCGAATATTAAAAAGGTTTTTAATTTAAAAATGATATCATCAATTCTTTTCAGCTATTTAGCCGATTTGGATTGAAACCATTGTAGCTTCTCATTCAGAGTGACAACCTCTCCCACAATAATCAGTGCAGGGCTTTCCATTGTTTCTGCCATCTCTGCCAGTTGGCGTAATTGACCAACAATCACTTTTTGTGTGGTTAAAGTGCCCTTTTCAATAATCGCAATCGGCATGGTTGTACGCATATTTTGGCTAAGTAGCATTTGCTGAATATAACGGGCTTTACTTAATCCCATATAAAAGACTAACGTTTGGTTTTCTTGTGCAATACATTGCCATTCAGCCTCGTTTAATCCTTTGCCATGCCCAGTAATAAAGCGGACACTTTGTGCATAATCTCGATGCGTTAAAGGAATACCCGCATATGTTGTGCAGCCTGAAGCAGCGGTAATACCGGGGATCACTGAAAAGGGAATATGATGTTCAATCAAGGCTTCTAGCTCTTCGCTACCTCGACCAAAAATAAAGGGATCGCCCCCTTTTAATCTCACCACCCGTTTTCCTGCTGCGGCTTCTTTGATTAAAATTTGATTGATTTCATCTTGAGGAACACAATGAAAACCCGCTTGCTTACCAACATAAATACGCTGTGCATCTCTGCGGACTAATGCCATTACCTCATCAGATACTAATCTATCGTAAACCACCACATCAGCTTGCTGGCACTGCTGTAACCCTTTAATAGTCATTAGCCCAGCATCACCCGTCCCTGCTCCGACTAAAACAACACTGCCTTGAGATTGCTGATTTTCAGATAATAGCGCGCTAATACGTTGCTCAATACCACCGTCTCTTTGTGCTTCTATTTCAGCTTGTAATGATTTATCTGCAAAAAATTGCTCCCAGAAATAACGTCTTGCACTTATGGATGAAAAACGTTGTTTTACTTCTTCTCTTAATTTTCCAGCAAGTTTCGCTAATGTACCGAGATAATTTGGGAGTAGTTGCTCAATTTTTTCTCGCAAAATACGTGCTAGCACAGGGGCTTTTCCGCCCGATGAAATAGCCACCACAATAGGAGAACGATCGATAACAGAAGGCATAATAAAGCTGGCTTGTTCTGGTGAATCTACCACATTACAAAATATCTGTTTCTCTGTCGCGGATTGAAAAACCTGTTGATTCACTTGCTCACTATCTGTTGCCGCAATAACAAGCCACTTACTTGATAGATGATCCTCAGTAAATACACCAGTGATGCAGTTTAGTTTTTGCTCAGAATGCCACTGCATAAACTGCTCTGTAAACGAAGGTGCGATAACAGAAATAATAGCACCCGCCTCCATAAGCAATCGGGCTTTACGTTCAGCAATCTCACCCCCTCCCACTAATAAACAAGGTTTATCTTTGAGCTGACAGAATATTGGAAAGTAATCCATATTCATTCCCCTGTTTATTGAGATGATTCATTACGGCCGCGTACGCTGACAGTATTGCCTTCAACCTTGACGTCAAAATGGGTGATCGAGAAACGCTCATCTTCAAGGCAAAAACCATCCGTTAAACGAAAATGCTGTTTTTTCAGCGGACTGACGATATACAACTCATTTTCATGTTCAGCGATCAGCCCTCGAGATAAAACACTCGAATGTGCAAAGGGATCTATATTGCTTAACGCATATAAACGTGCATCAGAATAAGGACGAAATATGGCAACGTGATCTTGTTCCACCAGCGCACAAACACCTGTTCCTGGCGTAATGTCATCTAATTGGCAAACAGCTATCCATTGGCTCATGATTGCGCCTCCTCAGTGACCATTTTGATATCAATACGTTCATGTAAACGTGCGGGACGGTGTTGAAAACGTTCTTTTACCGTTTGCACAGTCGGATCAGGCATTGGATTATTAATAAAGTGGGCAAAACGTTTTAATGCTTTTGGAGAATCAACTGTTTCTTTCCATTCACAAGCGACACGTTCTTGTAAGGCTTTCAGTTCTTTTTCTAACTGTGCATTTAAGCCTAATTTGTCGTTAATAATGACATCACGTAAATATTCAATACCGCCTTCTAAATTATCTAACCACACTGAAGTGCGTTGCAGTTTATCGGCGGTACGAATATAAAACATCATAAAGCGGTCGATATAATGTACTAAAGTTTCTTCATCGAGATCAGATGCAAAGAGATCACCATGACGTGGCTTCATACCGCCATTTCCACCAAAATAGAGGTTCCAACCTTTATCTGTGGCGATAATACCAACGTCTTTTCCTTGCGCTTCAGAACATTCACGGGTGCAACCTGAGACACCAAATTTCATCTTATGAGGTGTTCTAATACCTTTATAACGATGTTCTAACGCGACACCCAAACCGACACTATCACCAACGCCAAAACGACACCAACTGCTGCCCACACACGTTTTTACCATGCGCAGTGCTTTCGCATAGGCATGACCTGTTTCAAAACCCGCAGCAATCAGTTTTTCCCAAATAGCGGGTAAATCCTGTTTATGCGCACCGAACATCGCCATGCGTTGCGAGCCAGTAATTTTGGTATATAGATTATATTCTTGAGCAATTTGCCCAATAGCAATAATGCCTGCGGGTGTAATTTCACCACCTGGAGAGCGAGGAATAATGGAATAAGTCCCATCTTTTTGCATATTCGCGAGGAAGTTATCATTAGTATCTTGCAGAGAAACTAAATCATCACGCAAGATATAATCATTCCAACATGAAGCAAGTAATGAACCCACTGTAGGTTTACATATTTCACAGCCATAACCTTGACCATGTTTTTTCAATAGTTCATCAAAACTTTTCAGGCCTTCTACGCGAATAAGATGATAAAGCTCTTGGCGAGAATAGTGAAAATGCTCACAAAGATGGTGATTAACTTCGATACCTTGTTTTGCTAATTCTGCATTTAAAACTTGAGTCACCAATGGAATACAACCGCCACATCCCGTACCCGCTTTGGTTTCTGCCTTAATAGCAGCGACTGTATGACATCCTCGTTCAATTGCTTGAATAATGTCGCCTTTTGTCACATCAAAACAAGAGCAGATTTGTGCAGTTTCAGGCAAGGAATCTACACCTATTGCAGGCTTACTTCCTGCATGTGCAGGTAAAATTAAGGAGTCTGGATGCTCGGGTAATTCAATGGTGTTCAGTGATAGTTGTAAAAGATTGCCATAATCTTCGGTATCGCCTACTAATACTGCGCCTAGTAGGTATTTGTTATCTTCACTGACAATCAGGCGTTTATAAATTTCTTTGCCTTCATCGAGATAAATATAACTACGACACCCTTCTTGACGACCGTGAGCATCACCGATACCGCCCACATCAACACCAAGAAGTTTTAATTTTGCGCTTAAATCGGCGCCTTGGAATACAGAGTGATGACCTAATAAATTATCAACCGCTACTTGCGCCATTTTGTAGCCCGGTGCAACTAAGCCGAACGTTTTATTTTGCCAAGATGCACATTCACCAATAGCGTAAATATCAGGATCGGTTGTTTGGCAATAATCATTAATAACAATGCCGCCTCTTGGCGCGATATCTAAATCACATTGGCGAGCTAATTTATCTTTTGGGCGAATACCTGTGGAGAACACAATAAAGTCAACTTCAAGAGAAGTACCATCTGCAAATTGCAGTGTCTTACGTGCGCTTTCTCCCGTCGATAATATTTCTTGTGTATTTTTAGACGTATGCACTTTTACACCCATACGCTCTATTTTTCGCTTAAGCTGCTCTCCTCCTAATGAATCAAGCTGTTCTGCCATTAATGTTGGTGCAAACTCGATAACGTGAGTTTCAATACCCAAACTTTTTAGCGCACCAGCGGCTTCTAAACCTAAAAGCCCTCCACCAATCACCGCCCCTTTACGACTAATACGTGCACAAGATTCGATTGCATTTAAATCTTCAATAGTCCGATAGACAAAGCAATCTGATGAGTTATTTCCCTTAATTGGAGGAACCCATGGATAAGAGCCCGTTGCCATCACTAACTTATCGTAACTAACACAACGCCCTGTATTAGTGTGAACCACTTTTTCATCACGATTAATGGTAATAACACGCTCACCAATTAATACTTCTATTTGGTGTTTTTCGTAATAGCTTTGTTTAACTAAAGAGAGTTCTTCTGCGGTGTGATGGGAGAAATAAGAGGAGAGATGGACTCTATCATATGCAACGCGAGGTTCTTCACAAAAGACGACAATATTAAATTCTTCATTGCCACCTTTATCAATCAACTCTTCGATATAACGGTGCCCCACCATACCATTACCGATGATTGCGAGTGTTTTCTTGCTCATTTTTGCCTCAGATTTAAAGATTTCTAAGGCTAAAATACGAAACTACTCATAAGGGATATTGATGAATATCAAATACAGCTTAATCAATTCAGCTACTACAACTTAATAGTCAATGGGTTACTACTAAAGGAGTATTTCATCATCCTATTCTTGCGGTTAATTATTCTTCTACCATAATTAATTTTAGCCACTTATAACGAAGAGTTATATGTAAGCGTAATTAAAACTTTGCGCATTGGTCACGTTTTGCCTAAGTTAATTTCACAAAGTAATAACTAATAAGTTATTGACATAACGACTTTAGCTACACCGTTTCAGGGAGCGTCTCATGAAAGCAAAATTATTATCATTATTCGTTGTGGGTGCCCTTTCCGTACCGGCATTTGCAGCAACACCTGCTAATACCTTAATTGTGGTACAAGGGCTTGATGATATTGTCAGCCTTGATCCTGCTGAAAGTAATGAGTTATCGAGTATTCAGACTGTACCGAGTTTATACCAACGTATTGTTCAACCTAATCGTGATAATCCAGAAATTAATGAACCCATTTTAGTTGAAAGTTGGCAAGCAAATCCTGAACAAAAAACAATCGTATTTAAAATTAAACCCAACGCAAAATTTGCATCGGGCAACGCTGTGCGTCCTGAAGATATTATCTTCTCTTATCAGCGTGCGATCACCATGAATAAATCACCTGCCTTTATTCTAAATGTCTTGGGTTGGAAAACAGATAACATCAATTCGTTACTAAAAAAAATCAGTGATAACGAATTGGAAGTACGTTGGACTGCCGATGTCAGCCCTGATGTTGTACTAAATATCCTTTCAACCCCGATTGCTTCTATTGTTGATGAAAAGCTGGTTTCTGCTCATGTTAAAAATAATGACTTTGGTAATAGCTGGCTAAAAATGAATTCAGCAGGAAGTGGTGCTTACAAAATGCGCGCTTATCAACCGCGTCAAGCCATTGTGTTAGAAGCTAACCCACTTTCACCAACTGGCGCGCCTAAAATGGCAAATATTATTATTAAAAACGTGCCTGATCCCACATCTCGTCGCTTACTAATTGAAAAAGGCGATGCAGATATTGCACGCGAATTAGGCACAGACCAGACTGCTGCATTAGCAGGAAAAGCAGGGATCAAAATTTTAGATATCCCTTCTGCTGAACAAGTGTATATGGCGTTTAATACTGCCAGTGGAAATCCTGCACTGAGTAACCCTGCTTTTTGGGAAGCTTCGCGCTATTTAATTGACTACAAAGGTATTACTGAAGACTTAATGCGTGGTCAGTATTTTATTCACCAAAGTTTTTTACCTGTGGGTTTACCGGGCGCATTAAAAGATAATCCATTTACGTTTGATCCAGAAAAAGCCAAAGCAATTTTAGCTAAGGCAGGCATCACCAATGCACGCTTTACGTTAGATGTAGAAAATAAAGTCCCTTACATTACTGTGGCACAATCCATTCAAGCCAGTTTTGCTCAAGCAGGTGTACAAGTTGATTTATTACCTGCTGCGGGTAGCCAAGTGTATAGTCGTGTGCGCGCTAAACAACACCAAGCAGCGATCCGCTTTTGGATCCCTGATTATTTTGATGCTCACTCAAATGCCAGTGCCTTTGCTTATAATGACGGGCAATCCAACACTGTTGCTTGGTTAAATGGCTGGAAAATTCCTGAATTAAGTCAGCAAACATTGGCAGCACTTAATGAAGCGGATAAAACAAAACGTCAATCGCTCTATACTGAAATGCAAAAAGAGTTACAACGTAGCTCACCTTATGTGTTTATCGATCAAGGTAAAAACCAAATCGTCATGCGCGATAACGTCAAAGGTTATGCGCAAGGTCTAAACGCAGATATGGTCTATTATGACAAAGTAACTAAGTAATATTTTTTCTGAAACCATCCACAGTCATGTTACTGTGGATGGTCTATTTTTTGTCATTTCACTAGGCTATTGCTGTATGAATACTGCTATGACGTTACCTTTTCGTCTAAAAGGTCAGTTAATTACCTTTGCTCAAGGAATATTGACACTGGTGCTGACTCTTTTAGGGCTTCTTGTCATCACTTTTACGCTTTCTGCACTTTCCCCCGTCGATCCTGTTTTACAAATTGTTGGTGATCACGCAAGCCTCGAAACCTACAACCAAGTAAAACATGAGTTAGGGCTGGATTTACCTATCTACATGCAGTTTTTTCACTATGTGGAAGCACTGCTGCAAGGACATTTAGGTACCGCGACATCAACAGGCCAGCCTGTTCTTGATGATTTGTTAGCGACGTTCCCCGCGACATTGGAATTAGCAACTGTTGCATTACTGATTGGCGCCAGTCTCGGTATTTTATTCGGCGTTTTATGTGCGCGATTTGTGGGAACTCCCCTCGATTTTATTTTACGAATTCTGACGTTATTAGGTAGTTCAGTCCCTATTTTCTGGCTAGGTTTGATTTTGTTATTGATCTTCTATGCCACATTACAATGGACTGCTGGCCCCGGGCGACTAGACGATATCTATCAATTCACCATTGAAGCCATAACGGGTTTTGCATTAATTGATACATTATTAGCTGGCGATAAAGATGCTTTTTTTAATGCGTTATCACACCTGATTTTACCCGTTTCTCTATTAGCGTATTTTGCCCTTGCTTCTATCACTCGCTTAACTCGCTCAGCCTGCTTAAACGAGATGAATAAAGAGTATGTCACGTTAGCAAGAGCAAAAGGCATTGGCGAGTTGCGTATTCTTTTTTATCACGTACTGCCTAATATTCGTGGTGTTTTAATGACTATTATCGCCCTGTCTTACACTGGCATGTTAGAAGGTGCCGTATTGACAGAAACGGTCTTTTCTTGGCCAGGAATTGGGCGATATCTCACAACAGCGCTTTTCGCGGGTGATACCACAGCCATTATGGGCGGTACTTTAATTATCGGTTTATGCTTTGTCTTTATTAATAATGTGACCGATATCGTTATTCGTTTGACTGATCCGAGGCTCCGCTAATGTCATCCTCATTTTTAAGAAAAATAGCGCGTTCGCCTTCCGCATTTATCGGTTTATCGTTGCTTATTTTACTGTTAATTATTGCTATTTTTGCACCTTGGTTAGCCCCTTATGATCCAAATTGGCAACATGCAGCCCAACGTTTATTAGCGCCCAATGCTGAACATTGGCTAGGCACAGATAATTATGGGCGCGATATTCTTTCTCGCCTTATCTATGGTACTCGCCCCATGCTAGGTTTAGTGGGGCTGGTGGCACTAATTACGTTACCTTTAGGATTATTGATTGGGATTTTATCTGGATATTACGGTGGTTGGACTGAACGTATTTTAATGCGCTTCACCGATATTGTGATGTCAATGCCTTCTCTTATTCTCGCTTTCGCTTTTGTCGCAATATTAGGCCCTGGCCTACTCAATGGTGCATTAGCACTGGCTTTAACTGCATGGCCAGCTTATGCGCGACAATCGCGCAGTGAAATTCAACATTTACGCAATAGTGATTATCTTGCTGCGGCTGAAATGATGGGAATTAAGGGTATCCGACTGTTATGGGGACATATTTTACCCCTGTGTTTACCTTCAGCCATTGTTCGTTTAGCGCTGAATTTAGCGGTGATTATCCTCGCGGCAGCAGGATTGGGTTTTCTGGGATTAGGCGCTCGCCCACCGATGGCGGAATGGGGGGCAATGATCGCAGAAGGCATGCCTGTTATTTTTGATCAATGGTGGGTTGCCGCTATTCCGGGTACAGCAATTTTAATCAGTAGTCTGGCATTTAATTTATTGGGTGATGGATTACGCGATGTATTGGGAGATACCCATGAATAAAACACCATTAATTGAAGTAAATAACCTCTGTATTGATTTCCCAAAGGCAAGAGTGGTCAATAATGTCTCTTTCACTTTAGGGCAAGAGCGTTTGGCAGTTGTTGGCGAATCAGGCTCAGGCAAGTCAATGACCGCTCGTGCATTAATGGGATTAGTTCGTCAGCCGGGAAAAGTCAGCGCAGATAAACTAAGCTTGCAAGGAAATAATCTATTGGATTTCTCGTCTCGCCAATGGAATAACATTCGAGGTAATACAATTTCAATGGTACTACAAGATCCTCGTTACGCCTTAAATCCTGTAAAAACCATTTATCAACAAGTAGAAGAAACCGTAAAACAGCATCAAAAACTTTCGCGCCAAGATAGACGCCAACTTATCATCGATACACTGCTGTCTGTTGGTTTACCTGAACAGAATATTTATCGCTATCCCGGTGAATTATCAGGTGGTATGGGGCAACGAGCAATGATAGCTATTGCGCTAATTAATAACCCTACTATTTTAATTGCCGATGAACCGACATCGGCACTTGATGCTCAGCTTCGTCATCAAATCCTTGAACTAATCACCACACAGTGTGAACAACGTAATATGGGCTTATTGCTAATTAGCCATGATTTGCCCCTTGTTGCCGAATATTGCGAACGTGTCATGGTGATGTACCAAGGCGAACAAGTCGATGAACTTAATGCCAAAGACTTACCTACCGCCACGCATCCTTATACACGTACACTTTGGACATGTAGACCCAATGCAAGCACTTATGGCACTCAATTGCCTGTATTAGATAGAACGATTAATTTCAAGGGAATACATCATGCTAATTGATATTCATGATTTACATGTTCAATTTGAGCAAGGTAAACAAGCAAAGCACGTTGTAAAGGGAATTAATTTACATGTTCAACAAGGTGAAACCTTTAGCTTAATAGGTCGTTCTGGTTGTGGAAAGTCGACTGTTTTACGTGTGATTGCTGGATTATTGCCCCATTGGCAAGGTAATATATCGCTTTTAGAGCAAACTATTAAACCTCAACAACGTTTTCAAGGGACATTACGCCGTAATATACAAATGGTGTTTCAAGATCCCTACGCCTCTTTACACCCTCAACACCGTATTGAACGGGCGTTTTCTGAGCCTTTAAAAATCCATCACATTCCTTTTGACAAAAATACGATTGAGCAAGCATTAGCCCAAGTTGGTTTGCCTGCGGATGTAACAAGTCGTTATCCTCATCAACTTTCTGGTGGACAGCGCCAACGTGTCGCCATTGCGAGAGCCCTTTTATTACAACCTCAATTATTACTTTTAGACGAGCCAACTTCAGCACTAGATATGTCAGTACAAGCCGAGATCTTAAATCTGCTTAACACACTGAAAAAAGAGCATAATATGACATATTTATTAGTAAGCCATGATGCCGATGTGATTGCTCATATGTCTGATAGAGCCGCACTCATGGAAAATGGTGAGTTAACACAACATTATGATCGAGAAGCGTTATCAAAAGGGATACATCGTCTTGATTGAAATAAAAGAAAAACAGATGTGAAGAAAGGAGCAGAGCAGTATTTGAGTGATTCATACTGCTCTTTTAATAGCGCTGCGCTGTGTTTACACTAATAAGCCCGGGAAAATAGAACGTAATCCGGTCACAATAAATTCAATACCTAACGACATTAATAATAAGCCCATTATACGAGTAACCACGTTAATGCCTGTTTGCCCTAAATATTTCACTAATAATGTTGCACTACGGAAAAGTAACCAACAACAGAATGCAAAAAAGATACTGGTTGCGGCTAATCCTAAAAAGTTAGTAAAGCCTTCCCAGCGAGAGCTCCACACAATACAAGAACTGATTGCTCCAGGCCCTGCCATTAATGGTAATGCTAAAGGCACAACAGCAACACTATTACGTACTGCGGATTCGTTTCGTTCTTGATTGTTTTGTTTATCTTCCCCTAAACGCCCATTTATCATTGTCATTGCAATAGTAACAATCAGTATTCCCCCTGCTATACGAAACGAGTCGATAGAAATACCGAAAATACTCAGTATAGAATCACCGATTAACAGAGAAGAAACTAAAATAATTGCAACGGAGCCATTCGCAATTAAGTTTGTTTTGTTACGCCCTGCATCAGTTTGATAACTCGTCATACTGATAAAGACAGGCAAAATACCAATTGGGTTTACAATCGCAAAAAGACCGACAAAAAATTTAATATAACCGGATAAATCCAGCAGTGACCCCATGAAAAGCCCCTTCTTGGCTAATAAACATGCGAATTATTCTATAAAAGATAGAGTAACTCCAAAAAATGCGCGTTACTTTAAATCAATAAACCAGTTAATTCTATTAGTTAACAAGTTTTTACCTAAAATATTCTCTTGTAAACTGATCAAAACCTAGTGGTTTAATTTTATATCGAAATAGAGTATACGACAAAAAAATCGTTGAATATTTATTTCATATAAGAATCATTCTCATAAATAGCCTTGCTGAAAGGTGTCAGCTTGCTAGTTTTGTGATATACATCACGTTAATTAATTAGAAAGATGGTAAGCTGTTACCATTCGAAGAAAGAGGGTTACTTCGAAAATATATTTACCTTTATTATTGTTTTTTTAAGTTTTTTAAGCAAATTATGCCCTCTTATAATTATTACTGAAATAAGCACATTATCATCTATCTAAGCTATTCTTATTAGTTATGGCGATAACGGCTAATTTGCTTAAAAAATTTAACATTTTATCAGGAGTCTCTTTATGTCTGTAACTAACGTTACTGAACTCAATGATTTGGTTGCTCGTGTAAAAAAAGCTCAACGTGAATTTGCTAACTTCTCTCAAGAACAAGTTGATGCTATTTTCCGTGCTGCTGCATTAGCTGCCGCTGATGCCCGTATTCCTCTTGCAAAATTGGCTGTTAAAGAGTCTGGTATGGGTATCGTTGAAGATAAAGTGATTAAAAACCACTTTGCTTCTGAGTACATCTACAATGCGTATAAAGACGAAAAAACCTGCGGTATCTTATCTGAAGATCTGACTTACGGCACAATAACCATTGCTGAACCTATTGGGATCATCTGTGGTATCGTACCAACAACTAACCCAACTTCTACTGCGATTTTTAAAGCATTAATTAGCTTAAAAACACGTAATGGTATTATCTTCTCTCCACACCCTCGTGCAAAAGAAGCGACAAACCGTGCAGCTGAAATCGTCTTAAATGCAGCTATCGCTGCTGGTGCACCAAAAGATATTATTGGTTGGATTGATGAGCCTTCTGTTGCCCTATCTAACGCGTTAATGCACCATGATGATATTAACCTGATCTTAGCGACAGGTGGTCCAGGCATGGTTAAAGCAGCGTATAGTTCTGGTAAACCAGCTATCGGCGTTGGTGCAGGTAATACACCAGTGGTTATTGATGATTCTGCTGATATCAAACGTGCAGTGGCTTCAATCTTAATGTCTAAAACTTTCGATAACGGCGTAATTTGTGCATCAGAGCAATCTGTTATCGTTGTTGACAGCATTTACAAACAAGTTCGTGAGCGTTTCTCAACTCACGGCGGTTACATGCTGACAGGTAAAGAATTAAAAGCTGTTCAAGACATCATCTTAAAAGATGGTAACTTAAACGCAGCTATTGTGGGTCAACCTGCAACAAAAATTGCTGAAATGGCTGGCATTGAAGTACCTGTAAATACCAAAATTTTAATTGGTGAAGTCAAAGAAACAACAGAAGCAGAACCCTTTGCTCACGAGAAATTATCTCCACTATTAGCCATGTATCATGCTCAATCGTTTGAAGATGCGGTGCTAAAAGCTGAAAAATTAGTTGAGATGGGTGGTATCGGTCACACTTCTTGCTTATATACAGACCAAGATAACTGTCCTGAACATGTTGCCTACTTCGGCGACAAAATGAAAACATCTCGTATTTTAATCAATACTCCAGCATCTCAAGGTGGTATTGGTGACTTATACAACTTTAAGCTTGCTCCTTCTCTAACATTAGGTTGCGGTTCATGGGGTGGTAACTCCATTTCTGAAAACGTAGGGCCAAAACACCTTATCAACACTAAAACCGTGGCGAAAAGAGCAGAAAATATGTTGTGGCATAAACTTCCAAAATCTATTTACTTCCGCCGTGGTTGTTTACCTATCGCTCTAGAAGAGATTGCGACTGACGGTAAAAAACGTGCCTTTATCGTGACCGACAGTTTCTTATTCAACAATGGTTATGTTGATGAAGTCACTCGCGTACTGAAAAAATTTGGCGTTGAAACAGAAGTATTCTTTGAAGTTGAAGCCGATCCTACATTAAGTATTGTGCGTAAAGGCGCAGAACAAATGAACAGCTTTAAACCTGATGTGATCATCGCATTAGGTGGTGGTTCACCAATGGATGCGGCGAAAATCATGTGGGTTATGTATGAACACCCTGAAACTCATTTCGAAGAATTAGCATTACGCTTTATGGATATCCGTAAACGTATTTACAAATTCCCGAAAATGGGTGTGAAAGCACAAATGGTTGCTATCACAACAACATCAGGTACTGGCTCTGAAGTAACGCCATTTGCGGTAGTAACTGATGACGAAACAGGCCAAAAATATCCATTAGCAGACTATGCATTAACCCCAGATATGGCTATCGTTGATGCAAACCTTGTTATGAATATGCCTAAATCTCTGTGTGCATTTGGTGGTTTAGACGCTGTAACTCACGCATTAGAAGCCTATGTTTCTGTATTAGCGAACGAATATTCTGATGGGCAAGCACTGCAAGCATTAAAATTACTGAAAGAATATCTGCCTGCAAGTTATCATGAAGGCGCAAAAAACCCTGTTGCTCGTGAGCGTGTTCATAATGCGGCAACTATTGCAGGTATTGCTTTTGCTAACGCATTCTTGGGTGTTTGTCACTCAATGGCGCATAAATTAGGCTCTGAGTTCCATATTCCTCACGGTTTAGCTAATGCGTTATTAATTTCAAACGTTATTCGTTATAACGCTAATGACAACCCAACAAAACAAACTGCATTTAGCCAATACGACCGTCCTCAAGCACGTCGTCGTTATGCAGAAATTGCTGATCACTTAGAACTTTCAGCACCGGGTGACCGTACTGCTGCTAAAATTGAAAAATTGTTAGCTTGGTTAGAAGAAATGAAATCTTCATTAGGCATTCCATCTTCTATTCGTGAAGCTGGCGTCCAAGAGAGTGATTTCTTAGCAAGAGTTGATAAATTATCTGAAGATGCGTTTGATGATCAATGTACTGGTGCTAACCCACGTTACCCACTGATCTCTGAACTGAAACAACTGTTATTAGATTCTTATTACGGTCGTGAATTTAATGAGCATCCAGTTGTTGAAGTAAAAGAAGAAGCAAAACCAGCTAAAAAAAGCAGTAAAAAATAATCGAAACACACTGTGTTAATGTGATCCTCGATATTTCGGTTATTTGTTCTTAAATAGAAACCCAGTCCTATGGCTGGGTTTTTTTATGGCTGATCATTTGTTTATATGCATTTTGCTACTGATTTCTGAGATTGAGGAATAAGGCGGGAGAAGTCACTATTCAGTCATAAATTATAGGTATTTACACCTAGTTAAAAAGTTTGGTTTTTACTATAAAAATAGTGTCTTCCTTTACACGTTCATAATTAGCTCTAAAAAAGACGCTGAACAACTTATCATTCAAGTCATACCATCGCATTACCATATTATAAAAAATGCCTTATAGATGATTACAAGACGCATCAAACTCTTTTCCTCTTTCATTAGTTGGTATAATTATTTCATTCTTACCTTATTTTCTTCATAAAATGACTATAACGATATGTGAAACTATTGTGTTCGCTTTACGATTTACAATCGTGCTTTTCTTCTTATCCGATAAAAATAAATAGACTTCATCATTTTGATTATTAATTAGTGATCAAAATATAGAAATATAGATATTTTATATCCATAGCCACATTGGATTTATAAAAAACATAATTTCAATAAAATATTATCGAAATGAGGCTTGCTAGCTTGCGAACGTAATAAAGGTCGCTATTTGTGCTTTCCATATAGAAATTACTCCTTTAGGAGTATAAAAGGAGCCTGTTTATCCGTATTGACAGGCATAAAGTGAAGTGCTTTATTTATTCAATAACAAATTAAGCATCCTATAATCAGCATCTATAAGACCCGATATAAATGTTTCATTATACAAGCCATAGATAAAAGAAATATTTTTTCAGTATTTCATGACTATCTTTATTCAATTTTATTAAACTATGAATAATATAAATGCATCAAATGTCTATCTCTCTTATCATTTGTAAAAAACAATATCGACATCACAAAACAAACACCTTACGTATATTTGATTATGTCTTTTTTGATTAATGATAATGAAATTGATGAAATAAATAAATTTTCCCATCAAAAAATAACATCTCGTCACAGACGAAAATCAAACTCTCCGCAATTTGATATAAAAAAAGCCAATAAATTGGCTAAAAATTAAAAATATATAAGTATTTTTTAGTATTACGTAATATAACACTTTATTTTAATTCTTATTTCATCTCCCTCTTTCACTCTGACAAATTAGTAAAAGAGGGAAATTGAAAAGGTTACTCTTGTTCAATACACCCTTTTAGCGTTGCCTGCGTATAATGCTTACGGCAGACTGAAACATATTTTTCATTTCCACCTATTTCAACTTGAGCACCATCACTCAGTACATTTCCTTTATCATCTAAACGTAATACTTTATTTGCCTTTCTGCCGCAGTAACATACTGTTTTAAGTTCTACCAGTTTATCAGCCCATGCTAATAAATAAGCACTACCTGTAAATAACTCACCTCTAAAATCCGTTCTTAATCCATAAGTGAGAACGGGAATATCATAGATATCCGTTATTTCGCAAAGTTGTTCGACATGTGCCTTACTTAAAAATTGGCATTCATCAATCAATACACAGTGAATCGGTTGTTTGTTATGCTCAGCAACAATAACGTCGCGAATATTCATATCATCACTAAAGAGTAATGCATCCGCACTTAATCCTATTCTTGAGCTAATCTTCCCCTTTGCAAAGCGTGTATCAATAGCCGCAGTGAAAATCAATGTACGCATTCCTCGTTCATTATAGTTATAAGAGGATTGCAATAAAGATGTTGATTTTCCAGCATTCATGGCTGAATAATAAAAATAAAGTTGAGCCATCAGCTCACTCCTTAAATAGTGTTTATTTTCACGAGCGACAGTCTAACATAAACATTCTACAAGTTATCCATAACAAGTATTTATTACCTTTATTTCTATTCTAGATATACTACCGAAAGATGAACTTCGTTGTTAATGCTAATTTTTGCTTAAAAAATAAATAGCTTTAATAAGTACTTAACATATTAAAACACACCTTGATATACCTTTATTAAAGTATGAAAGTTAGTCCGATTCCATTTTTAGAAAAAAGTCCGTTATTATAAAAAAATGAACAAAGCTTTCTATTCTTTAGCATTAGCGCTATCATCAGTTAAAAGATGCATTTCCTTACTAATATTTCCTTTATTGACTAAAGATGCCTCAACTTTTATTATTTTTTTCGTTGAGATATTAGTTTAAAAAAAAGAAATTTTACGTAAGGTTTGTATTTAGGTATTGCAGAAATTTAAATAGCAATCTATTATTAGTATTACATCAGCCAACAACATTTATTTGAGACCAGGAAAATGAGCGAATCTTTAAAAATATTAAATAACATCCGTACTCTCCGTGCACAAGCAAGAGAAACTTCTTTAGAAACTTTAGAAGAAATGCTGGAGAAACTCGAAGTTGTCGTTAATGAGCGTCGTGAAGAATTCTCATTAGAAAAAGCAGCTGAAGAAGAACGTGTTCAAAAATTACAAAAATACCGTGAAATGTTAGAAGAAGCCGGTATTGATCCAACAGACTTACTTGAAGCAAGTGCTGTTAATAAAACAGGCCGTGCTAAACGTGCAGCTCGCCCTGCTAAATACTCTTACGTTGATGAAAATGGTGAAACTAAAACTTGGACAGGCCAAGGTCGTACACCAGCAGTAATCAAACGTGCTATTGATGAAGAAGGCAAATCATTAGACGATTTCCTGCTGTAATTTAAGTCAATACTCTATTTGAAATACCCTTTTAAATAATTAAAAGGGTATTTCCTTGTTTACCCCATTTAATTAAACAAGCGTTTAATTTTAATATGTGCTGATGTTGTTTGTATTAAATGTAGGTAAGCGAAAATAAAAAATGTAATAACTGCGTTATTTATTTTTATTTATAATGAAAAAGGAGCTTTTATAGCTCCTTTTTTCTTTGATCCAATTAAACTAATATTATTAATTTTTATAATAACTTAAATACCAATCAACAAACTGTTTTACGCCATATTCTACTTCGGTATTCGGCGAGAAACCTATTGTCTCAAACAAGTCTTGGCAATCAGCACAAGTAGAAAGCACATCACCATCTTGCATTGGCATTAAATTCAATTTAGCTTTAATATTTAATGACTTTTCTATCGCTTCAATGAATGCCATCAATTTGGTTGGTTGCCCATTACCCACATTATAGATTTTATAAGGTGCAGAACTTGAAGACGTTTCACCTTTCTCTACTGTCCAGTTTTCATCTGCCTCTGGTACAACATTAACTAATCGAACAACAGATCCCACGATATCATCGACATAAGTGAAATCACGCGTCATATTTCCACTGTTATAAACATCAATAGGTTCACCAGCTAGCATTGCCTTGGTGAATTTAAATAATGCCATATCAGGACGTCCCCAAGGACCATATACCGTAAAGAAACGCAATCCTGTTGTTGGTAATTGATATAAATGTGAATAGCTATGAGACATTAACTCATTGGCTTTCTTTGTCGCCGCATATAATGAAACAGGGTGATCAACACTATCTTCTGTTGAGAAAGGCTGTTTCTGATTTAAACCATAAACAGAGCTTGAAGAGGAATAGATAAGATGTCCGACTTTATTATGGCGGCATCCTTCTAATATATTAATATGCCCAACAATATTCGCATCAATATATGCCATTGGGTTTTCAATTGAATAGCGAACACCTGGTTGAGCAGCTAAATGAATAACTCGGTCAAATTGGTGTGATGCAAATAATTGAGCCACTTTTGCTGAGTCAACTATATCAAGTTTCTCAAAATGGAATTTTTCTAGCTGTTGTAATTTAGCTAATCGAGCTTCTTTTAAACGCACATCATAATAATCATTCAGGTTATCTATTCCGACAACATGATAACCCATCTCGATTAAACGCTGGCTCATATGATAGCCAATAAAACCCGCAGCACCTGTTACCAATATTTTCATATTATTACTCAATAACCCAATAATTTATTTTTCATGTCAACGCTATCATGCTTAATATCACCTAGATTAAACATCATAACGCTTAACATCGTCATACATTACAGAAATCAACATGGCTCAATACTAAATGCATTGAGCCATACCTTAATCTCTTACAATCACTTTATCTAGCATTTCCCATAAAGTATCAGCTTATTATGCATCATTCATTTATAGGAATTATACAATGAGATTAACCATATAAATGATTATTAATGGGCTTTATTTCACTATATCTTTAATGATTTTAGCCATTGTGCAAAGTCTTCACCGAACTCTTCGTGCTGTATTCCGTACTCTACGAAGGCTTTCATATATCCTAATTTATTACCACAATCGTGGCTTTTCCCTTGTAGGTGATAAGCTTCAACAGCTTCTTTTTCAATCAGCATTGCAATCGCATCCGTTAACTGAATTTCATCTCCAGCACCAGGTGCTGTTTTCGCTAATAGTGGCCAAATACTTTCAGATAACACATAACGCCCTACGATAGATAAATTCGAAGGTGCTTCTTCTTTCTTAGGTTTTTCAACAACACGAGTAATTGGTTTGCTATCACCTGGACATAAGTTTTCACCCATGCAATCAACAATACCATAATTAGAGACTTCATCTTCAGGAACAGGCTCAACAAGGATTTGACTTGCGCCAGAACGCTCAAAGTGAGAAAGCATCTCTTTTAAGTTAACTTTCGTTAAATCAGCACTGTATCTATCTAAAATAACATCAGGCAGGATAACAGCGAAAGGTTCATCACCAATTAATGGCTTAGCACATAAAATGGCATGACCTAATCCCTTCGCTATTCCCTGACGAGTTTGCATAATAGTGACATGGCTTGGGCAAATGCCTTGTACTTCTTCTAATAACTGGCGTTTTACTCGTTTTTCTAAAATTGCTTCTAATTCGAAACTTGTATCAAAATGGTTTTCAATTGAATTTTTAGATGAATGTGTAACAAGTACAATTTCATTAATACCTGCGGCAATACATTCATTCACCACATATTGAATAAGAGGCTTATCAACCACTGGCAACATCTCTTTTGGAATTGCCTTGGTTGCAGGTAGCATTCGTGTTCCTAATCCAGCAACAGGGATCACCGCTTTTCTAACTTTACGCACTGCTGATGACATTATACTTCTCCTGCAATTCGTACCGTTCTACTTTCAGATGTGAATGGGTACAATTAAAAATAATCGCCAGAGTATACCAGCTAATATCTAAGGATAAACAGAGTCCTACCCGTTAATTGAGATAGTTCTTCATTTATGTTTAATATATGCACGATATTCTGTTTTTATTTAATCTAAATTTAACTTTTATAGATAGGGGAAAACATTAATTTAATCTGGTTTGTGTTATCCCAAATTTTACATTGCCAATTTGTTCCCTCGCATTTTACTTGATTAATATATAAAAGTTGCAATGTACCTAAGGGAACACCGCTATTTAATTCAAATTTTTTACTTTCTGTTTTTATTTCAGCTTTTAAACCCGCCGAGGCTAATAATATATTTTTTTTCTGCGTATGATAATATCCTAGCGTTATAGGGAATTGCCCTTTCACCCCAATCTCATTAAGCATTTTATTTAGTTTATTCAACATATTATACATACTTGGTAAAGATCGTATTTTTTCTGATGACTTTAATACATCATTAAAAACAACCCGTAAGAGTAAAGCGACCAAAAGCCCATTTTCATCATCTCTCGATATATCGACACAATAGAAGATAATTTGATCTTCGGATAAAGCCGCAATATCAAATAATAAACCCATTTTAGCAATATCATTTAATTGACGATAATTAACACAATATCCCGCAACAATCTGCTTAACCTGTGGTTGCATCTGTTTTATGAACGATTGAATATAATGGGTATCTTTTCGTAAGCTATTCCAAAGTGGTTCTAAATGTATACCTTCTATTAATACTGATTCAAAAAAACCAGGGCATAATACTTCAATGACTTTTTGTTTTAATTTCTCAAGATGTGCTATTGGCTTAAGAAAAATCTCTTGTGCCCCTAAACGCAACATATCATCTACTTCAGCCATATTATCTGTGCATGAAATAGCAATAACAGGAATAGCCAATTTACGTTGTTCAAGATGACATAAAAAAGTGGGGCCATTCATTACTGGCATACGGATATCACATAAAATAAGATCAGGAAGCAATCCCCCTTCTAATAAAGATAATGCTTGGCTACCGTTATCTGTTGTATAAACGCAAGCCTTCTCATGTGAGAAATATTCCGTCAACATGGTGCGAAAAACGACCTCATCATCAATTATTAAGATTTTTTTACCCACTAAGGCTTTGTTCATTGGTGACTCCGATAACTATCGTTTCACATGCTGATTAATTAGCGCTACATTATTAGTTTAGTTCAACATTGACGTTAATTATTCCCAATCATTACTTTTTTCAATCTATGGGAAATCGTCATACTGATAACGTGAGTTAGGACATTATTTTGTCAAGTTTATGCCCCTGCAATAGCCAATTATTCTACTCGAATTGCTGTGAGCCTTACCATTTAGGTCAAAAAAACGCCCCAACAGCAGAAGCATTGATGCGTTCGCGTTATAGTGCGTTCGTTAAACATAATGCTGATTACTTAATAAAGACGTGGCATCCCTCTTGCCGTGTTGTCTCCTTGCATGATGAATTAGTTTCTGGCTTTCCAAATACACAATGGCTTGGACTCAATGTTATCTCATCGCAAGCAAGCACAAATAAAAATGAGGCATATGTTGAATTCTCGGCTTGCTTTATTGAAAGAAATGCCGATGATAAACAGTACTTACATGAACGCTCTCGTTTTCTAAAAATAGATGACTGTTGGTTTTATATTGACGGTGTGAAACCGAAAGTGGGACGAAACGATCCCTGCCCCTGTGGTTCAGGACGTAAATACAAAAAATGTTGTGAAAATAACATCAAATAACTGCAAACACAGAAGTAAAAGAAAGGATTTATCCATACATGCAACACCAAAATACTCAAAAAAAAATACTGCGTACTATTTGCCCTGATGCAAAAGGACTTATCGCTAAAATCACGAATATTTGCTACAAACATCAATTAAATATTGTTCAAAATAGTGAGTTTGTTGATCATCGTACAGGTCGCTTTTTTATGCGTACCGAGCTTGAAGGTATCTTTAATGATGAAACCTTTCTTGCCGATTTAGATGATGCCTTACCACAAGGCTCAAAACGTGAATTAAATACCGCAGGCCGTCGTCGCATTGTCATTATGGTGACAAAAGAAGCACACTGCTTGGGTGACTTATTAATGAAAAGTGCATTTGGTGATTTGGATGTAGAAATTGCCGCCGTCATTGGTAATCACGATACGTTAAAACATTTAGTAGAACAATTTGGTATTCCTTTCCATCTTGTTAGCCATGAAGGCTTAACCCGTGATCAACATGATGAAAAGTTAATTGCACAAATTAATCAATACAAACCTGATTATGTTGTACTCGCAAAATACATGCGTGTATTAACACCTGCATTTGTACAAAACTTCCCAAATCAAATTATCAATATTCACCACTCTTTCTTACCTGCCTTTATTGGTGCACGCCCTTACCATCAGGCTTATGAGCGCGGTGTGAAAATCATTGGTGCAACAGCACACTACGTAAATGATAATTTAGATGAAGGCCCAATCATCACTCAAAATGTGATTAATGTTGACCATACGTTTTCTGCTGAAGATATGATGAGAGCGGGTCGAGATGTTGAAAAGAATGTTCTTAGCCATGCTTTATATTGGGTACTTTCACAACGTGTCTTCGTTTACGGTAACAGAACAATCATTTTATAAGTTTTCTGTCACTAATAACGCAAACAGTGTGACTATCTGAAGGTAAACCGCGATATATTGCATATCGCGGTTTATTTTTTATCTCTTATTAATAGAGATGATATTGCTTAAAATCAATACGATAGCGCATAAAGCTTGAACGATGCGCACAATTTTACAGCAGTCAGTCTATTTTTAGTAAAATAGCGCTTTACAGATCTCAGGTATTTGGTATTATTGCGCCCGCTGTCACGGACAGCAAAACAATTTAATGTTGGTGGGATACCCAAGCGGCCAAAGGGAGCAGACTGTAAATCTGCCGTCACAGACTTCGAAGGTTCGAATCCTTCTCCCACCACCATCTCCTCTTAGCTTTACCCAAAAAAATTCTTTTTATTCCATTTTATCAATTAAATCCAAAAATCGATTCAATACACTTGAATGATACTTAGATTTATAGATATAACAGCTATACTGAATTTCAGGCTGAGTTAATGGTATAAAGCATAAATCTGCTTCATACTCACTTTTCAATGGGTTTTCATCTGTTAATAAAAGAGAATGATGCGTTTGAATAAAACGTAAACAGCAATTAAGATCATCCATTATTCTGACACACACTGCCTTTCCTCTATTCCCAATTTCACTCTCTAGTTTTTTTATCTTAGCTGTTTTGTATAATGCCGGATCACATAACCAAATATTTTCACTTAAAAGCCTATCAATATTATTATTCACATTATTCACGAGTGTTTTTTGACAACAAATACCCAAGTGTTTATTTTCTATTTTATGAAGAAGACTAAATTTTTCACTAATAATTTTATCAGAACTTAATATTAATGTATTACCATCATAGTCGGGTATTTCTTCAAAGTTTTCTCTTGAAAATCGCATTATATTTATATGGGAATAATTTTTATTTGCTGCTTGATAAAACTGAGTTAAATACTGACTTTTTCCCCAATCATAATAAACATGAATGCTATTATTTATAATCCCCGAGATATGTTTTTTAGTTATCTCTTTTTCCTGAAGATAGAGCGATTTCAAATCATTATAAAGCTCAAGCCCCTCTTGGGTTAAACTCATGCCAAACTTCTCTCGCTTAAATAAACGCTTTCCTAACACGGCTTCAAAGTCTTTGATAGATTTAGCGACGGGAGGTGTCGTGCGATTCATCACCCGCGCCGCTTTACTTAACGAGCCATTTTCGACTACGGCCATAAAGGCTTCTAACTTACGAGAAAAAAACATAATTCACCATTCCTTTGCTGTGTAGAATAAAATAATTTCATTGATTCATTTAATGTAAATAAAATAGTGATTAATTAATTTAAAAATTAATTTTATATAAAAGTAGTCTTATATAAATATTCTTTTACCTCCTTTTAATGAATACAATTTATAACTACAATATTATTTTTATTATGTCATCATTCTTCACATATAAAGAATAATAATACTTATATTCTTCTATCAAAGATTAGTTTATGTTTCTAGTTTGTTTAATTAATATTTTTTGTTATGCAATTAATTATTTTTATTAAATTAGCGCGCTTTATTTAATGGCCTTTATTTTTTATCTCATTTTATCTTTCTCTTGATAAGCTGTGCCATCATTTCAGTGATTTGCTTACATTCATTTTATGATCCTGCTAGTATAAGACATCCTATTATTCAATATATAAATGGTTACAGTCACATGAAATTTGTCTCTTTCAATATTAATGGTTTACGCGCTCGTCCTCACCAACTTGAAGCTATCATAGAAAAACATCAGCCAGATGTTATTGGGCTTCAAGAAACGAAAGTTCATGATGATATGTTTCCATTAGATACGGTGGGTGCCTTGGGTTATCATGTTTTCTATCATGGTCAAAAAGGGCATTATGGAGTTGCCTTACTCACAAAAGAAAAACCTGTCGCAGTACGTAAAGGCTTTCCTGGCGATGACGATGATGCTCAACGTCGAATGATCATGGCAGATATCGAAACACCAGCGGGTTTATTAACAGTTATGAACGGTTATTTCCCTCAAGGCGAAAGCCGTGATCATGAAACTAAATTTCCAGCAAAAGAAAAATTCTATGCTGACCTGCAAAATTACCTAGCCACCAGCTTAAAACCAACCTCTCCAGTACTTATTATGGGTGATTTAAATATTAGCCCAACAGATAAAGATATTGGCATTGGCGAAAATAATATGAAACGTTGGTTAAAAACAGGTAAATGTTCTTTCCTACCAGAAGAGCGTGAATGGTTGGCAACCTTAATGGGTTGGGGATTAACAGATACATTCCGCCAACAACATCCTGAAACTGATGATAAATTCTCGTGGTTTGACTATCGTTCTAAAGGGTTTGATGATAACCGAGGCTTACGCATTGACTTACTTCTAGCAAGTCGCTGCTTAGCGGATAATTGTATTTCAACAGGAATTGATTACGAGATCCGTCGAATGGAAAAACCCTCTGATCACGCACCAGTTTGGGCTGAATTTAAAATCTAATCAGATAAAATCTTAATTCAGTAAAAGCACTTCCCTAAATAATAAAGGAAGTGCTTTTTTATTTGTACTTAATTATCAGTAGTTGTTTCTTTACTCTGCGCTTTATTTTTCGCGGGGCTTGCTTTGTTACTTCCTTTAGTTGCTGTCTTGCGCTTTTTATTATGCGCGGGTGCGGGAAGATTTCTGAAAGCTTGAATATTTGGACGACGTTTCGCTTGAGTAATCAACTCTATCAAGGTGTTATTTAATGGCATCATAAAATCTTGATATTTAAATTGCTTCTCACTAATTTGCGTGAGTATCGATTCCCAATGTGCAGTCATATCCGGTAAAGTTGCCATATCTGGCAATACATGAATTAATGCTCTACCCGCTGGGGTTGAATTAATGGCTCGCCCTTTCTTTTGCAAAAAACCACGCTTAAATAACAGCTCAATAATTCCCGCTCTTGTCGCCTCAGTGCCTAATCCATCCGTTGCTCTTAGGATTTTCTTAAGTTCTTTATCTTGAACAAAGCGCGCAATTCCAGTCATAGCTGAAAGTAATGTTGCATCAGTAAAAGGTCTTGGAGGCTGCGTTTGCTTTTCAACAATCTCTCCCTTTTCACACAGCAGTTCATCACCCTTAGCCACTATTGGTAATGCAGAGCCGTCATTTTCAGCATCTTGCTCTTTCGCACCTAATAAAACTCGCCATCCTGCTTGCGCTAAAAAACGCGCTTTAGCGATAAACTTGCCATTCTCAATATCAAGTTCAATAACGCATTTACGATAAACAGCATCAGGCATAAATTGCATTAGATATTGGCGAGCCACGAGATAATAAATATTTTTCTCATTTTCACTTAATGAGATATTGCCCGTTTTTGCTGTTGGGATAATCGCATGGTGAGCATCCACTTTTTTATCATCCCAACAACGATTCTTTTTATCAATATCTAGAGTATCTTGCGGTAATAAGCTTGCGTCATGTGTGCTGATCGCATTAATAACAGCATGGCGGCCAGCAAAATGTTCATCAGGAAGATAACGGCTATCAGAACGCGGATAAGTAATTAATTTATGCGTTTCATACAGACGCTGGCATGTATCTAAGACTTGTTGCGCGCTTAAACCAAAGCGTTTTGCCGCTTCAATTTGTAACGCTGAAAGCGAAAAGGGTAATGGGGCAATTTCAGACTCTTGTTTATCTTGGTAATCCGTAACATTCGCTGGCTTGCCTTGAATTCTATCAACAACATGCTCTGCAAGTTTACGATTTAATAATCGCCCTTCTTCATCTTGCCAAGGTTCACAATGTTCACTTGGTTGCCAAATCGCGGTAAAGCGTTCATCGGCAGGTGTTACAACATGTGCTTTAACTTCAAAAAAATCTTTAGGAACGAAGTTTTCAATTTCTTCATCACGCCGAACCACTAAGCCTAATACTGGCGTTTGTACTCGCCCTACTGACAATACACCTTGATAACCATTACGCTGACCTAATAGCGTATACGCTCGAGTCATGTTAATACCATAAAGCCAATCTGCTCTTGCTCGCGCTAAAGCAGATACGCACAATGGTACAAACTCATGGTTATAACGTAGCTTATCAATAGCTCGCGTCACTGCCGCTGGGTTTAAGTCATTAATTAAGCAACGACGCGCCTGTTTTCGTTGCTCTTCACTGATGTTTAAATAGTTAAGTACTTCATCTACTAAGAGCTGACCTTCACGATCGGGGTCACCCGCGTGGATCACTTCTTTTGCCTGCTTAAGTAGTGTTTTGATGGTTTCTAACTGTTTTTTAACATCAGCTCGGGGCTTAAGTTGCCATTTTTCAGGAATAATGGGCAAATCATCTAACGACCAGCGGGCGTACCGCGGGTCGTATGCATCCGGCTCAGCTTGTTCAAGTAAGTGACCAACACACCACGTCACATACTGGTTATCACCACAAAGAATAAAGCCATCGCCCCGTTTATGGGGCTTTGGCAATACATCAGCAATAGCGCGAGCAAGGCTGGGTTTTTCTGCAATAAATAATCTCATTACGTTAGTTAGTCACTTCAATCAACGCTTTTCCTGCCACTGGCTCAGTTAACTCACCGATAGAGGTTAGTTCAATATCAAAACGAGCAGCGACCTCTTTAACCTGTTCCACAGCTTCAGGTAATACAGCTAATAATAAGCCACCTGATGTTTGCGGATCACAGAGTAATTTACGTTGCATTTCAGTGATCTCACCAATTAAATGACCATAACTTTCAAAGTTACGGCCTGTACCACCAGGAACACAGCCTTGTTCAATATAAGACTCTACTTCTGGCAATCTTGGTACTTGTGAAAAGTGAATGGTGGCTTGTACACCAGAACCATCACAAATTTCACTTAAATGCCCTAACAAACCGAATCCTGTCACGTCGGTCATTGCAGTAACACCTTCGATATCAGAAAAATCTGCACCTGCTTTGTTCATACAGCACATAATTTCTGTCGCTAAACCTTGGTGCTCTGGTTTTAACAAACCTTTTTTCTCAGCCGTTGTTAATACACCAATACCCAAAGGTTTAGTTAAAAAGAGCTGACATCCTGCTTTAGCTTCACTGTTTTTCTTCACTTTGCTCACAGGCACGACACCTGTTACGGCAAGGCCAAAAATAGGTTCTGGCGCATCAATTGAGTGACCACCAGCCAGTGAAATGCCTGCTTCTTGGCAAGCGGCTCGACCACCCTCAATCACTTCACGTGCAATTTCAGGTGCCAGTTTACTAATAGGCCAGCCTAAAATAGCGATTGCCATAATAGGTTTTCCGCCCATTGCAAAAATATCACTGATTGCATTCGTTGCAGCGATACGCCCAAAATCATAAGGATTATCAACGATTGGCATAAAGAAATCAGTAGTACTGATAATACCTGTACCATTTCCTAAATCATAAACAGCAGCATCATCTTTGGTTTCATTACCTACAAGTAAGTGAGGATCATGAAACTTAGCTTGTTCGCTATGTAAAATGGTTTCTAAAACTTTTGGCGAGATCTTACAACCACAACCTGCACCATGACTGTATTGTGTTAAACGAATTGCTTCAGACATAACATGTCATCCTTTTTAAAAATAAGTCACAAAATCAGTTAAGTCAGCAGGAGAAACCGTCATTGGCGCTTTCAGGGCTGGCGTACCTAAATAAAGGAAACCAATAATCTGGTCGTGTTCACCACAGCCAAGTCCTTCTCTTACAACTGCATCATGAGTCCAAGAGCCTGAACGCCAAATCCCCCCAAATCCTTGAGCAACAGCGGCCATTTGCATTGCTTGTACGCTACAACCGGCTGCAACAACTTGCTCCCATTCAGGAACTTTAGGATGATCTTTCACTTTCGCAATGACCGTGATGATCAATGGGGCACGAAAAGGTGCATTTTTTGCTTTTTCTTCAACTTCTGGCCCTAAATTACCCACAACCGCGGCTTTATGTAGTAATTGGCTAAAACGTTCAATGCCTTCATTTTGCATCACAACGAAATGCCACGGCTTAAGTGCACCATGATCAGGCGCGCGCATACCGGCTTGTAAAATAGTATTGAGGGCTTCATTATCGGGGGCTGGAGTAGTCAGTCGGGAAGCTGAACGGCGGTTCAAAAGCAGTGTTAATGCATCCATTTTTATTCTCCTGTCAGCATTTTATTTTAGCAAGATCCCATTCTTATGGGGATGGACAGTTCTTATCAATTCGCAGTATAACAAACTGTTATATTACCACCATCCGCAGATTTAGGCGGGAATTTTTCTAAAAATCAGGTGTGTGGTCATTTAATCGTAATTTATTGTTCATAAAATGATTAATCTTAGCTTACTAAGTTAATTTAAGCTGATTTTGATCCTATTTTTCTTTTTAATTTGACGATTTTCTATATTACTTTGATGCCTTTTTGTGTGAATTTATTTAACTATTTTTACGTAAGATAAATGTCTGCTTAATAACATCTTAAGCAAAAAGTTATCATTAGTGGTTTCCTAAAAATCAATGACAGACATTCAATAAGAGCTATATTAGAATATTCCTTTATTGTTATTACTATTCTCTCTATTGATAACAACATTTTTTGTTTTAATAGTATGAGATTATGTAGATGTAGCCTGCTTACCAATAATTCTAGCATGACTGTTTAGGATTAAATTTTAGCTTTACATGATGTGGAGATAATATGAATAAAATTATGGAGTTAATCGGCGCAATATTAAAATTCAGTTGGCAAGCCATTAACTTTATCAGAAAATTAATCTTAAACGTTATTTTCTTTTTCCTTCTCTTTGTAGTCATTGGTATTTTCTTAATTAGCAAAGAAGCACAAAAACCAATGGATTATGAAGGCGCACTTCTTGTTGATCTTAAAGGTGTGATTGTTGACCAAACTGCAACTCAAAATCCTTTAGGGGAAGTTGGGCGTGAGCTTTTAGGCGTTTCGGGTAGCCAGCTCCAAGAAAATTCATTATTTGAAGTCGTCGATACGCTACGCCTAGCCTCTCAAGATCCGAAAATTAAAGGTATGGTGCTTAAACTTGATGAATTTGCCGGCGCAGATCAGCCTTCGCTAAATTATATTGGTAAGGCACTTACTGAATTTAAAAAAACAGGCAAACCGATTTTTGCAGTGAGTGGCTATTACAGTCAGCCGCAATATTATCTCGCTTCTTATGCAGATAAAATTTATCTCACACCTCAAGGTGCAGTGGGTGTTTATGGTTTTGGCTTTCAAAATCTCTATTACAAAACACTGTTAGAAAATTTAAAAGTAAGTACTCATATTTTCCGCGTAGGAACGTATAAATCTGCGGTTGAACCGTTAATGCGCAATGGTATGTCTGCGGAATCTCGAGAAGCTTCATTACGTTTAGTTAATGCGCTGTGGTCTACTTATTTAACCCAAGTGGCAGAAAACCGTAGCATTACCACAGAAGATGTTTTCCCAGGTGCAAAAGAGATGATTGCACAGCTACGCAATGCAGATGGGGATAACGCAACTTATGCGCTAAATCGTAAATTAGTGGATTCTGTCAGCTCATACTCTCAATTTGAAGCTGATATGACAGAAACCTTTCAGTGGGATAAAGAGAACAAGCAATTTAACAATATCAGTATTTATGATTATGCCGATACATTAACTTCATCATTACCTGCAAATGATGAAGGTAATATTGCCGTAGTCGTTGTTCAAGGTGCCATTATTGATGGTGAAAGCATTCCGGGCTCCGCAGGCGGTTCCACCATTGCAAATCAAATTCGCCAAGCCCGTTTAGATCCTAATATTCGAGCACTTGTATTACGTGTAAATAGCCCAGGTGGTAGCGTTTCAGCATCAGAACAAATTCGCAGTGAAGTTGAAGCCTTTAAACAACAGAAAAAACATGTGGTTGTTTCAATGGGAGGATTAGCAGCATCAGGAGGATATTGGATCTCCACACCTGCAAATAAGATTATTGCTAGTCCTTCAACATTAACGGGCTCTATTGGTATTTTCGGTGTTATTAATACCTTTGAAAACAGCCTAGAGTCTATTGGTGTTTATACCGATGGTGTCACCACATCACCTTTAGCAGGATTATCTGTCACCAATAAGTTGCCTGAAGAATTTGCCGAGTTGTTACAACTGAATATCGAAAGTGGTTATAAAACATTTCTTAATTTAGTGGCTGAATCTCGTAAAAAAACGCCAGCTCAAATTGATCGTATTGCTCAAGGTCGAGTGTGGGTAGGAATAGATGCAAAAAATGTGGGTTTAGTCGATGAGTTTGGTGATTTTGATGATGCCATTGATGCCGTTGCTAAAATGGCAAAAATTAAAGAGCCTGTTATTGATTGGATGAAGCCAGAATTAAGTCTCTCTGAACAAATAATCATGAGCTTATCAAATAATGCAAAAGCTATTATCCCTGATCCATTACAAGCTTATTTACCAGCCCCTGTTTTAAGAGAAGTAAAATCACAAACAGAGTTTTATCGCAATATGAATGATCCGCTTAACCGTTATGCGTATTGCTTATCTTGTGGTGAGATTCAATAGCCGTTTTTGTCTCAACACCTGCTCTTTCAGAGCAGGTGTTTTTCTCTTTTTTTCTGGCTTTATTTGGCATAATGTACTGACGAATATTTTTTGCCCGTTTTTATCAATAGTATTTTTAACACAATGATTTAAAGCAGATATTCATTAATCTCTATTTTCTTTTTTTAGCATCCTTTCCTTTTTTTATTCTGTAAACTCCCTATAATCAGGTATTTCTCACAGCCTAATAAGAGTGTTTTGTCTGATGCAAAAGAAATCGATCTACGTTGTATACACGGGTGGTACTATTGGTATGCAACATTCTGAACACGGCTATATTCCTGTATCAGGGTATTTGCAACGTCAATTAGCCAAAATGCCAGAGTTCCATCGCGAAGAAATGCCTGATTTCACAATCAAAGAGCACCTTCCACTGATCGACTCTTCAAACATTACCCCTGAAGATTGGCAATCCATCGCTGATGATATTAGTGAAAATTATCACAACTATGATGGATTCGTTATTCTTCATGGTACTGATACCATGGCATTTACTGCTTCTGCACTCTCTTTTATGTTTGAGAATCTTAGCAAGCCTATTATTGTTACTGGCTCTCAAATTCCTTTAGAAGCCTTACGGTCTGATGGACAAACAAACCTATTAAATGCACTTTATCTCGCTGCTCATCATCCAATTAATGAAGTAGCTCTATTTTTTAATAACACCCTGTATCGCGGAAACCGCACCGTAAAAGCACATGCCGACGGCTTTAATGCCTTTGCGTCGCCGAATAGCGCACCACTGTTAGAAGCGGGCATTAATATTAAACAATTTAAAATTAATTCCTTTCCTAAAGGAAATGGTGAATTTACTGCACATAATATTACGCCTCAACCTATCGGTGTTGTCACAATTTATCCGGGCCTTTCCGATGAAGTTGTTAAAAACATCCTGATGCAACCTGTGAAAGCCTTAATATTGCGCTCTTATGGTGTCGGTAATGCACCCTCACACCCTGCTTTACTTTCTACCCTACGTGAAGCAACAGAGCGTGGTATTGTTGTTATCAACCTTACACAATGTATTTCTGGTCGAGTGAATATGGAAGGCTATGCAACAGGTCAAGCATTAGCGGAAGTTGGAGTGATCAGTGGCTTTGATATGACATTTGAAGCAACATTAACTAAACTGCATTATCTCCTTAGCCAACAATATAATTACACTGAAATCTGCCGACTAATGCAGCAAAACCTACGCGGTGAAATGACATTAGACGATAACGACTAAGTTTAATCTAAAGGTAAAAGTGGTGAAAAATTCTGCACTGTTATTGGTTGATATACAAAATGATTTTTGTACAGGTGGTGCATTAGCTGTTAATGAAAGCGACATAGTTATACAAACAGCCAATCAACTTATTCATAGTTTCAAGCAATCTAAAAATCCTATTATCGCCAGTTTAGACTGGCATCCAGCCGATCATCTTAGCTTTGCTGAAAATTCAGGCACAGTTGTGGGAGAGGTCGGTACTCTTAATGGATTACCACAAGTTTGGTGGCCAGTACATTGTGTACAAAATTCTTATGGCGCTGCATTTCATCCTGAATTAAACCAAGCACTGATTAATCATATTATTTACAAAGGGCAAAATCACCTTATTGATAGTTATAGTGCTTTTTTTGATAACGACCATGAATACCAAACAGGTTTGCATACACTTTTGCAGACATTAAATATAAAACATCTTTATATTTTAGGAATTGCTACGGATTACTGTGTCAAATTCACAGTGCTAGATGCATTATTATTAGGATATCAGGTTTCAGTCATTACAGACGGTTGTCGCGGTGTCAATATTCAAGATGACGATAGCGAAAAAGCATTAGAAGAAATGAGAGCAAAAGGCGCAGCGTTAATTGATTCAGCACATTGGCTTAATCGTAACAATCAATAGGTTCGTTATTTTCCTTATCTTTATAAAATGAAAAAGAGGCTATTTTAACCTGTTCGGTTAATAAATAGCCCCTTTTTATATTTATTCTATCCATTCAACACAGGTTTTAATCATCATCCATTGGCGTTAACGTCGCTAAACGTTCAGATTGAAACTGAGCTTTTAATTCTTGTTTGCTCTTCATGGTAATTTGTCCATTAGTGCCTACTGTCATATGCTCAGGTGTGTGGTTATTTTTCGCCTGCCATAATAAAACAATCTGCATGCAATGTTCTTTTTGCTCATCGGTCAATGCAACACCATCAGGCCATTTACCTAGTTCAACTGCGGTTGAAATACGCTGATAAATTTCAGGGGTTACCATCGAAATAAGTTCATTAACTTCCATTGATTGCTCCATAAGCTAAATAATCACTTGAAATGGCTGAATCGTTTTTTCAGTTGTTATTATTTTGTTAATTTAACAAGATTAACCGGCTTGTTTTTCGCCTGTTTCACTATTTGTAAATGAAAGAGATGCTGAATTAACACAATAACGCTCCCCTGTTGGGGCTGGGCCATCATTAAAAACATGCCCTAAATGTGCATCACATTGCTGGCAACGTATTTCAGTTCTTTTCATATTATGAGAAAAATCATCAATATAGCGAATCGCATTATCACTAACAGGTTGATAAAAGCTTGGCCAACCACATCCTGCATCAAATTTTGTATCTGAATAAAACAAAGGAGCAGAACAACATAAACAGTGATAAATCCCTGTTTGACGGTTGTGTAATAATTTACCACTAAATGGCGGTTCTGTGCCTTGCTGTTGCGTCACATAACGTTGCATTTCGTTGAGTGTTGATAAATCAAGGTGATTGTTATTACTTGAAATATTCACTTTCTTTTCATTATCTGCCATATCGACCTCTTGCCCAGAAAAATGCTTTTTAAAACAACAGTGAATAATAACAAAGATTTAACAACAAATCTGGAAAATATGGTCTAAAATCATCAAGAGTAATCTTTAGTTTTTGAAATGTGATGAATTTCACATAACGGAGCAAAGGTAACTTCATTTATCGGCGTTGATCCCGATAATACACAGCGTAACATTTAGCTAAAACGACCAATCTTTAAGCGAAAAGTGTTTTTTTAATTGATTTTTTGCAATTATTGACACGATTCCGCTTGACGATTGGCGCGGTTTTGGTAACTTTAGAAGCAACTTTTTAATTCACTAAATTAAAGCTGGTGGAATACATATGACTATCAAAGTAGGTATTAATGGTTTTGGTCGTATCGGCCGCATCGTTTTCCGTGCTGCTCAAGAACGTTCAGATATCGAAATCGTAGGTATTAACGATCTGTTAGACGCAGACTACATGGCATACATGCTGAAATACGATTCAACTCATGGCCGTTTCAACGGTACTGTTGAAGTAAAAGATGGCCACCTCGTTGTTAATGGTAAAACCATCCGCGTAACTTCAGAAAGAGATCCAGCAAATCTGAAATGGAACGAAGTCGGTGCTGACGTTGTTGCAGAAGCAACTGGTCTGTTCTTAACTGATGAAACCGCTCGTAAACACATCCAAGCTGGTGCGAAAAAAGTTGTTCTGACTGGTCCTTCAAAAGACAACACACCAATGTTCGTAATGGGCGTAAACCATAAATCATACGCAGGCCAAGATATCGTTTCTAACGCATCTTGTACGACTAACTGCTTAGCGCCTTTAGCTAAAGTTATCAATGATAACTTCGGTATCGTTGAAGGTCTGATGACTACTGTTCACGCAACAACTGCAACTCAACGTACTGTTGATGGTCCATCTGCAAAAGACTGGCGTGGTGGTCGTGGTGCTTCTCAAAACATCATCCCATCATCAACTGGTGCTGCTAAAGCTGTAGGTAAAGTTATTCCTGAACTGAACGGCAAACTGACTGGTATGTCTTTCCGTGTTCCTACTCCTAACGTTTCTGTTGTTGACCTGACTGCACGTCTGGAAAAACCAGCAACTTACGCTCAAATTTGTGACGCTATCAAAGCAGCAGCTGAAGGCGAACTGAAAGGCGTTCTGGGCTACACTGAAGATGCAGTTGTTTCAACTGACTTCAACGGTGAAGTTCTGACTTCAGTATTTGATGCTAAAGCAGGTATCGCACTGAACGACAACTTTGTTAAATTAGTTGCTTGGTACGATAACGAAGTTGGTTATTCAAACAAAGTTCTGGATCTGATTTCTCATATCTCTAAATAATTAGAGTTTAGAAAGTCACGATTTCTTTTAGAGCCACCTTTTCGGTGGCTCTTTTATTTTCTAGCCAGTCAGTTTATTGTATTGAAATAGTCAGTGACATAAGGTCATAAAATAATGAATGAGAAAATTTTTTCTTTGCCGATTATTGAACAAATATCACCTTACTTAAGTCGTCGGCAATTAGGCGAACTTCCTATCCTTGTTATTTCACATCCTAAAGTACGCGCAGCTATCAGTCTTCAAGGCGCACATTTAATTGCTTGGCAACCCGCACAAGAGCATCCTGTATTTTGGGTAAGCGAAGCTTCTCTCTTCACTTCCGGTGTTGCGATTCGTGGTGGTATTCCTATTTGCTGGCCTTGGTTTGCTTCAGCGGGTACACCAAGCCATGGATTTGCACGAATTCTTCCTTGGGAATTTAGTGCTCACACAGAGCAAGAGGATGGCGTACTCATTACCATGACACTAAAAGAGAGCCAGCAGACGCAAAAATATTGGCCTCATGAGTTTACGGTTATTGCTCGCTTTAAATTAGGCGCAACCTGTGAGGTTGAATTAGAATCTTACGGTGATTATGAAGCGACAGCCGCCCTTCACTCTTATTTTAATGTGAGTGACATTGATAATGTCTCTGTAACTGGCTTAGGAGGCCACTACATTGACACCGTAGCAGATAAAGAGGTTTACACTGAGGAAACCTCATTACGCTTCAATGGACGCACTGACAGGCTTTATACAGAGCCTGACGATTTTAATCTTATTCATGATGATGGTTGGGATCGCACAATTGAGGTTCATCATTACCATCATAGTGATGTGGTATGTTGGAACCCCGGTGCAGAACTCGCAAGTTCAATGAAAGATATGAGCACAGGTGGCTATCGTAAAATGGCTTGCGTAGAAACCGCTCGTATCCACCAACCATTAAAACCAGATAACGTTCATCCTGGTCGCTTATCTCTGGTAGTTCGTGTTCGTAAAAATATTGCCGAAAAATAAAGTATTACTGATATCTTGCCTGACTAGTCCTGATATAGGTTGACAACTTTTCAGGCATAAAACGCTCGATGTACTTCATCGGGCGTTTTATAGTTTAACGATAAGTGTGGCCGTTTTTCATTATAGAGTTGGATTGATTCTTCTACTAATTTTCTTGCTTGTTCCAGATTACTCGGTTTTATCAGTAGATACTCCATTTTTAATATTCCATTAATTCGTTCTGCTAAGGCATTTTGATAACAATCATACCCATCAGTCATAGAACATTGAATATTATGCTCTTTATGTATCTCCTGATATTCCGAAGAACAATACTGTATCCCTCGATCTGAATGATGGATTAACGAAGTTGTCGAAGTCCGTTTTTTTAACGCCTGAACCAACGATTTCTTCACTGAACTTGTTTTCATATTGTTATCTAAATGATATCCCACGATTTTTCGTGAATACGCATCCGTAATTAAACTTAAATAAGTATCACCTTCATGCGTCGATAAATAGGTAATATCTGCTACCCAAAGCTGTTCTGGTTGTGTGGGGATAAACCCTGACTTAATTAAATTTGGATGCCGATAAAAACGATGATGGCTTAAGGTTGTTCGATGATAAGCCCGTTTATTAGGCACCAGTAACTGATGTTCCTTCAATAAAGAAAATAGCCGATCACGACCAATAACCATCTGTTTTTGCTTTAAAATAAAATGTAATTTACGCCCACCCAGTCGAGGTTGTAAGACTCGTTCAGATTTAACAGCATCAATGATGGCCGAATCGGCTTTCTTTCGTTCCTCAGTTCTATCCAGTCTCTTGTAATAAGCCTGTCGGCTGATCTGCATAAAACGGCAAGCAATTGTTACGGTGAGGTTTTTAACCGTTTTTTCTTTAATAACTCGGCTTTGCGCTTTTTTGACAAACGAACTCCAAAGTCTCTATCCATGACTTTAACCACTGCTTCGAAGAAATCGGATTTAAGCCGAGCCTCTTCAAGTTCCTTTTCAAGGATCTTAATGCGTTGTTCCGGCGTTTGTTGTTCAGAAGATTGGGTCATAGCTGAACCTCTATAAAAAGTATCAGGGGTACCGTTTGACCAATCTAACCTACCATGCTTACGAAGCCAAACTAAAACAGTAGAGCATCCTTGTATACCATAGCGATCTTGGGCTTGTTTATAGGTTATTTCGCCTTTTTCAACTTGGTCAACAAGCTGTAATTTAAAAGCGAGAGAATAATCGCGTTGAGTTCGTTTAGTGATTGGTTTCATTACACTCTCCAATTTCAGATTGGAAAAGTGTCAACCTTATTCAGGACGGGTCAGCCATAATAAAAAAAGCTTCGAATTTGAATCGAAGCTTTTTTATTATGGCTAATCTTACTAAATTCTAGTTAGATTTTCGCTAATTAGAATGCGTAAGTCACACCTGTCCACACAATCGCTGTAACAGATTTATTCACCATTGGGCTGTCTTTCACTTCACTTGGCAAATGGTCAACACGTCCCATCGCAAAGAAATTCCAGTTTTCAGCAAACTTATAGTTCGCCGATAGCTCTACATACGGTCTCCAACTATCATTTGGCGTATATTCTGCTAAACCACTACGTTGAGATTCTGCGTGAGTAATACCATAAGCGTAACGGTTTTGCTTTTTGTTTTCCCAAACAACACCCGCACCTGGTTGTAAAGACCAGTTACCAAATTCGAAAGGATATAAATAAGCAGCGTCAGCAATAATACCGTTACTTTTACCTAGCATATCAGCAGAAACGATCGCTCTTAAGCTACCCCATGATTCGTGGTGTTTATAAGTAAAGCCACCCATCATAGTGTCACGGCGACGATTCAGTTTTTTCATTTGCTCATCGTCACTATCGCTTGGTTTAAAGGCTTGAGGATAGTAGTGTAAATCAACAGAAAGTTGATCTTTCGGTGTATTCCATAGGTAATATCCCGCCGCTAACGTTGCGAAATAGAAATTCTCTGATTGGTAATTAACTTGCGGTACTGGTAATAAATAATCTTTTGATTTAGCCCCTTTATAAGGAGTGACTTGTGCTAAAACTGAACCACCAATTGACCATTCTCCAGCAAATGCTGCTGGCATGCTTAATCCTGCAATAACGGCCAAAGAAACGATAATCTTCTTATTACTCACGATGATTTTCCATATTGTCATTAATCATTAATAAAGTAGCAACCAAAAACCTATTTCAGTCACAACTAACTAAAACTGGCATTATTTTACCTATAATTATTTTATTTTTGCATTAAATGTGTAGCAATCAATGCTTGCCCTAATGCAATACCGCCATCACCAGCAGGTAACATCATAGGTGTTAATACTTTTTTATTGTTTAATTTTTTCTTAAACAGGTGTTTGAGTAGCATGTTATTTAACACACCTCCCGTAAGTACAATGGTATCAATCTGATGTTCATCCGCACATTGCAATGCAATTTCGCTTAAACTTTCAGCTAATAAATAATGAAATAACCACGCTTTTTCACTGACATTAAGATCAACATCTTCCCATTGTTTCCAAAAAACAGATAGATCAAGCAAGTTGTTTTTTACAGGCATCAAATGCCCATATTGCTTAATAATTTCTGTTTGTTTGTCTTGATGACACTGTAATGCCGCCGTTTGTAAGTAACATGCAGCTTCACCTTCCCAACTTATTTCTTTAGGCGCTAATCCTAATGATGCTGAAACTGCATCAAAAAACCGACCACAAGAAGAGGCTTTAGGCGAATTTAAACCACGTTCTACTGCCTTACTTAATATTTGCAAATCATTACTAGGTATCATTTTGGCGATAACACTACCTTGCCAATCTTTAGAAAAAGTAGCTAAATGTGCGAACCAGTTTCGCCAAGGTTGAACGGAGGCAAGATTGCCTCCTGGCATAGCAACCGCAGGAAGCCCACCAATCCGTTCTGATTTTTGATAATCCACCAGCAAACATTCTCCACCCCATAAAGTCCCGTCTTGTCCAAAACCTAATCCATCAAGAGCAATACCAATAACAGCACCTTGTTGATGTGTATGACCATATTCAGCAAGACAAGATACAATATGTGCATGATGATGTGAGACTTCAATAACAGGAATATTTTGCTCTTGAGCAAACTGCTTACCCAACTGATGACTGATGTAGTTAGGATGCGCATCTATTGCAATTGCTTTAGGGGTGAAGCGATAAATTTGTTGGAAGAGAGCCAACGATTTTACCAACTGTTGTCGCACGCTTAAATCATCAAGATCCCCTAAATGAGGCCCCATAATGGCTTGATGCTGACGTAATAAGCAAAATACATTTTTGAGATCGCCCCCCATTGCAAGCACTGACGGTTGCGCCTCAAAATCTTCAGGTAATGAAATCGCATCAGGTACATATCCGCGAGAACGTCGGATCATGACGCTCTGTTTACCCTCAATACGAACTAATGAATCATCCGCCCTTTGTATAATTTCTCTATTATGCATTAAGAATAAATCTGCAATATCTTTCAATTGCATTAAGGCATCTTCATTACTTAATGCTGGTGTATGGCCTGATGCATTTCCTGATGTCATAACAAGAGGAATGTTCGTACCACGCGCTAATAGATGTTGCAGTGGATTGGCTGGCAACATAACACCGATTTCAGTTAATCCTGGCGCAATAAGCTCTGCAAGTTTAGATGTAACGGTTTTAGGGACTAATACAATTGAGGCTGCGGTGCTTTGCAATGTTTGGATAGCTGTTGGAAGAAAATCGAGATCTTGCTTATCTGCTTTAATTTGATCAATTCCTGTGATCATCACAGCTAATGGCTTTGCGGGTCGGTACTTGCGTTCGCGTAATAATGCAACGCTCTCATTATTACGTGCATCACACACTAAATGAAAACCACCAATACCTTTAACTGCAACAATTTTTCCAGCAAGTAATGCTTCACAAGCTTGGGTTAATGCAAGCTCTTTCGTTGCTAACTCTTTACCCTGATTATCTGCAAGCCAGATATGGGGCCCACATACAGGGCATGCATTAGGCTGAGCATGAAACCGTCTATCTGCGGGATCTTCATATTCATGTTTACATTCAGGGCAGAATGGAAATTCAGACATAGAAGTAAAAGGCCTGTCATAAGGCATTTTTTTTATAATAGTAAAACGAGGGCCACAATGTGTGCAGTTAATAAAAGGATAATGATAACGACGATTTTGTGGATCAAACAATTCATCAATGCAAGCTTGGCAAGTTGTTGCATCAGGAACAACTTGTGTATCCATTTCGCCACCACCACTTTTTACAATAATAAAATCAGTAGGTAGCTGTTCCCATTGATAAGGTGATTCTTCTATACGTTCAATACGTGCTAATGGTGGGCATTCTGCTTTTAATGCCTCTATAAAGAGTGCATTTTTAGGTGAAGGTGTTAAATGTACCAATACCCCCAAACTATCATTGCTCACTTGCCCTAATAAACCAAAACGATGAGCTAATTGCCAAACAAATGGGCGAAATCCAACGCCTTGAACCTTTCCTTTCACACGCAATGCAATGCCGTTACTCATAGGATCACCAAATCAAAATAAATTTAATCTTATTCTAGTTTAGTGATTATCAACAACTTTCATTTAGATCAGAAAAAGTGGAATTAGGTAAATTTATCATCACTTCAACAGTCACTCTTGGTGCTATTGCACACAGTAATTCGTAACCAATAGTGCCACATGCCATTGCAACATCATCAACAGGAAGTTCTTTCCCCCATAATTCAACTGGACTACCGTAATTGACATCAGGAAAATCCGTAACATCAATGGTTAGCATATCCATAGAGATGCGTCCTACCAATTGTGTTTTATGTCCATTAACAATAACAGGTGTACCGTCTGGTGCGTGTCTTGGATAACCATCAGCATAACCACAGGCAACAACACCGATACGCATATCACGCTCAGCGGTATATCGGCTACCATAACCTATCTGCTCACCTTTTTTGACTTGTTGAATGGCTAATATTTCACTATTAAATGTCATTACGGGTTGTAAATCGAAATTAGCAATATCTTGCCAAACACCCGAAGGCGAAACACCATATAAAATAATACCTGGGCGTACCCAATCTTGATAAGTTTCAGGATCAAATAACGTTGCAGCTGAATTTGCCAAACACCGAGGTAATTCATTTACCATTGCCTGATTAATGGCGGCCTTTTGTGCATTCATGTTCAATCCAGTATCTGCATTAGCAAAATGCGACATTTGGATAATTGAACCAATATTTTTGATACTTTTCGCACGATCAATCGCTTGTTGATAAGCATCAGGACGATAACCTAAACGATTCATTCCACTATTAAGCTTAAGATAAATATTGATAGGTCTTTCTAATTGTGCTTTTTCTATGGCATCAAATTGCCAATCTGAATGCACTGCGGTGGTAAGTGAGTAGCGCTCGAGTAAATAGACATCTTCTGGTTTAAAAAAACCTTCGAGTAAAAGGATGGGGCCAACCCATCCTTGCTCTCTTAACATGATAGCTTTGTCTAACTCAATTAATGCAAAACCGTCAGTATGACTTAATGCTGGCCAAACACAGGATAATCCATGTCCATAAGCATCTGCTTTTACAACAGACCACACTTTGCTGCCCTTAACTCTTTCTTTAATAACAGATAGATTATGGCTTAATGCATCGAGGTTAATGGTTACTTTTGTGGGTCTGGACATGTTTTTTCCTCAATTAATAAGCCGCATCAAGTTTTTGCCCTGGTAAGAGCAATTTAGTATTAAAGCCATCGATATACCGAAACACAGATAAATCATCCGCGGCAATAGCAGGTTTATTCCCTGAAATTAAATCAGCCAATAATTGTCCAGAGCCACATGCCATTGTCCAACCTAATGTGCCGTGCCCTGTATTTAATGATAAATTGCGATAAGCCGTAGGTCCTACAATTGGTGTACCATCAGGTGTCATAGGTCTTAAACCTGTCCAAAAAGTGGCTTTCTCAATATCACCACCTCCTTGATAGAGATCTTGTACAACCATTTTTAATGTTTCACAGCGCGATTTTAAAATATCCAGATTAAAACCAACGACTTCTGCCATTCCGCCAACACGAATTCGCTCATCAAAACGAGTTACCGCGATTTTATAAGTTTCATCTAAAATAGTGGATGTTGGTGCTCTTGAAGCATCAATAATCGGCATCGTAAGTGAATAACCTTTAAGAGGGTAAACTGGAATGGCGACTTTATTTTTCAAAAACTCTGTTGAATAAGAGCCCATGGCAACAACATAGTGATCGGCTGTTAATAATCCATCATGACATTGAACGCCCGCTACTTTATCACCATCAAATAACAAATGTTTGATTTCTTTGTTAAACAAGAACGTAACACCTGCATCTTCTGCCATTTTAGCGAGTCTTTTCGTGAAAGTTTGGCAATCACCCGTTTCATCATTTGGTAAACGTAAACCACCTGTCAATTTGTGACTAACATGCTCAAGTGCAGGTTCGGCTAATTTTAGTTGATCCGCAGTTAACAATTCATAAGCAACGCCCTCTTGCTTTAATACAGCAATATCATTGGCTGCATTATCAAATTGCTTTTGATCACGGAAAAGTTGCAGAGTGCCGCCTTGGCGACCTTCATATTCAATGCCAGTGTCTTGGCGTAACTGACGAATGCAATCACGGCTATATTCGGCAATACGCACCATGCGGCTTTTATTCATAGTGTAATGTGACGCATCACAATTACGTAACATTTGCCACATCCAACGTAATTGGAAAAGTGAGCCATCGGGTTTAATCGCTAATGGTGCGTGCTTTTGAAACATCCATTTAACTGCTTTTAATGGAATACCTGGCGCGCCCCAAGGCGTTGCATATCCTGGAGATATTTGGCCTGCATTACCTGCACTCGTCTCTTCAGCTGCACTATTTTGTCTATCAACAACAATGACTTCATGGCCTTGTTGCACAAGATACCACGCACTCGTTACACCAATAACGCCGCCACCTAAGATGATCACTTTCATGGCAAGACTCCAATAATTTACATTGATATAACATAAGAATAATATTCCATACACAAAAAGCCAATATAGAATAATCATCTAAGCCAATAAAAAGATAGATTTTAGAGTTAAGTCACATTTGATTGTTATTCGACAGATAATTTTCAAAAAAAACCATTTAATTAACCAGTAAAATCAATGACATATTATTTTTACTGTAAATTATAAAAATATTGATTAGTAAATCATTTTAAATTGAAGAGAGTTTAAGGTGTAGGAAAAGAAAATCGGAGCTTTATTAAAATCTAAAAATTAGATTATTTTAAGATGATAACGCCTAAATTAACTCACTTTGGTTACTCTTTTTACTAAAAATAACCTATTTAAAGCATTGCCTAAAAAATGACACATTGGGCTTTTTAAAAAGCATAAAAAAACCAGTATCACAAATTACATGCATACTGGTTTTTCTATTGTGATAAAGCAGCAAACGTAATTAGCGTTTTACTTCTTCTAGGTCACTTGGTAATGGTGACTGTAAACTTTGCCAGATAACACCACTATCTTTACCATATTGACGGACACATTCCATGACATGCTCGACATCTTTTTGCTCACATAATGCAGCCAGTTTTTTATAGAATGCTAATGCCAGTTCTTTCGCTTGAATATTTGAGAAATAATAACGACCTACACGCGTATAAAGCCCTTTTAAGCCGTTTAAGATAAGACCATAAATTGGGTTACCTGATGCAAATGCCAATCCACGGAAAATGTTGTAATCCAGTTCACTAAACTCATCAGCGCTATTTTCAGTAGTAAGCTCATGGTTTAAAATTTCAATGCATTTTTCAGGGCTATTTCTAAATGCTGTACGTATAAAAATAGCTGAGATGTTGGTTCTGACGGCCAATAAGTTATCTATTAACTGTGGTACTCGATCATGATCGAGACGAGCGACTGTTTCAAGGATATTAAGGCCTGATGTTTCCCAGAAATTGTTTACCTTCGTTGGCTTTCCGTGTTGAATTGTTAACCAACCATCACGAGCAAGGCGTTGTAACACTTCTCTTAATGTGGTTCTTGTAACACCGATTAATTCAGAGAGCTCACGTTCCGCTGGAAGAATAGATCCAGGAGGAAAACGATTATTCCAGATGCTTTCAACAATATACTCTTCCGCAAAACCTGCGGGGCTTTGAGCCTTAATAACCATATTTTTATTTCTTCCGAAGCGATTTTTCTGCTAATAATGGAAAAGATAATATCAGAATGCGTAATTTTGATATAGCTCAACCATCATTAATTAGTGAATGGCATCATAAAACTTGATGTAGCTTTATCAATTTATTATTACTGAGGCGCTTAATTTCACAGCGATTAGCGCGTACTATGGTTAAATTGCGCATCATTGCGCTTAAAATCTCTATTTGGAGGATGAGAAACCTAATGGATATGAGTATAAGACAAGCACTACTAAAGAACTTTATGGGGAATTCCCCAGATTGGTATAAGCTTGCTATTCTTACTTTTTTAATTATCAACCCACTGATTTTTTTCTTTGTTGACCCTTTTGTCGCTGGTTGGCTATTAGTTGTAGAATTTATTTTTACACTGGCTATGGCGCTAAAGTGTTACCCGTTACAACCCGGAGGATTACTTGCTATTGAGGCCGTCATCATTGGTATGACTAGCCCCAAACAGATTGGTCATGAAATTGCCAACAACCTTGAAGTGATTTTGCTTCTTGTCTTTATGGTTGCGGGTATCTATTTTATGAAGCAATTATTACTGTTTGCTTTTACTAAACTGCTGTTATCCATTCGCTCTAAACGAATGTTGTCTATTGCCTTTTGCTTCGCAAGTGCATTTTTATCTGCCTTTTTAGATGCTTTAACCGTTATCGCGGTTGTAATCAGTGTCTCTCTCGGTTTCTATTCTATTTATCATAATTTCGCTTCTAACCAATCAGGTGCAGAATTAAATAATGATGGATTTATTGATACCGCAGAAAAAAAACAAACTTTAGAACAATTCCGTGCTTTTTTACGTAGCTTAATGATGCATGCGGGTGTTGGTACTGCATTAGGTGGCGTAATGACCATGGTTGGTGAACCACAAAACCTTATTATTGCAAAACATTTAGAGTGGGATTTTGTGACCTTCTTTATCAGAATGTCACCTGTCACTATTCCTGTTTTCTTTGCTGGCCTTGCAGTGTGCTACCTTGTAGAACGCTTTAAGCTCTTTGGTTATGGTGCTGAATTACCTGATTTAGTTCGTAAAGTTCTCACTGAATACGACAAGAAAAACAGTGAAAAACGCACTTCTCAAGAAAAAGCACAACTGATGATCCAAGCATTAATTGGTATTTGGTTGATTGTTGCTTTAGCGCTCCATTTAGCAGAAGTCGGTATTATCGGTTTATCTGTTATTATTCTTGCCACTGCATTTTGTGGGATCACAGAAGAACACGCTCTTGGTAAAGCATTTGAAGAAGCCTTACCTTTTACTGCGTTATTGACTGTTTTCTTCTCTATTGTTGCTGTTATTATTGATCAACAATTATTTGGCCCTATTATTCAGTTTGTTCTTCAAGCTTCAGAATCCTCGCAACTGTCTCTTTTTTACCTCTTTAATGGTCTACTATCTGCTATTTCAGATAACGTGTTTGTGGGTACGGTTTATATCAGTGAAGCTTTAACAGCATTGCAAAATGGATTAATTAGCCAATCACAATATGAGCATATTGGTGTTGCTATTAATACAGGTACAAACTTACCTTCTGTTGCGACGCCAAATGGTCAAGCCGCATTCCTGTTCTTATTAACATCAGCGTTATCACCACTTATCCGTTTATCATATGGCCGTATGGTGATAATGGCACTGCCATATACAATTGTAATGACATTGCTTGGTTTACTGGCTGTTGAATTTTGGCTTGTTCCTGCAACACACTGGTTTTATGAAATTGGTTTAGTTGCTATTCCATAACAATAGATCCACAGTTACACCACATAAATAGGACTTTTATTTGATAAAAGTCCTATTTTTTTCATCAAAATAAGCTTGAATGTAAATATTTGTGAAATAACAGGTTTTAACTTTTTTTGCGCTTGATTTTTGGGCAGAATAGGCACTTATTTTATTTAATATTTAAATGGATATTATTATGCTGACTTCTCTTCGTCACTGGTCACAAAGCCGTTTTTCATGGCTGTTGCTCGCATTAACAGCAATAGGTCTTGAAGGTGCTGCATTGTATTTTCAGTACGGAATGGAATTAATGCCTTGCGTAATGTGCGTCTATCAACGTATCGCGGTGTTAGGGATCTTAGTTGCTGCATTGATTGGGGCATCTGCACCTAAAATGGCTCTTATGCGTATGGCAGGTAGTTTCTTATGGATTTATTCTGCATACCGAGGAATTGAACTAGCTTGGGAACATACACAACTTATTCTGAATCCATCACCTTTTGCAACCTGTGATTTCTTTGTCACTTTACCTTCTTGGTTTGCCCTGCAAGATTGGTTCCCTTCTGTATTCCAAGCAACCGGTGATTGCTCTGTCAGCCAATGGCAATTCTTAACTTTAGAAATGCCACAATGGATGCTTATTATTTTCTCTGCTTATTTTGTTGTAGGTTTATTAGTATTAATGAGCCAAATAACAAGTTCTTTTAAGACAAAAGAATAAAAAAAGAAAATAGCCTTTAGTAATAAACTAAAGGCTATTTTTATAATAGATAAATGGTGATTCAGCATTCAACCCCAAATAAGCTTTAACCTGGAATGCAAGCCCCTTCAATTAAAGCTTGTTCACTACAACGCTTACCATTAGCAAATTGACACACTGGCGTCTGACCACCATGCAATTCATAGTTTAAAGAAGGCACACCACCTGAAAAGACACAGGTTGCCTTGGCTGATTCTTCTAAGGGAATATCAAGGCTGGTTGTCGGTATCGTTCGACTTTTACTAACCATTTGTGTAGGTGAATATTGTGTCTGCGCTGAATTACTGCATCCTGCAATAAAAGCAAAGCCAGTCAACATAATAAGATAACAAGCTGTTTTAAATTTCTTTTGCATCAAAGACACCCTAATTTATTCCAGTTATTCCTATTAGTGTGAAGCACTTTTTGAAAGTAGATTTATAACTAAAACACCAGCAATAATTAAAGTCATACCAACAATGGCAGGTAAATCGAGTTTTTGTTGATAAAGAAATACTGCTGCAACAGAGACTAAAACTATCCCTAATCCACTCCATATTGCATAAGCAATACCTAATGGCATAACTTTTACCACTTGAGAAAGTGCCCAAAAAGAAAGACAGTAACCAATGACGACTACAATAGATGGATATAATCGGCTAAAACCATCAGAAGCTTTCAGCATTGTTGTCGCAATGACTTCAGATATAATTGCCAACATTAAGTAAGTTAATCCATTCATTTTTTCGCCTTAATCCTATACAAAGTCAATTTTGTGAATTCTATCACAAGCGAGATTACGGATATTCATCTACAACAAATAAAAAAGGCACTCTTCCTATTGAATAAGTGCCTTTATATCGTAGAAATACTTATTTAGTGTTGATGAAGTTGATTCTTTTGGCGGGGTTCCCCGCCCATAGCAACACGATAACGATTAAAGATAAAACCACACCAAACCGCTGCAATAATACTTAATATTGTTCCTGCATAGCCAATGTTTGTCATACCAGCATGTAAAATAACCTGATTACCAATCAATGCTCCAGCACCAATACCGATATTAAAAATACCAGAATAAATAGACATAGCGATATCTGTTGCATCAGGTGCTAAATCAATCACTTTCACCTGCATTCCTAGCCCAATACACATAAATCCAATACCCCAAAATATAATCAGCACAATAAATGCGGTTAGATTCTGGCTACTGATCATTAATAAGCTTAAACAAACAGTAAGCAATATTAAGGCTGAAAATAAGAATGATGTTGGCATTTTGGTGCTATAACGACTAAATAACACGCTACCAATGATACCGGCTCCACCAAAAACCAATAACACCAACGTAGCAAAATTCTGATCCAGATTTGCAATATCAACCACAAAAGGCTCGATATAACTATACGCTGTAAAATGCGCCGTTACGGCAATAACTGTTAATAGAAAGATCCCCATGAGTGGGCCGCGCTTTAATAACATAGGAACACTTTTTAGTGATCCTGAATGCTCACTTGGTAATAAAGGTAAATAGCGCATTAATGCAAACATAGTAATTAAGGCTAATATCCCAATGCCCATAAATGTTGCACGCCATCCTAACCACTGTCCAACAACACGACCAATAGGTAAACCTAATACTGTTGCAAGTGCTGTTCCTGTTGCTAATAAACCTAATGCCTGAGCGCGTTTACCAGCAGGTGCTACTCTAATAGCTAGTGATGCAGTAATAGACCAAAATACTGCATGAGAAAAAGCGACACCAATACGCCCTGCAATCAGTGATTTAAAATCCCATGCCACACCAGATAAAATATGACTTAAAATAAAGAGTATAAATAAAATAATAAGTAACTTACGTCGCTCAACTTTACTTGTCATTATCATTAAAGGCAGAGACATTAAAGCAACAACCCAAGCATATATCGTGATCATTAAACCTGTTTGAGCTGGGATCATACCAAAGCTTTCAGAAATATCACTTAAGAGTGCAACAGGAACAAATTCTGTTGTATTAAAAACGAAAGCCGCGAATGATAATATTATTACCCTGATCCACGCTGTTTGTCGGCTAACTTCATTTACGTTTGATGCTGCGATATTCATAATTGATTGATATTTTCTTAAATTATATTGAAATATATGCCATGCTTTTGATAGAAGCTTTTGTCTGATTTGCTTTTCTTACTTGCGCCAAAATTGATTTATTAGATTGAAAATAAAAAATAGTATTAAAAATAAAAACACATTTCGTTAGAAACAAAAAATAAACCAAATTATCACCAAATCTCACTGCTAAAGCGAATCAGCTATCAATTTTAGCATATTCGTATCGCGATTTTAAATCCCCTTGGCAACTTCTTTTTAACGTTAACATAATCTTTTAATAGTAAGATTGTAGATATAAATGCCCTATTGCTACTTTATGGTAAAGAGTAAAAATATACTCTTTTCAAGAAAAATATATCGCATATTCATTGAATTAAGTTAAGAGATACTAATTTAATAACCGAAAATAATCTTACTGTTGGATAAAAGATAAATAAAAATAGAAAGGATATTAAGATTACTGACTCAAGTCAGTAATAACTTGAATTGCTTGCTCACAAGCAATATTTTTCGTTGGTGATGTCGAACCATCAAAAGCATTTTTGATAGTTGAAATTTGTTCTTTTGCTGGTCGTGATAGCGTTAAATTTCCATTAGAAAGTGCTTTTTCAACATCATTTAGTTTTTCAGCTAGCTGCTGACAACTTCCATTATTATCTTTAGATTGATAAATAGCCATAAGCGTATCGCGTTTTGCTTCTACTGTAGAAAGCGTTTTACGTACTGTTGATGACGAATTTTCAATCAATTCACGGCTTTCACTCCAAAATTCCGCGGTATTTTCTTTAATGACAGATACAATGAGAATAGCGACAAGAATAGCCAACATAATAGTCAGCGATAATATCCCTCCTGCAATAATAAGTATCTGCTTCATATTAAACTCCACATATCAATCATATCTGTTTTAATATTTATTTTTTAATGCTTATTTTTAATATATATAGTTAAAATAAATCAGGTTCAATCTGGATTACGATTCTTTTTATTTTTTACATTTTATTACGGAGGTATACAGTTCTATTTATTCTTATTAGTAGAAAAATAAGCACCTAGTTTTACTTAGGTGCCATTAAATGATATATAAGCTTTTCTTGATAGAATTATTTTTTAGAGCAACACGCAATATAATTTAAAATATGCCGATTTTCTCTAAAAAAACGAAACATTGATAAGAAGCGTGGTCTATTTTGCTTATTTGCCAATCCATTTTTAATTATCTTCGCTGTTCTAAATAAACCTTCATCACGAATTAAACCAATAGGTGACATTAAACTCATATTGCCAGATTTTATTTTTACTTCTGAGAAACCAATATTAATAAATAAGTCATGCCACTCTTGCTTAAACATTGGTGCTACATTTGATTTCACTACACCGATTAGCTTATCTCTATTAACATCATCATTTTTCTTCATAATATCATGAGTTAATAATAAACCACCGGGTTTTAAAACACGGTAATACTCTTTTACTAGCTTTGTTTTGGCTTTATCTGCATACATTGTCAACATTGCTTCATTTATAACAATATCAAACGTATTATCAGCGAAAGGCAAAGATAACGCATTGGCTTTGGTTAATTGAATCAAATGTGATAATTGTGCTTTATCAACATTATTCTGTGCATGAGCTAAAGCATTATCATCCATATCGACAGCAATAATATGGCAACCATATTTCTTAGCAATTTCAATTGAAGTTGTCGCCATATTACAAGCAATCTCAAGAACATGGCTTGATGATGTAAAATGTGCGTTATTAATCAACCAATCAGATGCCTCTACACCGCCGGGTCTTAACCGTGTTTTCCCTAAGCTTGCTAAAAAGGTATGCCCTGCTTTTGAGTGCTCTTGAGACATAGACTGCGTTGTAGTTTGATTATCCATATAACCACCTTAAAGTTGCATCAATAATACAACTTTATAATAAAATACATTTAATGGGAATAGTTATCATTACTTTTCTATTTTTTATAAAGAAATTCCGAGTGTATAAAGAGATATAAAATTGAATTTAGGCATATAACCAATTGAAATAAAATGAGTTAAAAAGGTTATTTTTGTAATTACGTCATTAAAAGTAAAGAACATTAAACTTTGAATAACAACATTGACCTTCCCCTAGGGGGAATCTTTAGAGTGATAACAATTTCACGATAAATTAAAGGAAACTGTTATGAAAAAGATTTTACCTACTGCTGTTATTTTAATGAGTGCTATCTCTTTTGGTGCAATGGCAAACAATACACACATGAACATGAATATGGATACACCTCATAACAGTTCACCAATGCAAAAAGAACTCAATGATTCCATGAATAAGATGCATGCCGATATGGCAAAAGGGATGAATACCGATAATGCAGATGTCGCTTTTGCTGATGGCATGATTGCCCACCATTTAGGCGCTATTGATATGGCTAAGATTGAGTTGAAATACGGTACTGATCCTGAAATGCGTAAACTAGCTCAGGCTATTATTGATGCGCAAGGCCCTGAAATAGAACAAATGCAAAAATGGTTAGAAAAAAATAAAACCAATAAATAATATATTCATAAGGCTGTGATTTATTAGGCACAGCCTATCTCATTTTTGATGTTTACTTTCCAGATTTCTTATTAAATATAAGTCAAATAATTTTCTAATATTCATCTCATACATTATAATTTTGCGACGACGACAATATTAATCGCTTTATCCCGTATGGAGTCCATATGAATAAATTAGAAAACATGGCGTTATTAACTCAAAAACTAGCCATGCAGATTGAAAAATGGACTCATGATACTAATCAATTTGAAACTCAAATTCCGGGATTAACGCTGACACACTGGACTTCTCCTACACCAATTACCAGCCATACTCACAAATCAGGAATATGTTTAATTGCCCAAGGTGAAAAGAGAGTGATCTTAGGAGAAGAAAGCTTTATTTATGATGCCAACCATTTTTTAATTTCTTCAATAGAACTCCCAGTTATGGCAAATATTATGAAAGCCAGCAACGAGAAACCTTTTTTAGGGCTAGTTATGGAGTTAGATCTGCAAGAAATATCGCAACTCATCGTTGATAGTGAATTAACATTTAACTCAGATTTAAATGCTCAAAAAGGAATTGCTGTTGGCAAATTATCAGAACCTTTAGTCAATGCCTTTATTCGCTTGCTCACTCTTCTTGATGAGCCTGATAGTATTAAAATTCTTGCTCCAGGTATAAAGCGAGAAATTTTTTATCGTCTACTTATTACAGAGCAAGGTGAACGATTGAATCAAATCGTCACAGCAGGTAGTCATAGTCATCAAATAGCTAAAGCGATTGATTGGTTAAAAAATAATTATATAAAATCATTAAACATCAATGAATTGGCTTCATGTTCTGGAATGAGCAAATCTGCTTTTTATACTCATTTTAAAACAATGACATCAATGACTCCGCTTCAATTCCAAAAAAAATTACGACTCAGTGAAGCCCGTCGGTTAATGTTAACTGAAAATTTAGGTGCAACGACAACCACTTTCCGAGTTGGTTATGAAAGCCCTTCTCAATTTAGCCGTGAATATAGTCGATTATTCGGAGCGCCACCAGCAACAGATATTAAGATGCTTAAAGAAACGGATCATATTTAACCATTATAAACGCTCTTGTTCTTTCTCTAAGCTAATTTATATTATTCACAATCATCATTTTAGTTTTTTGGAAAAATAGGCAAGAGACTAAGAAGATCAGACATTCATTTCTAAATGCGAAAGCGATAGCATTTTCCTCAACAATTAATCTGTCTCTATCTTATTTGAAGTTAAAAAATGCATTACACTTCAATTAGATAGCCTTTAATCTGGCAAAAGGATATCAAAATGCAACTCGATTTCTCTTACTATAATCCAACCACCATTCATTTTGGTAAGAATTCTCTTGCTAAATTAAATGATGAATTATCACATTATGGCGAAACAGTTATGCTGATGTATGGCCGTAACGCGATTAAATCAAATGGACTCTATGATGAGGTTATAACCATACTCCGTCATGCAGGTAAAAACATTGTTGAGTTATCAGGCGTTATGCCAAACCCAACTTATAAAAAAATGATGGAAGGTGCTCAGTTAGTTCGCGAACACAATGTCAGTTTGATATTAGCGGTCGGTGGTGGCTCCGTTATTGATTGTGCGAAAGGTATTTCCATTTCGGCTTATTGTGAAAACGAAGATCCTTTCCAAAAATACTGGATTGAATACCAAGATGTGACAAATAAAATTGTTCCTGTCGCATCAATTCTTACCATGGTAGGCACAGGCTCTGAAATGAATGGTGGTTCAGTTATTACCCATGAAGAGACTAAATATAAAATTGGACGTGCATTTCCTGCAACTGTATTTCCTAAGTTCTCGATTTTAAACCCAGAATATACTTTTTCTGTTTCTCAGTATCAGATGGTAAGTGGTGTTTTTGACACTATGTCGCATTTGATGGAGCAATATTTTTCTGATGAAGGTGCAAATACAACCGATTATTTAATTGAAAGTTTATTAAAATCTTCGATTGATAATTTACGTATCGCACTAAAAAAACCAACAGATTACGAAGCCAGAAGTAATCTTATGTGGAATGCAACACTTGCATTAAATACCCTCACAGGATTATCAAAAACACAAGATTGGCAAGTTCATATGATTGAACACCAATTAGGGGCTTATACAGACTGTGCACATGGAATGGGACTCGCAGCGATTTCTCTACCTTATTATCGTTTTATCTATAAGTTTGGTATTGAAAAATTTGTACGATTTGCAACTCAAGTATGGGGAATTTCCGCAGAAGGAAAAACACAAGATCAAATTGCCTTTGAAGGTATTGATGCACTAGAACGTTTCACAAAGGAATGTGGCATTATTACATCATTAGAAGCCTTAGGTGCAACAAGAGAGATGCTTCCTGAGATTGCACAATCAACCACAATTATTGGTAGAGGCTATCAAAAGCTAACCACTAAAGATGTACTCGATATTTTGGAAGCGTGTTTTTAATTACCCGTAAATGGCATTATAAACATAGTCTTATGTTACTAAAGATAAATTTCATATTAAGACATATAATAAATACGATGATTATCTAAAAAATAGTCATCGTATTATCAATAGTACAGTCTTTGAGCTTATCTTCTTCTCATTCCCTATCCCAAAAGCAGATTAATTCCTTAATAAAGATGCCTCTACATATCGAATCGTTTATAATCATAAATATACAACATGATTACTGCTGAAGTCATACTTATCAGCAATGAATTTCTCTTATTCGAATATACATAAATCTAATTATGCCTAAAATATTAATAATACAAAGAGATAACATTGGTGATTTAATACTTACAACACCATTAATTGACTCTCTTGCCCATGAATATAATACAAAAATAGATCTGCTAGTAAACTCTTACAATCAAGCTATTCTAGAAGGTAACCCTTCCGTCGGAAATGTACATATTTACAGTAAGTTGCACCATAAAAAACCAGGACAATCATCCCTAAAACTTATTCTGAGCCGATTAAAAATTATTTTTGATATGCGTCGCCAGCATTATGATATCGCAATTGTTGCTCGTGATCATTGGGCCAAAAGAGCATTGCAATGGGCAAAATTATCAGGTGCTAAACGTATTATCGCTATTGGCAATGATGCGCCTTCAGCAGTGACAGATCCAATTCCAACGCCGTCTAACAAAGGTCATATCGCTGAGTTATTCTGTCAACTAGCCCATCCTCTTGGAATAGAGAAAAAAGCCGGCCCTTTAAAATTGTATGTCAAAGATGAAGAGATCTCTGCAATTCGTCAACGCATTAAAATAACTGAAAATGTTCCTATTTACGGCTTACAAATCAGTTCACGTAAACCACAACAACGTTGGCAAGCAGAAAAATTTATCGAGTTAGCACACCAATTAACACAACGCGAAAAATGCCACATTCTTCTCTTTTGGTCGCCAGGAAGCAACGACAATAAACAGCACCCCGGTGATGATGAAAAAGCACAGTTTATCCTTGAACAGTGCAAAGATATCCCTATTACGCCAGTACCTACGCAAAATCTTAGAGAATTAATGGCTGGTATGTCTTTATGTGATCAGATGCTAACCAGCGATGGTGGTGCATTACATATTTCAGTGGGTGTTGGTGTGCCGACAGTAGCGATGTTTGGTAATAGTGATGCTGATTTTTGGGGTCCATGGCATATTGCCAGTGAAGTACTGAAGGCGCCTGAAGATAATGTAGGGCTTCTTACGGTAGGCGATGTATTGACTCGTTTTATTACACTAAGAGATCGAGTCATTGCTTTAAATACAAAGAGTTAATTGCCAAACACTAATACAAAAAAACATTAAATATAAATCACCTTAATTGCTACACTTGATAAGGTGATTTTTTATTTTACACCCCATTGAGTTGATAGAATCATATTTAAGTAGTAATAAGATAATACATTCAATCTGATTTTTACTTTTTATGATCAAAAAAACGGACCTTATTAAGGTCCGCTTTTTTATATGGTGCCCAGGGCGGGACTTGAACCCGCACAGCCTTACAGCCGAGGGATTTTAAATCCCTTGTGTCTACCGATTTCACCACCTGGGCTAAATTGTATTTACTTGTCACGCTTAATACTTGTTTATCAAACAAGATAGATAACAAATAAATTTAAAGCATTTACGTCTAAAACAGCTAACTTTAGTTTTTTGCTTTTCTCTCACTAACTTGTTGCTAGAGGAAGAAAAAACGGACCTAAGTTAAGGTCCGCTATTTATATGGTGCCCAGGGCGGGACTTGAACCCGCACAGCCTTACAGCCGAGGGATTTTAAATCCCTTGTGTCTACCGATTTCACCACCTGGGCTAAATTCTGTGGTGCGCCCGTAAATCCTTATTACTAAGATAGATACTGGTATGGACGACTTATTACTTATTTACTTCTCAATGCCATTTACAATGGACTTTCTTTTTGCACCAAACTCTTTATCTTAAAGAGATGGTGCCCAGGGCGGGACTTGAACCCGCACAGCCTTACAGCCGAGGGATTTTAAATCCCTTGTGTCTACCGATTTCACCACCTGGGCATTAATGGAGGCGCGTCCCGGAATCGAACCGAGGTACACGGATTTGCAATCCGCTGCATGACCACTCTGCCAACGCGCCTCAACTGCTCAATCTCATAAGAGATTGGAGCGGGAAACGAGACTCGAACTCGCGACCCCAACCTTGGCAAGGTTGTGCTCTACCAACTGAGCTATTCCCGCATTACCGAACTTGCTGATTTACTTATTTATTTCTGTAAACCGTTGTGCCTTTCGATGCGTTGCATTCTACTGATTTCCTGAATCTAGTCAACACTATATTTGCATCTTTTTGACTGTTCGGTGAATTTTCAGTCATTTCGATCAACCTTCGCGCAAATCTGACCACGCAGCGCTCAAATATTGAAACATTGACCAGAAAGTCAGCACTGTTGCGATATATAATAAAGCGAATCCAAACCATTCTGCTTCAACAGTAGGACGCCATAATAACACAACAAGCGATCCCATTTGTGCGGTCGTCTTCACTTTTCCTATCCAAGAAACTGCAACACTGTTACGTTTCCCTAATTCAGCCATCCATTCTCTTAATGAAGAAATAATAATTTCACGAGCAATCATTGTTGCTGCAGGTAAGGTTATCCACCACTCATGATAGTACTCAGTAATTAAAACAAGTGCTGTTGCAACCATTACTTTATCCGCTACTGGGTCAAGAAAAGCTCCGAAGCGGGTAGTTTGTTTCCATCTACGTGCTAAAAAACCATCAAACCAGTCTGTTGCAGCTGCTACCATAAAAATAATAGCGCAAACTAATGGAGCATCTTTGAATGGTAAATAAAACACCAAAACAAAGAATGGGATTAGAGCGACACGAAATAGAGTTAGCCAAGTTGGGATATTTAGTTGCATAGCGTTCTACACGACCTAGAAAAGTGAGAGTTATTAATATGGTGCATCAATACACTTAGTGTTTCAACGCATTAAAAATTTTTTCTGCTAATGCCGTCGAAATTGTGGGGACTTTCGCAATTTCTTCAACACTTGCATCTCGTAAAGCTTGTAGCCCTCCCATATATTTCAACAACATTTGACGACGTTTCGGTCCTACACCTTCAATAGACTCCAGCGAACTGGTATTTTTTACTTTTGCTCTACGTTGACGATGTCCCGTTATTGCATGACGATGGGATTCATCACGAATATGTTGGATCAAATGTAACGCAGGTGAATCAGAAGGTAACGCCATTCCTTCACCTTCAGGCACAAAAAACAAAGTTTCAAGCCCTGCTTTACGATCACTTCCTTTTGCGACACCAATTAATTTCGGGTGTGATTTGTCCCAATCAACATTAAGAGAATCAAATACCTCTATTGCTTGTGCTAATTGCCCTTTGCCACCATCGATAAAGATAACATCTGGAACCTTACTGTCTTCTAATGATTTACCATAACGTCGAGTAAGCACTTGATTCATCGCCGCATAATCATCACCAGGAGTAATACCACTAATATTATAGCGCCTATATTCAGATTTTAATGGGCCATTCATGTCAAATACTACACATGAAGCCACAGTTTGCTCTCCCATAGTGTGACTAATATCAAAACATTCCATTCGTTTTATCTCTTTCATATCAAGAAGAGACATCAAAGAGGTATAACGCTGTGAAATTGTTGATTGCTCGACTTGTTTTGAAGCCAATGCCGTTGCTGCGTTTGTTCTAGCTAATTTCAAATAGCGCGCCCTATCACCACGCGGTTTTGTTTGAATTTGAATTTTTCGACCTGCAATTGAAGATATAGATTCAGAAAGAATGGCTTTATCTTCTAAATCAAAATCGAGCAAAATTTCACTTGGTAAAGTACGAATTGCACTGCCTTGTAAATAAAATTGACCAATAAAAGTCTGAACAACTTCATCGATTGAGGTATTTGCAGGAACTTTAGGAAAATAACTCCGACTACCTAACACTTTACCTTGACGGAAAAAGAGAACATAAACACAAGCAATCGCACCATTAAAAGCAACACTGATCACATCAAGATCATCACCAATATTGGCAACAAACTGTTTCTCTGTTACTTGTCTTACTGCTTGAATTTGATCACGAATGCGAGCGGCCTCTTCAAAACGTAATTCTTGGCTAGCTCCTTCCATACGTTTAACCAATCCATCAATAACTTGTGTATCATCACCTGAAAGAAAAAGTCGCACATAATTAACTTGTTGGGCATATTCTTCATCAGAAACATAACCTTTTACGCAAGGTGCAAGGCAACGCCCAATTTGATATTGCAAACAAGGTCTTGAACGATTGCGATAAACATTGTCTTCGCATTGGCGAATAGGAAACAATTTTTGCATTAATGCTAAGGTTTCTCTTACTGCAAAGGAGTTAGGAAAAGGTCCAAAATATTCCCCTTTCGCATGTTTTGCGCCACGGTAGCTAGCAAGTCTGGGGTGTTTATCACCGCTTAAATAGATATAAGGATAGGATTTATCATCTCGCAACAACACATTATAGCGAGGTTGATAACGCTGAATGTAGCTGTGCTCAAGCAATAAAGCTTCCGTTTCTGTATGGGTGATCGTGACATCAATATTTGCGATGCACTTCACTAAAGCTTCGGTTTTACGGCTATTTACCTGTGTACGAAAATAGCTTGAAAGCCTTTTTTTCAGATCTTTAGCTTTGCCGACATAGATTACTGTGTCTGTTGCATCATACATCCGATACACACCTGGTTTATCTGTGACTCGGCTTAAGAATGCTTTGGCGTCAAATTTGTCTTCCACTTTGTAAATGACTCTCTATCTCAATTAACCCATAACGTATTGCTATATGTGTTAATTCTACATCACCTGAAATTTTAAGTTTACTAAACATTCGGTAACGATAGCTATTTACTGTTTTTGTATTAATATTCAACTCACTTGCGATTTGTATGATTTTTTTCCCTCTAATGATCATCGACATAATCTGCAATTCTCGTTCAGACAGATGATGTAAAGGATTTAATTCTTGCTGTAATTTTGTTAGTGCGATTTCCATCGCTAACTCTTGGCTTATATACCGTTGACCGATACAAACCTGTCGGATAGCTTGCAGAATATTTTCACAAGAAGTATCAGCTATAATAAAACCTTCAATACCCAATTGAAGAAGTGTTATTGATAATATTGAATCTGTTTTTGGTGAAATAACAATAATTTTAATTGATAAAGATGATCGCTTTATTCTTTTTATAGAATCAACTAATGAGACTGAAGGTGCTGAATAAATAATAATAAGATTAACCGAAAATTGTCGGCAATAACGAAATGCATCATTTTCATCATTCACCACCTTTCGGATATTAATTTTTTTAATCTGGCTAAGAAGTGTTTTTATTCCCACGCTAAATATTTCAACTCGACTTATTATCAATGTATTTATCAATAACTCTTTCCTTTTAAATTACACCATAACAAAGAATATTAAATCAATTCTTCACAGGCGTGAATACAAACATCATACTATAATAGAAAAATAGCAACCCCGCCCTTCCTTTATATTACATTAATATTTATTAAATAAAATAAAATCATAAAAAAGACTCATATAGAAAAGAGTCTTTAAAAAATCAAAAAATATAAAAAACTAATAAATGAAATGTTATTTATTGAACATATTCATAATATCTTGTTCTGTTAGCATGGGTGTGTTTTCTACAAAATTATAATAATTAGGTTTGCTATCTATATAAATTTGCATTGTCAGTTTACTTTCTTTTGCATCGGGGAATAATCCTGCAGATACATAGTAAGTATGGGTTTCTTTTAGATGATAAAAAAGATGAGAACCACAATGCTTACAAAATGCTCGTTCTCCCCATAAAGATGAATCATAACGTGTTATATTTTCTTCACCTTCAATCTTCAAATCTGATTTACAATCAATTGAAAAACCAGGGCCACCATTCCAACGCAAACACATACTGCAATGACAAACACTGAGTGCAGAGATATCTTGCGCTGTCGATAACTTAACCTTGCCACATAAACATTGACCTTGATGCATTGATACTCTCCTTTTCTTTAGATCATGAAATCATGCATTAATCACTTAAGATTATATGCATGATTTAATCTCAAAAATCAACAAAGCGCACATATAAAAAACGTCTATATTTTTGTATTTTCGCTTTGCTTTTTAGGTGGCAATGGTGAGAAATACCCGATTAATAAAATCAGTATTGCAACACCAATAAAGGCCAATGCTCTAAGCAATCCACTGCTTAATGATGTATCAATTAGGAAGAGCTTAGCGATAACTACAGCCAACAGTACACCACCAATAAACCATTGTGAACGTGACTTTTTACGTGTCGCCATCACCATAGTCACTAACGCAGTAATTGCCCAAATAATGGCTAATACTGTTTGGATAACTTTGGAATTAATTATTGCATAACTCGACCAATCAATATCTGTTGCAAAGACTAGTCCTCTTAATAAAATACCGTTTGCCCACCAGAAAATCATAGCTGGAATAATGTAATTAACTAAAGGTAAGTTATTTTTCAATAATAATTGATATTTAGGTGACTGTTTTATTACTGAAATAAATTTATAGCCAACCCATATTCCAATAACTCCAATTAGATCCATTAAGTTAAATAATGGAATAAATTTAATACCACTTTCAGTGCCGTCATTAAAGTTTGCAAAGATTAAAGAAAGTGCCAGTAAACCTAAAACAGGTAAAGTGACTACCCAATAAGCATTTTGGTACTCTTTTATCCAATCAACTTTCATTGCTAGTATATAGCTTATTGCAATAAATAAACTTATAACAAAAATTACGCTTGCAAAATGTAAGCTCACATAAAGGTACGTAACATCCATTAACCAAATAATTTCAGTAAATAAGAATAGAACAATAAAGATAAGGTGCATACTGTGGATCAATGCTTTATTGATCCTTTGTTTCGGCAATAACGTATTGACCTTAAGCAAGTAAAAACCACTCGCAAAAACTGCTATCCAAATAATCGCACTTAACCAATTATCAATTAACGAGCCTGCAAGATAGATGTACACCAACATAATAAGCGCTGACATCGGCCATAATAAAATAGAACAACTAGCCAACTCAGAAAATTGGGTTTTCTTCCCAGCAAAGAACATGCCCCAACAGCTAATAAGAATAAAAGCAAATGTAATGGATTTTACTTCTGGAGAAAGCCAATGTTCGCCATATTCTTGTAGAAGTAAAACGCTATATCCCCAACTTACAGCAGAAATAAATAGTGTTACATATCCAATAGTTCGATTATCAAAATTAATAAATTGTGCTCGATACCACAGTACTGCGACGGCAAATACAACGATGACTTGTGTTACAAGCATTAGCCAATCGCCTAGCGAAATAACAGGCATGTTAAATAATAAAACAAAGGAAACCGCAACTAAAATAGTCCCTGCAATCGCAGGTTTCTTTTGCTGCTGTAAAACAGAAAATGCAAGGATCATTACCCCTTCAATTGCCCATACAATCGATGTCCATTCAGCAGAGAATGCAAATGGTACGGCTAAAGTAGCAAAGGTGACAGAGAGCATAAAGAAGGCAATTGCCAGTAATTTGCCCTCTTCACGATAACGCTTAAGTGCAAACCAACTTAGTGCGAAATAAGCTAATCCATAAAGTGATGAAGCAATAGCAACACCATATGGCCATTCAGAGGCTAATCGATGTTGGAAGATAAAACCAATTAATGGCGTACCAAATAGTAATGTGGCATCAAAAGGAATATTAAGTTTCAGTTTATTTTTTAATGTTGAAAGTTCCGTTGCAACACCAAAAATCAACCAATTTGCAATTAAAAATAGCTGGCAAGGTAAATAATCAGCATGGGTGTAATTTGGTATTGCCCATATAAAAGCAATACCAAAAGTAAATGCAAAACCAATAAGATTTAATAAACGCCAAACTTGCCAATGGCTGATAATAAGGATACCAATTGAAAGAATAAGATAATAGCTAAACAATGCAACATAATTGCCACTACCCGTAGACAATAATACAGGTGCTAAATAACCACCAAGTGAAGCTAATATAGCTAAACTAATAGCCCGATGAATAACTGCCAAACTTACACTAACCAAACAGATAAACACCATAATAGCGAGAGCAATGCTAATAGGAATAAAATCATAAATTTTAGTCGCAGCAAAAATAGTAATGTAAAACCCACCAATGCCGCCACCTTGCAAAATTAATGCATATATCAGGTTTTTCTTTCTAAGCCACCAGCCAATACCTAATAACGCTAAGCATCCTGTTCCCGCCATCATTAAACGTGTTGATGCTGAGATAAGCTCATTCTCAATACTGTATTTAAGTAAATAAGACAGACCAAAAAAGAGTAATAACATCCCTATTTTAGCCAGCGGATTTCCTGTTACTACCCAATTCCAAATAAGCCCCAAAATCGATTTTTGTTGACGTTTTGGACGAGGGTTTAAATTAGGTCTATATTGCGATGCAGGTCTATTTGCTTGAGGTGTAGCATTTCCTAAATTACCTGTTTCAGATCCTGCAAGGCTTGCACTTGCCATATTAGCTCTATTTTCTGCAAGCAGATCTGATGTTGATTTAACAGATGTTTGTTTTGCCTCTTGTTGGTAATGATGGGCAAAACGACTTGTTGCTATCTTAGGTTGATAAGGCTCAGCTCCTTTAGGTGTAGGGGCTGTTGATATTTCTGGCTGATCAGGTTGTTTGTTTTCAAGGTTAATATTATTAACCATAGAAGATTGAACAATTGGATTTTCTGCTTTAGGAGAAACTTTATTAAATGCTGTTTCTTGTGATTCTTGTGCATATTGAGATACAGGCGCGTCTTTATTTTCCGCCTGATTTTTCACATGTTCTGTTGTGTTAATAGGTTCAACTGTTTTAGGTTGATAAGTTGAAGCAGTTGAAATCGTTGATTGAGGCTCTTTTTTTATATCACGAGAGAAATCCTTAACTTCGCTTTTCTGAGCGTCAAGCTCTGTGCGAATATCCGCAGCGTTATCTTTACTTAATAACTTAAATAATTTCTCTTGTTGTTCAGTAAGTTTTTCTTCAAGCTGTTTAATTCGATGTAACAATGAGTTGCTATTTGTATAAGCGTGATATTGCCAATACAAAGATACCACGACAAATATTGTAACGATAAGCACCAAAAAGTCATCCATAAACCTAATCCTTTTGCGTTAAGCATCACATGCTTTTAATTTCTTAACCTTAGTTATACTTTAATTTTCACAGATTTATCTTAGTTTATTCCTAAATAACCTATTTCGAGAACTCTTGATTTAAACCTAGCACATAATTTCGAAAAAAAGGTATGATCGGCAACCTATCTTAATCTTCCATTTATATCGCAAAACACACTCATAATATGAAATTAAATGACGAATTAACTAATGCTATCGCTTCTGTAACAGAAGCCGCAGCCATTGCAGCAATGCCTTGGATTGGAAAACAAAATAAAAATGCAGCAGATGATGCTGCTGTCAGTGCTATGCGTGAACGTTTGAATAACCTGAATATCAATGGTGAAATAGTCATTGGTGAAGGTGAAATAGATGAAGCACCTATGCTCTATATTGGCGAAAAAGTAGGTAATGGGAAAGGCGATAAAATAGAAATCGCGGTTGATCCAATTGACGGTACTCGCATGGTAGCTACGGGTGAAAATAATTCCCTAGCCATTTTAGCCGCAGGCTTTGAAGGCAGTTTTTTACAAGCTCCCGACATGTATATGGAAAAATTAATTGTGGGTAAGCAAGCTGCTGGTGTGATTGATCTTAACCATTGCCTTGAATATAACCTTGATGCGATTGCACAAACATTAAATAAATCTATTGAGCAGTTAACTCTCGCTATTTTAGATAAACCGCGTCACCACGATATTATTAACGATCTACGCGCTAAAGGTATTAATGTTATTACACTACCTGATGGTGATGTTCTAGCCTCTTTATATGCCACAATGCCTAATAACAGTATTGATGTTATGTATGGTATTGGTGGAGCACCTGAAGGCGTAATTAGTGCAGCTATCGCTAAGGCATTAGGTGGTGATATGCAAGCACGTTTAATTACTCGTGATATTGCAAAAGGAAATAGTGCAGAAAATAGAGAATATGCCGTTTCTGAAATTGCTCGTTGTCATAAAATGGGTACTGATGTAAATATTAAATTGTCATTAGACACATTAGTACGTAACCAAGATGTTATGTTTGCCGCAACAGCGATTACCAAAGGTGATTTCTTATCTGGTGTTAATCAACAAGCTCAATATCTACAAACACATTCTTTAGTAATTAATGGTTCAACACATTCATTACGTTATATTGAAAATTATCATTTACGTTAATGCTTAAATTTGTCTTCGTTTTCTTGAGACATAAAAAGCGGCACCTTATTAAGATGCCGCTAAATTTACTTCAAGGGGTATATTTATTGTTATTTATTCACTTCAGATTTAAGCCAACAAATTGGCTGGATTCTCAACACATAATTTTTTGATAATAGATTTATCAATGCCACGTTGAGCCAATAATGAAAGGAATACATTAGGAACAAATCCCCAACCATTCCCTCCATTTTTCGCCCACATCTGTTTTAAAAACACATCATGGCTTAATACGATTTGGCTACCATAACCTCGTTCAATTAAAGTTGCGACAGCTTCTACGGTATCCATAACACTTGGTGCCGCACCCTCTTTAGGGAAAGAGATATCCAGACCAATCATATCAAATTCAAGCCAAACACCGCGATCTAACATTTTGCATTGATAATCAATATCTTTACCTGATGGATCAGAATGTGCCAATGAAATCTTAGCGGGATTACATCCCATTTCTGTTAATAGAATATCTAAAACTTCATCACCACGACGTTGCCAACCTGGCATATGAATATTCATCGAAGCATGAGGATTACTGTTTTGTGCAATAGCAGCGGCACGTAGGCTATTTTTCTCACCATCTGTAAAGAATGGAGAAACACCAATTTCACCAATCATACCTGCACGAATATCAGTACCATCAATACCTACATTCAATTCATCATCAATGATTTTTGCCATTGCATCAATATCATCAGCCAGCCGTTCTCCTTCAAACTTTTCAATATAAAGTCCTGAAGAAGCTACAACATTAATACCGGTTATTTCTGCAACTTGTCTTAGTTTTCTAATATCACGTCCAATTGATGAAGAGCCTGTTGCATCAACAATTGTTCTTCCACCTAACTCTTTGAAGTTATTTAATTCAAAAATAACATCTTCGATTGGTTTTTTATCCATATTATCGCAACAACAATATGGATCGTATTTAAGTCCCCACTGAATATCTGCACTCACTTTTTTATCAACTAACACATGCGAGAATTCATAAAAAGGTTCATCAACAACACCTGAGAGATCATTAAAGAGGTGTTCATGGGGCAATGTTAGCCCCATATCTTCTTTTTTCACGGGGCCAGTTACGGTTTGAATATAACCTTTCATTACGATACTCCTACGCTTTTGCTGACTTAGTAGCTCTGAATTCAGGAATTGTTGTTACAATTGCACCCACTAACGCAAATAATGTACCGATGATTGTCACTAAATAAACGGTATTGCCCAATGAAGGTAATAACAAGTCAATTAATACAGAACCTAACAATTGACCCGCTGTTGAAGCAACACCTAACATCAGTAAGCCTAAACCACGTACTAAAATAGCCATTAATGCGATAGACATAAGCCCTAAAGGACCACCTAAATACATCCACCAAGTACCTGGTAATTCAAGAGTGATATGACCTAATGCCATACGAACAATAAGAGCAATCGTTAAAACAGTGAAGCCAACAATAAAGTTCCAAGTGATAGACACCATCATAGAACCTGTTGCTTCTGCAACTTTTGAGTTACCTGCTGGCTGCCAACCGGCTAATAAACCCGCAAGGAAAGGTAAGATTGCTAAATAAATAAATGAGGTTGAGTGCCATTGCGGAGAAACTACAAATAAAGTCGCAACAACAGCTAACACAGCGCCTAATACACGATATGGTGTAAAATATTTTTTCTCATCAACACCAACACCAAAGCGGTCACATAATAAGCCTGATAATAAAAGTGCTGAAATTAATGCTGTTTGGAATGTTGCAATCCCTAATGCACTCGCAGAAGCCCCTTCAGAGAAAACAACCATTGCACCACAAAGACCCGCAAACCAGTTCCATAATGGAATTTTGCGCGTTTTAATTAAACTTGGGATTGAAGCAAATTGCTGGCGATACTGTTTTTTCGACATAATGATAAAAAACATCACCACTAAACCACTGGCAAAAGAGATAACTGCACTGGCGTTACCATCTTTTAAAACATGCCCTAACTGCCCATTCACCGCAGACTGCATTGGTGATAGCATACCTGCTAACACAGTTGCTAACATCAGCAATGGTGTTGATAAATTTTTTGTACTCATAAGATGTTCCTTTTGGATTATTGGCTATGAGTGATTTCTTTTTTTATTTTTCAAGTAATCGGTTTTTTATTAGCGCAGAGCGGCAACTCTGCGCTTTTTTACTTTTTATGACAGTTATTCTTAATTCAAATTAACGAGCGATTTGTTTAAGAATGTTGACCCACATATCGGCATAATGCGGCCATGCTAAAAATTCTTTACTTCCCCAGTAAGGAGAACAGTCACTCATAAAGCAGCCTGTTTTTCCTTTTTCAAACTGACCAAATACCAGTAATGGATCTTCGCCAATATTTAATACAGTTTCTGTATTCTCTTTAGCTGAAACTTTGTTATAGCCAAGGAACATTGGCCATTCACCAAAACCTTTTACTGATGCATGCTCTGCATTAACCGCACTTGCAAACACACCTTCTGGCGCTTCAACACGATCGTCGCCATCCAGCATTTCAACAGGCAGAACTTCTGCAAGTAATGTATTTTTGTAGTTTGCTTTAGCTTCAATACCCATAAATGACAAGTAACCACCAATCATTAATAAGCCACCGCCATTAACCACAAACTCTTTAATTAACCCTAATGCGTTAGGGATAACTTTCATGTTATAGAAAGTATCGTTTTGCAGAAGGAACGTATTTGCACCAATATCACTAATAACAATGACATCGTATTTAGCCAATGCTTCAGCCGTTTGAGGGAATGCAACCTGAACGGTATGAGCAGGCATATAATCAACTTCAACACCCTTTTCTCTTAAGCAACTTAATAAGAACGTTGAACCTTCTTCATATTTGCTGGAAGTGAAACTGTCGTAGCCTTTGGAGTGGATCATATGAATGTGCCATGACTCACCAATAAATAAGATTTTCATTTTTATTCCTCTTTCAAAAAAGATTATTTATTCAGGGGATTGGGTGACAATCTGTGAATATGTTGTTTGATTGATGCGATGCATGACATTAATATCTTCAGGCATTTCTGAAGCATTACTCGTCTCAACAGCTAATGATGAAAAAGCTGATGCATAGCGTAACGCATAAGAAAACTGCTTTCCTTTTGCCAATGAGGCAGCGAGTGCTCCATTAAAAGCATCACCTGCCCCTGCTGTATTTTTTACAACTGCCGGATATGCCGGCGAATAAATATACTTATATCCGTCATAAGCTAACGAACCTTTACTACCCAGCGTAATAACCACCTTATTTACGCCTTGCTGATAAATAGAAACTGCAGCATTTTTTGCAGATTCTAAATCAAGTACTTCTATCCCAGATAATAAACTTGCTTCCGTTTCATTAGGTGTTAAAACATCTATCATTGGAAGTAATTCATTAACTATTTTGTTATAAGGTGCTGGATTAAGAATAATAGGAATATTATTTTCGTTTCCAATAGCAATAATTTCTTTTAATGCTTCAATATTCGTTTCTAATTGAATTAAAATTATATCCGCGTCAATAATTTTATCTTTCTGTATTTTTACTTCATCAGCAGAAATATCCATATTAGAGCCCGAGTAAATAGAAATAATATTCTCTCCACTCTCCTCCGACACAAAAATAGACGCTGTTCCTGTTTGATAATTTTCAGTTTGATATATCGTTGACGTTTTTATTCTTGATGACGATATAAAATTAACTGCATAATCACTAAATTGATCAGTACCTATCTTCGTAATAAAATGTACCTGTGCATCAGCATAACTCGCCGCCAATGCTTGGTTACAGCCTTTACCTCCTGGTGAGAAGATAAATTTATTCGATAATAAGGATTCCCCGGCTTCTGGCAATCTAGGAAGATAACTAATCATATCAACATTAAATGAGCCCAGTACGCACACCTTATTTATTGCAGTCTTGTTTGCTAAATCGTTTTTATCAATTTGATCATTACATTCTAGAAATTGTATAATTTCTTTCTTAGCCACTTTATCTAATGTCTCAAATTCTATAAAAGCACCACCATGGCATCTTTTTATAATTCCTTTTTCTGCTAGTGTATTTAAATCTGATCGTATTGTTTCTTTGGTAACATCAAGTTCTTTGGCCAAAACAGAAACTTTTACTGCACCATTACCTTTAATCAGATTAATTATTTTTTTATGACGTTCTGCTTTCATTTAATGTTACCTCTATGGCAACAACTTTAGTTTATTAGTTGTTATGGGATTGTGATTACAATCATATGTTATTTATTAAAAGCAAAAAAAAGCAGAAATACAAAAATAAAAAACAAAAAGAAACAGAAATAAACAATGATAATCGTAAGATTAGTTAATAAATAAATTTGGAATTTATTTCTTTTTCAGAAAAAACGAATCAACATATAACGTTATTCCAATCTATTTACCATAAATAAATTTAATATTATTTTTTAATTTTATACGGGAGATAAAATTAAAAAATTAAATATAAAAATAAAATTCACTTTTATAAATAAGGCATTACAGAAAAATAATTTTATATTTCTGCAAAATATCCGTAATAATGCTTAAATAAAATACAATCTAATTGAATCGAGCAATGCATTAATTATTTTTATCATCGCGTATTTTTAAAACGCATTTACCATAAAGAAATTCTAATCATTAAATACCCAAAAAAACGATACCCTTTTACCAAAGAACATAAATCACTTAAGTAATGCAAAAGTAATGCTTAAAACATCTTCTATTTTTCCCTTTTCATTTTTGTGATCGAGATATCATTCAATACGTTTACAACACCCTTTTCATAAATAGAATATTGATTATTTATTTCAATCTTTCATTTTATGCACCATTTTTACAGAGAGCTGGCTATTTATCTTTGTCTATATTGCACATCGATTGGTCAAGCTTTGATCTAGTTTTGTAAATAAGGAAGGCTTTCTATACGTTTTATCCATTGTTTATAATAATTATTTATATTGTTGAGCATCTTTTAATCGGATAATAAATCCTAAAAACAAAAATTATTGATACTTGATACTGAAAATAATGCAGTTAAAGTGATTTAATTCTAGCTATTTTTGTAAAACAACCTTTTCATCAGAAACATTCTGACATACTTCTTTTCTGGTATTTACCTCGTTTCATGCCTAACTTTATTACTAACAGGAAAAACATCAGTGTTCATAGACAAGAAATACAACGTAAAATAAGGATATATTAATGAAAATAAAATCACTTATCGCAATCTCATTATTAAGCGCTAGTTTTTCTCTTTTTGCCGCAGAGAGTTCAACATCAACTGCCAATATTCAAACTCAAGGAGTTATTCAGGCTCAAAAAGAACTGAATGACTATGAGAAAGTCATGATAGAAAAAGTTTGGATAACGACTGACGCTATCGATGAAAAAGGAAATAAAACTGCGGCTGATAATCCTCAAGTCAGCAACTATTTTGGACTTGCTGAGTATTACCCTAATGGCACTTTTATTATGTTTACACCGGAAGGTAAACAGAAAATGCAAGGTGATTGGTCAATGTCAGATGATGGCAAAATACGTACCTTAGTTGCCAAAGATACTGAGGGTAAAACATTATTCACCCGAGATGTAGAAAATATCACGGTTAAAAATGATGAATATACCTATCGTATTTATCCAAATGCTGATGATCGTAATACCTATTTCGATATTATCCATCACGTCAAAAAATAAATTTAGTACGTTGTTTTACCTGCAAATTAATTCTACTCAATAAGCAAAAAAGGGTTACTTATAAAAATAAGTAACCCTCACTTTACTTTATAACCTACTTATCATTTCGCCGAAATAATCGGATAATTAAAGTATGGTCTGAGATTGCCCTTCAATCCAATAAATCACTTCATGCGCTTCTTCTGGTGTTGGTACTTCCAATTTACTCAACATGCGTTCCATTACTTTAACTGGCACGGCTTCGTTTCTTGCATTATTTTGCCTCTGCCACTGCGCATAAGGGACTTCAATATAAACTAATCTAATTTTCGCATTATAACGATAAAACAAAGAGATAAGTTGATCTCGCATTTTTCTTGTAATATTGGTGGCATTCCAAACAAAAGGTTTATGCTCTCGTAAATAAAGACGGGCTTGTTCTTTTGCTTGCTGTACTATCCAACCATTAGCATCTCTGTTATCAGGCTTAATATTATGCTGACGACGGAGATCATCTAAACTCACAATCGGAAGATCTGCACAATGTTGGCGAATAAAAGTATCTTTTCCCATACCTGGTAATCCACATAACACCGTAACTTCACTTCCTTTTTCAGGGTAAGGCTCATAATTGCAATCCGTACTATTTTCTGTATAAAAATAGTGAAAACGAGCATCATCTGAAGGAAATGGAGCAACCTTACGCCAACAATTTAGCTCTTCACAATAAAGCGCAAATAACGCAATTTTATCAAAAAGAGCTTGTTTATCTTCACAATCTCGCCCTAAAACATCAGCTTTAGCTAATAATGCCAATAAATAGCAATCTACTCTTAATGATGCAGCAAGCAGCGCTTTTTTAGGATCAGGTTTATCCATCACCCACAACGGCAGCCCATGAAAGCGAACTAAAGCCGCGATCTGCTCTCTATCAGCAAAGCTTAAAGGTACTTTTTCATACAGAAAAAGACGTGTTGTTAATTCCCCTTTACGTGCATGACCCGGTGAAACAATACGCCCCTCTTCTTCGCGTGTTGTAGATCGTTTTTCCACATCATGAAGTAGTGCCGAGATCCATAAAATTTGCTGTTCTCTTTCAGTTAAAGTCTCATATTCTGGCAATGATGTAACTGAATTGATTACTCTTTGTGTATGTATCGCCACATCACCTTCTGCATGATGAATAGGATCTTGCATAACACCAGCCATATCACTAATTTCATCATACAACCCACAGAGATGTTCCCATGACATTTCAGTGTGTAATTTCTTATGAAGCATCATTGAGACTCCTGTGTTTTTTCCCAAATTAAAGAGGCTCGTCGCCAATTTTTTTTCCAATGAACATCTGTTTTAACGTGATCTTTTCTAACATATTTAAAAACACGATGTGAAAAATCATCTAAAGAAAATGATTGTGCATCTCGTGTAACAATACCTTCCATTGGGCTTGGTTTTTGCGTTAAAACATCATGTGATTGAAAGAAACTTGCCTGTTTCGCTTGTGAAACAATCATATTTTCAAAATCAGTTTTATCCTGACATTTAGGCAGCTTAATTTCTGGCACAGTAGGAAGATCAAACAGAGAAGCATAAAACTGCACTTCTTCCCAACTTAGCCATTTATCTTTATAACGAACCGCAAACACATAAAAATATTCTTCTAGGTGTGCATATTCAATAGAATGAATGGCATATAGATTCTCACCGAAAATATCTAACTCACCTAAATCATTTTTCATCAATTGCCAACGTTGACGCAATTGAGATGTCCACGCTGATTGTGTTGGGGTTGCATGCGAGCGTGCAAAAACACCCATTTTATTCAGGCAATTATTTTCTCCATCCAGTTTTTCTGTATGGATAAATTGTTTTATCTGGCAAATATCCTGCCACCATTGTGCATTTATACGATCGTCGTTTGTTGTGCCTGGTGAAAAAGGATAGTGATAGGTTCTATCATATTTTTGTGATTGATTATTCATTATTTAATACTCATTAAGAAACAGAAGTCCTACCAAATTTAAAAAGAAATTCAGTAAGTTAATTTTTCTGTATTGCACTATTCCTTCAGTGCCTTAATGTGTATTACATAACAACGACCTAAATAATCAAAAGAGAGAGGAAAATAAATTTAGACAGATATTACCTATAACTTTCCAAAAGAGCTAGACAATTAATACACATTTTTCTTTGTATTTTTTCTAATTAGTCTTACACTTGAAATAACTAAAGATAAATATCACTGTGGATATGGAAAAATATTTTCAGAGTTAATCAGATTTTCAGGAAAAATAAGTGGATTATCTGAAATAAATGGCATATCTAATTTTCGACTACCTGTGGAAATAGAAACCCCAGCTTTTAACCATGCAGCAGCAACTAGCTCAGTGCAATAAACACCCTGTCCTGGGTAAATACTAAAATTTTCACCAACTCGTTCTAATACAGTTTGCACCGCAATATTTCTAGCTTCTTCACTTCCTTTCACTTGGTAAAAACGAACTGAATTCGGCTTTGCTCGACTAATGAAAAATTCAAGACTATCCACAGTAACGCCATCTTTTATATTGCTATGTTCACTGGGTGTAGAATGGATCACTTGAACACCGTAATCAGAGATCCACAGCATACCTACGTGGCTAAACCCACTTTTATCAACTTGTTTAATTATCTCACTAATAACTTCATCCCCACCCCGAAAGACTAAATCACCATTTTTTAAGTCATGAGGCAAAGCGAGAGCATAAAATGCACTCGCTAAGAATAAAGCTACAATATTAAATATGCGAACAATCACTTGAAAGCAACTTTCCATTTACCATCAACATTAATCATTTCTTGTGCCTTTGTTTTTTCTACAATATTTACCCTTTATAATCAATAAATAAAGAAAAAACATCTCTACTTTAGCTTTTTGCTTTTTGCTTTTTGCTTTTTGCTTTTTGCTTTTTGCTTTTTTTTTAAGAATATAATTAGGAGCAAATATTAATAATATTGAGTATTAATATTTTTTCGATAACATTAGAATAAAATTATTCTCTATCTATTGTCGAAACTACTTTAATATTTACTAAATATAATACTTTTTGCCTTAATTTATCTAATTAACAAGCATCATTTAAACTAATATCTTATGAGAAATATCAATTTAATATTACAAATAACAATATTACAACAATTAAGTAGACTAAAAAACAATTCTATTTGTTTTCACAATATATCACAGCGTATTATTGCCTAATATTTAGGTCATTTGCTTATAACACATTGCAAAAAAACACAAATAAACACTAGAAAAATTGTGATCACATACACTTTTTTGCATCATTAATGCTATTTAAGACAAATAGAAACTGCTTTTTTATCAACAAATAGGTAATCTAGCGGTCTGATTTTGATGACCAAACATGAATAGTTAAAAGGATATTTTATGTTTACTTCACAGCTCATGCTGGTCGGTTATGTGTTGTTGGTAAGTCCTTGTGGAAATGATTCTTGTGATGCAGTTCCTGTTACAGAAACAATTTATACTAAAGATGAATGCACAACACGACTTAACTACTTAAAACAAAAAAGACCTGACCTTATTATTTTCTGTGGAGAAGTCTTGAGAGATCCTGAAGTTACTGATGAAAACCCTTACCTTACCCCACCAGATAGTGCAGACGACGTTTTCAAAATTAAGTAACTAATCTATTCCTAATTTTATAATTAAGATAAAATACAATTTAATTTGTTTTCTTTTTACGATATACTCTTTGTACTTGAATATGTAAGGACACGTATTAGGAGTCACTAATGTCTATTGCGAAACGTACCAAAGATAAACGCATTGCGTTAGGTTTAACACAATCAGAACTTGCTACTTTAGCGAGTACGACACAGCAATCCATAGAACAGCTAGAAAGTGGTAAAACTAAACGCCCCCGTTTTTTACCTGAATTAGCAAAAGCATTAAATTGTGATTTGGCTTGGCTACTCGAAGGTGAAGAACAACCCAATGCAACTTCTGAAATTCCACCAGAGAATGAATGGCAACCGGTGAGTGAATGGGACAGTAATACCCCTTTAGGTGCCGATGAAGTGGAAATTCCCTATTTTAAAAGTATTGAACTCGCGGCGGGTGACGGTTGTTGTACTAACGAAGATCATAATGGATATAAATTGAGATTTTCAAAAAGCACATTACGCCGTTATGGCGCATCTTCTCAAAACGTTATTTGCTTTTCTGTTTATGGCGATAGTATGTCACCTGTTATTCCTAATGGCTCAACAGTCACTGTCGATACAGGTAACACACGTATTGTTGATGGTGGCATTTATGCTATCGAACAAGATGCCTTGTTTAGAATAAAACTACTCTATCGTCAACCGGGCGGTAAATTGATTATACGTAGTTATAATAAAGACGAATTTCCTGATGAATCAGCAGAAACTGATTCTGTAAAAATTATGGGGCGTATTATCCATTGGTCAGTAATGGCTTGGTAATCAATAAGCAAAGCAACAATTTCATAGTATAGAATTTTCAGTAACAACCTGTCCTTTAGACAATAAAACCGTTTTATCTGCTAGCGCTCTGATTTCACGAGGCTCATGAGTAACCATGATCATCGTTATTTCCTTAGATTTTAAGGAATCAATTAAATCCCAAAGCTGATAACGTGTTTCCCAATCCAAACTCGAAAAAGGTTCGTCCAGTAGTAACAGTTTGGGTTGGCTAATAAGCGCTCTTGCCAATGCAACGCGTTGTTGCTCCCCTCCTGAAATTTGATGAGGATAACGAGTAGCGAGATGTGCAATTCCCATTTGCTCTAATATCGCCTTTTCTCTCTCCTTGCTTCGTTTCTGTTTTGCGCCATATTGTGCTAACCATAAATTTTGTGTCACAGTCATAAACGGAAATAAATAAAGCCGTTGATTTAAATATCGACAAGAGCGTAACCATACTGGCTGTTCATTTATATTTTTATCTGCAAGGTAGATATCACCAGTGTATGAAGTATATCCAGCAATCGCATTTAAAAGCGTTGTTTTACCACTTCCAGATGTACCACTTATTCCTAAACATGTTCCTTTTTCTACGTCCAACGAAATGTCTTTTAATATACCCGTTGTTAATGAACGAATTTCTAGCATGATCTTTTCCTTTCTCGCTGTAAACGATGTAACGCAAATAATAAAGTAATCGCGATAGCGATAAGAACAAGCGCACAACCTATTGCCAGAGTGAAGTCTCCGCTGGCAATATTTAAATAAATTGCCATAGGCAACGTTTCTGTTTTTAACCTTGTTGCACCAGCTAACATTAACGTTGCGCCAAATTCACCTAAAGCTCTAGAAAATGCAATGATGCTTCCACTCATTAAAGCTGGCCAACACAGTGGTATTTCAATCAAGAAAAATGTTTTTGTTGGCGTTAATCCTAAATTTTGTGCCGTTTGAATATAAGCAGGATCGACAGACTTAAAAGCAGAGAGACTATTTCTCATAATAATCGCGCTTGCGACATAAGTTTGAGCAATAATAATACCCAATGGTGAAAAAAGAGAGCGAGATAACTCAGGAAAAACGTCTGTTAAAGGGCCCTGATTTCCTAACAATAATAATAATCCGATACCGATAACTAATGGAGGAGTAACCAAAGGCAAATCTAATAACGCATCAATAAAACGATGTCCTTTAAAAGGAATTCTTGCCATTGCCCATGCAGCAGGTACACCTAGGATAAATGCTAGACATAAAGAAGTTAACGCTGTACTGAGCGACATGCCAATAGCAAAATGGAATTCAGGATCGGTAATAACTTGCCTCAATTCAACATAAGAAAGTTGGCATATCAATGCAATTAGCGATCCTAAGATCAGAAATAACAATAAAAAAAGTGGAATTAATGCCCATCGAAACACGTTATTTCCTTTTTTAAGATAGGTATTTATTTTGCTGTAATAATGAAAAAAGCCACCAGTGAGTTGGTGGCGAAAAAACACAATTTATGTGAGAAAAAATCTATGGTTTCGAAATTACAGGAAGAAAACCATAATCAGTAAAAGCCTTTATCCCTTCAGCACGAGTAAAATAATCAGCAAGTAATTGTGCTTCTTTCGGATTTGCTGATGTTTTTAAAACAGCAAGTGTTGCCACTTCTTCTGGGCTACCTTCAGGAACTGGAAGCAAAACGAGTTTATCTTGATTTTTCATTGCATCTGCATATCCAATAATGGCGGCATCCACTTCCCCATTGAGTAAATACATAAGCAATTGTTTAATGGTTGCAGTGCGTACAACAACTTTATCACGTAGTTTATCGCCTTGACCTGATGCATCAATAAGTTGCTCGCCACTTTTTCCTAATGCGATAGCTTTAGCATCACCCATACCTAGTTTTAATGAACTATTCGCAAGATCTTCTAGTGTTTTAATATCACCCACTTTATCTTTACGCACAGCAATAACTGGAATATGGCGAACAATAGAATATTGATTAACTACTTGTCCTTCTTTATTTAACTTTTCCACGTAATCTTGTGAACCGGGAAAAAATAAATCCCCCTGCTTAGTTAAATTAAAGCGTGTTAGTATTTGACCTGAACCGCCATATTCAATAGTAACTTTATTTCCTGTCTCTTTTTCAAATACACTCACAACTTGCTCTACCGGTTGTTTTAATCCAGCACCTGCATAAAGATGAAGCTCGGCTGCAAATGTATTATGGCAAATTAATCCTAATGCTAGTCCTAAACCAGCAAGAAATTGGTATTTCATAAAAGTGGTGATCCCGACTATCGTTATATAATTTTTTATATAGTGAATGATATGAGTGTTTAAGGCAAGAGACTCATATAAAAAAAGATAAAAATGTTAACAACTTATCATTTTTATCTTTTTCTTTATATGTAAGCTTTACAAAATAGACTGATCAAAACAAATGCTTCAAATACTTTATTTGTATCAGAAATAAGTAGAGCTTAAATAGTGGTTTGCCAACAAATCCTCGCTTTCACGAGGATTTTATTACTAATTATCTAGCTCTAATAATGCCAGCGCTGTGACTTCATCAATCACAATATCAGTGGCGTAACCTCCTTTTATCGCCCCTATTGTTGCCTGAATATTTTCCACACCACCAGCAATAAAAAGTCTCTGTGTTATTTGTCTTAACTGAGCAAGGCTTATTCCCATTATCCTAAGATCAATATCAGAAACCAGAGGATTGCCTTGCGCATCATAAAAACGTCCACAAATTACACCAACAGCACCCAAATCACGATATTGAGCCATCTCACTGCTCGTTAAAACCCCCGTTGTAACCAAAGGATTATCATCTAATATATTACCCACAACAAAAAGGGCTTTATTACACTGATTTAGCGCTGAAAAATTACGCCTAATAATAGGTTCAGCTTGAAGTTCCATTGCTAGACGTGCACTAGAAACCACCGCAGGCACATGCAAATTAATACTGCACCCTGACAACTTGTTTGCGATTAACGCGGCTGCTTCTGTTGTTTTAAAATCAGGCTGTGGCGCTACTGCACCTATCATTTGTAGTACTGTGATATTTTTTAATGACTTGGGTGGAAGATAATTACCCAATTTATAAATTGTTCGTCCCCAAGCAACACCTAAAATATCATCGTCATTAATTATCTGAGAAAGATACATCGCTCCTGCTTTCGCTAATCTTTCTCTATTCATATTTAAAGTGTGTTGCGATTTATTCTTTTCTTCATCAGGTAAAATAAGCACATTATTAAGATCGAATTTTGCTTTTATTCTGATGGCATAATCAATCGTAGAAAATACTGATGAATCCAAGTTAATATTTACGAATCCTTTTTCTCTAGCTAGATGCAAATATTTCACGACGGTAACTCGAGAAACACCCATAATATTTGCAACTTCACTTTGACTGAGTCCGTCTTGATAGTAAAGCCACGCAGCATAGAGAACGGGATCATTATCAAATAAACTCGCGTTTTTTAGCGAATTATTATCCATTTTAAACCCCACAAATTTTTATAAATCTTATGACTAATTAGTTTATTTTATATTAGAGATATTATTGAAGGTAAAAATGCCTTTAGCAAAATTAAGCCTTATAACACAAATAGATACATTTCATTAATCTAATAATAATATCGGCACCCTGATATTTTTCTTTACTACAAGAACCTTATAATACGTAAAAAGCCCTTAATAATGCCGTAAACATTTCATATCGAGAAAGTTTTTTTTGAAAAAACTGTTTTATTTCGCTAAAAATAAAAATATTAGCTTTAAGTTTTAAAAAGTTTTATTTTGATAAAATTAAAATCACCAAACCTTATTGTTGCTATGAAAGATCGAATTAATTTTAAAAGGAAAAACAATGATAATTGCATACTCAACCGCACCAAATGAAACAATTGCTAATGAAATTGCTCACCACCTCATCAATGCAAAACTTGCTGCTTGTGTAAATTTAATACCTCACGTAAAGTCTATTTATCATTGGAACAATGAAATTATTGAAGATAATGAAATACTTATGATGATAAAATCCGAAAAAAGTAAACAGCAAAACTTAATTGATACTCTTATCGAAATACATCCTTATGATACTCCTGAAGTAATTATAATACCGATTGAAAATGGTTTTAAAGGTTATCTTAATTGGATCCATACCTCCTTGAATTAAAATAACGTTAAATTTTTAACGAGATCTCTTTTCTAATCTCTTTTTCAAAAAAATGATAATTAATTGTAAATTAAAGCATCTTATATCATCTCAATTATGAGACAAATAACTCAATGTTAATATTAAGCTAAATTTCTTATTTTTAATTATGACAAGTGTTTTAAATGTACTTTATAAATGTAAATATTTTAATTTCAGCGAACGATAATCTAGATAGTTAATTACATTTCGAATATAAAAATATTTGTTTTATTAACCTGAGTATTTTTAAAATACAGGAAAAATATAAGCAAAATAGCCTTTAATGCTAAATTAATAAGGTTACCAACATCTTATTCTTTTTATTCTCTGCTATAATAAATAGGCTTTCTCTAAATTACATGCAAAAAGGAGTAAGTTGTGAAAACAAACAGAGTCGCAAGACGTATTTTAGGTTTACCTTATAATTTGAGTCGGTCTAAAAAGAAAGTGCGTTTTTCCATTATTGCCTCTGCAAACGCAGAAAATATGCCTGCTGAGTTAAAAAATACAGCTAAAATCTGTTTAAAACAGGATTTTAGAAAGAACGCAGAGCACAAGCGTATATATATGAAGTTAACAGATGCTTACCCAGAGTATCTTGCAACTAATTAATATTTTTATATATCAACGCTATTTAATAAATATTTTTGCATTTAGTTTGTATACTTAAAATATTTAAAATAGCATATCCCTTACATTACGTAAGGGATATTAGTTTTCTAGGCTAGTTTATTTTTCTATTAGTTATAAAGCTCTTTTCTTATATTTATAAGAGCAACTTCTGCAATTGAAGGCTCAATTTTTTCAGGCAACAGGCTTAATTGAAATGCACTCTTAATAGTCTTAATAAGAATTTCACTGCGCTCTAATAATTCATTATAACTAAACTGACCTGCCTTAATTGCTAATAATTCATCTCTATTGTCACACCAAACCTTCACTTTACCTTCTTGTGCAATCCCTAATGCAATATAGAGTAATCTAAAGGTATGCATCATATTCTTACTATCATAACTTCTGCCATGATCGATATTTTGTTGGTAACGAACATCATTACGTTGCTCAACCCACTGCCAATATTCATGATATTGCTTGCGATATGTACTATAGCCTTCTTTATTAAAGCTAAGATAACCTTCTAGTTTTGCTGTTTTAGAAATACTACTTAGCAATACATCATTAGCATTTTCTTTTTTTATTATTCCTTGATAAGGCACTTTATCATCATAATAAATTGCATAAGTATCTTGAGCATGAGTAAGTTTTGCTAACCCAACATTCTCTTGTTTCCAACGCCGATTTTCTAACCAAGTATTGATTAATGTTGTTTTTCCATCTTCAATGACATAACAAAAATCAAGAATAGTTTTTAATTTTTTTTCAACCGGATTTACTATTTTTTTGTTTAGTCCCTGAGCTTTCTTAATCTGCCCTTGTGCATAGTGCACAAATGTTTGAACACAAGTTTTAGACAAAAACCATTCTGGTTTTATCAATGACATTAAAGGATGTCGATAAATAACCATCTGTTCGGGTGAATTAAGTAACTCTAAAATATTAGGATTAGATGCACACAATAGTTCTATAAATCGTCCAAGTTCATAATAGACTATATCATTGGTTTCATTACTTACTTGTGGTGTGTATTCCAACCCATAAAAAAGATCTTTAGGGAGATAAAAGACACCTTTAATATCTGTATCTGATGTTTCCGTTGCAAGATTATGTGAACGACTTCCAGCAATACTTTCAAATAAAAGGTAAGGTTTTATATCTTCAATAGTCAGTTTCATCTAATTTTTTCCTAAACCAATTATTTAAAATATTATTATCGGGTACTGTTCTCTTGGTTGATTGAACATTTGTCTCTTGCCATAAAAAGATCACCAGATGTTGCATTGCATCTGTTGGAACCCAAGTAAAATGTTCATCTTTATCTGATTTAAATTCTACTAGCTCTTTGATGGCTTTCTGTTCTTCGATAGTTAAAATTTTTATCAGCTTATCCAATTCCATAGGCGGAATGCTACTCGTTTTCACTGTCCAATAAGCGGATAAAAGAGAGCGTAACATATAGAACCATTTTTTTAATTTTATTGGCTCTGCACTAATCTCATTTTTAGCGTTATTTTCAGGAGAATATCCACTCACAACTTTAGCAATTCCTCTGTAATGATGAACAATCACTTTTGGTTGATAATAGAGTTCTGCAAGCTCAAATAACTCTTTTTGAACATTAGGATATTGTTGATAAATTATTGGCGATTGGAGCCACTCTAATAATATACAATTCGATTTGCGTAATAAGTGTAGAGCTTTGGTAATATCCCAAGCGCCTACATCAAACCAACTATTTTCTATCCATTCGAAGGTTTCTTTAGGTTTATCAATAGAAAGATAAGCATTGCGAGGCCGTATAAAAATACCTCGCACATCATAATCACTATCTGTTGAGGCAAATCCCCAAGCTCGACTACCACTTTCAGCAACATAGAGTAGTTTGACTTGATACTCTTGCTCTATCTGCGGGAGTTTTTTTAAAATCTCATTATGCATGATGTCCTTATCTCCTATTTTATTAATTTACAACATCATGTAGATGCTCTTGTTTATAATTCGAGTATTAAACAATAATAACGAAGTTAAAAAAAAGTGATCAATTCAATGTAATTAATAATGGATTTTTCTATGAATAACAATAAATTTAAAAGCATTGCTGAAATCAGAAAAAATAATCTAATTTATATCATTGAACGTTACTATAGCGGCAAACAAAAATTACTTGCTGATGCGTTAGGTGTAGCCCCAAGTATGATCTCCCGTTACCTATCACTAAAAAACTTAAAAAGTCATCGCGAACTTACCGCTCACATGTCACGAAAAATTGAATATGTGACTAAAATTAGTAAATATTGGATGGACATAGACCATTTGAAAGAGGGTCATGCGGAGTCAGAAAAAGAAGAATACATTCTGACCGAGATTGGACAAATACTTTCAGATAACATCACAACATTTATGTTAAACGATGGAATAAAATCAAGAGTTAAACTCTCTGTTGATTCGGGTCTTGCACAATCAACGGTTAACCGCATTATTAATTGTGAAGCCAGTGCCACCGCTGAAAGCATTGATGCTATTGCTAAGGCAATGGGGCGTCAGGCTTACGAATTATTAATCCCTAAGAATGATAAAGGCGCTATTTATTACGATAGAAAAGCCTATTCTAAATTACCTTTAAGTGAACAAATATCAATTCAAAACTTTATTGAATTTATTATTTATAAAAATAATCCTACAACTAGTGAATAGATATATACAAAAAAGCCACCAGTAACATACTGATGGCTCTTGGTTTTTTAACCTTTATCAACGATTACTGATAAACGGTATTTTATTCCCACTCGATTGTTGCTGGTGGTTTACCGCTGATATCATAAACAACACGAGAGATACCACTAACTTCATTGATAATGCGGTTAGAAACACGACCTAAGAAGTCATATGGTAAATGTGCCCAATGTGCTGTCATAAAGTCCACAGTTTCAACTGCACGTAATGAAACAACCCAGTCATATTTACGACCGTCCCCCATAACGCCCACTGAACGCACAGGTAAGAACACGGTAAATGCTTGGCTTACTTTGTTATATAAGTCAGCTTTATGCAATTCTTCAATAAAGATAGCATCAGCACGACGCAGTAAATCACAATACTCTTTTTTGATTTCACCTAATACACGAACCCCTAAACCAGGACCCGGGAATGGATGACGATAAAGCATGTCGTAAGGTAAGCCTAACTCTAGACCAATTTTACGAACTTCATCTTTGAATAGTTCTTTTAATGGCTCAACTAAACCCAGTTTCATATCATCAGGTAAACCACCCACATTATGGTGTGATTTAATCACATGAGCTTTACCTGTTGCAGATGCGGCAGATTCAATCACATCTGGGTAAATAGTACCTTGCGCTAACCATTTAACTTGTGGCTGTTTAACCGCTTCTTCATCAAATATTTCAATGAATGTGTGACCAATGATTTTACGCTTTTTCTCAGGATCGTTTTCGCCCTTCAACGCAGTTAAAAAACGTTCTTCTGCTTCAACATGGATAATATTTAGGTCAAATTTGCCTTTAAACATTTCCATGACTTGTTCTGCTTCATTCAGACGCAATAAGCCGTTATCAACAAATACACATGTTAAACGTTTACCAATCGCACGGTTTAACAATAATGCAGTCACTGAAGAATCAACACCACCTGATAATGCTAAAATAACGTGATCATCACCAATTTGCTCTTTTAAACGAGCAACAGTGTCTTCAATAATTGCAGCAGAAGTCCACAGAGCATCACAACCACAGATATCTAAAACGAAACGTTTTAAAATCGCTAAGCCTTGATGGGTGTGTGTAACTTCTGGATGGAATTGAACACCATAAAAACGTTTCTCTTCATTCGCCATAATAGCAAATGGGCAAGTTTCAGTGCTGGCTACTGTTACAAAGTCTGATGGAATAGCAGTAACTTTGTCGCCGTGGCTCATCCACACATCTAATAGTGGTTTGCCATCTTCGCTAACTGAATCTTGAATATCATTGAACAGAGCACAAGTTTCACGAATTTCAACTTGTGAATAACCAAATTCACGCTCACCAGAAACTTCGACGTCACCACCTAATTGCATTGACATCGTTTGCATACCATAACAAATTCCTAATACAGGAACGCCTGCATTAAATACATATTCTGGCGCACGAGGGCTGTTGTCTTCAGTAGTACTTTCAGGGCCACCAGACAGAATAATACCATTAGGATTAAATTCACGAATTTGTTCTTCTGTAACATCCCATGCCCAGAGTTCACAATAAACGCCGATTTCACGGATACGACGAGCAATAAGCTGCGTATACTGTGAACCGAAATCAAGGATAAGAATGCGATGATTATGGATATTTGCTGTCATTTGTGGTGAATTCCAAAACAGATAAAGTCATAAAGTTGAAAGGCTTGCTAATTTATAATCAAAACAAGCCTTTCTCGGAATAAATTACATACCTAAGCGATAGTTAGGTGATTCTTTCGTGATGGTCACATCATGGACATGGCTTTCTTGAATACCGGCACCACTGATACGAACAAATTCAGCTTTAGTATTCAATTCTTTAATTGTTGCGCAGCCTGTTAAGCCCATGCATGAGCGTAAACCACCCATTTGTTGGTGAACGATAGTTTTTAATAAACCTTTATAAGCAACACGACCTTCGATACCTTCTGGTACTAATTTGTCTGCTGCATTGTCAGTTTGGAAGTAACGATCTGATGAACCTTTAGACATCGCACCTAATGAGCCCATGCCACGATAGGATTTATAAGAACGGCCTTGGAATAGTTCGATTTCGCCCGGAGATTCTTCAGTACCTGCAAACATTGAACCAACCATCACGCAAGCTGCACCTGCTGCTAATGCTTTTGCAATATCGCCAGAGAAACGAATACCACCATCTGCAATAACAGGAATGTTACGATCTTTCAGTGCTTCAACTGCATCTGCAATAGCGGTAATTTGTGGTACACCAACACCAGTTACGATACGTGTTGTACAAATTGAACCAGGACCAATACCAACTTTAACCGCACTTACACCTGCATCTGCCAGTGCTAAAGCACCTTCTGCGGTTGCAACGTTGCCACCAATGATAGGGAGATTTGGATACAATGCACGAGTATCACGAATGCGCTGTAATACGCCTTCAGAGTGACCATGAGAAGAGTCAATAAGTAAAACGTCAACGCCAGCGGCAACTAATGCTGCTACACGCTCTTCGTTACCTGCACCTGCACCAACAGCAGCACCTACACGTAAACGACCGTGTTCATCTTTACATGCGTTTGGTTTACGTTCTGCTTTTTTGAAGTCTTTTACAGTGATCATACCTTTCAGGTGGAAGTTGTTATCAACCACTAAGGCTTTCTCTACACGTTTTTCATGCATTCTTTGCATGACAACATCTCGTGCTTCGCCTTCTTGTACTGTCACTAAGCGCTCTTTTGGTGTCATTACCGCAGTAACTGGTTGGTCTAAATCAGTAACAAAACGAACATCACGACCCGTAATAATACCCACTAATTCGTTGTCATTAGTCACAACTGGGTAACCCGCAAAGCCATTGCGTTCAGTCATTGCTTGAACTTCACGTAAAGAAGTTTCTGGTGTTACGGTGATAGGATCAGTGACAACACCACTTTCATGTTTTTTCACACGACGAACTTCTTCAGCTTGGCGTTCGATAGACATGTTTTTGTGGATAAAACCAATTCCACCTTCTTGAGCTAATGCGATAGCTAAAGGCGCTTCAGTCACAGTATCCATTGCAGCAGAAAGCATAGGAACATTTAGGCGGATTGTTTCAGTCAGTTGAGTAGACAAGTCGGCAGTATTAGGAAGAACAGTGGAGTGTGCAGGAACTAACAAAACATCATCAAATGTAAGTGCTTCTTTTTTAATTCGTAACATAGCAATATCTCACCAAGGCGGCTTTTAGGAAATAGAAAATATTGCCGCGGAATTATACACACCGAAATCGGTTGCTTCTAGCTTTTTTTCAAAATTTTTATTGATCCTGCCACTAACTTAGGTAGTATCAATCAATTAAGTCTTTGTTTTAAAATTTGATCTGGCTCACATGACACTACTGATAAACAATAATATTTTTACTGTTAGCCGTCTAAATAAGACCGTTCGCCAGTTATTAGAAATGGAAATGGGTCGCATTTGGATCAGTGCTGAAATTTCCAATTTTACTCAACCCTCTTCTGGTCACTGGTATTTTACGTTAAAGGATACTAATGCCCAAATTAGAGCAGCGATGTTCCGTGGGCAAAATACTAAAGTTACTTTTCGCCCTCAGCATGGTCAGCAGGTTTTAGTTCGCGCAACCATTACACTGTATGAGCCACGAGGCGATTACCAATTGATTGTTGAGAGTATGCAACCTGCTGGTGACGGACTCTTACAACAACAATTTGAGCTATTAAAACAAAAACTCAGTGCAGAAGGGTTATTTGATGCAATTTATAAAAAACCCCTGCCATCTCCCGCTAAACAGATTGGTGTTATCACTTCATCAACAGGAGCAGCACTACACGACATCTTAAATATTCTTCGTCGTCGTGATCCTTCTTTGCCAGTGCTTATCTACCCAACCGCTGTTCAAGGTGCTGAAGCACCTATGCAAATTGTTCATGCCATCGAACTTGCTAACCGCCGTAAAGAGTGTGATGTTTTAATTGTTGGTCGTGGTGGCGGTTCGTTAGAAGATCTCTGGGCATTTAATGATGAACGCGTTGCTCGTGCTATTTTTGCCAGTGAAATTCCGATTGTAAGTGCTGTTGGTCATGAAACCGATGTGACCATTGCTGATTTTATTGCCGACCTTAGAGCACCAACCCCTTCTGCTGCGGCAGAGCTTATTAGTCGTAACAAACTTGAGTTATTGCGCCAATTACAATCGCAACAACAACGCCTTGAAATGGCGATGGATTACTATTTAGCAAAAAAATTACGCGCAATAACACAGCTTCATCATCGTTTGCAGCAACAGCATCCTCATTTACGTCTTGCTCGTCAGCAAAATGTATTAGCTTCCACACAACAGCGTTTAGTGACTAGTTTTCAGCGACTATTGCAAACCAAACAACATCAACAAACACAACTACAAAAACGCCTTAATTACCAAGAACCTAGTTCAAAAATCCAAGCATTACTTCGCCAACAACAGCAGTTGATTTACCGTATGAGAGAAAGTATTTCACTACAGTTATCTCGTCAACGTGAACAATTCGCTATTAGCTGTTCACGATTGGAAAGTGTGAGTCCTCTCGCAACACTTTCTCGTGGTTACAGTATTAGCGAAACAGAGTCTGGAGAAGTGCTAAAAAATACCAAACAAGTGAAAGTGGGTGATCCGTTGAAAACACGCGTTGAAGATGGTTGGATCACCAGTGAAGTGATTAAAACACAAAAGATAAGAGCTAAACGTAAAGCAGCACCTAAAAGTGACGATTAACTTAAATATTATTGTTTAATGAAACAGTGATACAAAAAAACGGCACCAATCTTCCTTTGATGCCGTTTTTTATTATTTATACTTTAAGATAATCATTACGTTACATTAAAAACGTACTTCTCCTGCAAAAAGATAACTTCTGCCACGGGCAGTTTGTGTATTTGCACTCGGATCTTGCATAATCGGCGCTGAATTACTTCTATCAAGCGCATTAGAATAATTTTTATTCATTAAATTATGCACGGCAAATTTTAAAGAAATGTTTTTATTAATTCTGTAATTACTATAAACATCGACAACCGTTGGGATATCATCTTGCTGCACCATTGGCACTTTACCTGTATCGTAATCTACCCCTTCTGGTGAGGATTTACGTGCTTTTCCCGTTATTTGGATCACAGTGCCTAGTTCTAATGACTGGTCATCAAAGAAGCGAACACCTGTATCAATAGTGGCATAATATTTAGGTAATTCAGAAGCGGGCGTTTGCCCAAAGTCTGTACTGGCAATCGAAGTCGGCTGTGAAGTTCGTTGGTCACTGTATGAGAGGTTAGTATAAAACACTCCTGCATCATAATTTGCTTGTAGCTCATAACCACGTAAAGTCACAGGATCAAGGCTATTGGTGTACAAGAAAATATTCCCATCGTATTCTATCCCCGCGTAATCCTCGCCAGTTAAAGAACCGTCATTTTTACAACGCACCCCACCTTTACATACCAAATAAGAATCACTGGAAATGTAATCTTTGATTTTTGTGTGATACCACAATCCTTTAAATCGTAAACTATCGCCTTCCATCATTAAATCTGGGTGATAGCTATTAAAACCAATTTGCACAGTATCTGCCTTTTCGCTTTTTAAAAATGGGTTCATTGAAGCACCGCCTTCATTGGCAAAAAAGATCTCTTGTGATGTCGGTGCCCTCATGGTGTGTGCATAGCTTACAAAAGGCTGAAATTCAGGAATAATTTCGGCAGAAAACAACATGCCTGGGTCCCAATTTCTATCATGGCGACTGAGGTTCATTTCACCTTCGGGGAAACATGCGGCTCGTGGATCACAAGCGGGTTTTCGTCCTTTAATATGATAATCGACATAATTTAAATTAAGGTCGAGAGTATAAATATCGTATTCAAATTTCATTTGTGAAAAGAAGCTGGTTAAATCGTTTTTTCCTTGCGGTGCAAACGTATTATATTCAACCATATTTTGTGATTGCCACGGATCAGTAGAAGGTGCAATAACACTGCGTTTGTATTCTATTGACATTAATTTTGTGCCCAGTGTTAATGCCATATCCAATTCATCGTAATTAAAGCGGCTGGTATTTTTAGCGACTAGTGAATCAGATATATTTTTTGCATTTGCTTCACGTAAACTAACAAGAGAATCACCTGCAAATTTTTGTGATGCTTGGCTGTGGCTAAGCAAAATTTCGCTATCAAATAGATCGTTTAGCGGTGTATAGCGATATTTCGCATAATAATCTTTTGCATCAATTTTTCGTCGATTAAAATCATTGTTATAAAAACGACCACTTAATTCTAATTCATGAGAGTCGTTAGGTTTAATATTAATTTTAGTCAGTTCTGAATGCGGTCGTTGATTGAATTCTTTGCTTGTCGAAAATTCTTCACTATTAAATCCCGCGCCATTTTTATAAGACGATTCTATTTTATGCCCACTTAATGCAAGCATTGCACCAATGCTACCATCATCATTAAATAATGAACGTTGCCCAGCAACAGCAACCATACCGTTATAACCTAATCCATTTGTGCCACCAGCAGCTTTACTTCTGACACCCCAAGTGTGTCCTTGAAATAAAATATCTTCTACACCAATAGTTTTAAAATTAGCACTTCCTGCTAGGGCATTAATACTATTTTCACCGTCTTGTTGACCACGAGAAATATCGATTTGAATAATAAAATTCGGATCGATCATGCTATTAAATTGGTTGTAAGGTTGCGCGCCATGCGCATATTGGCTAGGTGATGTGCTATACATAGTTTGAGTGACACCATCAACCATCATATTAACGCGACCAAAACCACTTAATCCGCGAATATTAACACCAATGCCCGGCTGACTCACATCCATTTGAGTATATGTTCCCGGCGTTGAACGTAATGTTTGTTCAACAGATTCAAGATTATTAATTTCACCAATAGAGCTATAAGCACCTGGTTTTCCCAATGCTTTTTGTTCAGGCGTTTCTTTTTGTGCTGATGAAACTTTTAAGCTACTAAATTGAATCGCTTTATCTGTTTCAGATGCGATGGCAAGATGATTAACACCCGAAAATAAAATAAGAGTGCTAAGTATTTTCCTTGTAAATTTCATAATAAACCTATTCTTTATTTTTATTTAAATAGGCTCACGTTGCTTTATATAAAGTCATTAAACTAGAAAATATTATTATTGTTATGTTTGCTTTAAATAATAGCGCTGTCTCCCTTAATGAGAGACAGGCTAATTTATTAAACTGATTTACTATTACTGATTATTCTATTTTATATTTTGAGCTTTAAAATAGACTTCAGGCTGTTCTAACATCAGAATAAAAGCATATTCTTTGGCTGTATCGCGTAAGCGATTAAAACGCCCTGATTTACCACCATGCCCTGCACTCATATTAGTTTCAAGTAATAGCAGATTATTATCTGTTTTTAATTCACGCAATTTCGCAACCCATTTTGCAGGCTCCCAATATTGCACTTGTGAATCATGTAATCCTGTTGTGACTAATAAATGAGGGTATGCCTTGGCAACCACATTATCATATGGGCTATACGATTTTAGGCGGAAATAAACGTCTTTATCAGCAGGATTTCCCCATTCTTCATATTCCCCTGTTGTTAAAGGAATTGAAGCATCAAGCATTGTTGTCACAACATCCACAAATGGAACTTGAGATACAACACCGCGGTATAACTCAGGTGCCATATTCACAACGGCGCCCATTAATAATCCGCCCGCACTGCCACCCATAGCGTAAACGTGTTTGGGTGCTCCGTAACCTTTGGCAATTAGATATTTAGTGGCATCAATAAAGTCTGTAAAAGTATTAACTTTATGTTCCATTTTACCTTGGTTATACCAGCGTTTACCTAATTCACCGCCACCACGCACATGCACAATGGCATACACAAAGCCTCGGTCTAATAAGCTTAAACGAGGTGAACTAAACGAAGGATCGATACTGCTACCGTAAGAGCCATAGCCATAAATTAAGATAGGATTTTCACCTTTCTTAAATAAGTCTTTGCGATAAACCAATGATACGGGAACTTCAACACCGTCTTGTGCTTTTACCCAGATACGCTCGCTTTCATATAAATTGCGTTCAAAGCCTTTCACTTCTTGCTGTTTAAGCAATTGCTTTTGATGCGTTTGCATATTCCATTGATAAGTTGAAGAAGGCGTTGTCATAGAAGTATAACCAAAGCGAAGCTCTTCGCTATCTGCTTGAGGGTTAAAACCTAGCCATGCCATATAAACAGGATCGTCAAAGGTCACATTCGTCGATTGACCTGTTTTCCAATCAATTTGACGTAATGACACTAGTCCTTGTTTTCTTTCTTCCACAACTAACCAGCGATTAAAGAGATCGAAACCTTCTAAATCGACCTCTTTTTGTGGTGCAATGACGGTTTCCCAAGGCTTATCGATTGATGCCGTTTTATAAAGACCAAACAATTCACTCTCATGATTCGAACGAATATAGAATTCGCCATTAAAATGGTCGATATCATATTCACGCCCTTCTTGACGCGCAGAGAATATTACCATTGGTTTTTCTGGCGCATTCGCGTCAATTAAACGAGATTCTGAGGTTGTTGAGCTTTCAATAGAGACAAGAATGTAATCTTCAGATTTACTTTTACCCATCCATGTATAAAAACGATCGTCGTTTTCTTCGAAGATTTTGACATCTTGTTTACGATCAGTGCCATATTGATGGCGATAGATTTGATAAGGCAGTAAGGTTTGCGGATCTTTATCAACATAAAATAGTGTTTTGCTGTCATTTGCCCACACAAGATTTGCTGAGATATTGGTTAACACATTCTCTTTCCATGTATTATCCGATAAATCTTTATAGGCAACATTATAGTTTCTGCGCCCTTCTTTATCTTCTGCAATAGCGATACGTTTGTTATCTGGGCTGATTGTCAAATCACCTAATTGATAGAATTCGTGCCCTTTAGCACGTTCGTTTCCATCAACGAGAACTTCCCATTCACCTTCGCTATTTACTGGTTTACGCTGATAAATAGGGAAATCTTTACCTTCTTGATAAATAGTCCGATAAGTATAGCCATTATAAATATAAGGCACTGATTCATCGTTTTGAGCCATGCGGCTCACCATTTCATTAAAGAGCGTTTCTTCGAGCGCCTTGCCTTCTTTCATCACTGATTCAGTATAGGCATTTTCAGCATTCAGATAATCAAGCACGTTAGGATCTTTACGTGAATCATCTCTTAGCCAATAGTAATTATCGGTGCGCGTGTCTCCATGTTCTGTCATCACATGAGGCACTTTATTCGCTTTTGGTGGCATCACTAGGGAGTCCTTCTGATTTTGAGCCAATGCAGGTGTTGCTGAAATTAACAATGCCATGATCGCACTCGTTAATTGCAACGTCATCCGTTTTTTTGTTGCGACTAGCATAACGTTTTATTTCCTTTTTGACCTGTCGTTAGAACGTTAGTGTAGAAAACTCAATTGGCATTTCAACCATTATTTTACCTTTCGACAATAACTCAATTGGCGGTATTGGTAAGGGTTCTGCACGTTTGAGTACTCGTTGTGCTTCTCTGTCTAAAGAACGCACGCCACTACTAAGAATTAATTCACTCGATATGACATAACCTTGTTCATCAACAATAAAGCGTACTTTAGAAATCCCTGTTCTACCTTTACTTTTGGCTTCTTCGGGATAGGCTTTATAGCGATTAAGATGCCCTTTTGTTTTAGCTTGCCATAATGCTAATGCGCTTTCCGTACTATCTGAATCGCTATCATAATTTGCACTAACATCATTAGATTGCTGTTTCGCCGCAGAGCGGCTGCTTGATGGTGCTGATTGGCTAGACACATTTTCGCTAATAGTAGGCGCGGGCTTTACCGGAGAGGTTATAGGTGTCACTTTAGCTGTTTGCTCTACATTGACTCTTTTTTTAGGTTTTTCGAGCAAAATATCTGCATTTTCATTCACAATTAGATCAGGCTGTTTTTCAGCAATATCTTGCTCTACCTTTTTTTGGCTTGCTACCGCCAATTGTTGATCGACGCCTACAACCTGTTTTTCATCACTGAGTGCTTGTACGTTTTCGCTTAAGCTCATCATTACAGCTAATTCTGGCTCTTGTATAAGTACCGTATTCTCTTTATTGAAATAAAAATAAGCCATGACAAAAATAGCATGTACACCGAGAGCCAAAATAAATGCTTTAGAACTACAAAGCTGAAATTTTGGCATTTGATCCATACAAGAAGAAATAAGCATATTCGTGTTATCAATAAATTAAGGTAAGGCGACAGGTGTTATCCAAAGATAATCGGCATGAACGGAAGTCACATCACTTCCCTCTTCCGTCATTATCACCACAGTTACTTTTTCATTCGGTGCTAGATCAGCAACGTGTAAAGGTACACCCATTATTTTTGTAGCATGAAAAGAGCCAGCAATTAACAGTGCGGGTGTCGGAGCATCTAATAAACTTTTAGCCATTGCACGATCACGCAATTGCTGAATAACCGTCATTTTTTCTGCTTGTGTTTTATCAAGCTCACCGTCATGAGAAAGCTCAATTGTTTTTTGAATAAGTTGGCGAACAGAGGTATCAGTTGAATGCACACCATCAATAATAGGAGGATTTTTATACGCACTAGATATTTCACTGCGATCAATATTTGCCGCTAATAAAGGATAATCAGCGCTTAGCCCTGCTTTAACTATATTGCCATACCATTTCCAAGGCCAACCTGAATTCCATTTTAATGCAGCCATTAGTCGCTCATCTCGTAGATATTCGGAGCCTGAATAACGTTTCTTTGTGTTATCCACTAATGATTGCTGGCTTGGAGTTAGCATCTCAAGTAAAACTGCTCCTTGAGGGCGTTTTTTAGGTAGCTCTGTCATTAACCAATACTCAATATCATGATGATAAGCATTGTCATGTTTTTCACCAATAATCACATGTGATTGACTTGCTAATCGTGTTAACAGTGTGTCTGCTGTGATGGATTGCCCAGTCTGAGTATCAATGATGTTTGCTGACTGAATAATTGCCAGATCTACGGTTGATACAGGTTGTTTTTCTATTGAATGACATGCTGAAAGACTTATTAATGAAACTAGTAGTAAGATCTTTTTTGATATTGAGAAAAACATAATCATCCTATTAGTTATATATACCTACTTTAGTTAGACGCATAGGTTAATATTGTTGTTAATAATTATCAATATCATTCTTATATTAATTTGCATTTAACATTCGTCGTGCTGATTTGATGAGCATAAAAAACCCCCGATAATCGGTTGTCCAACTATCGGGGGTTCCTTTAATAAAAAGCGCTTTATGAATGGAATTATTTAATTAGTAACAATTAATTTTGAGATTGTGCTTGAGCTTCCACAACAGCTAATGCCACCATATTCACGATACGACGTACTGATGCAATTGGCGTCAAGATGTGGGCAGGTTTAGCAACACCCATTAATACTGGTCCTACTGTCACACCATCAGAGCTTGTCACACGCAGCAAGTTATAGCTAATACGTGCGGCTTCCATTGTTGGCATAACTAATAGGTTTGCAGCGCCTTTTAATGGACTATCTGGCATCACATCACGGCGAATAGATTCTACTAATGCTGCATCTGCATGCATTTCACCATCAATCTCTAATTCAGGTGCACGTTGCTTGATTATCTCTAACGCTTTTCTGAGTTTGATTGAAGATGGGCTATCAAATGAGCCGAAACTTGAACGAGAAACCAGCGCTGCTTTTGGCTCGATACCAAAGCGACGAATAGTATCAGCAGCCATAATCGTAATATCAGCTAGTTGTTCTGCGGTTGGGTCTTCATTGACGTAAGTATCTGTAATAAAAGTGTTACCACTTGGCAATAGCAGAGCATTCATTGCCCCTGCGGTTTCCATTCCTTCACGTAAGCCAAACACATTTTTGTAGATTTCAAAATGTTCAGAATAGCTACCCACAGTACCGCAAATCAGACCATCTGCTTCACCTCGGCGAACCATAATGGCACCAATAAGTGTTGGATTGCCAATCATTGCACGGCGAGCTTGCTCTTGTGATACACCGCGACGTTTCATGATTTGGTGATATTCTTGCCAATACTCTTTGAAACGTGGGTCGTTTTCATTATTCACCACTTCAAAGTCTTTACCAGCTTTAATGTGTAAACCCAATTTCTGAATACGCATTTCAATCACACTAGGACGGCCAATTAAGATTGGAGTGGCTAATCCTAACGTTACCAATTCTTGCGTTGCATGTAGTACGCGGTTTTCTTCCCCTTCTGCTAACACAATGCGTTTTTTCTCTTTTTTCGCTTGCGAGAAAATAGGTTTCATAAATAAGTTCGTTTTATAAACAAACTCATTAAGGTGTTCGATATAAGCAGAGAAATCTTCAATTGGACGTGTTGCAACACCAGAATCCATCGCCGCTTTTGCAACTGCTGGCGCAATTTTCACAATCAAACGTGGATCAAACGGTTTCGGAATAATGTATTCAGGGCCAAAAGAGAGTTCCTGATCACCATAGGCAGAAGCAACTTCTTCGTTTTGTTCCGCGAGTGCTAATTCTGCAATAGCATGAACACAAGCGAGTTTCATCTCTTCATTAATTGCTGTCGCACCAACGTCTAATGCGCCACGGAAGATGAATGGGAAACACAATACGTTATTAACCTGATTTGGGTAGTCAGAACGCCCTGTACAGATAATCGCATCTGAACGTACAGCTTTTACTAACGGCGGTAAAATTTCAGGTTCTGGGTTTGCAAGCGCGAGAATAAGTGGATCGCGAGCCATTTTCTTGACCATTTCTTGCGTTAATACGCCAGGCCCTGAGCAACCTAAGAAAATATCAGCATTATTAATAACGTCATCTAATGTACGAGTGCCGTTATCTTCGATTGCATAAGCAGCTTTGGTTTCTGCCATATTAGCTTCACGTCCACGGTAGATAACCCCTTTAGAGTCACATACAGTGATGTTTTCGCGTGTTAGCCCTAAAGCAACTAATAAGTTCATACAAGCAATAGACGCGGCACCTGCTCCTGATACCACTAATTTTACTTTACTAATTTCTTTTTTAATAATACGCAAACCATTGAGAATTGCGGCTGTAGAGATAATCGCTGTACCATGCTGATCATCATGGAATACAGGAATGTTCATTTTCTCACGCAGTTTTTTCTCAATATAGAAACACTCTGGTGCTTTAATATCTTCGAGGTTAATACCACCAAATGTTGGCTCTAATGATGCGATAATGTCAACGAGTTTGTCAGGATCTGTCTCATTAACTTCAATGTCAAAAACATCAACGCCAGAAAACTTCTTAAACAAAACGCCTTTACCTTCCATCACAGGCTTACCTGCTAAGGCACCGATATTTCCAAGCCCAAGTACCGCAGTACCATTTGAAATCACCGCGACAAGGTTACCTTTGGCTGTGTAGCGATAAGCAGCAAGAGGATTTGCTGCAATTTCTAAACAAGGAGCGGCAACGCCTGGTGAGTAAGCTAATGCTAAATCACGTTGGGTTATGAGTGGTTTTGTTGGTGTTACTGTGATTTTGCCAGGTACGGGAAATTCATGAAAATCTAGAGCGCTTTGTTTTAATTTGTCTTCCATCTTCATATCCTTTGTATCAATAGGGTAAGGGCTTCGTTAGTATAATGGTAATGGAGCGTTAAATCATGACGGCTCCGACACTTTTTTCAAATTAGTAAACAAGATTTATTATAAACAATTAATACCTAGTTGTAGGTATGTTATTAACACTATTTAATTTCACCAGTGTAATAAACTCGAACAGAAAAAAGACAATATTTGTTTATTATTTACCAGATATTAAATTAACATTTAAAATAATTAATTTTTTTATATTGTTTAAAAAAACAATAACTATTTTCACTTGTTGATTATTTTTTTAATAGTCTTATCTCCACACAACTCATTGTAACTATAAAGATTTTATAGAATTAGATTTTTTGTTAGTCATTTTGGTTATTTTCTTTTTTACCCGTAACAATAATTGGTGTAATATTGCGAACCGTCAATTTTATTTTCTTATTGTTTTAATAAGATGTCTGATTCTAATTTTTATTCCTCATTTGGAATTTACTTTTTTATTTTCTGCTATTGGAAAGATTACGCACATTATTATTTTTTTTTAGGGAGAGGGGTTATGCCTAGCTACTCAATTATGATAGTGGATGATCACCCTATCATGAGATATGGATTACGGCTATTGTTAGAAAAAGACAAGGACTTTGTCGTAGTAAGCGAAAGTGGCAATGCTCAAGAGGCTGTAACCGCTGCAAAACAGTTAAATCCAGACTTAATTATGATGGATTTAAATCTACAAGGGCGTTCAGGTATTGATATTATTCGAACACTTCGTCGCTCTGGTTTAACATCTTATGTTCTTGTTTTATCCGTTTCTGATTCACGTAATGATGTTTACGCTGCGTTGGATGCTGGCGCAAACGGTTATCTTTTAAAAGAGTGTGAGTTAGACATGCTATTACTTAGCCTACGCAAAGCAGCTGTTGGGCATCCTGTTTATAGTGAGCGAGTGTGGCAATATATACAGCTTAGGCAAAACTATTCTGATCCACTTTCAGCATTGACTAAAAGAGAGTTAGATGTTCTTCATGAAGTGTCTGCTGGAATGAAAAATAAACAAATTGCTGAGAATTTATTTATTTCTGAAGAAACAGTGAAAGTCCACATTCGTAATATTTTAAAGAAACTGCAAGTCACTTCTCGTTTAGCTGCCAGTCTTATTCTTATTAAGCATCAGTACTAAACGCTTTACCCCGACACTGGGTCGGGGTAATCAGAGCTATTATTGAATATTCTGCTTAGTGCTATATTAAATCATCTCTACTCAATAGGAACTGGATAACTTAATACTTTAAAATGGTTATCTGGTAACTTTTCGATATTTAACTGATACAGCTCTCGATTTATTCCATTAATCACAATATCAAGTTCGCTAAAAGCGGATTGTATTTCTTCATTGGTTGCCCATGAAGGAATACCTTTTACACCATAATAAAAATAAATTTTACTTTTGCCTGATCCTATCGGTTGGATCTCTTTAATTTGGCTAATGAACAGGTGACCATAACAGAAGTCTTGATAAGGTTGCCATGCTCTGCGCCCCTTTTCACTGAGATTGAACACCCATTCTTCTCCATTTGAGGTTTGTTCAATCAATCCTGCCTCAACTAATGCATGCATTCTTTCTAGCACCCAAGGGGCATCATCTTCATTGCTGTACACAGGCCATTTCCCTTCGCCCAAACACAATAAATAATCACTGTTAAAAAAAGCCTCTAAGGCTATTTTATACTCATCAACTTTTTGACTGTCATTTTCTTCATCTGCCCAGCTAAAAGAAGAAAGTAAAAGCAATATAAGACTCAGTGAAATACTTTTCATATTCTCTTTTACCAACGGAAATCTTTATTCGTATTTGTATTACTCTACGCTACACAATTCGTTACACTAACGTGACAGTTTAATATCCGATATATTTTATAATGTAAATAGGATTTTTCACTACAACAAAAGCTGTTATTTTGGAATTGTATAACACTCATTCTCATCAATACTAATATTACGTATTGTCATATAAGGAAAATATCATGTCCACGACAAACCTGACATATACCATGTACGGCATAAAAAATTGCGATACAATCAAAAAAGCACGTAAATGGCTAGATGATAATCATGTTCCCTACACGTTTCATGATTACCGCAAAGAGGGTTTGACGGAAGCATTATTACGCACCTTTACAGAAAATTTAGATTGGCAGACACTTGTGAATAAAAGAGGAACAACTTGGCGTCAATTATCTGATGAAGAAAAAAACGCAATCACTGATGTTACCTCTGCAATCTCACTTATGTTAGATAAACCCGCGATCATTAAACGCCCTATTCTTGTGTCATCAGACAACCGCTTTGTTGTTGGTTTTGATGTCAATGATTATTCGTCCTTTACAGGAGCCTAATTTTTATGTCCTGTCCTGTTATTGAGCTTGCACAACAACTGATTTCGCGTCCCTCAATCAGCCCTGATGATCAAGGTTGTCAGCAACTGATTATCGATAGGCTTGCCCCTCTTGGTTTTACGATTGAAAGAATGCCTTTTGGTGAAACTGAAAATCTCTGGGCTTGTCGTGGTGGTGAAGGCGAAACACTAGCCTTTGCTGGTCATACTGATGTTGTACCAACAGGTGATCTTGATTTGTGGGATAACCCGCCTTTTGAACCATCTATTCGTGATGGTCTGTTATATGGACGCGGTGCGGCGGATATGAAAGGCTCGCTTGCCGCCATGATTGTCGCTGCTGAACGTTTTGTTCGCTCTTATCCTGATCACCGTGGACGACTGGCCTTTTTAATTACATCGGATGAAGAAGCCAAAGCCGCAGACGGCACGGTTAAAGTCGTACAATCTTTAATGTCGCGTGGCGAACGTCTCGACTATTGCCTTGTGGGTGAGCCTTCAAGCCAACATCATTTAGGCGATATGGTAAAAAATGGTCGTCGAGGCTCAATAACAGCAAATTTAATTATTCAAGGTGTGCAAGGTCATGTCGCTTACCCTCACCTTGCGGAAAATCCTATTCATCTTGCCTCCCCTTTTATCCAAGAGCTCGTTAATACTGTTTGGGATGAAGGCAACGAGTTTTTCCCAGCAACTACAATGCAAATTGCCAATATCCATGCAGGTACAGGCAGCAATAATGTGATCCCCGGTGAGCTGTTTATTCAATTTAATTTCCGCTTTAGTACTGCCATTACAGATGAAGAAATTCGCCAACGTACAGAAGCGTTACTACAAAAGCATCAACTTCGCTATCAGTTGGAATGGTCTTTATCTGGCCAGCCTTTTATTACCGGCCAAGGTAAATTACTTGAAGCTGTCCGTTACTCCGTTAAGCATTACACCAATTTAGAGCCAGAGCTTTCCACCAGTGGAGGCACTTCTGATGGTCGATTTATTGCCCAAATGGGCGCGCAAGTTGTCGAATTAGGCCCTGTTAATGCAACAATTCATAAAGTTAATGAGTGTGTTAATGCGGCAGATTTACAACAGCTTAGCCGAATTTATCAGCGGGTTATGGAGCAACTTATTTTATGATAACGCCTTTAATGCTAACTGGCCGTTCTACTGATCATTTAGTCACTTTATCTGGTCAGCATCGCTTGCAATTTAATGCCACTAAGGCTTTTTTAGCATTACAACAACAAGCCACAAAAGCAGGCTTTAAATTAATGCCAGCCAGCTCTTTTCGTGATTTTAACCGCCAATTAGCTATATGGAATGGAAAGTTTGAAGGTACTCGCCCTGTTTTAGATGCACAAAGCCAGCCAATAGATATTCATGCATTATCAGATGGTGAGCGCTGTATCGCTATTTTAAAATGGTCAGCATTGCCCGGTGCAAGTCGCCACCATTGGGGCACTGAGATTGATATTTACGATCCTTTTCGTTTACCTGAAGGTCAATCATTACAATTAGAACCTTGGGAATACGAAGATGGTGGCTATTTTGCAGAGCTTAATGAATGGTTAACGGAGAATATGTCAGCGTATGACTTTTATCGCCCTTTTACTCATAAAGAGAGCGATATTGCTTACGAGCCATGGCATATCAGTTATTGGCCTCTTTCCCATGAAGCTTCTCTTGCTTATACGCCTGATATTCTAAAATCTGTGTTAGAAGAAGAGAATATTTATGGTAAACAGTGGCTGTTAGCTAATCTTGACGAAATATTTGCACGTTACATTGTTTTGCCTGAGTAACGTTATTTTTCACATGGGACTTCTTGTTGATCATTAACAGGAAGTCTCCACATAAATATCAACAAACACACTAAGATTATCAGCAATAATATTCTGACCCAAAGCATAGACACTAGCCACAGTGAAATCGCAAAGGTAATTAAGATCACTAAGATTGCTTTAGGTTTCGCCCCTTTAGGCATAGCGTGATAAGTTTGCCAATATCGTAAATAAGGACCAAACCAAGAGCGATAAAGTAACCAATAATGGAAGCGCTTCGACGAACGAGAAAAACACCATGCAGCAAGCAATAAGAAAGGTGTAGTGGGTAACACAGGCAAAATAACACCTAATGTAGCTAATCCAACACATAACCAACCTGCTATAATCAATAATATCCGTTTCATGCTGTGCTTTTCCAACCTATGCTTTATTGCGTTATTTTATAGAGTAAATAAAAAAGATCCTCATTCTCAACAACAATTTTAAAATATAAGGCTTATTTATGCACTGGATTGCTGACTATTGGTGGGTAATTTTAATTCTTTTAGTAGGAATTATCATTAACGCTATTAAAGATATGAACAAAATCGATCCCAAGCAATTTCTTAAAAATAAGCGAAAGTTGCCTCCACATCGTGATTTTAATGATAAATGGGATGATGAAGATGATTGGCCTAAACAAAATCAAAACAAGAAGGATGAGAATAAGTAGCTAGCCACTGTTGATAACGCGATGTTAATTGAGGATCTTTTTCAGCCATTAATTGCGCACATTGCTCTCTTAATTGCTTAGTTAAGACTTTTTTTCCTGATAAAGAAAACTCAGCCACACACTGCTCGAGTGACTTATTGTCTACAAAAAAAGCCACTAATAACGGATAGTGTTGCTCATAACCTACTAAAAAATTAGCAACACTCTCATAAACAGTAAGTGCGGGACGATGAGCAAATGCAAAACCCGCCATCACTAACCAACGGTCTTGTGATGTAGCAACATGATTTGGTATTAAATTATCCGCTAAGCAGAGCTTGGTTTGCTGTTCTATCTGCGGATATTGCAAAGCAAAAGCGCGTAAAGACGAGCGTAATAACTGTTCGCCTTTTTCTGTTAGTGGATAAATTGCCATTGCAGCGTAGCATCCACTACTTGCCTCTTTATGTACTCCTAAGCGCACTATTTGAAAGCCACATTGCATCCAAAACTGTGCTAACACTTCGGTATAACCAAAGCTCACCGAAAGATAATCAATAGCCTGTTTTTGACTCTCTTTTACAATATTAGCAATTAAAGTTGCGGCAATTTTTTGGCGTCGATATTGAGGTAAAACAGCAATGCGGCTAATACGCAATGAGTTCAAACACATTGCATCGGGTGTTAAACCATAAGTTACTAATGATTGAGCAACCAAATTACCTCTTGGCCTACGAGTACCTAGCCAGACATCATAAGCAAGTTCGAAAGGTAATCCTCCTTCTTCGATACACCACACAGCACCCACGATTTTTTTATTGATTGATGCTGACCAATAACGCTGTTTTTGACCATCAAGTAAACGCCGTAGATCAAGTGGCGTTGTTCGATAATGCGCACTAGTAAGTAACTGATAAAAATCATGTAGTTGTGAAATATTGTTATGCCAATTTCCTTGAAGCTGGTGGATATCGACTTCACCTTGTTTTTGACGCTCAAAATCAGACTCAAGCTCATCAAGCAATAACAACTGATTAAGCCAATTTTCTAATGGACAATCTTTAGCCCAACGAATTGGTGTTTGTAATTGATAGGTATGCAAATTAGGAATGTTGTCTCCTAATTTCAGCATAAAACCTCGCCCTGTTCCTTCATAGCCTTGTACTGTGGTTGTCATTAAGACATTAGGGAAATAACCACACAGCACTTCTAGTTGTGCAATAGGCAAAGAAGCAGCCTCATCAATAATTAGCCAATCACTTTGAATTTCGTTATTTATACACAGCGCTAATAAATTATCAGGAGAGTAAAATGAAATAGCTTTATTGGTGTGTGAAGATAAAACATCTGTACTATTTTTAGCAGGTGCACATACCAGCACATTTCCTTGATATTGTTCGATAAACATTCCCGCCAGCGCTGACTTTCCTCTGCCTCTTGGTGCAATAACACTCCAAATACCCGATGTCGATAATAGCAAATTATCTAAAATTACTTGCTGTTCTGCGGTTGGTTTACCTTGTGGAAGTGCCCAAGGTTTAGCCTTTTCAATCAATTTGGGTAATTGAAATGGCGTTGATTGTTGCCAGACAATTGCTTTGTCATCACCTAAAGTGATGTTTTTTAGCCATGCCATAAAATTTGGTGTTGAAAGTACACCTTGAGCATCATTCCATCGCTGACTATCGTTATCGGTATAACTGTCCCAACGTTCAATATCAGGCAAGCACAAAATCAATACACTACCTGCTTTTAATGTGCCCGTTAACATGGCTAAAGCATCAGTATTAAATCCTTCATTAGCATCAAAAACCGCATGTAGGAACTCACGCCCCAATAGGCGAATAGCTTGTTCAGGTAAAATAGCATGGGGTTGATTGAAAGAAATAGTGACCCAATCACCTTGGCATAATTGAGTAATTTGCTGGATCTGTGCCGTTTGCCATGCTGGTTCACCCGCTAATAGCAGTAACTGGCGTTGCCCTAATTGAGCTAATTTTTGCTGATATTGATGTAAATGAGACAATGGCACAGCTAGGATTTACCGATTAACAATGAAAGAATACCAGCTGCAATTAATGGTCCAACAGGCACACCTCGGAAAAGTGCGACACCAATGACTGTTCCCACTAATAAGCCAGCAACCGTTGAAGGCTGGTTATTCATTAGAGAAACGCCCCGTGCGCCTAACCAAGAAACCGCGATTCCTATCGCAATTGCTAGTAATGATTTCCAGTTTAAAAATGAGTTAAGAACTTCTTGCCCTGAAATACGTCCTGTTGCTATGGGTGTCATTACCCCAATGGTCAAAATTAAGATCCCGATAGTCATGCCATATTTTTCAACAACAGGAAAATATTGATTTAGAGGTGTGATTTTAATCACTAGCAAAGCAAGCATTGCTAACGTTACAGTCATATTATGACTAATAATGCCAAGTCCTGCGAGAACCAGCAAAATTAATAGTGAGGGATCAACGTTACTCATGTTTGTTCCTAAGCCTTTCTCTTTATAGAGTTAATTATCTTTTATTTATCGACAAATGGTATTAGTTCAAAGACGAAGAAGCAAATGTATCGCAAGATTTAATACTGCCACTGTTATAGCCTCTCATAAACCAAGTCTTGCGTTGTTCTGCTGTGCCGTGTGTAAAACTATCGGGCACTACATAACCTTGCTGTTGTTTCTGTAACTTGTCATCACCTATCGCTTGCGCCGTTTTGATCGCAGTTAATAAATCACTTTCATCAATACGACCTTCACCTGCAATAAAATGTCCCCACATTCCAGCAAAACAGTCTGCTTGCAACTCTAATTTTACAGATAAACGATTTGCCTCTGCTTTTGAACGCGCCATTTGTTGTTTTTCACGCATTTGATCAGTGATACCTAATAAATGCTGAACATGGTGCCCTACTTCATGTGAAATCACATAACCTTGAGCAAATTCACCGCCACCACCTAGGCTATGTTTCATTTCATTATAAAAAGAGAGATCGAGATAAATCTTTCTATCCGCGGGACAATAAAAAGGCCCCATTATTTTTGTACCTGTACCGCATTGCGTTGTGGTGCTGTTGGTATATAAAACAAGTTTAGGATAGCTATATTGTTTGCCTGCTTGTGCAAAAATAGTTTGCCAAAAATCTTCTGTACTGGCTAAAACGACGCTACTAAAATCTGCGGCTTCATTATAAAGGGCACTTTGTTGTTCGTTGCGTTGTGGCGGTTGGTCGGTTTCACCCGTTAATGAGTTAAAGTCAAATCCCATAAAACTGGCTATCACTAAAACAATAATAACCACAAACCCATATTTAGTGCGTAACAAAAGTGCAATTAATCCTAATGGGAGATTGCCACCGCCTGATGCGGGAGAAGATTGCCCTCTTCTATCTTCAACATTGTCACTTCTTCGGCGATCATTCCAACGCATAACTTATCCCCACATTTTAAATAGACGATTTTAGCTTTATTATGAACAAATTTATCACTTGATTTGAGATAATAACAAATAATTGCAATCTCTATTCCCTATTTTTTAAGAGCAAGATAATAGAGACTATCAGAGTAAGCTAGTACCCGTTGCCACAACGAAAAAATAAGCATCATAAGGAATTAAAACTGTTTTTTTAACGATTTCATAATAGAATTCTTATTTCTTGCCTTTGTATTTTTTCTTCACTAATAAATAGATAATTTAATGACTCGAACTCAACGTTTACTCACTTTATTGCAGATTTTAAAAGAAAATCGCTATCCGATAACGGCAGAGGTATTAGCAGATAAATTACAAATTAGTGTTAGATCTATTTATCGTGATATTGAGTCTTTACGTAATCAAGGCGCTGAAATTACGGGTGAAGCAGGTATAGGTTATCAGCTAAAATCAGGTTTACTCCTACCGCCATTAACCTTTGATATTAATGAACTTGAAGCACTTATTTTAGGTTTACGTTGGGTAGAAAGTAATACAGATAAAGAGTTAAGTCACTCGGCGTTACGGGCAATTAATAAAATCAATACTGTGATCACAACACAGCATCAAACATTACTTGAACAAAATACATTATTTGTTCCCACTAACCGAATTATTGAAATTGATCATACCATAGCTAAAGATATGCGTTTTAGTTTACGCGAAGAAAAAAAAGCCAAAATAGATTATAAAGATGCTCAAAAGCAATTAAGCACTCGAATTATTTGGCCTATTGCTGTGGGTTACTTTCAAGATTCACAAGTGATTGCTGCATGGTGTGAACTACGTCAAAGCTATCGCCATTTTAGGCTCGATAGAATTATCTCTTATGAAGTATTAAGTGATAATTTGCCTTACCCTAAAAATTATTTACTCTCTCGATGGAAAAAAGAGATCCTCAAAGAGGCTCCTGACAAAAATTGACACACGGTTTGCGTAATATCTTCCTTGCTGTTTGCTGTTCTTTGTTTAGCTATATTAGCTTAGCTGTTTCAGTTTAAACAACATCATATTAATCAACACAGTAAGGAAACATTATGAGTGAACTTATTCTTTATACTAATACAATGTCTCGCGGTAACACCGTTGAACTTTTCTTAAAAATATTAGATGTGTCTTATCAGCGTGTTGAATTAGAATATGGCGAACCAATGCGTACCCCTGAATATCTTGCTATTAATCCGATGGCAAAAGTTCCTGCATTAGTCGATGGCGAAATCGTCGTTACAGAGACAGCGGCAATTTGCGCTTATTTAGCAGATAAGTTTATTGAAAAAGGATTTGCTCCTGCCCTTAATTCACCTGAGCGTGCTGCTTATTATCGTTGGTTCTTTTTTACAGCAGGCCCTATTGAATCTGCATTTACGGTGAAAGAGCTTGGTATTGAACTTAATGAAGAACAGCAAAAATCATCTGGTTTTGGTTCTTTTGAACGCGCTTTTCATTGCTTAGAAACGGGCTTAGCCAGCGCCAAACCTTATCTTTGTGGTAAAAATCTGACTGCCGCTGATATTTATGTGGGTTATTTCCTTATATTTTTGTGCAAATATGCACTTATCCAGCCTACACCTCTGATTAATCAATATATTGATAGCCTTGCGCTTAATAATGAGATTAAACAATTATTAGAAAGCTTAGGATTACGATAAATTTTCTTATTATTAAACATAATTCAATCAAGCTATCTGCATAGTTGCTTAATTATGTTCTTTAATACATTCCATTTAAAACGTGATATTTAAAACAAAAGGTCAGCTTTTAAGCTGACCTTTTCTAATTACATCTTGTTTAACTTGACGTAATCGTTTGCGTATTTAGTCTAAAGAAACACCGATTCGACGTGCAACTTCTTCGTATGCTTCAATTAATCCGCCTAAGCTTTGACGGAAACGGTCTTTATCCATTTTATCTAAGGTGTTTTTATCCCATAGACGGCTTCCATCAGGAGAGAATTCATCTCCTAATACAACCTTGCCATGAAATAGACCAAACTCAAGTTTAAAATCGACTAAAATAAGTCCTGCTTTATCAAAGAGTTCGCTAAGGACATCGTTTGCTTTATAACTCAAACGTTTCATTTCTGCGAGGTTTTCTTTAGATACCCAACCAAAGGTTTCACAGTAAGATTCATTGACCATAGGATCATGACGAGCATCATCTTTCAAGAATAAATCAAAGATTGGTGGATTTAAAAGTGTACCTTCTTCGATACCTAAACGTTTGACTAATGATCCCGCTGCACGATTACGGATAACGCATTCAACAGGTACCATATCGAGTTTTTTTACTAGCACTTCATTATCAGAAAGCAAACGTTCCATCTGCGTTGGGATACCCGCTTCTTCCAGTTTATTCATAATGAAATGGTTAAATTTGTTATTTACCATTCCTTTACGATCAAACTGTTCAATACGTTGGCCATCTAACGCTGATGTATCATTTCTGAATTCAAGGATAAGAAAATCAGAAGATTCAGTGGCGTAGACCGTTTTGGCTTTTCCACGATACAACTCAGCTTTTTTCTGCATCTGACACACTCCAAAGATGTGATAGGTTTAACAAGAAATTTGCTTCCCATACTCTACTCTAGATTAGATAAAAAAGCTTTTAAAACGTGAGTACTATCACTAAAAAATCTCAGCGACAACGCATTGCTCACAACGTTTTTTTGTTGAAAACCACACCATAATTAGAAATCATATTTCAATTAATTCTATTGAATAACTGCGCTAATAACTAAAGTTATCATAATCAATATAAAGAGTGGTTTAGTAAAATTAGGATATATAAAATATAAAAAGTCAGAATAAGAATAATTATAGATTATATCACCTTATTATTTCTATTTTCAGATGATATTCTTAATAAATCTTAGATCTGTTTCAGATTACATCTATTTTGAGTAATCAATAATAAAAAAACCAGATTAATTTCTTTTTATTGAAAATTAATCTGGTTATCAATATTAGCATCAACAAGTTTTAATGATTTATCTCTTATCTATTTTTATATTAAAAAAATTCATGTTATCTCGTAATAACATAATGCTTAATTAAATAATAAAACAGTAGATCTCATAAGCAAACCAACCTAATAAAGCGCCGGCAGGTAAATCAATTAAGTAATGTTGTTTTGTAAACATGCAAGATAATGCAATAAATAATGGGAATAAGAAAACCCATGGTCCTAAAGTTGCATAAGCAAGACACGCTGTGAGTGTTGCAACGGAAACGTGCATACTTGGGAAGCAGTTTGAGGAATCATCAAAATACTGAACAAACTTAAGAAATTTCTCTGACGCTGTTTTTCCTGGGTTTAAGGTACGCCAATGTGCTGGGGTTGCAACAGGGAACACAACAAAGAAAAACATTTGCATAACTAACAAAACAATATAACTAAAAACAATCATAATAAATTGTCTTGAGTCTTGAATGATCCAATTAAGATATAAAATTGCAGGATAATATAAAAAGCTATAGATCCATGACCACCATGGCCAGAAAGGGATCTTTTCATCAATCGGTGAATTAATAATTTTCACTTCTCTCAATGTATATCGTTGAGTAAAAAAATAAAATTGATAAACACCTACAATAAGTATCCCACTTAATATCAAGTGAATAATCATATCACCTGCACTCATAAATACTCCTTCATATAGTCAGAGAATGCTTTGTTATTTTTATTTAAGAATAAGAATTGACGCAATATTGCATAAAATTAAGCGTATTGCATTAAGATTAATATTATTAATAAATTTAAATTAAACCCTATCATTAAAAGAGCATTCAATTAATGATGTTTAATTTAGATTAATACAATTAAGTTAAGATCATAAAAAAGCCGCACAACATATATTGTGCGGCTTCTCATATTTTTAAAGAAGAATACTTATTTTACAGGCTTACTGAAAGCAGCTTTCAGTGCAGCAACCATTTGATCATTTTGTGATTGTGTTAATGGTTTACCCTTATCACTGATAAATTGTAAACTACTGCGGTTATTTAAATCGCCGACTTGTAATTTATAATCCGCTTCTTCAACAGTTGGTCTATCAACACCTAACGCACTCCAGTTTGCACTACTCATTCCTTTATAGGTTACTTCAATTGAACCTTTAGAACGTGTGCGATCGCCCATCTTCATACCAACACTTTCTAATGCAATAGGTAATCTATCCCAAACCACATCAAATGGTGCACGAACGATGATCACTGGAAGGCCAGCATTATCACTGCCGCTTTGGACATCGATAATACCTTGTATGTTGCTGCTTGCCGTATTTTCGCTTAAATTACGCATACGGTTTAAGCCATCAACCAATTCGTTAAGCATTAAAATATTATAACGCTTCACTTCAGCCGGATCAGTCATTTCAGTTTCGCCTTGGCGTAAACCTTCGTTAGTCACTGTTAACGAAATAACATTACCTGACTGAGCAATTACTAAACGCTGACGTGTTTGGAAAGGTACGTTTTCATCAGCACGTAACCATGTGATCCAATCAGTATGGAGCTCTTTTTGTCCAGCATCACTTTTAACAATCGCAATACCTTTCTCTTTTAAGATAGAACTAACTTGTTCATATAGTGTTGTGTTTTCAGGTGAGTTTGGTAATAGCAAACGGCTGTTGTCTGCATTATTTTCACTACGAGAACCACTTAATAGATTCAATGCTTGAGTTGGTGGACGAATATCAAGCGCTAAACCAACAGGTTCAGTTCTTTTAGGGGTTGGAATGTCATATTCCCCATTTTGCAAAGGCAACACCATACCCGCCGGAATCGCTAAATTCTTTAGCCCTGCTGTCTCTAAATAAGACTCATCACCACTGACCTGACGTTTATAGCGCTGATCACTTGAACAGGCTGCCAGTAAGACCACCAGCGACAGACCCGCGACTTTCATAATCTTTGATTTATGCAATAGTGTTGCCATTAAAATTCCCTAAGTTTTACAGTATTCCCGCTGTTAACAGCGCTTTCTCAACAATTTGCTGACCTGATGATGTCAACGGAGTCATAGGTAAGCGCAATGTGGCGTCTTCAATCAATCCAATACGTTGACACGCCCATTTAGCTGGGATTGGATTAGGTTCAACAAATAACTGATGATGTAAGTCCATCAGACGTCGGTTAAGTTCACGCGCTTTCGCAAACTCACCCGCATTTGCTAATCGACATAATTCTACCATCTCTGACGCAGCAACGTTAGCAGTAACCGAAATAACACCCTGACCGCCAAGTTGCATAAAGTCTAATGATGATGCGTCATCACCACTTAATAAGATAAAACTATCATCATTAACCAACTCTTGGATTTGACTAACACGACTTAAGTTCCCTGTCGCCTCTTTAATTGCCACAATATTATCCAACTTGGCTAAACGTGCAACAGTTACAGGCAATAAATCGCATCCAGTACGACCCGGTACATTATACAAGATTTGTGGTAACTCGGTGCTTTCAGAAATCGCTTTAAAGTGCTGATATAACCCTTCTTGTGAAGGTTTATTATAATATGGTGTTACACTTAAACAACCTGCAATACCTTTATTTTCAAACTGTTGTGTAAACCAGACTGCTTCAGATGTTGCATTAGCGCCCGTACCCGCAATTACAGGAATACGCCCATCAGCCATATCTAATGTCATTAAAACGACATCAACATGCTCGTCATGACCTAATGTTGCAGATTCTCCTGTTGTACCGACAGAAACAATTGCAGCACTGCCTGCATTAACATGATAGTCAACTAATTTACGTAAACTAACCCGGTCAACGTTGCCTTTTGCGTCCATTGGTGTCACCAATGCCACCATACTGCCTGTAAAATTAAATTCGTTATTCACCATAATCATTGCTCCGAGATAGACGTATACTCAATGGTACTCATTCATTGCTCTATTGAAAACTACTTAACTCTAGGTTTCTAATGAAATTTGCTAATATTCTTTGATATGAATTAAAGAGATATAATAATTGAAGATAGTGAGCAAGGGATCTTGGCAGAAATCGAAATTTGTGTTTACCTGTTAAGAATAAACTGAAAGTCAAAAGGAACCTTATTTTGCCCATACCTGATAAACATTTTCTCGTCATTACTGCATTAGGTGCTGACCGTCCTGGTATTGTTGATACCATTACACAATTAGTCAGCCAATGCGGATGTAATATCGAGGACAGCCGACTTGCGATGTTTGGTCAAGAGTTTACGTTTATCATGCTACTTTCAGGTGGCTGGAACGCTATTGCACAGTTAGAAGCGTTGTTGCCCATTAAAAGTGCGGAACTGGATTTATTGACCGTAATGAAAAGAACTACCAATGGTGCACCGATTACCTATCCTTCAACAATTGCAGCGAAAGTTGATATTGAAGATGCGCCCGGTATTGTAGAACGCTTTACTAATCTATTTAGCCAACATAATTTTAATCTTGCTGAATTAATATCTAAAACACATCCATCAGAAGATGGCTCACCTGCCCGTTTAGAAATACAGATTACGGCGCATAATCCATTAGATGATCATGGTATTGTTATTAATGAGAAATTTAATCAATTATGTACAGAGCTGAACGCTCAAGGCACAATAAGTATCGTAAATAGTCTGATGATGAAACAGTAAAAAATGGAGAATGACCTAATGAACCCATTAAAAGCCGGTGAAAAGGCGCCTCAATTCAGTCTGCCCGACCAAGATGGAGAAACGATTAATTTATCTGATTTCGCTGGCCAACGTGTGCTCGTTTATTTTTACCCTAAAGCAATGACACCTGGTTGCACAACCCAAGCTTGTGGCTTACGTGATGAAATGGATGCACTAAAAAAAGCCAAAGTTGAAGTATTAGGTATCAGTACAGATAAATCAGAAAAACTTTCCCGTTTCGCTGAAAAAGAGATGTTAAATTTCACGTTGCTTTCAGATGAAGATCATAAGATCGCAGAAGAATTTGGTATCTGGGGAGAAAAGCAATTTATGGGAAAAACTTACGATGGTATTCATCGTACAACATTCTTAATTGATAAAAATGGTGTTATCGAACACGTATTTGATAACTTTAAAACCAGTAACCACCATCAAGTCGTTCTCGAATATCTCGCTCAACATCCATAATTAATACTTCGAATTGATAAGATAACAGACAGCTTACACTGTCTGTTTTTTTATCTGTTTTTTATTAATATATTCAATGAGGTACTTAGCTTTTCTTTATATTTTGCTCATTCGCAATTTCATCAGGTAATGCATGCAATACTGCTTTTATCAGCGTTGCTAATGGAATAGCAAAGAAAACGCCCCAAAATCCCCACATTCCACCGAATATAATCACTGATAATATAATGACTAAAGGGTGCATATTTACGGCTTCAGAATACAGAATTGGTACTAATAAATTGCTATCTAATCCTTGAACAACAAGATAAGCGATAAATAACGCCCAGAAATCAGAGCCTAATCCCCACTGAGATAATGCAATCACAATAACTGGGATCGTTGCTAAAACAGCACCAACGTAAGGAACTAAAACAGAAACACCGACGATAACAGCAAGTAATACAGAGTAGCGTAAGTCAAAGAAAGCAAATACAAAATAAGTAAAAATACCCACAATTATCATTTCAGTGACTTTACCGCGAATATAATTGGTAATTTGCTGGTTAACTTCAATCCAAACTTGTGCTGCCAATATTCTGTTTTTCGGCAAAACACGACGAACCGCATTAAGCATCTGTTGCTTATCTTTAAGTAAGAAGAACGTCATCAAAGGAACAAGAATAAGATAAATCGACAGTGTAATAATTCCGATTAACGAAGCTAAAGATACTTTTAATACAGATTCAGCCACCGTTGAGAACTTGCTGCGTAAATTTTCTGCCATCATATCAACGATGCCGGCATCCATTAATGCAGGGAAGCGATCGGGTAATTCATGTGCAAATGCATTGAACTTATTGATCATATTTGGGATATCTGAAATCAGTGTCATCCCTTGTTGCCACACCGTTGGCGCTAAAATCAAAATAACAATGGCACTAATACCGATAAAGAGTGTCAGAATTATCGATACTGCCCATATACGGGCACATCCTAATTTCTCAAGTAAATGAGTTGGCCACTCTAAAAGATAAGCAAGCACAATTGCCACCAATAAAGGAGCAAGTATGCCACTGAAAAAATACAGAATTGAAAAGCCGGCAATCAAAATGACCACAAGGGCGATAACTTGTGGATCAGCAAATCGGCGTTTGTACCATTGAACAAGCAAGTCCAGCATGAAAATAAAGATCCTTTATAATAATCAGAACAATAGAGCTATATGTATTCATTTACATAAGCAATAATCTTTTGACAGATTTTACGTTAGGTTTTGCTATCATACATCATTAATTATTAATTATTCGTTAAGATAGCCATCAGGATACAGTTGTATGAAACTCAGACTTAAAAAACCCTTAGTCGCGCTTCTTGTTTCTGCGTTGCTATCAACATCAGTAGTGCCAGCGCATGCTGCGATTGATATTGAAGACTCTTTACCTGATATGGGAACGACCGCAGGTTCAACATTAAGCATCAATCAAGAAATTGCTATGGGTGATTACTATACTCGCCAACTTCGAAATAGTGCACCATTAGTTTTTGACCCATTACTCTCTAACTATATTAATAATTTGGGACAAAAACTGGTTTCTAACGCCAGCTCAGTCAAAACCCCTTTTCACTTCTACTTAGTTAACAACCCCAATATTAACGCCTTTGCTTATTTTGGGGGAAACATTGTTTTGCATTCTGCCCTCTTTCGATATAGCCAAACAGAAAGCGAATTAGCTTCTGTTATGGCTCACGAAATCACACACGTTACTCAACGACATCTAGCGAGAATGCTTGAAGATCAGGCAAAAACAACACCTCTTGCTCTTGCAGGTGTATTAGGTTCTATTTTGATATTTATGGCAAACCCAAATGCAGGTCTTGCAACCTTTACGGGAAGTATGGCGGGTATGCAGCAAAATATGATCACATTTACACAAATGAACGAGCAAGAAGCAGACCGTATCGGAATACAGACACTCTATCGAGCAGGATTTGATCCCAAAGGAATGCCTGACTTTATGCAAATTCTTGCTGACCAAGTACGATATAGCTCTAAACCGCCTGAAATGTTATTAACGCACCCCTTACCTGATAGCCGTTTATCCGATGCAAGAAGCCGAGCCAGTCAATTTCCTGCTCGGCAGGTTCCACAGTCAGCTGATTTTCTGTTTGCTAAAATGCGTGTATTAACCATGCTGACGAAAAACCCAACATCAGAGAATGCATTACAAACGATACTTGATCAGTTTAAGCAAGGTACTGCTCTTGAAAAGTCAGCCGCAAATTATGCGCTAATACTGATCTATTCTCGTGATCGCAAATTTGATGACGCAAGAAAATTGCTCACTCCGATGTTAGAAAAAGAACCTAACAATATTTGGCTTATTGATGCCATGACAGATATCGATTTAGAACAAAACCGTGCAGGTGATGCGGTTGCAAGATTACAACTCGCATTAAAGCAAAGGCCCAATAACAATGTCCTTATTGCCAACTTAGCGAACTCATATATGCATAATAAGCAATATAACGAAGCTAATCGCCTACTTTATCGTTATACCTTTGATAACCCAAGCGATCCTATTGGCTGGCAATTAATGGCAGAAAATTCAGCCAAACAAGGTGATAGAGCCCATGAATTAGCTGCTTATGCGGAAGATTTAGCACTCAGAGGTGACTTTGAAACAGCGATCCGTTACTTAGGTGATGCAAGCAGACAAGTTAAGCTGGGTAGCAATGATCAGGCTCGCTTTGATGCTCGCATAGACCAATTAAGAAAAATTCAGCAAAGAGACAGCCAATTTAAATAAGGGACAACAATGACTAAAAAAGTGACGATTTATCATAATCCACGCTGTTCAAAAAGCCGTGAAACATTACATTTACTCGAAGAAATGCAAATAACGCCTAATGTTATTCACTATCTAGATACAGCACCTTCAGTAACGGAGCTTAAAACACTGCTCAAAGCATTAGGTTTTAATGATGCAAGAGAGTTAATGCGCACAAAAGAAGAAATTTATAAAACGCTAAAACTGGCTGATGAAACATCACAAGATGCATTAATTCAAGCAATGCATGAAAACCCTAAACTTATTGAACGCCCTATTGTGGTTGTAGGTAATAAAGCCCGTTTAGGCCGTCCACCAGAGCAAGTAAAAGAACTGTTTATTTAATCTTCAAAATTTAAAGCCCATATTTATGTTCTTACATATATGGGCTTCTCTCTATTTACTTCACTATTAATCCCGCAACCGTTTACTCTCTTTTCTCAATTAATAAATAAATTATTAAATGTTATTAAATTGTAAACATTACAATTAGCAAAGTGTTTCTTATTTCCACAATAGAAAAAAACCAATCGCTTTATGCTTTCAAAATTTTTCATCTCAACCTCATATTTTTTATGAGTAAGAAATCGCCATTTTTGAAAACTTCTATCTAGATCACACAGCACCGTATAAACTCACAATTATAAGAAAAAAATAATCATGCGTTTCATTTATATTGTGACTCAAGTCTCTTTACACAAATGCATTCCTACATATCATGGATATCAGAAAATATGATAGCAGAATTGATAAACAATAAATTCTCGCCAAAATATTTTTTCATTATCATCCAAGAAAGAAATTAACAAAAAATACGTATTTAAAACAATACTGCAACACAGCAATAAACTTTCAATTTGTTATTTACTCTATCTCTTCTTTTATTGTTGTTTTTTTAACTTGATAACAATTAATCAGTGTGAAACGAAGTTGTAGATGTATATGAAATAAACAACGTTATAGCCAACATTATGGGCAATTAAAACTAACCAATCGCCATTATTGGTGTCGGGTGATTGCTAGGCTAATAGGAAAACAGATGAATATCGTACTTAGATTAAAACTTGTCTCATTCCTCCAGTTCTTTATATGGGGATCTTGGCTTGTAACATTTGCCTCGTATCTCTTTGGAGAACTGCATTTTAAAGGTAGTGATGTTGGGCTTATTTTCAGTGCTCTTGGACTTGCCTCACTTATCGCACCCGTCATCATGGGATTTATTGCAGATAAAATAAACAACCGCAAATTAGTGTTTATTACCCTGCATATTTTTTCTGCATTAGCATTAGTGTTAATGTCGCAAATGACGACAGTAACCACGCTATTTTTTGCAACTCTATTACATTTATTGTTCTTTATGCCAAGTATCTCAATGGCAAACAGCATCATTTTCGAACTGTTAGAACAAAAACATTTAGAGCCTAATAACTATTTCCCTAAAATTCGTGTTTACGGCACTGTTGGTTTTATTGCAGCCATGTGGGTTATTAGCTTCTTAGGTTTAGGTAATAGCTATCATCAGCTCTTTGTTGCAGCGATCGCTTCTATTGTTTTAGCTGTATTTGCAATGTTCTTACCTGCAACTAAAGCAGCTGACAAAAATGAAACTAAAGCCGAAGAAGTGGCATTTAGTATCACTAATATCTTGCAAGTATTTAAAAAGAAAAATGTCGTTGTTTTCTTATTCTTCGCAACACTGTTAGGATCTGTACTGCAAATTACCAATACCTTTGGTGTGCCATTCCTACAAGATATTGCACAATCTCCAAATGCAGATGATTCATTCTTTGCACGTTATCCTTCTGTGTTCTTATCTATTTCACAGATTTCAGAAGTCGTATTTATTCTGTTTCTGCCTCTGTTATTAAAACGCGTAAGAATTGAAACTATCGTTTTATTCAGTATGGTTGCTTGGATCTTACGTTTTGGCTTCTTTGCTTACGGTGACTACACATCATTAGGTCAAATCGTCTTATTGTTATCAATGATTGTGTATGGTTGTGCATTCGACTTCTTTAATATCTCTGGTTCACTGTTCTTAGAAAAAGAGATCCCTTTACAATATCGTTCAACAGCACAAGGTATGTTTATGACCTTAGTGAACGGTTTTGGTACTTATTTAGGTGCAATGTTAAGTGGCTGGGTCATTGATTTATATACTACCAATGGTGCGGTTGATTGGAAATCATTCTGGTTAATCTTCACTGGCTACACGGTTGCAATCACTGCACTTTATCTGATTTTCTTACTGGTTCCTCAGAAGAAAGCCAAAGTAGTAGAAGCAAACTAATTATTTAACCCTCCTCCTTTATTGTTTGTGTCTCTCGCCGCTTGCCTTGTATAAAGACAAGCGGTTTTTTTATCTTGTGTTTTTATTAGAAAAGACAAAAATAGAAAATTCCCCCTTAATAAATAACAAAAATTTGTTACCTTCAATGGGTATTGAATTTGAAAAAGAGAGGTAGGATTGAGATTATTCGCCTCACCTAACGAGATGAGTGAGGCTATTTAAAGTTTGAGTATATCTTTCACAAATGGGATGGTCAGTTTACGTTGAGCAACAATAGAAGCGTGATCAAGTTCATCGAGCATTTCAAATAAGGTGCGCATTTTTCTATCTAAACGTTTTAATACAAAACGACCCACATCTTCAGGTAATTCAAACCCACGAAGTTTTGCTCTTAATTGCAGCGCTTGAATTTTTTCTTCGTCACTTAAAGGTTGCAAACGGTAGATTTGCCCCCAATCAAGGCGAGATGCTAAATCAGGAAGTTGTAACTCTATTTGGCGAGGTGGTCTATCCCCTGTAATTAATAAACAGGTTCGCCCATGCTCTAAAACACGGTTATAAAGATTAAATAAGGCGAGTTCCCACTCTTCATCACCGGCAATACACTGAACATTATCAATACAAACTAAGGATAAATGTTCCATACCTTCAAGAACATCGGGAACAAAGTAGGCGCGTTTATCAAGGGGAACATACCCAACAGCATCACCTTTTAAGGAAAGTTCAGCACAAGCGGCATGTAATAGATGGCTCTTTCCACCTCCGTCACGGGACCAGAAATAGATATAACTGCCATGAGATTGATGAATGGCGGTTCGAATTGCCGCGACTAACGACGCGTTTTCCCCTGCATAAAAGCTATCGAATGTCTCATCATCGGGCAGAGATAGTGGTAATGATAGCTGTGACGGCGTATTCAGAAGCACCTCACCTGAATAGTTTAATAAACGTGGTGATTCTAACACAAATTCTCACAAGGTCAGAACCAATATTAAAAAAGCACATTGCACTGATTAAGATAACAGCAAGAACACTGGGATAAGCCTATTTTATATACTACTATCACCTCATTAAAGGATTACCTAACTGTACTTCAAGTTATTTAGAGCCAAATTAGAAAACATTCCGTATTAATTAGTTTCACTTTATTATCTGAATTTTAATTTCGCAACATCATTACCGGAAGGTTGCTGATAAATGTCGAGCTTAAAATATTTGGCTGATGCATTTATATACTCAAAAATTTCAGATTGAGTTTCTTCATATTCAACCCAAGTGGTTGCTCGAGTAAAACAATATAACTCTACAGGTAGTCCCATTGGTGTAGGTGGCATTGTTCTGATCACTAAATACATATCAGGTCGAACATCACCACGCATTTTTATCCAATTTAGCATGTACTTACGAAATAACTGTAAGTTAGTCACTCCTTTTGTTTCTAACCACTCATTAATATCGCCAATATCTTCTTCTTTTCCTTCAAGCATCGTTTCTATGCTTTTACGAAGCGGCGCTGTATTTTTTAATTCTAATACTAACTCTTGCGTTGCAAATGAAATCGAAGATTGGTCAATATAAAAACTACGTTTAATCCGACGCCCTCCCGATGAAAACATCGGTTGCCAGTTAGTATATTTTTCGGTCAAAAAGTCTTTGGTTGGAATACGGGAAATTGTATTATCCCAATTACGTACAGTGATCGTATGTAATGCGATATCAATAACCTCACCGCTGATATTACTACTGGGTAATTCAATCCAATCATAAAGCTTTAATACTTTTCCGTTAGAGATAAGAATATTGGCAACAAAAGAGATAAGTGTATGCTGAAAAACAAACATTAACACCGCAGCAATGGCACCAAAGCTTGAGATAATAATAAGTGGTGATTGCTCAGTAAATAACGCAATGATCAGGATAAAAGAGATAATCCAGACCACAATTTTGGCAATTTCAATATAGCCTTTGATGGAATTATTCCGATGCCACGCTTTTTTAGCGTGCCTAATATTGAAGATATCAAGAGCGTTATTAAGCAATGAGGCGATATTGATGATAATAAAGGCGCGAGCAACCGTCTCAAAAATAATATTCATTTCAGCTGAAAAAGACGGTAGTAGCTGATTAATATAGAGAACAAGTGTAACTGCAACAATAGATGCGCTCTTTTTAGCGATATCTTCTATGGTTTCTTCATCTGAAAGCTCTGTAAATAAAAAAAGTAAACGCTTTGCTATTCGGCGGAAAATCATTTTGGCGAGAAACCACACCACCAGCAACACAATAACTAAAAATATTGTGGTAAAAATCTGCTTTGATGTAATGAAATCATAAATTTCAATCAGCTTTTCCATAAATTACGTTATACCTTTTTTGAAACACCCCAACCTTAAAACGAATATCACTTAAATAGCAGATAAAATGTCTATTTCGCATAAGAACAGACACCCATTGTCTCATTTATTTTATTTAAATAAACATCATGATTGAATTAATCATGCTTTTCTAAGTTTTTAATACTTAAAACATCAAAAATCTTAGTTTTTAATATGACATAAAAATAAAACACAATAAAAAAGGTGGAGATCATCCACCTTTTTTATTAATTTCAGCATATTGCTTTAGATTTACTTAATCGATTACTTTTTGTTTGCTGTACCACTAACCGATTCAATGGTGTTATCCACTAATTCTGTTTCAGGGCGAACAACACTCACTAATTTAAAGATCAAGCTTAAAACAATACCCACGATGGTTGCTAATGCCATGCCTTTTAATTCAGCAGCACCAATTTGAATGGAAGCACCACTCACACCGACAATCAGAATAATGGCAGTTAATATCAAGTTTTGCGGTTTGTTGTAATCCACTTTTGAATCTAACAAGACACGAATACCTGATGCACCAATGACACCGTAAAGCAGTAATGAAACCCCACCCATAACAGGAACAGGTACAGCAGCAATAGCCGCAGCCAGTTTACCGACACAAGATAATAAGATAGCGAGAATTGCCGCACCACCAATAACCCATGAGCTGTAAACCTTAGTGATAGCCATAACACCAATGTTTTCACCATAAGTGGTATTAGGTGTTGAACCAAAGAAACCCGAGATAATGGTAGAGAAACCGTTTGCGAACATAGAACGATGTAAACCTGGGTTTTTCATTAAATCGCGTTGTACAATATTTGCTGTAACAACAAGGTGTCCAACGTGCTCAGCAATAACAACTAATGCGGCAGGCAGAATAATAAAGATAGCACTCCATTCAAAACGCGGTGAATAGAATGTCGGTAGTGCAAACCAGTTAGCTTCTTTAATTGGTGTAATATCAACAACGCCCAAGAAGAAAGAGAGTGCATAACCTGCTAATACCCCAATAAGAATAGGAATAATAGCAAGGAATCCTCTAAACATCACAGAGCCTAAGATAGTCACACCTAGAGTCACCATAGAAATAAGCAGTGTCTGACTATCAACTGGTGCATCTGCACTTGGTAATAATCCTGCCATTCCCGCAGCGGTTCCTGCTAATTCAAGTCCGATGACGGCAACGATTGCGCCCATTGCCGCAGGCGGAAACATCACATTAATCCAGCCTCGCCCTGCTATTTTGACAATACCTGCAACGATACAAAATAACACTCCACAGACGATGAATCCCCCAAGTGCTAATTCATACCCTAAAGGTAACAATAAAAGTACAGGTGAGATAAACGCAAAACTTGAACCTAAATAAGCAGGAATGCGTCCTTTACAAATAAAGAGATAAAGCAGGGTTCCGATCCCGTTAAATAACAATATTGTTGCCGGATTAACTTTAAATAAAATTGGCACAAGTACGGTGGCGCCAAACATTGCAAACAGATGTTGAAGACTCAACGGAATTGTTTGTAATAATGGTGGGCGCTCTTCTACCCCGATTGCACGACGAGTCATGCTTACGACCTCTCTTTGATATGAATGTGAAATTGGTTTGTATATTTCTAACTATAGAACAAGATATTTAGGTTCAAAAAAAAGCCGACTATCAAAGTCGGCTTAATTATTATTTTGTACCAAATATCTTATCACCAGCATCGCCAAGACCTGGAACGATGTACCCGTGCTCATTAAGATGGCTATCAATAGATGCAGTATATAATTCCACATCTGGATGAGCTTCTTCTAATGCCTTAATACCTTCTGGAGCAGCAACCAGTACTAATACTTTAATTGAAGTACAACCCGCATTTTTTAATAAATCAATTGTGGCAATCATAGAGCCGCCTGTTGCTAACATAGGGTCAACAACAAGAGCCATACGCTCTTCAATATTGGATGCTAATTTCTGGAAGTAAGGGACAGGTTTTAATGTTTCTTCATCGCGGTAAACGCCAACTACACTGATTCGGGCACTAGGAATATTTTCTAATACTCCGTCCATCATCCCGATACCTGCACGGAGGATAGGAACTACTGTGATTTTTTTTCCTTTAATCTGTTCTATCTCTACCGAACCACACCAACCTTCTATTGTTACCGTCTCTGTTTCTAAATCGGCGGTAGCTTCATACGTCAGTAGACTGGAAACTTCTGAAGCCAGTTCACGAAAGCGTTTAGTGCTTATATCATGATCTCGCATCAGCCCCAATTTATGTTGAATGAGTGGGTGTTTTACCTCAACGATCTTCATAATTTCTCCTAATGTACGACGCAGCCTGACAAAAAAATCGCGAGATTATACCGCTTTTTTGCCAATATTCCATCGTTTTTCTATTGATATTGATCAAGCGCACAGCTTTTAACCACACCAACATGAATAATTGTGACCTACAAAGAAGATCCTCGCAAACGTTTGCTTTGCCTGTTAGAATAGCGCTCGCACACATTTTTTCTTAACAGCAACTTGCCGTGAGGGCTCTACGTGACTAACAAATCCTCTCTCAGCTATAAAGATGCCGGTGTCGATATTGATGCAGGTAATGCTTTAGTCGATCGTATCAAAGGTGTAGTAAAAGAAACCCGCCGTCCTGAAGTTATGGGGGGTTTAGGTGGCTTTGGCGCACTTTGTGCAATTCCATCTAAATACCGTGAACCTATTTTAGTTTCAGGCACAGATGGCGTAGGAACTAAACTTCGCCTTGCGATGGATTTAAATCGCCATGATGACATCGGGATTGATTTAGTCGCAATGTGTGTCAACGATTTAATTGTTCAAGGTGCAGAACCCCTTTTCTTCCTTGACTACTATGCCACAGGAAAATTAGATGTCGATACCGCAGCACGCGTAGTAACAGGTATTGCAGAAGGTTGTAAGCAATCTGGTTGTGCATTAGTCGGTGGTGAAACTGCTGAAATGCCAGGAATGTATCACGGTAATGATTATGATATCGCAGGCTTTTGTGTCGGCGTGGTTGAAAAATCAGAAATTATCGATGGTAGCAAAGTTAAAACTGGCGATGCTCTAATCGCTTTAGCATCAAGTGGTCCTCATTCTAATGGTTATTCATTAGTCAGAAAAATTCTTGAAGTCAGCAATACACAAGCTGAAAGCACATCCTTAGGTAATAAATCATTAGCTGATCACCTATTAGCCCCTACTCGTATTTATGTAAAGTCACTACTTTCATTAATTGAAAATGTGGATATCCATGCTGTGGCACATATTACAGGTGGCGGATTCTGGGAAAATATTCCTCGTGTATTACCTGAAAATACGCAAGCGCGTATTGATAGTAAAAGCTGGGAATGGCCACTGGTTTTTAAATGGTTACAAGATGCGGGACAAGTCAGCACACATGAAATGTATCGTACCTTTAACTGTGGTGTTGGATTGTTAATTGCCGTTAACCCAAATGACGTTGAAAAAACATTAGCACATCTTGCTGAGTGTGGTGAAAACGCATGGTTAATTGGTGAAATTGCGCCACAAGCTGCGGGTGAAGCACAAGTTATTATTAACTAATGAAAACATGTGTATGAAAAATATTGTCGTCCTCATCTCAGGAAACGGCAGCAACCTACAGGCGATTATTGACGCCTGTAGGGCAAATAAAATCACGGGTAATGTGGTTGCTGTCTTAAGTAATAAAGCTAATGCGTATGGTCTTGAACGGGCAAAACTTGCTGATATTCCAGCATATTTTGTTGATCCAACTCTATATAATGACAGAACTGATTACGATAAAGCATTAATTGAAAAAATCGATGCTTATCAGCCCGACATTGTGGTTTTAGCCGGTTTTATGCGTATTTTATCGCCTGATTTTGTGACTCATTATCAGCATAAATTATTAAATATTCATCCTTCTTTACTTCCTAAATATCCCGGATTACACACTCATCGCCAAGTTTTAGCGAATAAAGACTCTTTTCATGGCGTTACCGTCCATTTTGTTACAGAAGAACTTGATGGTGGTCCCATGATTATTCAAGCTCGCATTCCTGTTTTACCAGATGATACTGAACAATCATTACAAACAAGAATACAAGCAGAAGAGTATCGTATTTATCCACTAGCGATCGGTTGGTTAGCTGACGAGCGATTAAAAATGCAGAATAATCAAGCCGTTCTCGATGATATTGCGCTTTTCGACAACCTTGGTTGACTATTTCGTTTAAGATAAAAAGTCACATTGTGCTACACTGTAGCCCACGTGACTTTTTTTGTGTCACCCTTTTCTCTTTTTATTCAATGCATTCACCGAGGTGCTTATGTCCGGTGGTAAGAAAGTTCCACCTATAAAATTACGTCCTCTCGAACGAGAAGATCTCTCTTTTGTCCATCAACTTGATAATAACGCCAGCGTTATGCGCTATTGGTTTGAAGAGCCTTATGAGGCTTTTATCGAGTTAAGCGACCTTTATGAAAAACATATTCACGACCAAAGTGAACGCCGTTTTATTGCTGAAAGTGACGGCACTAAAGTTGGACTTGTCGAGTTGGTTGAAATTGATTATGTTCACCGTCGTGCTGAATTCCAAATTATCATTGCTCCTGCGCATCAAGGCCATGGATATGCTGCACGCGCGGCGAAACTTGCGATGGATTATGCATTTTCTGTACTTAATTTATACAAACTCTATTTAATCGTCGATAAAGAGAATGCTAAAGCGATTCATATTTATGAAAAGCTTGGCTTTAAAAAAGAAGGTGATTTAATAGATGAGTTTTTTGTTAACGGTGCCTACCGTTCTGCGATTAGAATGTGTACTTTCCAAGCACCTTATTTTGAACAAAAAGCCAAAGAGGCGAAACCCGAGAATTTTGTTAAACCGGGTGCGACTATTAAGCAACACGTCTGATTTATTCAGATATTAAGTTTTAACTTTAACCCTTGTTGGAGTTCAGATGTCCCAGGAACGACTCTATATTGATAAAGAGATCAGTTGGCTTGCATTTAATGAACGTGTATTACAAGAAGCGGCTGATAAAAGAAACCCGTTAATTGAAAGAGTCAGGTTTCTGGGGATCTATTCAAATAATCTTGATGAGTTTTACAAGGTTCGTTTTGCCGATGTAAAACGCCGTATTTTGATTAATGAAGAACGTGGCTCACGCTCCGCGTCAAGCCATGCTCGCCATCTTATAAAGAAAATTCAATCAAAAGTAGCTAAAGCCGACCAAGAGTTTGATGCTTTATATAATGATTTGTTACTTGAAATGGCGCGAAACCAAATCTTTTTAATTAATGAACGCCAAATCTCACCTAATCAACAAATCTGGTTACGCCAATATTTCCGTCAAAATTTAAGAAAACACATCACGCCTATTTTAATTAATCCTGAAACAGACTTGGTTGAGTTTCTTAAAGATGACTACACCTATTTAGCGGTTGAAATTGTACAAGGGCAAATTATTCATTATGCCCTGTTAGAAATTCCGTCAGATAAAGTACCTCGTTTTGTTATTCTGCCGACAGAACAAGGACGTAGTAAGAAAAAATCCATGATTTTATTGGATAATATTTTACGCTACTGTCTTGATGAGGTGTTTAAAGGCTTCTTTGATTATGACTCATTAAGTGCTTATTCCATGAAAATGACGCGAGATGCAGAATACGATCTTGCAACAGAAATGGAATCAAGTTTACTTGAAATGATGTCATCAACATTAAAACAACGTCTTACCGCAGAGCCTGTCCGTTTTGTTTATCAACGCGATATGCCTGATGAAATGGTGGCGTTGCTGCGCAGTAAATTAGGTTTATCGAATAATGACTCCGTCATTGCTGGTGGTCGTTATCATAATTTTAAAGATTTTATTAACTTCCCAAATGAGGGTAGTAAATTTCTGTTAAATAAACCTATTCCACGTTTACGCCATATTTGGTTTGATAACTTCCGTAATGGCTTTGATGCGATACGTGAGCGTGATGTTTTGCTCTATTATCCTTATCATACCTTTGAGCATGTGTTGGAATTGTTGCGCCAAGCCTCTTTTGACCCAAGTGTTATCTCAATCAAAATCAATATTTACCGTGTTGCTAAAGACTCTCGAATTATTGATTCGATGATCCACGCTGCGCATAATGGCAAACGTGTCACAGTAGTTGTTGAGTTACAAGCACGTTTTGATGAAGCAGCGAATATCCACTGGGCAAAACGCCTGACTGAAGCGGGCGTTCACGTTATTTTCTCTGCACCGGGTTTAAAAATTCACGCGAAGTTATTTATCATTTCACGTTTAGAAAATGGTGAAATCATTCGCTATGCTCATATCGGTACGGGGAACTTTAACGAAAAAACAGCGCGTCTTTATACTGACTATTCACTATTAACGACTAACACTGAAATTACCAATGAAGTACGTCGCGTTTTTAGCTTTATTGAAAACCCTTATCGCCCTGTCACCTTTGAGCATTTAATGGTTTCGCCACAAAACTCGCGCACCCTTTTAAATCAATTAATCACCAATGAAATTCATAGTGCACAAGCAGGGCATCCTGCGGGTATTACATTAAAAGTGAATAATTTAGTTGATGAAGAATTAGTTAATCGCCTTTATGACGCTTCAGAAGCAGGCGTAAAAGTACGGCTGTTAGTCCGAGGAATGTGTTCTTTAGTGCCTAATCAGCCAGGATTTAGTGAAAACATTCAAGTAACCAGTATTGTTGACCGCTTTTTAGAGCATGATCGTGTTTATGTTTTCACCAATAAAGGGGATGAAAAAATCTTTCTCTCCTCTGCCGATTGGATGACGCGAAATCTTGATTATCGCATTGAAGTTGCAGTGGCTTTGCTTGATCCTCAACTTAAACAGCGCGTTCTTGATATACTGGATATTCAATTTAATGACACCGTAAAAGCACGTTATATCGATAAAGATTTAACAAATAGCTATGTTCCTCGTGGAAATAAACGTAAGATCCGTTCCCAGCTTGCTGTCTATGAGTATATTAAATTGTTAGAACAACCCGGTTCACGAGCGTAATTTTATGCCTTTATCACAAGATGACTCTTCACCACGTCCTTTAGAAATTGCGGCTATTGACCTCGGTTCTAATAGTTTTCATATGATAATTGCGCGTGTTGTTAATGGCGCATTACAAGTCTTAAGTCGTTTAAAACAGCGAGTTTATCTTGCTGATGGACTTGATGATGATAACGAATTAAGCGAAGAGGCTATGTTACGTGGGCTCTCCGCCCTTTCCCTTTTTGCTGAAAGGTTACAGGGTTTTCCCGCAGAAAATGTCACCGTCGTGGGAACACACACTTTGCGTGTCGCCACTAATGCGAAAGTCTTTCTTCAACGAGCCAAAGAAGTTATTCCTTATCCTATTGAAATTATTTCAGGGCATGAAGAAGCCCGACTTATTTTTATGGGAGTGGAGCACACTCAATCTGAAAAAGGTCGAAAGCTCGTTATCGATATCGGTGGTGGCTCAACAGAATTGGTTATTGGTGAAAATTTTGAGCCAATTTTAATCGAAAGCCAACGCATGGGTTGTGTCAGTTTTAGCCGTCAATTTTTCCCAGAACAAAAAATTAGCGAATCTGCTTTTCGTAAAGCACGAGAAAAAGCAGCGCGTAAAATGGAAAAAATTGCATGGCAATACAAAATGACTGGCTGGGATGTGGCTTTAGGGGCATCAGGAACAATTAAAGCGGCTCATGAGATCTTAGTTGAGTTTGGTGAAAAAGACGGTGTTATTACTCCAGAACGCCTACTAATGCTCACTAAACAAGTTTTACGATTTAAGAAATTTAGAGATATCGCCCTTCCAGGTTTATCCGATGAACGTAAACATGTTTTTGTACCAGGTTTGGCGATTTTATGCGGTATTTTTGATTCATTAGGATTAAAAGCCCTACACCTATCTGACGGTGCATTACGTGAAGGTGTGCTTTATGAAATGGAAGGTAGATTTCGCCATCAAGATATTCGCCAGCGCACAGCTAAAAGCCTTGCAGAACACTATAATATCGATAGAGAACAAGCAAAACGTGTTCTTGAAACTATGCAATCTCTTTACGCTCAATGGGCACAGCAAAATCCTAAGCTAGTTCGCCCTGATTTAGAGGCTATTTTAGTTTGGGCTGTTATGTTACATGAAGTGGGATTAAGTATTAATTTAAGTGGGTTACATCGCCATTCTGCTTATATTCTTTCAAATACTGATTTACCTGGCTTTAATCAAGAGCAACAACTGTTATTAACAACTCTCGTTCGCTATCACCGGAAAGGGATCAAGTTAGATGAGTTGCCTAAATTTAATCTTTATAAAAAGAAACAGTATTTTCCACTCGTACAAATACTAAGATTAGCAACTTTACTTAATAATCAGCGACAATCGACGACAAAACCTGCATCTTTGCGTTTAGTTACAGATGAAAATCATTGGACACTTTATTTTCCTGCAAATTATCTTTCTGATAACACATTGATGGAATTGGATTTAGAAAAAGAACAAGAACATTGGCAGTCAGTTCCGGGGTGGAAACTGGATATAAAAGAGGAATCTGCTTAACAATATGATATTATACAGAAAAAGACGCTAGTCAATGCGTCTTTTGTTGCATCTATCATACAACAACTATCACATAACAACATAGGTTTGATTTGTGACGATAATATGAACATCACCAACGCAATATTGTTCAAGATTCATATTTTTTATACGGAGAAGACCGATAATCATCCTAAAATGGAATAATTAGTGTCAATGGTTATCTCCCTCGTAAGAATTAAAAAGGAATAACATGTCTCAACCAGCTATCAACAATGATACTGCGGCTGCCATCAATCCGTATTCACAAAAAGTGGCACACCTGCGTCAGCAAATTTTGAGCATCTTTCTCGAAGATGATCATTTTGTTGAAACCGTTTTAGGTGAAGCAAGTGAAAATGATAGGCTGAGCCACCATGAACTTCATGAAAAAATCACCACTGTTAGAGAATTACTACAAGATCTACACGCGGCAGATATTGCAGATATTCTTGAAGCCCTTCCCTATGACGAACGTCTCGCATTGTGGCATTTGGTTGATAATAATGAACGTGGTGCTGTTTTAGTCGAAGCTTCTGTCGCCGTTTGGGACAGCTTAATTAAAGATATGACTGACCGTGAATTATTACGATCGGTCGCCACATTACATGTGGATGAGCAAGCGTACATCGCAGAGCACTTACCTCGCGATACGATGCGTCGACTTCTTACCTATTTAGAACCAAGTCTGCGTAATAGAATAAGAGAAGTTCTTCAATATCCAAAAGACAGCGTCGGCCAGATGATGGATTTTGAGTTCGTCACTGTGCGAGGTAATGTTACGTTAAAAACGGTACAGCGCTATCTACGCCAACGGGGCTCTATTCCTGAAGCAACGGATAAAATCTTCGTTATTGATAATAAAAATCATCTGTTGGGCGAGCTTCCATTAACCACTGTTTTAACGCAATCTCCTGATAAGCTTGTCTCTGATGTAATGAAAACAGACACCGTGAGCTTTATGCCTGAGGAAAAAGGCGAAGACGCGGCGGGTGCGTTCGAACGTTACGACTTAATTTCTGCGGCTGTTGTTGATAGTAATGGTCTTCTAATGGGGCGATTAACTGTTGAAGATATCGTTGATAACATGCATGAAGAGAGCGATACCAATCTTCGTCGTATGGGTGGTTTGAGCCCAGAAGAAGACGTCTTTGCACCAGTCGGACAAGCGGTTAAAACACGTTGGACTTGGCTTGCTATCAACTTATGTACTGCTTTCGTTGCCTCTCGTGTTATTGGCGTGTTTGAACACACCATTTCCCAATTAGTCGCTTTAGCAACACTGATGCCAATTGTTGCTGGTATTGGGGGAAATACAGGTAATCAGACCATCACAATGATTGTCCGTGCATTAGCTCTACACCAGATTCAAACCGGAAGCTTTTCTTTCTTAATTTTAAGAGAACTTGGTGTTGCCTTTATCAATGGTATTGTGTGGGGAGGGATCATGGGAATTGTCACCTTCCTTCTCTATGGTGACCTTGCAATGGGTGCCGTGATGACAATGGCAATGGTGCTCAACCTGTTAATGGCTGCCATTATGGGCGTATTAATACCAATGACGATGATAAAATTTGGTAAAGATCCTGCCATTGGTTCAAGCGTTATGATAACCGCGATTACGGATACAGGTGGTTTCTTTATCTTCTTAGGTTTAGCAACTATCTTCTTAGTTTAAGACATCTTCTCATTACACTAACGCCACTGATAATAAAATGCAGTGGCGTTTTTTTATATCAATCAAACAAATATTAAGCCGTTGTTGATAGGTAATAATAGACAAGCAACAATGCAATAACCAATGAAGTAATAAAAGTCTTTTTAACAGAGGCACTTAATAGATAACTGTCATTTTGATTGGAGTCATTAAGCATGGCTTTTAGTACTAAACCACCACCTAATGCAACGATAGAAAGTGATGCGAACAAAATAATTGCAGCTAAGAGAACAGCACTCATTGAAATAGAGACCATAAATCCTCCGACAGTTCAATTTGACTTACTGATGTAATTATAACCAAGAATAATTTTTTTGATGCCTCTTTTTGTTTTTATTTTTAACTTAACGGAAAAGCGCACCAAAGCCACGATTTGCATAAAAACACAAAAATAAAATTATCATTATAAATTTCATTGGATTTTAATTCCAAAAAATTAAATATTATTGAAATTTAATTCCAATGCATCGACATTTAACATACAGTAGAATATTCTAATATTTCATTTTCTATCAGATCATATCTTTCATTATTAATACTATTAGCTTTCTTAATTATCTAATAATAAGTTAATTTATAGAATAATAATAAATTAACTCATACCTTAATTTATTATTCACTTGTTTATTTAGACTTGAATAAATATATTCAACACAAAACCTTTTTTATTTAAAAACACTAAAATATTATTCATTTTAAATTTATATAATAATTTTATTATATATTGTTGAAATTTAATTAAACGGAATTTAACAATGATCTTTATCTATTAAATGAAACTAAAAACCTAAAATGCATTGATTTTAAGCCAGTAATGTTGTTTTGATTTCATCTATTTACATTATTAAGAGCTTCCTGTTATAACTTAAACCATCATCACAACATTATTCTTTCTCGCATAAATAGCCTATAAATAACCATTCGATGTTATTTATTTTCACCCTATTTTATTCGTTAATTTTCAAAGAATTTACTTGTGATCTTATTACGCATTATTTTTTATCACGATGATTATTATAGGTTGTAATTATGACATCACAATCACACTCCACTCAGCCGTTGAGTCAACCTACGGCAAGACCATTGAACCGCAACGACTATAAAACGTTGGGTTTATCCTCGCTAGGGGGAACGTTGGAGTTCTATGATTTCGTGATCTTCGTGTTCTTTACGAAAACATTGAGCCACTTGTTCTTTCCCGGTGATAACGCCTTTATTGCACAAATGCAGACATTAGGTATTTTTGCTGCTGGTTACCTTGCTCGCCCTTTGGGTGGCATTATTATGGCACACTACGGAGATATTATTGGACGTAAACGCATGTTTACCTTAAGTATCTTCTTAATGGCTGTACCAACATTAGTTATTGGTTTATTACCAACTTATGCCAGTATTGGTGTTGCTGCACCATTATTGTTGTTATTAATGCGCATTATGCAAGGTGCGGCCATTGGTGGTGAAATGCCAGGTGCTTGGGTGTTTATCGCAGAGCACACGCCAAAACAACGTTATGGCTTAGGTGTAGGAACATTAACCTCAGGCATTACAGGCGGTATTTTATTAGGTTCAATCGTGGCAATTATCGTTCAACGTAGCTATACCAGCCAAGAAGTAAATGACTTTGCATGGCGTATACCGTTTATTTTAGGTGGCGTATTCGGTTTGATTTCTGTCTACTTACGTCGCTTCTTACAAGAAACACCTATCTTTAAAGAGATGGCTGCAAAAAAAGCCTTAGCACAAGAAATGCCTGTGGTTTCAGTTATTAAAAATCACAAGCAAGCGTGCTTAATTACTGCTGCATTAACATGGTCTTTATCAACAGCTATTGTTGTCACCATTTTGATGACCCCCGGTGTCATTGTTGAAGGGATCTACAAAATTGATAGAACGACATCATTAGAAGCGAACTGCGTTGCAACATTAACCTTAACCTTAGGTTGCATATTCTGGGGTTGGATTAGTGACAAATTAGGAACACGCGCGTCAATGACATTATCATGGGGTGGTTTGATTGTGACTGCATTCCATTTCTATGGCAGTTTAGATGCAGCAATGTCAGGTTTTCAGTTAGCTTTTAACTATGGTTTGATGGGCTTTTTTGTTGGGGCGATTGCAACTACACCTATTGTTAGCACAAGAGCATTTCCACCATCAATTCGTTTTTCTGGTTTGTCTTTTGCTTACAATATGGCTTATGCCTTATTCGGTGGATTAACGCCAATGTTAACAGGAATATGGTTAGAAAAAACTGCAATGGCAGGTGCATATTATGTTGCAGGCGTATCATTATTAGCTATTGCAGTCGCTTTCTTACCTTTAGCTTATAAAGGTTGGACGGCTGTAAAACCCACCACAAGAGAAAAAGATGTTGCATTGCAGATTGATAAAGTGATCAGTTAGGCCTTTATCAAAATAACAAAACTTTTATTCTTGGATTGAGCGACTTAAAAAAGCACAAATATATACACTCAGTACCACACGAAAAACAAAACTCATTGATATGTCAAAATTACAGGGCATACTTCATATCACTGCGGATAAAACTATGGGTAAATGCTATAATTTTACTCAAACTATTGTTGATTGGGCTGCCAATACACCTGAACTTGATTATGATGGTATAACCTATCCTTCAAGACACTATTTGGGAATGTGTACTGCGTTTTGGGCTAGAAAAGAGCGTATTAATCCTTTAGCAGAAATATCACACTGCTCTCTCGATATTTATCATGATGATAAAAAAGAAAATTTTCCTCAGAATTGGCAATATGATGATATTTCAGGTATTGAGATCATTACAGAAACATTACGATTTGATATTAATGCGGATGAGTAAACAGCTCGACTTGAGCTGTTTATCAAAAAGAAGTATGTTTGCCAAAAAGTTTAGTCTGATGAATTATTTCCTGCATTTGTTCACTCATACGACCGTATTTTTTTAATATTTCAGTAATATTCAGATTCTTATCATCATCATCAAAAAAATACATGTTTGTTAAAAATGACACTTTTGTTGTTGAACTCAGATCACCCAATAACACCAAAATTTCTTCTAACCCATCAATTAATTGATTACCATCAAACTGAAATAGTGGTAATCGGTATTCTCCGCCTACTTTAACCGCTAATAATTTATTGGTTTTCAGACGATTATTAATCGTTTGACGTTTAACACCCAAAATTTCAGCCGCTTGGCTTGTTCAGCAAGTTCCACCTAATGCTGTTAGTTGTTCTGAAAATTTAATCGCGCCTTCATTTAAGCGAGCAATTTTTTGTTGTTCTCTCGGTGATATTTCACAGGCTCGTTCAAGTTGAGTTTCAAAAATAAGCTTAGCTAACTCATTATCAGTCATCTCCAAAGCATGAGTTAATTTTTTTTTCTCTGCTAAGGCTTCAACTAACTCTTTTGTCAAATTAACCATTCTTTTAAGAACAGCGGCTCTCTCTACTGAGAGTTGTTGTGTTGATCTTTTTTGCATTGTGCTGTTCATAACGCCTCCTTTACACTTTATTTATTATATGATGAGTAAAGTGTAAAGAATAAGTGCAAATAATAGTCATTTATTTGTTTAAAATAGAAGGTACACGATAAAAATTGAACTTGCTTTCATTCGGATACAAAAAAGGATGCCTTATGGCATCCTTTATTTTTAAGAGCACAAATTACTGTGTCATTTTACTTAGCATCGGTGCGGTGATCAGCATTAGAACTGCGATAACACCTGTTACAATACCAATTTGTAAGAAGACACTGCTATAAATTTCTAATGAAGCATGAGCACTTTGTACGTCTTCTGGTACTGCCATTAAACTCGCAACTTTACCTGCAATAATTGCAGCGGCTGCCGAAGTTAAGAACCAAGCGCCCATAATAAAGCCCATTAAACGCTGTGGTACAAGTTGAGCAACCATCGCAAGACCTAGGCCAGAAATCATCAGCTCACCAATACTTTGGAAACCATAACTTGCGACTAACCACCATGAAGATACAATACCTGCTTCATTTGCCATACTAGCACCTAATGGCAGTACTAAGAATGCGGTCGCACTCAAGAACATACCCACAGTGAATTTATATGGCATAGGTAGTTTATCACCCATAAAGTTATATACAGCCGCTAGTAGCGGGCTTGCTAACATGATCCAGAATGGATTAAGTGATTGGAATTGTTCAGGTTCAACGCTGAAACCTAAGATTGAGTGCTCAACGTTATGGATCGCGAAGAAATTTAAAGAAGTTGGCATTTGATCGTAAAGAACGAAGAATACAACCGCTTCAACCATCAGCAAGAATGCAACAATCATCTTACGGCGAGCCGCACCCTTCATCATGAACGTTTCACGCGCAAAAATCAGGATGATACCTAATGAGATGATTGCTAAAGACCAACTTGCCACTTCATTATTATGTAGCAACCAAGTGGATACAGCGACCAGTGCAACAATACCCACCAGCGTTAATAATAATTTTGAATAGTTAAGCGGTTCAAAATCAGGTCTAGAGCCTTTATCTTTTATCCAACCACGACAAACAACAAAGTTTGCTAGTGTGATCAGCATACCCACAACACTCAGTGCAAATGCAACATCCCAGCCATAATTAGCCGCCAACCATGGTGTCGCTAACATAGAGAAGAAAGAACCCACATTGATAGACATGTAGTACATGGTAAATGCACCGTCTAATTGCGGATCATCTTTCTCATAACAGGTTGCTAATAATGAAGATGGGTTAGCTTTAAATAAACCATTACCTACTGCAATCGTTGCAAGTCCCCAATAAATCACGTCTTTATCGTGATCAGAGAATGCCACCATTGCATAACCAATTGCCAGTACGATTGCACCAAGAATAATAACCCTTTTAGTACCAAGGACTTTATCCCCAAGCCATCCACCGATAGCAACAAAACCATAGACCAACGCGGTAAATGCAGCAAAAACAGTGATAGCTTCCGCTTCACCCATGCCCAGCATTTTAACCAAGTAAACGGCCATGATCCCTTGAAGACCGTAATAGCCGAAACGTTCCCATAACTCGATTGAGAAGATAAGATAAAACGCGCGAGGCTGTTTAAATGCATTCAGGCTCGGTTTTTGTCCATCGTCAGGTGTGTTTGCAGTTGACACTAAAAACCTCTAATTATTCTATTACGCCTTTATATTTAGGCTAATTTTTTACAAAAATTTCGTTATTTAAGACAGAGTTAAAGCTCGGTGAATTTCATACTGGATTGTTATTCTTTGAAAAGAGTTCAACGCAGAGAAAAACAAGGTTGGCATTCTATCACTGGAAAGCATAATTATCTAAGAATTATAACTAACTATTGCGTTTTATCATAGTTACAGGCATTTGTACAAAATAGTTATGCGATTAAAAAAACATCAAACAGAATAACTCACTGATAATCAATAATTTATTTTTCACTTAATTATCCCTATATAAACAATTAAGCTACGCTACTGTTTACCTATATTTTGCTAAATTAGTTCTTATAGAATAACAACGGTAAAATAATGCCAGTAGCAATTTGTTTTAACTGATTAAAATAACGCCAACAAAACACATTCCTTGGCTTAATTTCCATATTTCCTCCATTTTTAACTGTGAATAAACAGGTAGAATGTCACCATTCCAGATTTTCATTTCAGTATTTCTGATTAGCTAGTTGCCAGTGAGATCACAAAAGTAATGAATAAAAACAAAAATGCTAAAAAAAGAGTTTCTCTCATTATCGCTTTAATCGTCGTAATCGCAGGTGGTTACGCCTATTGGCAATTTAATGCAGCAAAAACAGCGTCGCCCGAAAATAAAGGGACTCAAGCAACAAACACCCAGAGTCGAGGTACATCAGGATCTCGTCGTCCTCCTTTGCCGCCTGTTCAAGTTGCAACATCAACACAAGAAGATGTCCCTCAATTTTTATCTGCTTTAGGTACAGTAAAAGCCACTAACAGCGTGACCGTCACTAGCCGTGTTGAAGGTCAATTAATGGCGCTACATTTCACCGAAGGCCAACAAGTTCAAAAAGGCGATCTCTTAGCTGAAATTGACTCGCGCCCTTTTGAAGTACAATTAGCCCAAGCCAAAGGACAGCTAGCAAAAGATCAAGCCACATTAGCAAATGCACGCCTTGATTTAGTGCGTTATCAGAAATTAGCGAAAACTAACTTAGTCTCACAACAAGAGTTAGATAATCAGCAAGCTTTAGTAAAACAATCTGAAGCCAGTATTCGTATTGATGAAGCCACTATCAGCAATGCACAACTGCAATTAACCTACAGCAAAATCACGGCACCTATTTCAGGCCGAGTGGGTTTAAAGCAAGTTGATGTAGGAAACTATATTTCTGGTGGTTCATCCACGCCTATCGTTGTTATCAATCAAATGGACCCTGTTGATGTGCTTTTTACTTTGCCAGAACAAGATTTAGCGAATGTTATTCAAGCACGTAAAAACAATGCAGATTTGCCTGTTACGGCGTTAGATAGAAATAATCAATTTGAATTAGCACAAGGCACACTATTTAGTGTTGATAATCAAATTGATGCAGCGACAGGCACCATAAAGTTAAAAGCCCGTTTCCCTCAACAAGAAAATACTCTATTCCCTAATCAATTTGTAAATGTACGCCTTTACGTCACCACATTAGAAAAGGCGGTGGTTATTCCTAATGCAGCATTGCAAATGGGGAATGAAGGTCACTTTGTCTGGGTTGTTGATAGCGAAGATAAAGTGAGCAAATTACGTGTTGATGTTGCATTACAGAATGCAGAAAAAGTGGTTATCGCTTCGGGTTTATCAGCAAATCAACGTGTTGTAACCGATGGTGTGGATAGATTAACACAAGGTGCAAAAGTCGATATCGTGACACCAACAGCACCAAAAAATAAAGAAAATGACCGTGTTGTCGCGGAGAAAGCGTAATGACAGAAAAAACACACGGTACAGGTGGCGGTCCTTCTCGCTTATTTATTCTGCGCCCTGTTGCAACAACTTTATTTATGGTTGCCATACTGTTAGCGGGTATTGTTGGCTATCGCATGTTGCCAGTGTCTGCCTTGCCAGAAGTCGATTACCCAACAATTCAAGTTGTTACACTCTACCCCGGTGCAAGCCCTGATGTAATGACATCCGCGGTTACCGCGCCATTAGAGCGTCAATTTGGGCAGATGTCTGGGTTAAAACAGATGTCGTCACAAAGCTCTGGTGGTGCATCAGTGATCACACTGATGTTTCAACTTACATTACCATTAGATGTTGCAGAGCAAGAGGTACAAGCTGCGATAAATGCAGCGACTAATCTGCTACCATCCGATTTACCTTATCCGCCGATTTACAGCAAAGTCAATCCGGCTGATCCGCCTATTTTAACCTTGGCGGTTACTAGCTCAACATTACCAATGACACAGTTGCAAGATATGGTTGAAACCCGTATTTCGCAAAAAATCTCACAAGTTAATGGCGTGGGTTTGGTGGCACTAGCGGGTGGTCAACGCCCTGCTGTTAGAGTCAAACTCAATGCACAAGCCGCAGCATCTTACGGTTTAGATAGCGAAAAAATTCGTGTAGCAATCAATAATGCGAACGTTAACTCAGCGAAAGGGAGCCTTGATGGGCCAACTCGCTCTGTGACGTTATCTGCTAATGATCAGATGAAATCATTAGAAGATTACCGTCAATTAATCGTTACCTATAAAAATGACGCACCAATCCGTTTATCTGATATTGCCACTATTGAACAAGCACCTGAAAACAATCAATTAGGGGCATGGGCGAATAATGAGCAAGCGATTATTATTAATGTTCAACGACAACCTGGTGTTAACGTTATTGATACCACTGATAATATTCGTAATTTATTGCCTGATTTAGTCTCTAATTTACCAAAGTCCGTTAATGTTGAGATCTTAACAGACAGAACTACAACGATCCGCGCTTCAGTTAAAGATGTGCAGTTTGAACTTGGTTTAGCTATCGCCCTTGTGGTAATGGTCATTTATCTCTTTTTACGTAATGGTGTCGCAACCTTAATCCCAAGTATTGCCGTACCGCTTTCATTAGTAGGTACGTTTGCGGTGATGTATTTTTGTGGATTCTCTGTCAACAACCTCACTTTAATGGCATTAACCATTGCCACAGGCTTTGTTGTCGATGATGCCATTGTTGTGATTGAAAATATTTCCCGTTATCTCGAACGTGGTGATAAACCGTTAACAGCCGCTTTAAAAGGAGCTGGCGAGATTGGCTTTACCATTATTTCACTAACTTTCTCGCTGATTGCCGTACTGATCCCCCTATTATTTATGGGAGATATTGTTGGTCGTCTATTTAGAGAGTTTGCAATCACCCTTGCTGTTGCCATTCTAATCTCTGCGGTGGTTTCGCTCACATTAACGCCAATGATGTGTGCTCGATTGCTAAAGCCTGAAAATGAAATCAAACACAACCGTTTTGAAATGGCGTGCGAGCGTTTCTTTGAAAAAATGATTGCAGTGTATGCAGTTTGGCTCAAACGTGTTTTAAACCATCAATGGATAACGCTTGGCGTAGCACTTAGCACATTAGTACTAACCGTATTGCTATATATGTTTATTCCTAAAGGCTTCTTCCCATTACAAGATAACGGGCTATTGCAAGGCACCATTGAAACCTCACAATCTATTTCTTACCAAGCAATGGTAGAAAAACAGCAACAGGTCGTTGATAAATTAATTGATGATCCTGCTATTGATAATATTGCTAGTTTCGTGGGTATTGATGGAAGCAACGCAACCTTAAACACCGGTCGTTTACAAATTACGTTGAAGCCTCTTGATCAGCGTGAAGACCGAATAGATGTGATTATTCCTCGTTTACAAGCGCGTATTGCTTCTATTTCAGGAATGACTCTCTATCTACAACCAACTCAAGATTTAACGATTGATACGCAAGTTTCTCGTACTCAGTATCAATTTACGCTACAAGCAACATCATTAGATGAATTGGCCTCTTGGGTACCAAAACTCTCTCAAGCATTAAAAGATAGCCCTGAATTGACTGATATTAGCAGTGATTGGCAAGATAACGGCATGATGGCGTATATCAAAGTGGATAGAGACTCAGCAAGCCGTTTAGGTATTTCAATGAGTGATATTGATAATGCACTTTATAATGCGTTTGGTCAGCGTTTAATTTCCACTATCTACACTCAAGCAAATCAGTATCGCGTGGTATTAGAACAAGATATTCGCAGCGGAGATGGATTACAGGCACTTTCAGCCGTGCATTTAACGGGTAAAGATGGTGCGATGGTACCTTTATTATCTATTGCATCCGTAGAGCAACGCTTGGCACCGCTCTCTATTAATCATCAAGAACAATTTCCTTCAGCCACATTCTCATTTAATGTCGCTGAACAATCCTCTCTTGAAGAAGCGGTGAATGCAGTGAAATTGGCTGAAGAGCAGATTTCTATGCCAAAAGATATTACCACCCAATTCCAAGGGGCGACACTGGCATTTGAAAGCGCGCTTTCGAGTACTTTGTGGCTGATTATCGCGGCAATTGTAGCAATGTATATTGTATTAGGCGTGCTATATGAGAGTTTTATTCACCCTATTACTATTTTATCTACGCTGCCAACAGCGGGTGTTGGGGCATTACTTGCTTTAATGGCAGCAGGCAATGAGCTTGATATTATTGCGATTATTGGGATCATCTTGCTTATCGGGATCGTAAAGAAAAATGCGATCATGATGATAGACTTTGCCCTTGCCGCTGAACGAGAACAAGGTTTAACGCCTTACGAAGCTATTTATCAAGCGTGTTTATTACGTTTCCGCCCAATCTTAATGACCACAATGGCGGCGCTTTTAGGTGCTTTACCTTTAATGTTGAGTACGGGTGTAGGGGCAGAATTACGTCAGCCATTAGGGGTTTGTATGGTTGGTGGCTTAATTATGAGCCAGATCTTAACCCTATTTACGACACCTGTAATTTATCTGTTATTTGATAAATTATCGCTCTATATCAACCGCAATAAACACGTTGAAAATAATAACGAGGCTGTATCATGAAGTTCTTCGCCCTCTTTATTCAACGACCTGTAGCAACCACGTTGCTCAGTTTAGCGATTTCACTTTGCGGTGTATTGGGCTTTATGTTACTTCCTGTGGCGCCTTTGCCACAGGTGGATTACCCCGTTATTAATATCAATGCCTCATTGCCTGGGGCATCTCCTGAAACGATGGCATCCTCGGTTGCTACGCCGCTTGAGCGCTCTTTAGGGCGTATCGCGGGGATTGATGAGATGACATCAAGCAGTTCGCTAGGGAGTACCAATATCACACTGGTTTTCGATTTAAATAAAGATATCAATACGGCAGCACGAGATGTACAGGCGGCATTAAATGCATCACAAAGCTTGCTACCTTCAGGGATGCCAAGCCGCCCACGTTATTATAAATCGAATCCTTCTGATGCACCGATTATGATTTTAACGCTCACCTCTGACACACAAAACACGGGTGAGCTTTACGATTTAGCATCAACACGATTGGCACAAAAAATCTCACAAATTGAAGGCGTCAGTGAAGTCTCTGTCGGTGGCGGTTCACTACCTGCGGTTCGTGTCGCACTTAATCCTGATGCATTGTTCAATCAAAACGTAAGCCTTGATGATGTCAGAAAAGCCATAAACCAAGCTAATGTCCGACGACCTCAAGGCTTTGTGAATAATGATGACAATCGTTGGCAAATTCAAACCAATGATGAGCTAAGCAAAGCCGCTGAATATCGCCCAATTATTGTGCATTACAATCAAGATGCAGTTGTGCGTCTAAGTGATGTGGCACAAGTGACTGATTCTGTACAAAACGCACGCGCTGCGGGTATGAGTGGCGGTGAGCCTGCTATCTTGTTGGTTATTCGCCGTGAAGCAGGTGCAAATATCATTGAAACCGTTAATCGTATTCGTGATGAACTTCCTGAATTGCGTGAGCTTATTCCTGCCAGTGTTGATTTAAAAGTTGCACAAGATAGAACACCGACTATTCGCGCATCCCTAGCTGAAGTTGAACGTGCGTTAGCCATTGCGGTGGCGTTAGTCATTTTAGTGGTGTTCTTATTTTTACGCTCAGGTCGCGCCACTCTGATCCCTGCTGTTGCTGTACCCGTTTCATTAATTGGTACTTTTTCAGCAATGTATCTCTGTGGCTTTAGCTTAAACAACCTTTCATTAATGGCATTAACGGTTGCTACAGGCTTTGTAGTTGATGATGCGATTGTCGTACTTGAAAACATCTCTCGTCATATCGAAAATGGTTTAAAGCCTAAACAAGCCGCACTAAAAGGTGTCAGTGAAGTGGGTTTTACCGTACTTTCGATGAGCATTTCTCTTGTTGCCGTTTTTATTCCATTACTGTTAATGGATGGTCTTGTTGGGCGATTATTTAAAGAATTTGCCATTACGTTAACGACAGCAATCGCTATCTCTTTGTTTGTTTCGTTAACGCTAACCCCCATGATGTGCGCACATTTATTAAAAGGGATGAAACCGAAAGCACAGTCGCATTTACGAGGTTTTGGTAAGTTACTTTTCCGCGCTCAACAAGGTTACAGCGTCACATTACAAGCTGCATTGCGCCATAAGCGCTGGGTTATGACAATTTTTCTCGCAACCTTGGGTTTAAATGTTTATTTATATATTAGCGCGCCCAAAACCTTTTTCCCCGATCAAGATACAGGTCGATTAATGGGATTTGTGCGAGCGGATCAGAGTATTTCATTCCAGTCGATGAAAGAAAAAATGGCTCGCTTTATGCAGGAAATTAATGCAGATAAAGACGTGGATAGCGTGACCGGTTTTACTGGTGGCGGTCGCATTAACAGTGGGTTTATGTTTATCTCCCTCAATCCGTTGTCAGAAAGAACTGACAGCGCGAATCAAGTCATTAATCGTTTACGCACAAAATTAGCTAATGAACCCGGTGCCAACCTCTTTTTAATGCCCGTACAGGATGTAAGAGCGGGTGGGCGTCAAGCCAATGCCAGTTATCAATTTACATTATTAGCAGATGATTTAAGCGAGTTGCGTAAATGGGAGCCTATTGTACGTAAAGCCTTAGGCGAATTACCTGAGCTTGTGGATGTTAACTCAGATAAAGAAGACAAAGGCGCTGAAATGGCTCTGACTTACGATCGCGATACTATGTCGCAATTAGGTATTAATGTCAGTGATGCGAATAATCTGCTTAACAATGCCTTTGGTCAACGCCAGATCACCACCATTTATGCGCCATTAAATCAGTATAAAGTGGTGATGGAAGTCTCTGAACAATATACCCAAGATGTCTCTGCATTAGATAAAATGTATGTGGTCAATTCACAAGGTGAACGTATTCCATTATCCGCATTCGCCAGTTGGTATCCTGCTAACGCACCATTAAGTGTGAATCACCAAGGATTATCCGCAGCGTCAACTATTGCTTTTAATATACCTGAAGGCTATACGTTAGCTGATGCCATTAATTCTATTGAACGCACAATGACTGAATTGGGAGTACCCAATACGGTAAGAGGCACATTTGCGGGCACTGCACAGGTTTTCCAAGAAACCATAAAGTCACAGCTTATTCTTATCTTGGCAGCAATAGTCACAGTGTATTTAGTGTTAGGTGTGCTGTATGAAAGCTATATTCATCCGCTAACCATTTTATCTACCCTTCCTTCTGCGGGCGTAGGTGCATTATTGGCGTTACAGCTTTTCGATACCCCCTTTAGCCTAATTGCACTTATCGGCATTATGTTGCTTATTGGTATTGTGAAGAAAAACGCCATTATCATGGTAGATTTTGCAATTACCGCACAGCGTGAAGGTAAATTGTCTGCCAAAGAGGCGATTATTCAAGCCAGCTTATTGCGTTTTCGTCCTATTATTATGACGACACTTGCGGCGTTATTTGGTGCTTTGCCGTTAATGTTAGGCAGTGGTGATGGTGCAGAATTAAGACAACCTTTGGGTATTACCATCGTCGGTGGCTTATTAATGAGCCAGCTATTAACGCTCTATACCACCCCTGTTATTTATCTATTTTTTGATGGATTGCGTGAACGTTGGCAACAACGACGTATCAGCAAAAAAGAGGCAAATGCATGAAATTGAGAAGCAAGCTGTTTCTGGTGATTTTCGCAACGTGCATGGTGGTTGTCTTTGCTATGCATATTGGTATTCGTAGTAGCTTTCAACAAGGCTTTATTGGCTATATCAAGAAAAACAGTGAACAGCGAGCAACTCATCTAGCAGAAGCCTTAACTGAACAATATGAATTAGCTGGTGATTGGCATTTTTTATACAAAGATGAACATTCTGTCTATCAAATATTAAGAACCATTGATCAGATAAGCCAAAGTGGTGATGGCCCTCCGCCTCGCGGTTGGCGTACACAGTTTTGGATTGTAGATAAAGACATGAAGCGCTTATTTGGACATGACAATCAATTTCCCGCAGAGACATTTAAAAAGCCTATTACCTTTCACGATGAAATTGTTGGATGGGTGATTGTCAGTGCCGCAGATAAAATCAGCAGTGAAGCCGATATCAGTTTTGATAAGCAACAACTGCGTACCAGTTGGATCATTGCAGGTGCAACTGTTCTGTTTGCACTGCTAATCACATTGGTTCTTTCTCGCAGTATGATACGCCCTGTTAAGCGTTTGGTTGAAGCAACCCATAAACTGGCTGCTGGCGATTTCTCTGTTCGGGTTCATCCTACTAGTAAAGATGAAATCAGCCAACTCGCCACTGACTTTAACCAACTTGCCAGTACATTAGAAAAAAATGAGCAAATTCGCCGTGATTATATGGCCGACATCTCTCATGAATTGCGAACACCACTGGCTATCTTAAAAGGTGAGCTTGAAGCATTACAAGATGGTGTGAGAAAACCCACAGCCGAAACCTTAAATTCTCTGTTATTTGAAGTGACGAATCTGACTAAACTCGTCAATGATCTCCACCAGCTTTCATTATCAGACAGAGGCTCTTTAACCTATCGCAAAGACTTTGTTGATATTAATGAAGTAATTTTATTAGCGGTAGCCTCTTATCGTCACACTTACCAAACCAAAGATATTGCCTTATTCACCGAGTTAGATGATTTATCGTCGCTGATTGTACAAGCCGATCCAGATAGGCTTATCCAGCTTTTTCACAATCTGCTAGAAAATAGCGTGCGTTATACCTATTCTGGAGGTCAATTGCATATCAGCACCAAGAAAGGCCATAATAGTGTGCTAATTTCATTAGAAGATAGCGCACCAGGGCTTGATGAATCGCAATATAAAGCGGTTTTTCAGCGTTTTTATCGTGCTGAAAGTTCACGAAATCGAGCAAGTGGTGGATCTGGATTAGGGCTTGCGATTTGCGAAAATATTATTGAAGCTCATAATGGTAAGATAAGTGTCATGCCTTCCTCTTTAGGTGGCATGAAAATCCTTATAGAATTACCTGCATATTCTGATGATAATTAAGCCTTATCATTTTGCGCTAATAATTATTGAGCTGATAAATGACAACGACTGAATCACCCTATTCAATCCTAATTGTTGAAGATGAACCCAAACTTGCACAATTGCTCATTGATTATCTGCAAGCATCAGGTTATCAAACACATTGGTTAGCCGATGGCGCGGAAGTCAGCCATTGTGTAAAACAGCAGCACTATGATTTAGTTTTGTTAGACCTTATGTTACCTGTAAAAGATGGCATCACAATTTGTAAAGAGTTGCGCCAATTCTCCGACATTCCCATTATTATGGTCACTGCCAAAACAGAAGAAGTCGATAGATTATTAGGTCTTGAAATTGGTGCTGATGATTATATTTGCAAACCATATAGCCCAAGAGAAGTGGTCGCCAGAGTCAAAACCTTATTGCGTCGTTATTATCGTCCTCAAGATATTGTTCAGAGCGATAAGTTAGTTGTGATTGATGAACAGGCTTATCAAATTCAATACAATAATAAAATTCTCGATTTAACCACCGCTGAATTTCGCCTATTAAAGGCCTTAGCCACACAACCAGGCAAGATATTAACGCGAGATCAGCTTATGGATCATCTTTATGATGATTACCGCATTGTGACGGATAGAACCATTGATAGTCATATTAAAAACTTGCGACGTAAACTTGAGCAACTTAACGATCAAATTGAATTTATTCGCTCAATTTATGGTCAAGGTTATCGTTGGGAAACCCAAGCTTACCGTTTTCGATGATATTTTTTCAGGAATACATTGAACCTCGCTACACTTAAGCGCTAGAATCCCCCCCTTTATGATATACCCCTACCCAATGTGTGGGGGACTGACTTGAAATCAGAACCAGGAAATTAACCATGTTTACACCCGAATTGCTCTCTCCTGCTGGCTCATTAAAAAATATGCGCTATGCATTTGCTTATGGCGCAGACGCCGTTTATGCAGGTCAGCCACGTTATAGCTTACGTGTGCGTAATAATGAGTTTAACCACGAAAACCTTGCTAAAGGTATTCAAGAAGCCCACGAATTAGGTAAGCGCTTCTATGTTGTGGTTAATATCGCACCTCATAATGCTAAATTAAAAACCTTTATCCGTGACTTAAAACCCGTCATTGATATGGGTCCTGATGCGCTGATTATGTCTGATCCGGGTTTGATCATGATGGTACGAGAAGCCTTCCCTGAAATGGATATCCACCTTTCAGTGCAAGCCAATGCCGTTAACTGGGCAACCGTAAAATTTTGGCGTCAAATGGGATTAACTCGCGTGATCCTTTCTCGTGAACTCTCTATTGATGAAATTGCTGAAATTCGTAAGCAAGTTCCTGATATGGAATTAGAAGTTTTCGTTCACGGTGCATTATGTATGGCTTACTCAGGCCGTTGCCTGTTATCTGGTTACATCAATAAGCGTGACCCGAACCAAGGTACATGTACTAATGCTTGCCGTTGGGAATATAAAGTCGAAGAAGGCAAAGAAGACGAGGTTGGTAATATCGTTGAAAAATACACGCCAATCCCAGTTAAAAACGTTGAGCCTACTTTAGGTGTTGGCGCGCCAACAGACAAAGTTTACTTAATCGAAGAAGCAAAACGCCCTGGTGAATATATGACTGCGTTTGAAGATGAACACGGTACTTATATCATGAACTCTAAAGACTTACGCGCGATTGAACACGTTGAGCAATTAACTCAAATGGGCGTACATTCGCTGAAAATTGAAGGTCGTACTAAATCCTTCTATTACTGTGCCCGTACTGCACAAATGTATCGTCGTGCAATTGATGATGCTGTTGCAGGTAAACCTTTTGATCCAACGTTGCTAACGACATTAGAAGGCTTAGCACACCGCGGTTATACAGAAGGTTTCTTACGTCGTCATACCCATGATGCGTACCAAACTTATGAATATGGTTATTCTGTCTCTGACACTCAACAATTTGTCGGTGAATTTACAGGTAAACGCGTAAACGGTTTAGCTGAAGTTGATGTTAAAAATAAATTTGTTTTAGGGGATAGCCTAGAATTAATGACACCAACTGGAAATATTCAATTTACGCTAGAAGCGCTGTTTAACAAAAAACAGCAACCAACGGATGTTGCACCAGGTAATGGTCACATGGTTTATTTATCTGTTCCTGAAGATGTTGATTTAGATTTTGCACTGCTGATCCGCAACCTACAAGGTACAACAACACGTCAACCACATAAAATTGATGCGGTAGAAGTGAAGTAAAGCGTCATAATCTGATTTAAAGTGGTCAATTTCAAATACAGATCACATCAATAATGATTTGTTTACCGTATCATCAGTTCCGAAAAATAAAGAACTAGAATGAATACAGTAAGACTAGGAACCACCTCCTTGGCAAATCCAATCTCCCTTGGATTTGCCTTTTCTTTTTGTCCCCTTCTTATCAATCCCCCTTTTGTATAAAACACACTCCTTTTTTCGTTATCATTTGTAAAAAACATAGTAATTTTCTCGATATCAATTACCTTTAAAAGAGTGATTCAATTAAAGGAACTCATCAATGAGTAAAATTAGTTTGCTAATCATTAATGGAAAAAGCGCGAATAATAGCGCATTAAGAAAAGCCGTTTACCAATTACGTGATGAAGGTTTTGATCTCCAAGTGAGAGTGACTTGGGAATCGAGTGATGTGCGACGTTTTGTACAAGAAGCTATTGATATAAATGCTGAAAACGTTATTGCAGCTGGTGGTGACGGTACAATTAATCGTGTTGCATCTGAATTAATTCATCTTTCAGCTTCATCTCCTCCCACTCTAGGTATTATTCCATTAGGCACAGCAAATGATTTTGCGACCAGCGCACAAATCCCTCGTGATATGGAAAATGCACTTAATTTAGCCGTTAAAGGTCGCGCTGTACCAATTGATGTTATCGCTGTGAATAAGACTCACTATTTTATCAATATGGCATCTGGCGGCTTTGGAACAAAAATCACAACAGAAACCCCTGAAGCCTTAAAATCAGCATTAGGTGGGGCCGCCTATTTTATTAATGGCCTTTTAAGTATTGACTCTTTAAAAGCGGATCATTGCACAATTGAAGCTGAAAATTTTCACTGGGAAGGTGAATCACTGATTTTAGGTATTGGTAATGGGCGTCAAGCAGGAGGAGGACAACAACTCTGCCCCGAAGCATTAATTAACGACAATAAACTCAATATCACCATTGTTGAAGCACACGAATTACTCCCTTCTCTTTTAAATAGTCTGTTTGATCGTAAAAAAAACGACAAGATTATCGAGCGCGACAGTCGCTGGGTAAACATTAGTGCTTCTCATGAAATGGTATTTAATTTAGATGGAGAACCACTTTTAGGGAATAAATTTGAATTTATTGTGTTACCTGAAGCGATCCACTGCCGGTTACCGCCTCAATGTGACTTGTTATCTTAGTGTAGATAAATGACAATCACTCTCATCTCATCATGAACTGGAGTATGTAATGACTGATATAGTAAGTTTGTTAGGTGCTGATGCAAAATCATTATTAGAACATCGTTGCCAAACCATCCCAAGCGAAAATCTCTACCTGCCAGGTTCTGACTTTGTTGATCGTGTTATGATTGATAACAATCGCCCTAATAGCGTGTTACGTTCAATGCAAACCCTGTTTAATCACGGACGTTTAGCGGGAACGGGCTATCTGTCTATTCTACCTGTTGACCAAGGTGTTGAGCACTCTGCCGCGGCCTCTTTTGCCGCAAACTCACTCTATTTTGATCCCAAAAATATTGTTGAGTTGGCTATTGAAGCGGGTTGTAACTGTGTTGCCTCTACTTATGGTGTTCTTGCTTCTGTTTCTCGTCGTTATGCACACAAAATTCCTTTCCTTGTGAAGTTAAACCACAATGAAACCTTAAGCTACCCAGCGCAATATGACCAAACACTGTATGCCAGTGTAGAACAAGCATTTGAAATGGGTGCTGTTGCAGTGGGTGCGACCATTTACTTTGGTTCACAAGAAAGCCGTCGCCAAATTGAAGAGATTTCAATGGCCTTTGAACGTGCTCATGAATTAGGTATGGTCACCGTATTGTGGGCCTATTTACGTAACCCTGCATTTAAAAAAGACGGTGTTGATTACCATGCAAGTGCAGACTTAACAGGCCAAGCGAACCATTTAGCCGCTACAATTGGTGCTGATATCGTTAAACAAAAAATGGCTGAAAATAACGGTGGCTTTAAAGCGATTGGTTTTGGTCATACTGATGAGCGTGTTTACACCAAACTCACCACTGAAAACCCAATTGATTTAGTTCGTTATCAATTAGCAAACTGCTATATGGGTCGTGCAGGGTTAATTAACTCTGGTGGCGCTTCAGGTAATAATGACCTTGAAGATGCTGTACGCACTGCGGTTATCAATAAACGTGCGGGTGGTATGGGTTTAATTTTAGGTCGTAAAGCCTTCAAAAAATCAATGAAAGATGGCGTTGCGCTAATTAATGCAGTACAAGATGTTTATCTAAATAAATCTGTCACTATTGCTTAAAAAAACAATTCTGCGACACGCTAAAGCCCCTTTTGTAGGGGCTTTTTTACATCACCACCAGCGATGAAAATGGTGTACAGGACCAAAACCTTGTCCAACCTCTAAACTGTCGGCATGTTCTAATGCTTGTTGTAAATAGGCTTTTGCTTGTTCAACACAAATTTGCCAGTTAGAAACTTGAGGACGAATAGCGGCCAAAGCGGCTGAAAGTGTGCATCCTGTCCCATGCGTATTTTTTGTATTAACGCGTTTTGAGGTAAATCGCCACTCACCTTCTTGAGTAAACAACCAATCAGGGCTTTCATTTTCGGTTAAATGCCCGCCTTTCATCAACACGGCTTTGCATCCTTGTTTTAGCAATGCATAGCCTTGTTGCTTCATCATTATTTCATCTTGAGCAACTTCACAACCTAGCAGCGCTGCCGCTTCAGGTAAATTAGGCGTGATCAAATCAACCAGAGGCAAAAGCTGAGTAACCATTTTATTAACCGCATCAGGCTGTAATAGAGGATCACCACTTTTTGCAATCATCACGGTATCAAGTACAACAAAAGGGATCGCATATTGCTGAAGCTTGTCGCAAACCACATCAATAATTGAGGCATTAGAGAGCATGCCAATTTTGGCACTATCAATTCGAACATCAGACAAGACAGCATCTAATTGAGCTGCAACAAAATCAGGGGATAAATCATAGACACTACGGACACCACAGGTATTTTGGGCAACCAGTGCCGTCATTACGGTTGTGCCATATACACCCAGTGCGGAAAATGTTTTCAGATCGGCCTGAATACCTGCACCACCACTAGGATCGGTGCCTGCGATAGACAATGCATTGAATCTCACTGATTAACTCCTCCTTTCACCAGTTACAGAAAAGTCGGGCTCTGTTAATCAGCAGAGTTACCTTGACTTCCCTACGCTGGCATTATCCAGATCAGGTTATACGGGTTCATCTCAGCCATAAGGCGCCCCGAGCCAAAGCCTGTAAATTCAGGCGATAAGGAGTATCGCATGCTCAAGATAAAGAAGCTAGTTTGATAGCTCATCTCGAGCTATAGATTCTCTATTGTTGAGATTTGTGATTCAGTAAGATAAATCAGCTAAGGTTGTATATAATAAATACTAAGCCGATGGCTTCTATTGCATGACACATCAATTTAAGGAATATATTTCAGATATATTTAAATAATAAGAATAAAATAAATTATTTTGTTCATTTTAACGACAATCGATATATTATCTGCTAGATGAGGTATTTATAATGCATTTCTGGACAATCACACAATGCGGAGGGGCTAAATGAAAAATGAACCATCGCAACAGAATAATGGACAATCAATGCTTTATCTTATTCCTGATGCAGATTTTAATGTAAAGTTGAAAATTCACTCTAGAAATATTGATCATACAAAAGAATTCCTTGAAAAAGGTGTGGAAGACTTTGTATTACCAGAATATAGCATCCCTAATGGGTATCGTTTTGTTAAATCTTTAAAACGCAATCAATATCGTTTAATTTCAACTACCAATGCACCTGAAACAGTTTATCTTGTAGAACTTATTTTTCGCAAAGACATTATATTTAGTAAAACAACATGTACCCAAGTTAAAGTATGGCGAACTGTTTCTGAAGAACATGATATTGCGACAAGATATCTCCCTAGACACTTCTTTAGTTATTTACTTAAAACATACAACATTGTTGTTTCTGATGAAGAGCAAACCGGTGCAGGTAAGCGTTTTTGGGAAACAATGATTGATTGGGCTTTTACTGCTCACCTTAATGTTTATATTTCAGATGGAACAGAAGAAAACCGCCCTCTAACAGTAGTGAAAGATACTGATGATCTTTATGAAAACTGGGACGCTTTCTGCTGGGGTAAGGATCGTGATACTCATACTCACCGGCTCCTTGTTATTAGCCAAGAAAAATTATCTCAATAAATGCTTTCTTCACGTTGAGAGTGTGTAAGCAACAATTCTTTAATTTGCACTCTCTCAACATAGGATTATCTGTATAAAAAACAAACTGCACTCCTGTTGTTAACGCTTAAAACTAAACGTTTTATAAACCAACCTCTGTTTTTTTCTTTTTTTTATTTAACTCTTCTTATTCGTTACTCTATTATCCGCTGGAAATTAATCTCTTTTTATAACCTAATGTTATTGATATTAAATTTATCTCAATATTTTCATTAAGTCATAAAAATAGCTATTTTATGGAATTTTGCTGTTGAAAATGATCAACCTAAAATTATTTCTCTTTAACCTTATTTATCAGCTATTTATTAGCAATCTAATAAAAACTTAATTTTTCATTAAAAACAATACATTATTATAAAAATAAACAGCATTTAATATCAGAAAAAATTACATCCATAAATATAATAAATCTATTTATTTTCTTTATAACCGATTCTTATCCCTTAAGATTTTATTTAAGAAGTAAAGTTTCAGATACCTCTTATCTTAAATACTTGTCGATTAAATAACACTATTAGTAATGTTTATTTGTCATCACCAGAATCACTGTTTATGCCGTACTCGGAGTTATATTATGTCATCATCCTATTTTCACCCTAGCGTATTAGCCACAACGCTGTTGTCTCTTGCATTAACAACGTCTGCTTTCGCTTCTGAAAATAATTCCAATACCCATCAGATTATTACGACAGAAAACCAACAAATCACCAGTAATCCATCTCAATCTAATAATGAAGAAAGCTACTGGGGAAAATTCAAACGTAATGTCAATCAAACTTGGGACAATGACCAATATAACTACTATTTGCCTGTATGGACTTGGCATAATCGTTTTACTTACGATAAAGAAAAAACGGATCGCTATAACGAAACACCTTGGGGCTTTGGTATGGGTAAATATCGTTATGACAACGATGGTGATTGGCACTCTCTTTATGCGATGGCATTTATGGACTCTAATAACCGTGTACAGCCTATTATGGGCTATGGTTTTGAGAAAATGTGGTATCCTGGTGATAAAGATGGGTTTCGTATGGGCGCAGGTTTTACACTAAGTATTACAGCGCGCCATGAATACAACTATATTCCTATGCCACTCCCGTTACCGTTAGTGTCTGTCGGTTACGGACATCTTTCATTACAAGCCACTTATGTGCCTGGTACTTATAACAATGGTAACGTGTTATTTGCTTGGTTACGTTGGCAGTAATTTTTTATTTTTTCCGTTCAAAATAATTGCAAATAATAAAAATAGAACATAAAAAAACGCATCTTAATGATGCGTTTTTTATTATCCAAATAAGTCAGTAACATTTAAATATCTTGGCTTACTTGAGTACTATTAGGTGTTTTCTTCATACGGGAAATCTTAAATCCAACCCATAAGAACGCAATCCAGAATGGCATTAAAATTACCGAAATATTCACTTGTGGCATAAATAAGATAATCACTAAAATCATGCATAAGAAAGCCAGGCAGATATAGTTACCATATGGATACCAAAGTGCTTTAAAGAAAGGCTCTACACCCTCTTTTGTTTTTGCCGCTCTGAATTTTAAATTCGCTAAACAGATCATTATCCAGTTAAGTACTAGCGTGGTTACAACCAACGCCATTAATAGTTCTAGTGCCTGATCAGGTAATAAGTAGTTAACTAAAATACCTAATGAAGTCGCAATTGCTGACAATAGTAACGACACTACCGGTACACCACGTTTATTAATGCGAGAAAGCGCATGTGGCGCATTACCTTGTTTTGCCAAGCCATAAAGCATACGACTATTAGAATAAACACCACTGTTATAAACAGACAGTGCAGCAGTTAATACCACGGCATTTAAAATATTCGCGATTAAGAAATTATCCAAGTTATGGAAAATCAGTACGAACGGGCTTTCACCTTTCACAACTTGAGTCCAAGGATAAAGTGAAAGTAACACTAACAACGAACCGATATAGAAAATTAAAATACGATAAACAACTTGGTTAGTCGCTTTTGGGATGCTCACTTTTGGGTTTTCCGCCTCAGCCGCGGTGATCCCCACCAGCTCAAGTCCACCAAAAGAGAACATAACAATGGCTAATGCAGACATAAAGCCCGTAAAGCCATGAGGGAAAAAGCCTAGCTCCCATAAATTGCTAACCGAAGCTTGAGGGCCACCATTACCACTTGCCAGTAAGTAGCTCCCAAATAAAATCATACCAACAATCGCCAACACTTTAATAATGGCAAACCAGAACTCTGTTTCACCATACATCTTAACGTTGATCAAATTGATTAAGTTGATTGCTACAAAGAAGATAGCAACGGAAACCCAAACAGGAATATCAGGTAACCAATAGTTAATGTATTTACCTGCTGCTGTTAATTCTGCCATACCGACAAGAATAAACATCACCCAATAGTTCCAGCCAGATAAGAAGCCAGCAAACGGGCTCCAATATTTATTAGCAAAGTGACTAAACGAACCCGCAACAGGCTCTTCGGCAACCATTTCGCCTAATTGGCGCATGATCATAAACGCAATAAAACCACCAATAGCATATCCTAATATTACTGATGGGCCTGTCATATTAATAGTTTGCGCTATACCAAGAAACAGACCAGCGCCGACAGCACCACCCAGCGCAATTAGCTGGATATGTCGATTTTTCAGACCGCGCTTAAGTTCTGTCTGTTGCGACTCTCTCGCCATACATCCTCTTCTCTTTATTATTTTATCAACTTAACGTGTAAACTAATATTTACGATTTTGTTTATTTCAAGCCACCATTAAAACACTATTCTGACTTGAATAACAAATACATTTTATGCTAGGCGAAAAATAATAAGAAAAGCTATCTTTTAGTGATGTTTAGAGGGGAATAATGTGGTAAAGCGACAGAGACCTTGTTGGAAATCCTCTCCTCGATCGCAAAAATTATCTAAAGCCACAAGATAGAGGCCAAAGGTAATGACTAATGCAATAATTAAGCTAATAATTATTTTCTTTGCGTTCAATTTAAAATCCTTTAAATACATTTTGTTAGTATGACTTATCACATTATAAGCATTCGCTTAAATACGATAACAAGACAGGGGGTTGTTGTTATAAAATTCGCAATCAATTATCTCTATGAGTAAATTTAGCATAACTTTCATTATGAAAGGTAAACGCTTCCTCGACAGACTTCAGATAATTTGCATTATTTCGCTCTAAACTGTATGTAAAATGACCTTATATTATTTAAGTACACATTTTGCCAACGATTAGAGATAGCTATCCATTAATATGGATTTCTCTGTCTGCTATTTTTTGTATAAGATTAGGGAGTTAATTTTGATTTTTACCTTAACTTCATTGATAGAATGGAACTGTAATGCCACAAGATAATCATCTCGCATTGGTTTGCGCCCTAAGTAAATGGATTGAGGAACATTTAGGCCGTGTTATCCATCTTGAAGAGTTGGCGGCTTATTCTGGGTATTCTCTTTGGCACATGCAGAAAATCTTTAAAGAAGTCACGGGCACCTCTTTAGGAAAGTATATCCGTCAGCGTAGATTAGCTGGTGCTATTCACTTATTACGTACCAGTGAGCGCTCTATCTTCGATATCGCCCTTGATTTTGGCTTTGGTTCACAATCTCACTTTACTTATATGTTCCGTAAAGAGTATGGCATCACGCCTTTCGACTTCCGGCAAAATCAAGAGATCGTTTTAGAAACCAAACAGCCTTTACATTTACAGTCACCTTGTTGTGATTAACCCTTCCATTTATGTGGCATTATACAGATAGCCTTTAATGTCACATAAATAATACTCAAGCTATGTGATGATAGACCGCTTCGCCCTTCCTTTATCATAATTGCTTTTATTTAATATGGGGATGCTAATGAGTATTAAGCTTATCGCGATTGATTTAGATGGAACCTTGCTTAACAAACAACACGAAATTACGCCAGAAGTAAAACAAGCAGTTCAGCGAGCAAAAGAGGCGGGAGTTAAGATTGTATTAGCTTCAGGACGCTCCTTCAATGGCATCTCTCCCTATTTAAAAATACTCGGTCTTGATACCTCTGATTGTTACTGCATCAGCAATAATGGTAGCCAAATCCATCAAGCAGATAATGGTGAAGTGATTATTCAAGATCTGCTCAATTTTGAAGATTATCTCTATTTTGAAAACCTTGCTCGTGAGATTGGCGTCCATTTTCACGTTATCAGCGATAATAAGATTTATACTACCAACAGTCATATTAGCCATTTCACCTGCCAAGAAGCCTTTTTATCTTGGACTCCGCTTTATTATCGTCCACTGAATGAAATGCAAACTGATATGTATTTTAGTAAGTTTATGATTGTTGATGCACCTGCCGTTTTGGATAATGCTATTCAATATCTTCCTACTAATATTTATGAACAATACAGCATATTACGTAGTGCCCCTTATTTTATTGAAGTATTAAATACCAATGTCAATAAAGGGAGTGCGGTTAAAAAAGTTGCTGAACATTTGAAAATTACACCAGAAAAAATCATGTGTATTGGTGATCAAGGTAATGATTTGGCAATGCTAAAATATGCAGGTTTAGGTGTTGCGATGGGAAATGCGCCTGAAGAAGTGAAGAAAGTCGCTAAATTCGTCACACTTTCTAATGAAGAGCACGGTGTTGCAGTCGCTATCGATAAATTTATTTAAACACGATCTTTTTTGTGTTTTATCGCGAATGTCTACAAAATTATATAGCAATTGTGATCCTTAGCAGAGGATCACACTGCTTTTCGACCAAAAATATAGCCTTTTATTATTCTATAATTACTGTTAAATGAGCGTTAAATCTGCCTTTCTTCTTACATATCCTTCAGAATTTGTTACTATCAATTCACTTTTCGTTATTCAAACTGCATTTTCACAACATATTAAGCTGTTAATTAGGCTAGATATAGAATAACAAATATAAATCATTAATATATTTTCTTCACAGACAGGTAGTTTTAGTTATGCTTTCTACAAAAGACATGCTCGTTCTTGGGATGATGGTTTTCGCACTCTTCCTTGGCGCTGGCAATATTATTTTCCCTCCTATGGCGGGTTTCCAATCAGGAAGCCTCTGGTTTAGTACATCTTTAGGTTTCCTTGTTACAGGTGTCTTACTCCCTTTTCTTACCTTGGTTATCGTCGCAATTCGTGGACGTGGAGAGCGCCTTTCTGTTGATTTGCCTTCATGGGTGGCTGTGATTTTCTGGGTAGCACTGTATCTTATCGTAGGTTCTACTTTTGCGATGCCTCGTGTCACCAATACTGCTTATGAAATGGGTTTCTTACCTTTAGGGCTTATTGAGAAAAATACGGCAACACACCTTACTTTCGCACTTGTTTTCAATATCACAAGTATGTTTTTCATGCTCAAACAAGGCACAATGATAAGCGCCATTGGTAAGTTTATGACACCAGCACTGTTAATTCTGCTAGTGGTTGTGGGCATTGCTGTTGTGGCTAAACCGATTTCCCCAATTGGTGAACCAACAGGCCTTTATGCGGTAAATGGCTTCTTCTCTGGCTTTATTGATGGTTACCAAACCATGGATGTCCTCTCTGCTATGGCATTTGGTGGTATCGTTGCTCGTGCTTTATATACCAAAGGCATTACTGAACCACACCAGATCGGTTTTATTACCATAAAAGCAGGCATGATTTCAGTCTTACTATTAGCAGCACTTTATCTGTGCCTTTTCTACTTAGGTGCAACAAGCCACTCTGTTTCTGTTTTTGCTGATCCAGCACTCAATGCTACTAACGGTGGCCAGATTTTCTCACGTTATGTTGATGCGTTATTTGGCTCTGTGGGTACTTGGTTGATGGGAGGTATTGTTTTATTAGCCAGTATGACAACACTTGTCGGTGTAACAAGTGCTGCGGCAGACTACTTTGCGACATTCCATCATCGTTTAGGCTATCGCTTTTGGGTTGTGGTATTTACATTAATGACCACAGTTGTATCAACGTTTGGTCTTGATACACTATTACGAGTGACTATTCCTGCATTATTAATGATTTATCCAACATCAGTCACATTGGTATTACTGCAATTTATTCGTAATAAATTAAAAGCGCCTCGCTTTACCTATCGCTTTACAATTGCAATCATTGTTTTGATGAGCCTTTTCGATACGTTGAAACAATTGAAATGGTTAAATGCTGATTTACTGCAATTATTTAGCTATATCCCACTGTCTGATTATGGCTTAGGTTGGGTATTACCAGGTGCGATTGCATTTGTAATCTCGCTGGTTGTTAGCTTAAATTTTAAAGAAGAAAGTCTTCCAATAGAAAATACAGCGAAATAACCAGCATATATCACCTAATTTGTAATGCTGATTATAAGTTGATAAAAAAGCGTCTTCCAAATTTTATATTGGAGACGCTTTTTGCTTTTCTATTACCTGCATTTTTACTATCTATTCAGTACAGCTCATCACAGGAAACTTTAAGTTCGGTATTTCTCAATCAATGCCTTTAAAATCGCCTCTGATTGAGCATCAGGAATACCATCTGCTTTGCTCGACCTAAAATGCATTTGAAAAGCCTTCACTACTTTTTGTGCATTATTATCTAACACACCATTCGTTGGTGTTTGATAACCATATTGCTGTAATAACTTTTGGAAGTTCGCAACATCAACAGGCTCTGAAGGATCTCTACCTGCTAAATAAGTTTTCACTAATTGCTTATCAGGCCAAGCACCTATACCTTGACTGGCTAATCTTTCCCAAGGAAATAAAGGACCCGGATCAACTTTTCTGAGAGGTGCAATATCACTGTGACCCAAAACGTTTTGAGGTTCGATATCATAACGTTCAATAATATCTTTCATTACCGCTGAAATCGTCACGATTTGATCCGCTGTATAAGAATACCAATACCTAAACTTGCCATTATCACGGTAACCCAGATTGACTATCTCGATCCCAATAGAGCAATTATTTAGGCTAGTTGCGTCTCCCCACTGACTAATACCCGCATGCCATGCAATTTGCCTTTCATCCACTAAAGAAGTAATCACTGGCTTTCCATCAATAGATGAAGGATGTGTAGGGATTAAATAGTGACTACTGACTCGCCCCCCAGTAAGAACCTTAAGCGAGCGTTCATCATCTAGCGCGGTATAGTGCATCACCAGATATTTTACACAGTCATTTGCTTCCTGCTTATTAGGAATAACTTTAACTATATATTCACCTCTATCAATAAATACTGGTTGTTTGGCACAACTGGTTAAGAGGCTTATTGCAATAAGTAATCCTATATAATACCGACTAGACCTCATTTCTGATCCTTGATTGATTATTCCCAAAGTTAAATTGTAATAAAAAAACCCATATTAAAGAATATGGGTTCTGAGTTTTGACGCTTTTTTATTAGTGCTTTAGTTATTGCTCACTTTTTCACATCGAACTAAAGGTTCATCAGGAACAATATTTTCATCCCAAATTCCTTCCTCAATGTCATCTTGTAACTCTGGATATTGGCGAATATCAAATGTAGGCAGTAAACCTGCTTGTCGTTGCTGGTTATAATCTTTAACTAATTTTAAGGCGACACCAGAAAGCAAGATGATTGCAATTAAATTAGTCATTGCCATTAATCCCATTGAGAGATCGGCCATTTTCCAAACAAGAGGCATATCCGCTAAAGCGCCAAACATCACCATAGCTAAAGCCGCTGAACGTAAAAGAAATAGCCCTGTTGTGTGATTACGTCCAAGGAAAATCATATTACTCTCAGCATAAGCATAATTGGCAATAATGGAGGTAAAAGCAAAGAAGAAAATTGCAATTGCAATAAAAGTACTTCCCCAACCACCCACACTAGATGACAAGGCCAATTGTGTTAATTGAATACCGTTAATACCTTCTGGATAACTGTCTAGTACACCTGATGATAAAATGATCACCGCAGTGGCACTACAAATAACCAAGGTATCCATGAAAACACCTAGCATTTGAATATAGCCTTGAGATGCAGGATGCGGTGGATAAGGTGTTGCTGAAGCAGCAGCATTCGGTGCAGAACCCATACCTGCTTCATTAGAAAAGAGACCGCGTTGAATACCTTGTGTCATCGCTTGGCTAATACCGTAAGCAATGGCACCAGCAGCCGCTTCTTGTAATCCAAAGGCACTTTTAAAAATTAAAATAAAAACTTCGGGTAAGCGTTCAATATGATCTGCAACAACCCAAAATGCTAATAATAAATAAGCTGTTGCCATGACAGGAACAACTAATTCAGCAACACGAGCAATCCAACGCAGGCCACCAAAAATAATAAATCCGCTGGTTAGTACTAAAAAGATCCCCACGTAAAGTGGATCAAAATTAAAGGCAGAAGCTGTAGCTTGAGCAATCGAATTCGCTTGAACAGCATTAAAAACTAAGCCAAAAGCGATAATTAAGAAAATGGCGAAGAGAACACCCATCCAGCGCATTTTCAGTCCTTTTGTCATATAATAAGCAGGACCACCACGGTAGTTACCATCATCATCTTTTGTTTTATAAAGTTGTGCGAGTGTACTTTCTATTAATGATGTCGCCATACCAATTAAAGCGACTACCCACATCCAAAAAATAGCGCCAGGGCCACCCGCAGTTAAAGCAATCGCGACTCCCGTCAAATTTCCAGTACCTACCCGCGCAGCTAGACTAGTGCATAATGCCTGAAAGGAAGAAATTCCTGATTTATCTGACTTATGGCTATTTTTTAAAATAGAGAACATATGACTAAAATGTCGGATTTGTATAAATCCAGTACGGATAGTAAAGTAAATACCTACTCCAAGAAGTAAGTAGATAAGAACATATCCCCATAAAATGTTATTCGCAAAGTTTATTAGCCCTGTCAAATCAATCCCCTTATGTAATAACGTATATAACCTATCCTTACATCGCTATTGAAATAAAAAAGTAAGCAGATATCGTGTAATTGAGACAATTACTGATACGAATCCGTCTTAAAGTAATATCAAAAATTACTGTGTGAAAAGCGAACTAAATGTAACACAATATTGCGTGATATGTATATTTTTTGTTTATTTTTTTACATATTATTATTTTAATTTAATTATATCGTTAACTAAAATGAACAATATTGAAAAATAAAAAAACCATACATATCATTAGGATAAATAATTATTTCTTTATTTTATTAACTCGGAAAAGTAAAGCAAATACTTTAGTCATTAAGTTAATCAGTCATTTTAGAAAAAAGAACAAACAGATTAAAAAAACATCAGTTAATAATCTTTTCTATTTATCTAAAATAAGATTTAAATGAACTATTAAAGTGTTTAATTAAGATTTTTTTAATGTAAGATTTAACATCTCAGTAATTAACATTTAAGAAATAAAGATTTTTATAACAATTAACAATAAATATTTTATATTGCCATGTCAATAAAATGCTTTAATATTAATAAGATATTAAAATAAGATAAAAAATAAACTTTACATCTTTATTTTATCATACTTTCCTAATGCATTAATTATAGCATGGTTAGTTATCTTTCATTTTTAATGAATACTGTTGATTGCTTTCTCTTCTCTTTTTTTATTCACTAGCTATTCATTAATAACCTTATTCTTTTTTGAACATTAATTAAAGTTTATTTTATATTAATAAAAAAATGTAGAATCACGTAAGTTTACCTATTAACCATTTGGTTAATTTTATTTATACTATGTTTTTCCCTGGTGTTGTATTAATTTTCGCCCTGTTTCCCCAACAGGGCATTTTTTTATCTCAATATTTCAGTGCCTTATCATAACTCATTGTCAAACAATACAAAATAAAAAAACATGAAATATCTCATTAATAAATTAACATTATTTACCTATTTTTAATGCAAAATCCATCACTCTTTTCATTGATCTAAATCAAATTAAACATTCATATTATTTACTCTTTTCAGAGATAAACTGCTTTTTCTCTATTTTAAAATCTATTTAATAAGGATTAAAAATACTCATTTTATCATTAGCCTTATTTGAATTACTCATAAAGTGGTATAACAATTAAAGAAGAATAGATTTTTATTGTTATATTTAATGACCTTGATTAAAAATCGACCCAAATAAAGCACATCATTTTTACTACACATTAATGACTAATATCTTTATTTACTTGCATTAATAAGCGCGCTCTTTTACCTTACTTATATTGTTATAGAGGGAAAGATAATGAGTTATAACCTTTCAGAATTAACACAAGAAGAAAAAGATAAGCTAAATATAAGTTTAGCCGCTTCAGGCGTTGCTTTTAAAGAGCGCTATAACATGCCTGTTGTAGCAGATGCTGTTTTAAGAGAACAACCTCAAGCTTTTCAAGCCTTCTTTCAAGAAAGGCTGGTATTTTATCGTGCAAGAAGCCAGCACTATTCTCGTTTACCTTATGACCCACCAGTAAAAAAATAGTCAAACACTCTCCGTTATTTTGATAATGGTAAAAAAAAAAGAGATAAACCTTGGTTTATCTCTTTTTCTTTCAATCGATTAACTACAACTCACTATCACCTATCTATTACTTAGGGGAAACATAAGTAATAGTATTGTCATCACAATTGACTTGAACATTGTAACGAAGGTCTGTTCTCGCCCCTCTTACATTCAATACCATCTGATAGTTATTATCCATCTTGATAACTTCATTAGCATTAATACTTGCAACAGGTTTTGATCCTAATGCATTTTTATCATCTTGCCAGCGAGGTAAACGATTTTGTAAATAATCATTTTTTACTCTTGTAACAAGTTGATTGTTATCTAAATTAACACAACTCGAAAATGGTGCAGAGCGCACAATATCTTTATTCACATTTTCGATACTTTCTGCAGATGCTCCAAAAGAAACGGCAAGTAAAAGACCTGCTCCAAGTATCCCTGTTTGACTCACAAGCTTGCTTAATGTCATATAACCTCCCGAAAATATCCCTTAAAACAGGATGTGTTTTCATTAAGCATAGCATATGGTTAATAACACAATTGTGACATTTGTTAAAAAATTGTTTTATTCATTTTCATCATCAAATACAATAGAAACAGATTCACGGGTCGCGTGTTTCTCTCTTAACTCTTGAGCTACTAATTGGATAGCCTCTCCACTGCTCATTCCCTCAGCCATAAGAGATTGGATTTTTTCTACCGCTTTTTGTTGCTCTTCATGTGTTAATGTAGGCATTCCTAGAAACATAATGTTACTCTTATCTTTATTAACGTCTATTTTGTATTTACATGAATGTAATCTTTTTGATTACAATTTATTGTGCAAATAATACAACACACTTTGTTTACATGGTCATAAGATGGATATGCAATTACAACAACGCGAACTAACTTATACCCCTGATCTAGCATTGCGGGTATTTTCTCCTATTGCGTCATTGCCTTGGTCTAGTTTACTTCATTCTGGCTTTGCCGAACATCCTCATAATCGTTTTGATATTGTTGTCTCCGATCCTGCTGTGACTTTAGAAACTCGCAAACAAACGACAACGATTAAAGAAAAAAACGGCACAGTCAAACGTTCTAAAAAAGATCCCTTCACTCTCATTCAATCTGCGTTGGAACAATTCGATTTTCACCCAGAACAAAGTGAGTCATTGCCTTTTTTGGGTGGCGCTTTAGGTATCTGGAGTTATGACTTAGGTCGTCGTTTTGAAAATTTACCTGAAATAGCGAAAAATGAACTTAGTTTCGCAGATATGGCAATTGGTATTTATGATTGGGCACTTATTGTTGATCACGATTTAAAAAAAGCCACTTTAATTAGCTATCACAATATTGATGAGCGCTTACAGTGGTTAGAAAGCCAAACTTCCACAGCTCTTGATTCACGATTCACCTTAACAACAGATTGGCAATCAAACATCAGTAGTGATGAATATAACGAGAAAATTGCTAAAATTCATCAATACTTACTTTCGGGTGACTGCTATCAAGTTAATTTAGCTCAACGTTTTTGTGCAAGCTATACAGGCAGTGAGTGGAACGCATTCTTAACATTGAATCAAGCTAATAAAGCACCTTTTTCTTCTTTTATGTGTTTGCCAAATAACTTTGTGATTAGTGTTTCACCTGAACGTTTTATTCATTTAGTTGATAATAAAATTGAAACACGTCCTATAAAAGGCACACTACCTCGTAAAGCATCGCCAAAAGAAGATGATGAACAAGCTCAATTATTAGCAAATTCACGTAAAGATCGCGCTGAAAACTTAATGATTGTAGATTTGATGCGTAATGATATTGGCAAAGTTGCAGTAACAGGTTCTGTTAAGGTTCCTGAATTGTTTGTTGTCGAGCGTTTCCCAGCAGTACACCATTTAGTCAGTACTATCACCGCAGCGCTTCCTGAGCATTTAAAAGCAACGGATCTATTAAGAGCGGCTTTCCCTGGTGGTTCAATTACCGGAGCGCCGAAGATCAGAGCTATGGAGATCATTGAAGAATTAGAGCCTCATCGTCGCCATGGATATTGTGGTGCAATTGGTTATATCAGTTTTTGTGGCACAATGGACACCAATATCAGCATTCGCACTTTATTAACTGAAAAAAATAAAATTTACTGTTGGGCAGGTGGTGGTATTGTTGCTGATAGCGTTGCTGAAAAAGAGTACCAAGAAACATTCGATAAACTTGGGCAAATATTAACTGTTTTAAGTGAGTCTACTATCGATGACACCCATTGATACTTTTATCAATCGTTTTCAACTCACATTACCTGATGACAAGGTAAATCAGCCTCTTCATGCCCAAAAATCGGCAGCTGTCCTGCTGCCGATTATCAATAAACCTAACCCAACATTATTATTAACTGAGCGTGCATCAACGTTACGCTCTCATGCAGGGCAAGTCGCTTTACCCGGCGGTAAACGCGATCCTGAAGATAACAACCTTATTGCAACAGCACTAAGGGAGGCGCATGAAGAAGTGGCTATTCCACCCCATGCCGTATCCGTTATTGGTCAATTAGCCCCTTTGCAAAGTTCTAGCGGATATTTAGTTACCCCTATTGTGGGTGTTATTCCTGCGGGTTTACCTTTACGCCATAACCCTGCTGAAGTCGCCTCTATCTTTGAAATGCCACTAAGCCATGTACTTAATGCCCAACATTATCAACCACTAGATTTTCATCGTGCTGGTGAAAATCATCGTATCTACTTTTATCCCTATAATGGACATCTCGTCTGGGGATTAACCGCCGCTATTTTACATAGACTCGCTTTACATATTACTTAACACGCTATTTTATATCCAGCTTGTGCTTTTTATCATCGCCTCCACAACTCTACTTAGCTATTTTAAAAAAATGTTGTAAACTACATTATTAACGGGACGATATAATCGTAAAAACGATCCCTTTACTATAAATAACTATATTTCATTCTTTTTAACCCTCTCTCTTATTATTAAGGAGTCTGACGTGATTAGCGTTTTCGACATGTTTAAAGTGGGCATCGGACCATCTAGCTCTCACACCGTAGGGCCAATGAAAGCGGGTAAAGAATTTGTCGATGATTTAGTCAGCCAGGAATTGATTGCGTCTGTCACTCGCGTAGCTGTTGATGTTTACGGCTCCTTGTCTTTGACAGGCAAAGGTCACCATACTGATATCGCAATTATTATGGGGTTAGCAGGTAATGCACCAGCTACTGTCGATATTGACAGCATTCCCGGTTTTATTCGTGAAGTTGAAGAAACTGGCAAGCTATCATTAGCAAACGGCTTAAAAGTGGTCGATTTCCCAGCAGAAAGTATGCATTTTAGCAATGACAACCTGTCATTACATGAAAATGGTATGACAATCCATGCTTTTGCTGGCGACAAAGAAGTCTATAGAAAAACGTACTACTCTATTGGTGGTGGTTTTATCGTTGATGAAGAAAACTTCGGTAAATCAACATTAAACAGCAAGCCTGTTTCATACCCTTATGCTAGCGCAGAAGAGCTATTAAAACACTGTAAAGAAACGGGTTTATCCATTTCCAGCTTAATGATGAAAAATGAGCTGGATCTGCATACTCAAGCAGAAATTAATGCTTATTTCGCTGATGTTTATAAAACAATGCAAGAGTGTATTGAACACGGTTTAAATACAGAAGGCGTATTACCAGGGCCATTACGTGTACCTCGTCGTGCTGCTGCATTAAATCGCTTATTGACATCAAGCAACAGCCTGTCAAACGATCCAATGAAAGTCGTTGATCTGATCAATATGTTTGCACTAGCGGTTAATGAAGAAAACGCAGCAGGTGGACGCGTTGTAACAGCACCAACAAATGGCGCATGTGGTATCGTTCCTGCTGTATTGGCTTACTACGATCGTTGCATCGAACCTGTTACACAAGAAATCTACTTACGCTATTTCTTAGCATCTGGCGCAATTGGTATTCTTTACAAAATGAATGCTTCTATTTCTGGTGCAGAAGTAGGTTGCCAAGGCGAAGTTGGCGTAGCTTGTTCAATGGCAGCTGCGGGTCTTGCTGAATTATTAGGCGGAAGTCCAGAACAAGTCTGTATCGCTGCTGAAATCGGTATGGAACACAACCTTGGTTTAACTTGTGACCCAGTTGCAGGCCAAGTCCAAGTTCCTTGTATTGAACGTAATGCCATTGCTTCTGTTAAAGCAGTCAATGCCGCGCGTATGGCAATTCGTCGTACCAGTGAACCTCGTGTTTCTCTCGATAAAGTCATTGAAACCATGTATGAAACGGGTAAAGACATGAATGCTAAATACCGCGAAACATCACGCGGTGGTCTTGCAATCAAAGTACAGTGTGACTAATTAACACTATGACTAGTCCTGATATAGGTTGACAACTTTTCAGGCATAAAACGCTCGATGTACTTCATCGGGCGTTTTATAGTTTAACGATAAGTGTGGCCGTTTTTCATTATAGAGTTGGATTGATTCTTCTACTAATTTTCTTGCTTGTTCCAGATTACTCGGTTTTATCAGTAGATACTCCATTTTTAATATTCCATTAATTCGTTCTGCTAAGGCATTTTGATAACAATCATACCCATCAGTCATAGAACATTGAATATTATGCTCTTTATGTATCTCCTGATATTCCGAAGAACAATACTGTATCCCTCGATCTGAATGATGGATTAACGAAGTTGTCGAAGTCCGTTTTTTTAACGCCTGAACCAACGATTTCTTCACTGAACTTGTTTTCATATTGTTATCTAAATGATATCCCACGATTTTTCGTGAATACGCATCCGTAATTAAACTTAAATAAGTATCACCTTCATGCGTCGATAAATAGGTAATATCTGCTACCCAAAGCTGTTCTGGTTGTGTGGGGATAAACCCTGACTTAATTAAATTTGGATGCCGATAAAAACGATGATGGCTTAAGGTTGTTCGATGATAAGCCCGTTTATTAGGCACCAGTAACTGATGTTCCTTCAATAAAGAAAATAGCCGATCACGACCAATAACCATCTGTTTTTGCTTTAAAATAAAATGTAATTTACGCCCACCCAGTCGAGGTTGTAAGACTCGTTCAGATTTAACAGCATCAATGATGGCCGAATCGGCTTTCTTTCGTTCCTCAGTTCTATCCAGTCTCTTGTAATAAGCCTGTCGGCTGATCTGCATAAAACGGCAAGCAATTGTTACGGTGAGGTTTTTAACCGTTTTTTCTTTAATAACTCGGCTTTGCGCTTTTTTGACAAACGAACTCCAAAGTCTCTATCCATGACTTTAACCACTGCTTCGAAGAAATCGGATTTAAGCCGAGCCTCTTCAAGTTCCTTTTCAAGGATCTTAATGCGTTGTTCCGGCGTTTGTTGTTCAGAAGATTGGGTCATAGCTGAACCTCTATAAAAAGTATCAGGGGTACCGTTTGACCAATCTAACCTACCATGCTTACGAAGCCAAACTAAAACAGTAGAGCATCCTTGTATACCATAGCGATCTTGGGCTTGTTTATAGGTTATTTCGCCTTTTTCAACTTGGTCAACAAGCTGTAATTTAAAAGCGAGAGAATAATCGCGTTGAGTTCGTTTAGTGATTGGTTTCATTACACTCTCCAATTTCAGATTGGAAAAGTGTCAACCTTATTCAGGACGGGTCACTATTTAGACGAAAAGCCATTCATTTTGAATGGCTTTTTTATTTCAGCTACTTTATTTTTAATCATCGCTTAACCCTTAGATAACTAAAGAAAATAATTATTAAATATACATTTGAAATTAAGCAATCTATCTTTTTATAATTTAAAACTTTTTATTTTTATATATTAAATTCCAGCACTAAATATACTTATTAAATATAGGCTCATTTAATATTTATTTAATTTTGTAGGAAATAGAGCTTATAATTTTTAGGTGTACTCATTTCTATAAAATATTAATTTCTTATTATAAAAATAATTAAAACCCATCATTTATTATATGGTTAATAATTCATCATATTGAATTTTATCATTTTTTTAACATTTGAAGATCGTTTAAAATATATTTAAAACAACCTGATTTAATAATGATAATTATTATCAATATCATCTTTGAAATATAATAAATAATATGTTGCCTTTCGAAAATAATATGTTATCTTCTGCACCAAGTCATTGGGGAGTAGCCTGTCTTAAAATAAGAATAATTATTTTAAGAAATCTGTATCAACATACTCGCTTATTTTCATCTAGCGTGGTGCAGATGCCGTAATACGGTTGGCAAGACCATAGACACATAATTGTACTTCTTTGGTTGGGGGTCAATTGTGTGTATATGGAAATACCCCAACCGAGGCTTTATTATGAGTTTCTACGCTACTATCATTCTCGCCCTTGCCCTTTCTATGGACGCATTTGCTGTTGCTGTCTGTAAAGGAGCCACATTACACAAACCTCGTTTTCGCGAAGCACTCCGCACTGGATTTATATTCGGTATTATTGAAGCCAGCACACCCGTTATTGGTTGGGCGATAGGCTTATATACTAGCCAATATATTATTCAATGGGATCACTGGGTTGCCTTTGGATTACTGTTTGTTCTTGGTAGCCGGATGATTTACCAAAGCTTAAAACGTGGCGATGATTGTCCTTGTGAAGAAGAAGCCCCACAACGCCACGGCTCACTATCTTTAATCGCCACAGGTATTGCTACAAGCCTTGATGCAATGGCAATTGGTGTCGGTTTAGCGTTTCTTCAAGTCAATATTGTTCATACCGCAATGACGATTGGTATGATGACCATGATCATGGCTACGCTGGGTATGCTAATTGGGCGCTACATTGGCCCAGTACTTGGAAAAAAAGCAGAAATTATTGGCGGGATCGTATTAATTGCTATCGGCTTTAATATTGTATTCGAACACTTAGAATTATTTATGTACGCCAAATAATCACTAATAAAGCATATTAAAAAGCTTAGGTTTGAAATATCACGACCTAAGCTTTTTTATTAACTTAATAAAATATTATTATTTCACATTATTAAGCATGACGTTGATAGACTCGAATTAAAAAGTCTGTTTCACATTCAAAGTTTTTACTTTCCGCTAATGTTTGTTTTACTTCTTCGCTTGCACGCCATGCAAACGGCGTCATTTGTAATAAATCAAAAGCCTGCTTACCGTTTAAATTCATCATATAAGCAACTTGATGTTCAGACACTTTATTAAACCCATCAAAATGTTCTTCTTTTAATGGGTGAAGATGTACTTCTGAATAAATCAGTGCTTTTAACTGATAAAGGTGACGAGGAGCTGGTGTAACAGTAATAATATAACCATTGTGCACAATGACTCTTGCTAATTCATCACTGTTACAAGGGGCGTAAATACGCACAACCGCATTTAAAGAAGCATCACAAAAAGGTAAACGTTGACTTGAAGCTACACAAAAATGAATGGATGAATAGCGTTTAGCTGCATATTTAATTGCAACCTTAGAAACATCTAAGCCATAAACTTGTGGATTATGTAATTTTAGATTTTGATAAAATTGATTGGTGTAATAACCTTCACCACAACCAATATCCAATACAACACTGTTATCTTCAGGCAATAATGTTTGTATTAACTCAGCCACTTTATCTCGCATTGGCTGGTAAAAACCTGCATCTAAAAACTCACGGCGTGCATTAATCATTTCAGCACTATCACCAGGCTCTTTTGAGCGTTTAAATTGCACTGGCAACAAATTGACATACCCTTCTTTAGCACAATCAAATTGATGATTATTTTCACAGACCCAACTGTGAGCTTGAAGAGAAAGCGCCTGATAACATAATGGACATTGATAAGACATAGTAATATTTTTGTATAACCCAGAATAGAATTGGGAGAGATAATAACATACCTCTCCCAATCTTGCGGAAAACCTTACTCTTTATTTTTAATCTTAAGTCATGCTTTCTATGCTAAGTAGCTTACTAAGCACAACTTATAGGCGAATTAAGTTCGTTTTAGTTTTTCAGTGTTAGCGATAAATAACGCAATAACTAACAACAATATTGCACCTGATTGAATTAGCGTATCAACGGAGTCTTTATGCTCAACAATAATTAAACGCACTATTGCTGTTATTCCAATATAAATAAAATATCTCAGAGGGAAATGCCCACCAGATAAAAAATACTTAACAATAAGTGCAATAAACTCAAAATAAAGAAAGTAGATCAAAATGCCTTCTAATAATTGATAAGACGACTCTTCTGCACCTAAATTAAATAATAATGAAGCAATTACATATGTTTCTTTGATAAGAAAACTGACCAATACAATCGCTAAAATAAGTAACCCAATATTAAGCACCCACTGTAATATAGTGGCAATACATTTCAGTAAGTCTTCGCTTGATTTTCTCATATAAACTATAACCTAGTGGGATCATTCCGTGATGTGTAAAAATAATAAAAGATCTATTAGACAATTTTACTAAATTTTAATGGATTTACGCATTCACCACACCATTTTTTTATCTTTTAGAGCCAAAAAACCAAGAATAATGATGCAATAATCGCAATATTTACTTTTAAATTTCAACTTGTAAGCCGATTTACTTATACTTAATTTAAGGGCTAATTTATTGAAAAGGCACACTATGGCTAACAAATACCTCGTTGCAATTGATTTATTAGAAGATAGCAGAATTCAGCGCATGATCGAAGATATTCACTTCCTAGCTAGGAAACCAGAAAATTATTTCCATTTCATTACAGTTATGCCTAATTTGCGCTCTTTAGAAGCTTATGGGCTTAATTGTGACAGCTCGTCGGTCATTGAGAAAAAGCAACAAGCTTTAGTTTTATTGACTGAAAAATTAGAGCAATGCGTAAAACAACAATTTAACTTACCCAAAGAGCAATACCAATGCCATGCCGTTATTGGTACGCCTAATTATAATATTCTAGAGTTAACAGATGAAATTGATGCAGATACCATTATTATTGGTTCAAGTTCACGCAATAAACGTAATATTTTACTGGGTTCGACAGCGGATTATATTGTAAACAATACGTCGCGTTCAGTAATGGTTATTCGCAAGTAAAATCACCAATACACTTTTCTTTTGGCAATAAAGTTAGATCATTTATTGCCAATAACTATTCTACTATTCTCTTCATTATAAATAGCACTAAATGCACTTTAATTTTTTTGTTTCAATAGCTTATTTTGTTAGAATGCAGACCAAAAAAACAAAAAATTCGCCTCTTTTAAGAGACTTCGTTCCATTAAATACTACTCAAAAGATAAAGATTGTCCTGCATTGAAATCTTTTGCATTAAGATATTTTCGCCCTAATCCCCCTGTGCAATGGCATCCATACACATCAATATTTTCATCTATGGCTTTTTTAGCACGCTGTAAAGCAAATGGTGTTGCACAACGTAAATGCAATCCCCCGACAATCGCTTGAATTTGGTTATTTCCAGTTATTTTTTTCGCGTGCCCAATGATGGATTCAATACCAGAATGACTACAACCAGTGATAATCACTAGGCCTTTTTTTCCTTGCCAAACAAGAAAACTATCATCAAGAACATAATCATCTTCTTCACCTGATTCATGAATAATAACACCATAGCGTTTATTCACTTGACGTTGAGTCACTTGTCCCGAATAGATAAAACTTTTTTCGATTACTAACGGTGCTTGTGTTAATTCAAAAGAAAACTGCGCTTCGAGTTTTGCTCGATCAAATAAAGGTGCTAAACGTTTAAATTTAATATTTTTATTACCTAAAAAAAGGGCTGAATAACGAACAGAAAATAAATGAGGATGGGCGATAATTCGTGGTTTATGGGTGAAAAAATCTACTGGCAAATGTGTAAGTCCACCAAAATGATCATAATGCCCATGAGACACAACAATCGTTTTCAATGTGGTTAAATCAATACCCATTTTTTTTGCATTTGAAATAAAGGTAAGGTCTTTTCCAGTATCAAAGAGAATTTTAGCTTGGCACTCATCATCTTCTAACAACAATGATAAACCAGGATAATGGTTAAGTTCAGGATTAATCGATTTGTTTTCTAGTAATGCGGTGATCGTTAACATAGGGATTTTTTAATTATTATCAGAAGATAACGTAATAGTAATTAAAAAAAGAATTTGTTCCAAATATAAAAGCTGCTGATTTGTGCGATTGCTTTACCTTTTTAATCGCATAATCGCTGTTACGTGCGAACAAAACATAACAGCGATATCACTAAACTCTGCAAATATTCTTATTTTTCACTTATAAACACATTAGAGTTATCTTACGGCTCTATTATCTTACTACCATAACAGAACGTTTTGCATAACGTGTAATATCTGCGGCGGTTGAACCGATATGATAAGAGTCATCTTCAGGATTATGCGAACCAATCACAATTAAATCCGCATTCACCTCATCAGCAATCTGCAATATTGCATCTCGTGGTGTACCAATACAAATGTGAGTTTGCATTCTGTCATCAGGTAAATCAAAACGTTCGATTATTTTTTTAAGCTCTTTTTCCGCTGACGTTTTTAAGCATCCTTGATCTAATTGATCGCCATTCATAACAAGTCGATAATAAGAAGATTGTGGAAGTTTAGGTAACACATACAAAAAGTGAACATAAGGATCTTCATTTTTTGCAATATTTTCCACTAACGGAATTGCTTTGTTCATCAGGTTATCTTCATCAATATCAATGGGAACCAAAATATTCTTATACATACCGTCTCCTTTTATTTTAATTGTAGGATAGTGTATTTTAAAAAAATTGCTGGATATAGTTAACATATTCTAAAAATATATTAACTCACTTGAATAACACCTAATTTTTAATCAAAAAAATAGCCCTATCATCGATTGATAAGGCTATACATTTAATAAAAAAAGAATGCGTAATTTATTTTTCTATTGCCATTTTTGTTTACGTTTTTTAACGTACTGATAGCCAATTGCTAATGCAATAAACCATAATGGAGTCACACTTAATGCTTGGCGGGTATCATGTTCAAAAGCGAGTAGCAACGTCATAAATGCAAAAAATGCAAGACACAGCCACGACATAATAATTCCCAAAGGCATTTTATAGATAGACTTTTCATGCAATTGTGGGCGTTTTTTACGATATGCCAAATAAGAGCATAAAATCATACTCCAAATAAACATAAATAATAACGCAGAGACTGTTGTTACCAAGGTAAATACGTGCATAACATCAGGAATAAAGTAGATTAATATAATTCCACATGACAAACATAAGCTAGTAAATAACAGTCCATTGGCAGGTACTGCACGTTTAGATAATTGGCTAAACTGTTTTGGTGCTTCGCCTTCTTTAGATAAACCGAATAACATTCGGCTTGTGGAAAATATCCCACTATTTGCAGAAGAGGCTGCTGCCGTTAATACCACGAAGTTTACTAAACTTGCAGCTGCAGGTATTCCTATCATAACGAATAACTCAACAAATGGGCTTTTATCCGCCAAAATAGAACGCCATGGAGTTACCGACATGATAATTGCTAATGCTAGTACGTAAAAAGTAATAATACGGATAGGAATAGCATTGATAGCTTTCGGCAAGGATTTTTCTGGATCACGAGTTTCTGCAGCCGCAGTCCCGACTAATTCAATCCCAACAAACGCAAAAATAGCAATTTGGAATCCAGCAAAAAATCCACTTAACCCCTTAGGGAACATTCCCCCATCATTCCAAATATTCTCTAGTGCTGCTGTGTGTCCTGCTGGCGATTCAAACCCAATACTGATAAGAACAATACCAACAATAATTAAAGAGACAATTGCGGTTATTTTTATCATGGAGAACCAAAATTCCATTTCTCCGAAGAGTTTGACTGTTGCTAAATTTAAAATAAGCAATGTCAGCACACAAATAAAGGATGTTCCCCATTCAGGAAAATTAGGAGCCCAATAACTAATATAGGACGTTATAGCGACGATATCGGCAATACCCGTAATGACCCAGCAAAACCAATATGTCCAGCCAACAAAAAAGCCAGCCCACGGCCCTAATAAATCACCAGCAAAATCACTAAATGACTTATATTCTAAATTTGATAACAACAGCTCGCCCATCGCTCTCATCACAAAGAACAAGACAAAACCAATTATCATATAAACAAAAATAATTGATGGTCCAGCTAACGAAATGGTTTTCCCTGATCCCATAAATAGACCAGTACCGATAGCACCACCAATAGCAATTAATTGAATATGACGATTTGTTAGCCCGCGCTGTAGAGTAGCATTTTTCACTCTAACGGGAGGAGAAATTTCTGTTTGATCTTCCATACAATACCTGAAGTGTTTTCATATTTTCGATGTTGTTTTTACCGCTATTTTATTTTTTAACGCGGTAATATGTTTGCGAAATTATTGTGACACAAATCTCAGTATAAGTAATGAAAAGATCACTTTTAGTAAAATGAATGATGCTTTGATAACCAGATAAGATCCTTTCTTTAATTTAATCGGCGATATTTTATCCATTTGAAAAAAAAATCAAAATAAGCACTTGACCATCGCATTTGAGAGGAGAATAATCAGTGCATCGGGTTGTTAGCTCAGTCGGTAGAGCAGTTGACTCTTAATCAATTGGTCGGGAGTTCGAGCCTCCCACGACCCACCAAATTTAAGCTGATAAATCAGACATTTATGCCACTTAGCAATAAGTGGCTTTTTTGTATCTGGAAGAAAGTGGCGACAAAATGGCGCATTTATCTTAATCTAGAAACTCAAAATAATACGGTAATTAAAAAAATAACATTGGCTTATATTTCATTCAATTTTTATAATTAATGAGACTAATTAAAACAAACAATTAGTCTAATTTAATTACATAATCCAATACAAACCACCAGCAAATCTACTTTATCTCTTTTTTATCTTTAAATTCGCCACCAAAATCATCAATCAGAATATAGCTAATTTGGTTTATTTGACTGTTTTCTAATGTAACTTGTTGTTTTGAAAATGGCGCTATCATAGGAATGAGAATATTAGGATTATTTTCGCCAGATGCTGATTTAATAGTGACATAAAAAGGTGTCGGATTTTCAATTGTTAACTGTTTATCTGATCTCGTAAAAATAAGAGCGCTACTGACATCGGAAATCACCATAATTAAATCATCAGGGCGATAGAATACTTTTACTTGTAATCTGACAACGACATTAATTAAACCTTCATCATATTTTTTGTTCGCAGGCTTAGGCATGATTTCATATAAATTAAGCCAGTAAAGTGTCTCTTTCTCTTTATCTGTATTGGTAAATTTATTAATTACTCGTACTCGTTGTGATTCACTCGGTTTTAATTGTAATACTGGCGGTAATGATAAAGCGGAAACATCAGTTATGGTTTCTGGAGTATTTTCTGGATTGCCATCATCCACCCATGTTTGAACCACCACAGGAAACTCACCATCATTCTTTATATTTAAGGATGTTTCTTTGTCTGAGTGATAAAGGATCACTCTTGACCCCTCTAATGCTAAATTCGCTTTGGCGATAAACGAAAAACACAGTAACAGAATAAAAATACTGATCCTTTTCATATTTATTGCACCTGTATAATTACTTGTAATGTCGCATTAAATTTACCAGCAGTTATTTTCTCTCTCGGTAACGCTTCTAATGAGGCATATAATGTTTTAGTTAAATCGGCAATACCATTATTATATGAGACTGAACTAGCATCATCATAAATAGGATACCAACCATAACCTTCACCTTGCCCTTCATTAGCTAATGTTGATAACAAGTTTAATGGCATACCTGATGGGCGATATATTCTTACACCAACCCCTTTTGCCATATTTGAGTCAGTACCATAACCGTCTGTCACTAAATGGGTAATTGCGGCACCATTAGGTACTGTTAATCCTAATTCAATTGCCTTGTTAACATTTGTAGGTCTAGGTAAAAATCCCATTGCGGTTTGCCCTGCTCCCGTTCCGCTGGAAATATTACTCATGCCATCGTTCGCAGGTGGTGCTAATTGACAATAAAAATCAATAGTAATAGGTAAAGTCACTTTTTTGCCACTTGCTAACTCATTAATAGTGACCAATGGGAATGAAACATAAGGCGTAACATTTCGCACAAAACAAGTGGACACATTACGAATATAAATACGACGAGACATATTTACAGCAGCAGGCCAATAAGCATAAAAGCCATGATAATTTGTAGCGTGATCTGTACCATCTTTTAATAAATAAGAGAAGTTAGAGCTTTGAAAAGCGATATAACCTGCTGGTTGGTTAATAAATGTAATTAGCCCGCTACTTGATTGTGCGGGTGGCATATCACTTGTTCTTTCATAGTTAATCTTAAATAACTCCACTTCCATATTAGAGAAGTCTTTTGCTTTTACTAAGATCCACCCTTGGCTATCTCTTTCTAAATTTGTTAATGGTCGCGATTTCCAATAGCGGCTATAATATTCACCCGTAATAGTATTTTTAATACGGATACCTAATCCTCTTGCGAGACTAATATATGTTTCTTGTAATCCTAAAGCTGGATTAACTAAATTTTTGCCACCATAGTTATAGTCACCATTCGTTGAATAGAACTCTCTTAATTTACCCTCTTCATCAGCTGTGCAACGAAATAATATTTGTTCAGGATCATAAACTTCATAACCCGCCTCAAAAAAAGAGACAAAGCCACTCGCCACTAATGTACCTGGAATTTGAAACTGATCGTTATTAACATTAATTACTTTAGGGGTACTTCCCATTGATCCTGAATCATCCCGTGCACCTTGCCAATTTTTCGCTGAACCTTTACCAGGCTCGGTATAAAGTACACTATTGGGATTCGTCGTGGTGATTGTTATTTTATAACATATTGCCGAAGCTAAAGAAGAAAATAGCATCAACGCCAATAAAATAGAGAACTGACAAGAAAGTAAACAGCGATTTAATTTCATAAGCATTGACCTGATAATAAAATGAGTTTATCGGCTTCTTTTTCTTCTGGTATTGAGTAATCGATTTGGCAGCTATCTTCATCTTTACCGACGGTCAGTGTCCCTTTTCTATTTTCAACCCTGACATAAATCTGGTTACTTTGTCCCACCATGCCAACAATATGCCTATCTTTATCATAAACATTTTCACCTAATACCAATGGACTTTCAGGCTTAACCGAAATCAATACAGGATATCCGACTTGGGTTTTAAAAACGATTTTGGTACTTGAACCTGAATACGGTGCTATTTGTTTAGTGTTTTCCAGTAGCTCAATATTATTATTTCTAATATTTTTCCCATCCAAACTAACATTGTTATATTGATAAGGAACAAGGGAAGGCACAATAGCGTAACCAAAAGGATCAATGCGTGCACCCATACCATTACTCACCCTCGCACCACTTGCACCTTTTGCTTCTACTAAAGCAAAAGAATCACTAATACGAGGTCCTAATGTTACCCCGCCACTGTGTGCAACTAACGCACCTTGAATACCCACGCTACCTTGAGTGTAACGTTTACCATTAGAGATACTGCCTGATAACGTAGTAAAAGGAAGCTGTTTAATTAAATGCAAACCACTGCCTACCGCTCTATTTTGTGTGTCGTAATCTGCATTTACACTATAAGAAAGTGTTTTATCTTCCCCTAAAAGTCCTGATAAATTCGTTTGGTAACTTGAATCATCACTAGAATGACTAGAAGATAATGATAGCATTGGCGAATAATCAGAGCGTCCTAATGGCATAGAAACAGATAACATCACCATATCTTCTGATATCGGATCGGTTGTTATTGATGTAAAAGTATTATTTGCCGTCATTTGCCCCGTTTTTTGGCGGCTATAGGCGAGGCTATAAGCAATATCTTTATAGGTATTGGAATAACCGATTTGATACTGGGCATCATGTCCTTTATTACCATAATAATTACTGATAGAGCCTGAAATATAAAGTTGCCCCCACTTATCAAGAGACTGATTAACACTCAGTGTAAACTGGCTTTCTTGGTTATAACTGTTGGAATTCCATTCCATATCATTGCTTACACTTTTTCTCAATCCCAAGACATCATTATATTCGCGGAAATTCTCTGTTGAATATTTATAACCTGCGAGTGTAATAACGGTATTGGTTGGGCTAAAAGTACGGCTATAACTAATACCTAATCGTCCACCTTGATAATTATTACCGCCGACTTCAGCATTTGAAAAGGCTGAATTAAAACCTATCGCCCCTAATTTTGTAGCAATAACAGAGCCGACAAATACTGCCTGATATTGATGACCTACACGCATCCCTGTATTTAGCGTTACCGTATTATTCACACCATATTGCAAAGCAACATCTGAAAAATAACTATTTTCTGAACCAAAGTTATTCACTTCACCCGCAGTAAAGTTATATTTAAAGCGACCAGCCCTTACTGACTCAGGTAATGCGGTAAATGGCACTGTAAAAGAAGAAACTTTGCCATTACTTTCGTTGATTTCGACTAATAAATCCCCTTCATAACTGGTTGGATAAAGGTCGTTTATTTCAAATTGTCCAGGTGATACCGTTGTTTGATAAATTTCAGTGCCGTTTTGTTTTATCACTACACGGGCGGTAGTCGTCGCAATACCACGAATAATAGGTGCATAACCTTTTTGAGAATCTGGCAACATTCTTTCATCAGACATTAATTGAATACCTTTAAATGCCAGACTAGAAAATTGTGCGCCTGTTGTATAAATATCGCCGACAACTAACATTGACTTTAATGTCAGTAATGGTTTTTGTAGATAAGTTCTTATCCAATTAAAGTCACTATTACTTCCCGATTTTGATGAATTATAAGAGTAAGATGCTTGTTGGCGAAATTGCCAAGTTCCCAGATTTACGCCCATATTGACACTACCAAAACCATAGTCTGAAGTTTGTCCGTTCGATTTATTCTTATAGTAATTACCCGAATAATTGGTGAACAACATAGTGTTGCCCGCATCTAAATCGTCTTCATTGACATAGCCTTGTGGTCTTCGTTTTAATAAGATTTGAGGCACTGCAATCATTATTCTAAAGTTAGAAGCATCAAACGAATCTACAATGTTTGTATTAATTTGGTTTAATACTAAACATTGACTATTATCTTGACTGATCTCGTTCTCCAGCAAGATCCCCATTTCATCAATTTGTTGTTGATTAAAACAAGGTGTCACTTTGCCTTTATCATTTAGTTGAAAACGCACAGTTTTTCTTTCAAAAAAACGATTATTAATGTAAATGTCAACATCATAATCACCAGGCTCTACATAATTACTATCATGAAGCTGATTAATGTTGATATTATTTTTGTTACCTAATAATAAAGAAGGATCAAATTCATAATCATCAGCAAATGCAGAAGTCATTGATTGAATAAATAGAGAAAATGAGCCGATTAAGAGTACGACTTTTATTCTCTTATTTAATTGTGCTGTACTTTTTTCTATGACTTTCATTTCAATGCCATTTTTATTAATGAATTAAATCTGTCACGCTGTTTTGTCCACCTAGATCGTTAAGGTATTTATAGGTTATTTTATCGGGTGAAAATGAAAGCTTTCCGCCATTTTCAGCGACTAATACTTCCGTTGATAACGGAGAAACCATAGTTGATTTAAATATAAATTTTTGTCCCGATGCATTAGTGGCCTCAAGTTGTGCAAATGACACAAAGAAAGGTGAATCATTTTTAACTTTTATATTGCCATTACTTTCTTTTGAGAAAGATATTTGTTTCTCGATATTATTTAACTGAGAGACAATCGCTGTTGGGCGATAAAATATTTTTAATCGATGATGCACAATAACCGTAAAGCTATTTCCTTCTTTTATATCTTTATTCAAATCTTTAGGTGGGATTTGTGCTACGTTTAAATAGAAAATAGATTCTTTATCTTGTGGCAAACCTTCACCAGTATAAATTAATCGTGCGTCTCTCCCTGTTTTAGGATCGATACGAAACACGGGGGGCTGAATAACAAAAGGCGCATCTGCATTATCCGGGGTCGAATTAGGATTATTTTTATCCGCCCATATTTGCATAATGTAGGGAATTTCATCGTTATTCATAAACTTTAAAACTTCAAAGCGTGAATCCGATGAATAAACAATACGTGTTTTTAGCATAGTGACACTAGAATATGATGCTGTGCTATAACTTAAGAAAAATACGACAATTAGCAGTATTATTTTTTTCATTACTTATCTTCCTCTTATATAAATAGAAAAATGTCTCCTTTATATAAAGGAGACATATAAGCATTATTGATAAGAGATAGAGTACTGCACACTACCTTCTACTTTACCTGCTGTTGCAACATCATCGGCATAATAACGTACAGCATAATCATAAGATGCTGCTTTTTCGTTTGCTTTTAATACTAAACCTTCGTTACCTACACCAGTTAAATCAATTTTGGTGCCTGTTTTCGCAGGATCAATAATTTCTAAGCTAACATTGTTATTTGCTGCTGTATTACCAATACGACCTTCTGTTGTCAGATTATTAGCAATAAAAATGGTTTTAATATTTGTATCTGTTGGTTTAGAACCAGTACAACCACTCACTGCGATAGTAAATGGTGTTTGTCCTGCAGTTTTACCTGCTGTGTCTAATGCTGTAACAGGAACAGTAGGTAATAAAACAACAGGAAGTGCAGAATTACCATTCACAGTTACAGTACAAGTTTCATCAGAAACTTCACCTTGGAAACGAATGGTATTATCAGAAGCTGCAAAAGCGGTAGAAGAAAAAATACCTGCTATAACAGTAGCAAGAAGTATTTTATTCATAATAAAACTCTCCGGTAATATATCAAAATAAGACTAGTTTATTGTATTGGTAATATAAAAAGGCGAACACGAAATAAGTTTATTAATAACCTTATTTCATGTTTATTACGTACTAATATTTAAGTATGTATAATTATCAGCTTATTTACTCATAAAATGCAACTAAATTCACCGAGTATAGAGGTTAATACGTATACATTTTTCTATTTTAAGTATATTCTTATAATCTAAATATGACTATTACGTATTTTTGGTAAGATATTTATTAATTTTATTAGGATTAATATTAAAAATTATATTAATCCAGTTCAAATTGACATTTGTCATTTTTAATAAAACAAGAACAATAAATTGATTAATTAAATTTAAAAAAATCTTTCCCATTCTTTATTTTATTATTGAAATATTATTTTTTCTTTTAGTGATATTTAAACCATATTAATAAATTAAAATTTAGTAAATTGATTAACTTTATTTATAATCACCACATTCGTTATATTGTATTTAATATAACCATGCTTTTTAATCTACATTTATTAACTTATTAATAAAAAAACAAGAATAGCGCTTAAAATAATAGTATTTTCAAATTGTTACCATTACGTTATCATTTATATATTCCTTTAATATAAACGTAAAACATTCTCAAATTTATTTATTCTCACTTTACTGTAAATAATAGAAATAAAAAGTAGGCTGTTTACCTTTTTTAATGATACGTCATAATATCCTACTGGAAGAAAAATAATTTCCCCTGCACGATATTGTGGATCATCTGGCTCTAAATTACCGCCAGTTGTATCCTCTCCCGCACCAATAAAGATTTCACCAGATGGACAATGTATGTTTATTTTTACATCTGGATCTTCAATTTTATCGCATAGATTAATAGTGTAGAAACCATCATTACCCAAACCAATAAATGCGATATTACCTTTGTTCATTTCATCTAGCTCATCATCAGGTATGCTCCACCAATCTGCTGTATCTGATTTTCTATGCCGGATCGCTTTTAAATCAAAAATGGCTAGAGTTGCCGTATCAGTCATAAAAGAAAATGCGTTTAACATATTCATGCCCCAAAAAACAATTTTGATCGTACCCAAATATATTTCTTACCTTTATGTATCGTTGAATTATATAGGATTTTATCTATACTAGACCTATATTTTATGTACTACTTATACTCTAAATAATTTGCAACAACTTGAATATATGCAAGCAAATACTCTAAATAATTCAAGTTACAGCTAGGCGACAAGTGAATGAGTCACTAGGAGCATACATAAGTATGTGACTAGTGTGAATGAACGTAGGCAACAACGCTGTAGCTTGAAGTATGACGAGTAGCGCTGTAGCTTGAAATATGACGAGTATATAATATACATGGACGGTCTTATGAAATTACAACAACTCCTTATCTCCCTTTCCCTTTATGCGGTATCCTCATTGCCAGCAACCGCTGCGACGACTCAATGTACTGATATTGAAAAGCAAACCAATATTGCCAATAGCAACATTATATTGCTCAGTTCTTACAACGGCCCTGTTAAATCAGTCACGATGACAAGCACTATACCCCATGACGGGCGTTTTAAAGCACTAAAAGGTGAAATTTACTTTGATGAATGTGGAAAGTTATTGAAAGATAGCACATCAATGCAAGAGTACTTTGAAGGTAATGTAGAAACTAATTTAATAAGAACATTGCCTAATAATCCTTCTGTTATCCGATATCAATTTCAGATAAAAAATGCCTATGGTTCACACTCTATCTACATGCAAGAAACCTATCATAAAGATGGACAGAATCGGTTCAACAAAAAAATAATTCAATATTATGCAGATGATGGCACTTTACTGGATACAATCACCAGCCAATTCGACTATAAAGATGGGCGCATTATTAAAGAAACAAGTAAATCATCTGATCCTACAACTGAGACTATCACAACAGAGTACACCTATAATCCTCAAGGAAAACTACAATCCGTAATAGAAGACGGTAAAATAAACGTAGAGTATCAGTATGATCCAAAAGGAAAAGTCGTTACTCAATCAAACTATATCAAAGGCGTTAATGGAGAAGATAAAGCCTTTATCACTACTTGCCTTGAATGGGACAAATTTGCTAATTGTTCAAAAGAGGAACTTGAAAGTACGATTAAATTTAATGATGAAGTGATTAATTTCAGTAAAGCCATGCTTCATAACGAGTTTATTTACTACGAATAATATTTACATTATATTTTCGTATCAAATTTAAGTTAATAATATAAAAATCAGACTATCAAAAATAGACTGGTTTTTATATTTATTACATATCTTCTTATCTATGGTTAGATACTTCTTCTTGATACTTTCATTAAAAAACAATTTATGTAAAACTACTTAAATCAATTAATGATGAATATGCTTTATAACATGTTCTCTTTTAATAAAATTTAAGATGACGCATTATATGAAATTATCACTTCTTTTTATTTTTTCTCTATACACACTTTTTATTTCACTCCCAGCATTTGCGACATCAACATCTTGTAAAGATCTACAAAAACAGGTGAACCAGTCTAATAATATGCCCACTCTGTTAGAGTTTTATTATGGGCCTATAAAATCAATCATCATCACTAGTACATTACCTGAAAAAGGTCGATTTAAAGCCTATAAAGGTGAAATACAATTTGATGAATGTGGCTCTCTCACTAAATTTGATTCTTCTACGCAAGAATATATTCATGAGCGAATCGAAACAAATCTTGTAAGAATGTCAACACCTTATAATATCAAATATAAATACCAGCTGAAGAGCTTACACAAAGTCTACACTCTCTATCTTAATGAAATATATGGTAAAAATAGTCAAAACCAGCTAATAAATAAAACTTCTCATTTCTATGATGGAGATGGAACACTTATAGGAACCGATTTTTCAAAAATTGTTTATGATGACAGTAAGATTGCATCAGAAACAATTATTGAATCTAGCGCTGAAAATCAAGGGAGTACAATTTATTATTCTTATGATAATAAAGGCCGCCTCTTAAAAGCAATTGATAATAATGAAGTAATGTTAGAATTTAATTATGGCGAAGATGGTAAAATCTTACATCAAATACAAATATTTACGAGTTTGTATGACGATATAAGAGAGTATGATAGTACTTGCCAAGAATGGGATAAATATAATAATTGCTTAACATGGAATATGGTAAGTGAAGTTAGAAAAGATGGCAAAATAATCGATACCAGCACAGCAATTTTATATAATAAATTTGAATATTATGAATAAGTTACTAGTGTTATAAATTATACTCTCTTTTAAATTTATAATAAATTTACATAACAAAGGCCATCTTATTAAATAAAGTGGCCTTTTATTGTTCTAATTTTCTATATTTTATTATGTATTACGATATTGAGTTTCAGCTTCATCAAAGCGTTGTTGGTTTTCTTTACTCGGCTCTTTACCCATTAAACTGATGACAACGATAGCGATAGAGGCGAAGATAAAACCAGGAATTATTTCATATAACCCAAACCATTTATATTGCATCCACACTAACACGGTTAAAGCACCAATCAACATTCCAGCAAATGCACCATTACGAGTCATACGTTTCCACATTACAGAAATGAGGATCACAGGACCAAAAGCGGCACCAAAACCTGCCCACGCGTTACTCACTAAATCAAGCACCTTATTGTTTGGATCACGCGCTAAGAAGATTGCGATTATCGCAACTAATAACACCATGCCACGCCCTACCCAAACTAACTCTTTTTGGCTTGCACTTTTACGAATAAATGGCTTGTATAAATCTTCAGTTAACGCACTTGCACAGACTAATAATTGACAGCTTAATGTACTCATTACCGCAGCTAGAATTGCAGACAACAGAATACCCGCAATCCATGGATTAAAGAGCAGTGAAGCCAGCTCCATAAAAATACGTTCATTTTTAGCTGTTACAGCGCCCGCTTGTGCTGGATTCATTTCAAAGTAAGCAATACCAAAGAATCCAACCGCAACCGTGCCACCTAAACAGAGGATCATCCACGTCATACCAATACGACGTGCTTTACGAATAGTTTGATTAGAATCGGCCGCCATAAAACGTGCAAGAATATGAGGTTGCCCAAAATAACCTAATCCCCATGCTAATAACGAAACAATCGCAATAAAATCAAGCCCTTTGAACATATCCAAATAAGAGGGATCTTTTGCTTTAATGATAGCAACAGAAGTATCAATGCCGCCCACTGAGAAAATAACAATAATAGGTGTTAGGATCAGAGCAAAGATCATTAAAGTCGCTTGAACGGTATCTGTCCAACTTACAGCAAGAAAGCCACCTAAAAAGGTATATGCGATAGTTGCAAGCGCACCATAAATCATCGCTTCGTGATAAGGAATATGAAACGTAGATTCAAACAGCATTCCACCAGCAACCACGCCTGATGCACAATAGATAGTAAAGAAGGTAAGAATAACTAACGCTGAAATGATACGTAGCATTTTGCTTTTATCATCAAAACGCGATGTCAAATAATCGGGCAACGTTAATGCATTATTATTTTTTTCAGTTTGCAAACGTAAACGCCCTGCAACTAAACGCCAGTTTAGCCACGCGCCTAAACAGAGTCCAATAGCTATCCAACTTTCTGAAATACCAGCGAAAAATACCACGCCAGGTAATCCCATTAATAACCAACCACTCATATCTGAAGCACCCGCTGACAACGCAGTGACTACACTGCCTAATCGCCGACCGCCAAGAATATAATCATCAAAGTTTTTTGTTGAACGATAAGCAAGGTAGCCAATAAAAAGCATACCCAAGATATAGATCGTAAATGTAATTAGCATTGGCGAAGTTAAAGCCATAATTGCAGTTCTCCATAAATCTGTTTCCGATCATCGGTATGCTTTTGACTTGTACAGGAACGTTGCACTTCGTTGCGCATTAATGATCTTTTCAGTTTTTAATTAAAATAATTTCTTACAGCAACAGATAAAGCATTCACATCAATCCTAGAATAGGTTAACTGCATTTAACAAGAAATTAACGTCTAAATGTTTAAATTTTGTATATGACTTCACACTATTTGTCTTAATTCGAGGGTGTATTATAAATATAAACATCAACAAAATAAATATAATTTATTGATTTATATATAAATATATAGAGAAAATAAATTAGATCACTTTTAATCACCCACAAAACCTGACTACTTTCACATTATTTATAAATAAATTGTTAACAATGTTGCACAAAGTTGCAACATGAATGATATTAATAAAAATAACGGGTAACTGTACTTGTGAATTAGAAATAGAATATGAGGAGCACTGCATGAGTAGCACAACAATGGGTGTTAGACTTGATGAAGAAACCCGCAATAGATTAAAAGAAGCTGCACAGAAACTAGATAGAACATCGCATTGGTTAATTAAACAGGCTATTTTCAATTATCTAGAACAAGTTGAAAATGATCAGGTTAATCTTGGTAACTCAACATTTACAGAGCAAGATATTGATGAAAGCACTGAAACACCAACCGCTCATTATCAGCCTTTCTTGGAATTTGCTGAACATATTCACCCACAGTCTGTTTTACGCTCAGCAATTACTTCTGCCTATCGCACCCCTGAAATACAAGCAGTACCGATGCTATTACAACAAGCGACCTTACCTGAAAATGAGGCACAAGCAACGCATAAATTAGCCTATTCCATTGCCGAAAAATTACGTAAACAGAAAAATGGTATTGGACGATCAGGGTTAGTTCAAGGTCTATTGCAGGAATTCTCACTTTCTTCACAAGAAGGTGTTGCCCTTATGTGTTTAGCAGAAGCTTTATTGCGTATTCCAGATAAAGCCACTCGTGATGCACTTATCCGCGATAAAATCAGTCATGGAAACTGGCGTTCACATTTAGGACAAAGTCAGTCTATGTTTGTGAATGCGGCTACATGGGGCTTATTATTCACAGGTAAATTAGTTTCTACACATAATGAAGAAAAACTGTCTAACTCTTTAAATCGCATTCTCACCAAAAGTGGCGAGCCATTAGTCCGTAAAGGTGTTGATATGGCGATGCGTTTAATGGGTGAGCAATTTGTGACCGGTGAGACTATTTCTCAAGCACTCGCGAATGCGCGTAAACTTGAAGAAAAAGGCTTTAGCTACTCTTATGACATGTTAGGGGAAGCAGCATTAACAGAAAAAGATGCTCAGGATTATTTAGTTTCTTATCAACAAGCGATCCACGCAATTGGTAAAGCCTCTAATGGCAGAGGTATTTATGAAGGCCCGGGAATATCTATCAAGCTTTCAGCATTACATCCTCGTTATAGCCGTGCTCAATATGAGCGAGTTATGTCAGAGCTTTACCCTCGCCTACTCTCATTAACATTACAAGCAAAGCAATACGATATTGGTATTAATATTGATGCGGAAGAAGCAGATAGACTTGAGATTTCACTCGATTTACTTGAAAAACTCTGTTTTGAACCTGAATTAGCAGGTTGGAATGGTATTGGCTTTGTTATTCAGGCTTACCAAAAACGTTGTCCATTAGTTATTGATTATGTGATTGATTTGGCACGCCGTAGTCGTCGTCGCTTAATGATCCGTTTAGTAAAAGGCGCCTATTGGGATAGCGAAGTAAAACGCGCTCAAATTGACGGTCTTGAAGATTATCCAGTCTATACTCGCAAAGTGTATACCGATGTCTCTTATCTTGCCTGTGCGAAAAAACTACTCGCATCACCTAATTTTATTTATCCGCAATTCGCGACACATAATGCACACACACTGTCAGCAATTTATCATTTAGCAGGTCAAAACTATTATCCTGGACAATATGAGTTCCAGTGTTTACACGGTATGGGTGAACCCCTTTATGCTCAAGTTGTCGGTAAAATAGCAGACGGAAAATTAGGTCGCCCTTGTCGTATTTATGCACCAGTAGGGACTCATGAAACATTACTTGCTTATTTGGTACGTCGTTTACTCGAGAATGGCGCGAATACTTCATTTGTAAACCGAATTGCTGATACCACAATTTCTCTTGATGAATTGGTGGCAGATCCGGTCAAAGAAGTGAATAGAATGGCTCAAACAGAAGGCCAAATTGGGCTTTCTCATCCTAAAATTCCGCTTCCTAATAAACTGTATGGTGATGAACGCAAAAACTCACCGGGCATTGATATGTCAAACGAACATCGCTTGGCTTCGCTTTCTAGTGCCTTATTAACATCAGCAACCGAAAATATACATTGCGAACCTTTATTAGGTGATACGTTTAATTCTTCAGAAAAAATACAAGAACCTCAATCTGTATTAAACCCAGCCAATCATGCGGATATTGTAGGTACAGTAAGAGAAGCCACAGAAGCCGAGGCAGATTTTGCCTTAACCATTGCTCAAGAAAACGGTGAGATCTGGTTTGCAACACCACCAGCGCAAAGAGCTTCATTCTTGATCCGTGCTGCGGAATTAATGGAGCAGCAAATGGGATCACTTATGGGAATATTGGTGCGTGAAGCGGGTAAAACTTATAGCAATGCGATTGCTGAAGTTCGTGAAGCCATTGATTTTCTCTATTATTATGCGGCTCAAGTCGCTCATGATTTTGATAACAACACACATCGTCCTTTAGGGCCTGTGGTTTGTATCAGCCCTTGGAACTTCCCATTAGCGATATTCAGCGGACAAATTGCGGCAGCTTTAGCAGCAGGTAATACCGTTCTTGCAAAACCCGCAGAGCAGACACCTTTAATTGCATCAAAAGCCGTTGAACTTTTCCATCAAGCAGGTATCCCTTCTTTTGCACTACAACTGCTACCAGGACAAGGAGAAACCATTGGTGCACGTTTAGTGGCTGATGAGCGTGTTCGTGGCGTGATGTTTACAGGTTCAACAGATGTGGCTCATATTTTACAAAAGACCTTAGCAGGTCGATTAGACAGTGAAGGTCACCCTGTACCTTTAGTGGCAGAAACTGGTGGCTTAAATGCTATGATTGTTGATTCATCTGCATTAACAGAGCAAGTGGTGACTGATGTTATGGCATCTGCTTACGATAGCGCGGGTCAGCGTTGCTCTGCTTTACGCCTATTATGTATTCAAGAAGAAGTGGCTGATCATACTATCGAGATGCTTAAAGGTGCGATGGCACAAGCCACAATCGGTGATCCAAGTTTGCTATCCACAGATATTGGCCCTGTTATCGATAAAGAAGCAAAATCAGGCATAGAGAAGCATATCCAATCAATGCGCACAACAGGCTTCGATATTTATCAAGCATCACACAATAGTCTGTCAAAACACATCGAGAATAACAGTACCTTTGTTCAACCGACTTTAATTGAATTAGATAAAGTCAGTTCATTGAAGAAAGAAATCTTTGGCCCTGTGTTACATGTTGTACGTTATGCAAGCCAAGATTTACCTGTATTACTAGAAGAGATTAATGCAACAGGGTATGGGCTAACAATGGGCGTTCATACGCGTATTGATGAAACAATTGCTTATGTTGCCTCAAATGCCAAAGTGGGAAATTTATACGTAAACCGCAATATGGTTGGTGCAGTTGTGGGTGTTCAACCTTTTGGTGGTGAAGGATTATCTGGTACAGGACCAAAAGCAGGCGGTCCTGTTTATCTGTATCGCTTGTTATCTAAACGTCCTGAAAATGCCGCAACGCAAACACTAGCACGCCAAGATGAAACACTTCCTCTTGATACTTCTATGCGTAATTCGTTATTACAGACTTATCATAAGTATATGGAGTGGCTATCAAGCAGAGCGGATAAATCACATTATGAAGCTTTAGAAAAATATGCTCTTGCATCCCAAGCAGGAACATTACGCGTATTACCAGGCCCTACAGGTGAACGTAATACTTATCAATTAGTCCCTTGTGGTAACGTACTTTGTATTTCAGATAACGAACAAGATGTATTCACTCAAATTGCCGCTGTTCTCGCTTCTGGTTGTCATGCCGTTGTCGTTAATAGCCTATTTTCACAAAAAACATATCGTGAATTGCCTGATATTGTTAGAAAAGCCATTACGCTGACTGAAAATTGGAATGATGAGTCACTGAAAATAAATGCAGTGATTTACCATGGTGATGGTGATCAATTGCGTGAAACTTGCCAGAAAATTGCTCAACGCAAAGGTGCGATAATTTCTGTTCAAGGATTTTCTCGTGGTGAGATAGGTCTATTGTTAGAGCGTTTATTACATGAAAGAGCATTGAGTATTAACACCGCTGCTGCGGGAGGTAATGCAAGCTTAATGACAATTAGTTAATTACTCCATCTCTTTCTCTCCTTGTCTTTGAGACCACCTTTAAAGTTTGTTTTCTTAAAGGTGGTTTTTTCTTTTGTTACTCCATTTTTCTAAAGAGATAGCCCAAAATATTATTTTTTTGAATGCTGTGACTACTCTCACTCTTTTTATATTTATTATTCGCGGCGAGTTATTTTCGTAAATATACTTACGCCCAAGTCAACCTAGAAGTTGATTTAATTATATCTTTATGAATACCTGAAACTTGCGCCCCACTGTGGGCGCTTTTTTTTATCTAAAAATAGGTTATTAGTGCAAATATCCTTATTAAAGGATAAACAAAAAACTTTTTTAAGATAAGAGGAAAAGCAGAAAGGTAAATAAAGTGTGATTATCAGCGACAAAAGAAAAAGGAGTAGGCTAGGCTACTCCTTTTAAGGTCTCTCTTGAGCGCAATTAGTGACTGCTACTTATCGATGGTGGCTCTTGGCACCAATCGAGATATTGCTCATACTTACGTAGCGCAATGTTGTAGTTACTAAATGCAGAGGGAGTGAGCTTTTTACTCAGGTCTGACTGAATTTTCTCTGTCGTAAATTCTTGACGCGGAAAATTAGTTGAAGTCAGTAATTCATCGAGCCGACGTAAACGAACCACATACTCACGAACAGTACTGTGGCTCATCTCCGTTTGTTCAAACAAATACTGCTTAAAAGACATAATGTCAAAGTAGTCAGTTTCACTATTACAGTAAATCTCACTACAGAAACGACATAGCGCAGAAAACTTCTCTTGTAACGATCCCCACGTTTCATCATCAACTAAATCTGTCATTTCAGAAATGGCTTCTTTATTGATGACTTGGCGATTGAATACGAGAGAGATCCGATCAAGCGCCTTGTGGCAATGCAGACAATGAGTCTGGCTATGTTTATAGTCTTTAATGTAACGGCTTAGCGGCCGTTTCTTTTGTGTTGAAACAGACATAAGAGATAAAGCCCTGTGTTGTAGTCTTAATAAACAAAAACAAAAATAAGCAAAACTTCTATTTCTCTGGGTTTAAGCGTGCTCGCAGCCTTTTTATGGCTTGGCTGTGTAGCTGGCTCACGCGGGATTCCCCGACATTAAGCACTGCGCCTATTTCTTTCAAATTAAGTTCTTCCTGATAATACAGAGTAAGAACCATTTTTTCCCTTTCGGGAAGCAATTCTATCGCGTCTATGACTCTTTGGCGAATATCACTTTCTAATAACATCTGTAATGGATTGTCATCATGATCTTCGTCTTGAGACGGTTCACAGCTTTCACCGTAAATTTCATGCCATTCGTCATAAGAGAACAATTGGCTGTTATTCGTATCCAATAGGATCTGCCGGTATTCTGCTAACTCAATCTGCAAATGATCAGCAACTTCCTGTTCTAATGGGGGTCGTCCTAGATCCTGCTCTAATTGATGAATAGAATGGGTAACTTCTCTTGCATTGCGACGCACACTGCGTGGTGCCCAATCTCGACTGCGTAGCTCATCTAACATGGAGCCACGGATACGTTGAACAGCATAAGTGGTAAAGGCAGCGCCTTGCATTGAGTCATAACGCTCAACAGCGTTTAATAACCCAATTCCACCTGCTTGCAAAAGATCATCCAATTCAACACTCGCAGGTAACTTGACCTGTAATCGTAATGCTTCATGGCGAACCAACGGGACATATCGCTCCCAGAGGCTATTTTTGTCCATCACGCCTTCGGCGGTATACAAATCACTCACAACAAAAGACACCTTTGGATAAAAGACCGGAAACCATTATCTGGCTAAATAAATTTAGCAATCGACTGAACAGTGAAGCAAAAGCGCCTCTTTTTCACCTATGCCAAATTTTCAGTAAAAATTGGGTTTTCATTGATAATAATTTGTCATTGCATTACGAGAACTACTTTACCTTAAATGATCGCCGACTAATCCTTAGAAAAACCGTTAATTAAATTGATAATTTAGCTCATTAAAAGAAATCGACGTATTGAATATGCATTCTGTTCATAAAAAAATAACATATAAATCATAGTATTTTATTTTGTGATATTTTAGCTTCTTGGGCGTAAGTTAAAATACTCATGAATGATTAATTAAAAAAACGATTGTTTTGATGATAAAACACCCACTGAAAAAATTGCAGTGGGTGTGATTTGAGGATTATTTAAGATTGAAATTAACGAAGTAGTGATAATACGTTTTGAGGAATTTGATTTGCTTGAGCAAGGACAGAAGTACCCGCTTGTTGCAGTATTTGACCACGACTCATATTAGAGACTTCAGTTGCATAATCTGCATCTAAAATACGACCACGAGAAGCTGATAAATTATTGACGGTATTATTTAAGTTAGTCACTGTTGATTCAAAACGATTTTGCACTGCACCTAATTTAGAACGTCCTTCATCAACTTTACTAATTGCAGAATCTAATGTTTTTAACGCATCATCATTTACTGTTAATACTTTAACATCAACACCCGCATTGGCGGTAAATTCGTTAGCCGCTATTTTTGATGACGCTTTGATATTCAATTCATCTTTTGTTGTTGCACCAGTCAGTTCCAAATCTGATGCTGAAACTAAATAGCTTTTAGTACCATCAGTAAAGATATATTTCCCTTTAATTTCTTTACCGTCTTCCTTATAGGTAGATAAAGTCATACTACCTGACATTTTAGTTGCACCAGTTACCACCTTATCAAGATCAGCTGTTGGCACGATAGTTCCTTTTTCAGTCACCCCTTTTTTAACGGTTGACTCGGTATATAATTTATCGTTTTCAACACCTAAAGTGCCATTATCGATTTTATCTAATTTAAATTTGATCGCCTCTTTATCATTCGCACCGACTTGAATAGTCATTTCGGTATCACCGCTCAATACATGAACGCCATTAAACTGAGTTTGTTCAGAAATACGATTAATTTCTGCTAAACGTTCAGTAACTTCATTTTGAATAGAAGAAATATCAGACGTTGAATTAGTTCCATTTTTTGCTTGAACAGTTAATGTACGAATACGCTGTAAGTTATTAGTAATTTCATCCAATGCCCCTTCTGTGGTTTGAGCAACAGAGATACCGTCATTGGCATTACGAGAAGCTTGTGTTAACCCGTTAATATTTGAAGTGAAACGGTTTGCAATCGCTTGACCTGCCGCATCATCTTTTGCGCTATTAATGCGTAAACCAGAAGACAAACGTTCAATTGCTGTGCCTAAAGCGCCTTGAGATTTATTTAAATTATTTTGAGTCACTAAAGACAGATAATTTGTATTGATAACTTGTGCCATACAATATTCCTTCAACTTGATTTTAAAATGTTTTTAATGAATAGGTTTGTTATTACGTCACTGTAATAACGTTGCCTAAACACTATCGTCATCAATTTTGAGAGTTTTACGATTTTTGACGTCAAGAAAATAGCAATAAAAGCCAGTTAGTTAATTTGTAAGGAATAATTGATTGCAAAAAAAAGAGGAAATGATCGAAAGAAAAAATAAAACTAAAAAAGAGTGGGGTTAAATATAAAATACTGAGAGCCTATATTCTAAATAATTCAACATGTAGTTAGGCAATAAATAAGTGAGTTGCTAAGACAATGGAACTATGGTCAGTATATATCCCCTGCTTAGTGTTAGAAGAAAAGTATGAATATTTTTTAACGTAAAAAACAAAAAAAGACCCTCAGATGAGGGTCTTTGATATAGAAAGGTATCTTTTGTGTCAGAGTACGAATTAACGTAACAGAGACAGAACAGTTTGTGGTACTTGGTTTGCTTGAGCAAGGACAGAAGTACCAGCTTGTTGCAGGATTTGACCACGGCTCATGTTAGAAACTTCTGTTGCATAGTCAGCATCTAAGATACGGCTACGTGCAGCAGATAAGTTGTTAACAGTGTTGTTCAGGTTGTTGATAGTAGATTCAAAACGGTTTTGAATCGCACCTAAAGAAGAACGCATACCATCAACAGTGTTGATAGCTTCGTCTAACGTTTTCAGTTGAGTTTCTAATTTCTCAGCTTTTTTTGATTCATCAGCTGTTAAAGATTTAACTTGTTCGCCAACGTTATAAGAAATTTTACCAGCTTCACCAGCTTTATCTTCACCAGCACCTGTTGCAGTGGCTTTAAATGTTACTGTTTTACCATCAACGGTACCTTGAATATACTGTTGACCATCAGCATCTGCTGCTAATTTAGTCACAGTCATATCATGTTCTTTACCATCTACAGTAACTTTAGCTGTACCACCAGCTGCTAATGTAGGAACATCACCAGCACCAACTTTTAATGTATCTAAATCAGTGTCTGTTAAACCAGCAATTAATGCATCAAATTTGTCTTTAGACATACCTGAAATTTCTGCACCGACTTCTAATGAGTCTACTTTCAGCGTTTTGCTGTCAACTTTTTTCAGATCAAATTCAATTTTTTCTTTGTCGTTAGTACCAACGTGAACGGTCATTTTTTCTTTTTCGCCGCTCAGTACTTTAACGCCGTTGAATTGAGTTTGTTCAGAAATACGGTCGATTTCTTTTAAACGCTCACCAACTTCTTCTTGGATTGATTTGATATCAGATGATGTGAAAATGATGATTAACGCTATTTAGCCTACAAAGCCACTATCCACGCCAGCCAGCAAATTTTAACTTTGCAGAATTTAGTCATTTTTCCTATCATTTTACATATATTATGTCACAATCTCGACACAACATGTAACACCTCCGCATTTTTAATTGCACCCCCCTGCTATACTCTCCAAAAACTAATCGGCTCCAATATAAATCTCGCAAACTTAACCCAAGAAGAAAAAGATAAAATTAATATCGATTTAGCTGTGTCGGGAGTTGCATACAAAGAACGCCTCAATATGCCAGCTGTTGCGTCCGAAGTTGAACGACAACAACCCACACATTTGAGAGCGTACTTTAATGAACGATTAGCATTTTATAGAGAGAGATGTAAGAAATTACCTGATAACAAGTCGGTGCAATATTTGAAAACATAATAGTGCCAATGCTCGATGGAACCGACTGACTTATATAATCAATCAGTTATCAATTTCAGGTGTCTTATTGCTGTCGTGATTTTTTCTCTTACACTTATTGATAAAGCATCATACTGACAGGATCACCCACCATACTCCCTCACCTCATGTGGCGTAGCATTATATATCGCGATGAGTTTTAACTATTTGTTTATTAAGATATATTCACCCTTCTCAGACCTAAAAAATGATTATACCTTCTTATAATCAGTTGATTACAATAATACTTTTATTAGTTTTTATAACCACATATTAGAGCTGTAAATATGATTCAGTCAGTATTCAAAATATTAGCTGGGGAAATGGGAATAAGGTCTGAATTAAGAGATATGGTACAAAACCACAAAAGACTTGGAGTTTCACCGAAACATTATGATCGATATGATTATTTGAGGGAAAAACGAGAAACGCTTGATGCATGGAGCAAAAAACTCTCATTACTTAAAAAATTATAATTATTTTTATCCATATAAACCTAGACTATGATTTTTTAAAAAGCCTCAGCTAAGAGGCTTTTGATAAATAAAACTAACTAAATATCTGTACATCACTCTAATATTAATTCTGTTTTTCTGCTGCTAATACACCTACCCATGACTCCGCTTTTGTAGTTCCTAAAATATATTTATGATCATCTATATTTTCTGCAGAATTAACAAATTGAATATCCATTGCAGCTCTATCATTAGGAATAATACCATTTGATACATGCCGAGTAGGTGTTATTACTAAACTTTTAGTATTACCATCTATTTTAAATAATTCATTATTACCTATACGTGGGTCATTTTCAGTAATAACGCCTTTAACTATACCATTAGTATAATTCATTGTAATGTCTGCTGTTCTAACTACTGCGTTTATTTGGTCAGATCTGTGATCTAAAGGGCCATATACAAAACCATCTTTTTTACTATACACAGCATTTAAATCATTAGGTACATTTTCAGCAATAAGGTCTTTTTCAATAGAATAAATATAAGAAGCATAACTTGCTGTTCTATCAGCATCTAATTCAATTCGATACCCATAATATCCAACATCACCCAACAAACTAAATTGATGAGAATCGCCTTTATCAGTTACGAAAGTAATTATTTTTTCTTCACTAGATAAATAATTCTCATATGGATCTTTTGAACCTTCAATATTATAAACAGGAATATTTTCTTTCCCATACTCCCAGTTAGATTGGTATATCTTATCTATCTTACTACCTGTATATACTTTTTCTTTATTCTTTGATAACAATTTTTCATCCACAGATATTTCTTTATCGTTTGAAATTTCCGCAGCATCTTCTTTTTCAATTTTATTATATATTCTATTTGTTTCTTTATTTACTATCTCATTCACTGCTTTATTTACTTCTTTATTTACTACTTCATTTACTTCTTTATTTACTACTTCATTTACTTCTTTATTCACCACTTCATTTACTTCTTTATTCACCACTTCATTTACTTCTTTATTCACCACTTCATTTACTTCTTTATTCACCACTTCATTTACTTCTTTATTCACCATTTCATTTACTTCTTTATTTACTTCTTTATTTACTTCTTTATTTACTTCTTTATTTACTTCTTTATTCACCATTTCATTTACTTCTTCATTTACTTCTTTATTTACTTCTTTATTTACTTCTTTATTTACTTCTTTATTTACTTCTTTATTTACTTCTTTATTTAATGCTTCATTGACTCTTTTACCTCCCTCTTTATTTAAACTAGATGTAGGGTTGTTAGATATAACATCGACTTTCTTTTCCTGAATAACATTATTATCATTGTTCTCACTACCACCACTAGAACATCCAGCAATAATAAGAGGCAAAACAACAAAAGGTATACTTTTTTTCATAATATAACATCCAACTTTAATTAAAAATATTTACTAAACTCAAGATAAAAATTATTTTTATCATAACTATAAAATAAATTACTACTATCTATTTTTTGATATACCCATGTTATTTTGGGTGTAATTCCATAAAAATAAAAATTTCGATTCCACAATGTTATATAAACACTATACTCATCATTTTTTTGTGGTTTTTTATAAAAATCAGGAACCCAATAATTATTTTCTTCTGCTATTGCTCCTTGATAAATACGCTTAGCATAACCAACTTGAAAACGAGTGGAAATACCTTGTAACCATTCTTGCCCCCAACCTGTACGGACACTGAATCGATCAAAAGCATTAGCTTTACTTTTAGCTTCTTTATGATAAAAATCTATTCCAGAAAACCAATATTGATTACTATTTGATATATACAATAGTGTATCAGATACAGAATAAACATTACCATCCAATAGTTTTGTCTTATGATAACTTTGCCTTGATAACTCAACTGAGAGTGAATTCTTCCATTGTTTATTTAACCAATTATTTATTTCAACCTCTGTTCCAATTGCATTTGAATAACGATGAAATGTAGAACTATTTTGTTGATTTTTATTTGGATCCCATGAGTACTCAACAAAAGGTAAAAATAATACTTCATTAGTTAAATCTTTATATCCAAATCCCACTTTCACTCTAGAAGATATTTCATTATATTTAGAGTTATCCCAATAATATTTCCCCTTTCCTCGAAAATTCAATAAAGAAAAGTAATTTTTATATATCGATAACTTCTTTTCAGCTACACCTACATAAGAAAAACCCTCTGCACTTTCAGGCTTTGATGTACTCTTCCAATTTGCAGTATTAACACCTAATTTAGGAGAATTATTAATATTTGACTCATTTAGATAAACAATGCCACCATTAAATGACCAATCATTCTGATGATTGATTAATTCAGAATATTTATTAATAATATCAATTATATTATCATTCAAATTTTCGCTTTTCAGTTTATCAAATTGTTCTAATGCCGCCTCATTCTCTTTATTTTCAAATAATGCAATTGCTAACTGTAATCGAGCAAATACTAATTTAGGATTTCTAGAAACTAAACTTCTATATAATGATATTGACTTATCTAATTGTTTATTCTTACGAGCAATAATAGCATTACCCCATATTAACAATTCATCATCTTCTTGCTTTTTCTGTTTTTCATAAATAGAAAGTAATAATCCAACACCTTCTACATCATTTCTTATTAATGCAGGAATAAATAATCGTAATAATAGAGTAGGATCCTCAACCAATTGAGCCTCAGTTATCAAATTGTTACTTTTTTTATTATAATCGTCATTCGCAATACTATGAAAACTCAAAAACAGAAAAAATAATAGACAAAACCTGAATTTAAAATTCAATATAAAATTCATAAATAAAGAAATAAACCCAATGAGTTATAACATTAAAGAAAGAAATGCTATATGATAAAATTCACAAAGTAAATATTCTTACATTAATTAAATCTTATAATCTTTTAATAATGATATTAGTTATTTTTTAATTTTATTAAAATTATTTGATTTGCACAAAAAAACCAATTATTTAACTTAAGAAAGGATATAATAACCCAATCATTTGATTAAATAATCAATATCAGCACTAAGCAATATACTTTATATCAGATATTTTTGTATTAATATCAGCCCACACTGTAATTAACTAAAATTTTAAAAATTATAATGTGATTATAATTCAATAGAAATTTCCACTAATTTTCTTAAATTTTTAGCTATATATTATAATTAAACTCGCAACAATATTAGTAAAAAACTGATATTCATAAAAAAAAGCCCGTATAAATACGGGCTAAATTTTAATAAACGTAATGTTAAGATTTTCAAATGAAAACCTGATAAACAAAATATTAATACAATACATTAAAGACATAATCAATAATAAAAAATGACATTCAAAAATTTCATTTTATTTTTAATATTAAAGTTAATTTTTATTATAATTGTATACCATAAATAGAAATAACCAGTATAAATATCTCTCAACAAAGCAGAACAAATAAACGACAATGAAAATCAATATCATTTACTGGTGGTTTATCATTTTATAAATAGTAAAAAAGAGCAAGGTGTTCAATAAACAAGCAAAAAATTTATTAATTATATAATCTATAATTTCATTATTAACACAATATTGAAACATCGAATAAATAGCCCACAAAAACCACACAACCACTTAAAAAAAAACAAAAAAAACACACACCCATCACCTTCACAAGGTGAAATAAACAATATAAAAACCGTATTTTTTATAGCTAAAAAAATTTTTTTATTTAAACTAAATTAATCTTATAACTTTTTGCTCTATCCATTTTAGTTGCAGGATATTTATAATCGGGACAATATCATGAATACATTGAATTACATCATCAGTAAAAAAATAAAACAAAAAAGAAAAGAATTAAAATTAACCGGTATGCAAATGGGATACTTACTTGGAATAAGTCAACAACATTTTTCTCGATTAGAAAATGGTCACATTAAATTCACCGTAGAGCATATATTTGCTATCGCCTCAATATTAGAAGTAAAACCCGAAAGTTTATTACCAACCCACAATATAGCCAAAGCTGAGGCAATTTCATGGGCAAAAACAGTATTATCAGCCGAGACGACTTTACGATGAAATAAAATAGACTAACTATTTATTACATATTAAATAAATAATACATCAACACATACCCATTTATAGTTATACAGAATAAAAACTTAGTACAACTTAAATATTTTATATCATTCATATTTTTGACTAAAAATAATGTGAACCATTGAGGACATAAAAGGGGATACGTTGCTCTACATGATGTTGCCGATGAGCATCACGTATCCGTTCACTCACAAAAATCTGTTTTCCCCGAAAACGTATCCCTGTATTGCGCTTGGCCCAATCAATATTATCATCCTGATAAGACGCATTCACAAACTGACTGGTTGCACAGACTAAAGGCAAGCTATATGGAGTCTCTACACTCCCCTCCCGTAATAACAATGCCATTGATTGTCCTCGGGTAAAAGGCAGATAGTCCGTATTAAAGACCAGTGTTCCATCTTCACTGTACAGTGATAACCCCCAACGTCTCTTCGGGGTCAAAACCATTCCTGAAACGAAAACACACACATAAATGTCTGTTTGGGCTGAACTGTATAATTGCTTTTTATGCGCTAAATAGCTCACTTCCGCTTGAAGGTTGGTGGCATGATAAAATACAACACACTTATCTAAATGCGGTAATGTTGTCGGCAAAGACCAATAGCGCCCGCCTTCAAGGTGGATTTTTTGTCGAAACACACAATAAGTCATTTGTGTATTACGTGTAATCGCACTTCGAAATCCCTGAAAGGCTCCATACCACTCCACACCATACGTTGGTTTTGTATTATCCGGTAACGGGATACCATAAATATCGACCACCATATTGGCTCTTTTGGCCATCTGTGGGTCTTGAACCTGAACATTGTCATAAACATACTCATAACGTAATACAGGTCCTTCCATTCGGATATGCGTTATTCCCTGAAAATACGCATAATCATTCACCGCCATATACACAGAAGCCACTCTTGGGATGGCGAACGCCTCATACCCCATGGCTTCATGAATGACTTTGCTCCGTGTTTTTTTCGGTTGTCGATAATGGGGCCAATCTTCTGGCCCTATCTGATAAGAGGTTAAATAACAGAGAATTTGCGTATCACGCGTTAAACGGTAAGGTTTACCGCCTTCAACAGGAAAAATTTCAAGACCATACATAAATCAATTCCCTAGGTAACCGATTTTCATCACAAGGCGTTTTTTCTCATCTTTGACGACCAATTGATTATTGGTGATATTTAATGCCCCATTACCACCCGTAAAGCGGAAAATATTGTTTTTGGCATCCAATAAAAAGCCATTCCCTTTATCAAATCCCGATGATTTAAAATAATTGAGTACCACTAATTTCTGTATCCACGCTTTATCCATTAAGGCTTCATTAATAACCACCTGTCCATTCTTCACGACAAACGGTGTCACCACTTTGCCATTTAATGACGATATCACCGCAAAGTTTTGGGCATTAACCAGAAATTGGCTATTTCCTTGCGCATTAAATCCTAAGCCAATGCCGGTAATGACTTTATTCCCTTTGCTATCCTGCTGGACTTTCATTGTCCATGATGCGGAGATTTTGCCATTTAAATCAGTGACCACTTTAGACGTTTGTTCGATTTTGGCTGAACTTGTACCCACTTGGCTTTCTAAACGAGTGACTTGCTGAGCGGTAGAGGTCACTTTACCTGAAACCTCAGTCACTTTGGTTTCAAGTTGGCTTACCGCATTCGCCGTTGCATTGGCTTTCTGTTCGCTGGACTTAGGTACTTCATTCGCCACAAACCCCTTTGGTGCTACCGATTGCTTGTTGTTGGTATAAGTGCTGGTGATAATTTGATGGTTAACACTTTTATGCTTAGTGAGTTGGTATTTAGCGCCTCCTCGCAAATAAATAAATTCCACAGAGCTATTCGTTAATTGAGCCGGCCCCATCACAGGGGATTGATTTGTCCATCGCCAATCAAAATTATCAATGATGCGGTTTTCAGACTGTGTTCCCCATCCAGAACCACTGACTTGCCATTCCACAATCACGGCAAAGCCTTTGGTGCTGTTAGTCGCATAGCTGGGTTTATTGTCTGAATATTGCCCTAAGGTTCTAAAAACCTTAAAGGCATAACGTCGAGAAGTTACTAAAGGCAAAATCACCGGATAATAGGTGTTTTCATTGAGTGTCGATAAATCTAAATCCACCACCACAGATCCCGTTAAATCGGCTTTCACTTTATCTAATTTGCTGGATAACGTTTGTACCTGAGAGGTTGCGGACGTCACTTTGCCATCAAGATTAGACACATGCGTACTTAACGCATTGACCACACTACTGTCGGTTTTTCCCTTCAGGGTTGAACTGAGGCCTGAAATATCTTTCGATTGTGCTTGCTGTTTCGAGGTAAGGGTTTCTAATGATTGATTAATCGCGGAAACATTCCCATTCATCCGTGTTTCCAATGACTGTCTGGCTTTGGCTTCCGCTTGGTCGCCTGTAACACGCGCTTGTTTCTCGGAGGAGATAAGTCCTGCGGTGACTTTCGATAAATCATTGCCGGTATAATCACCACGAAGTTGAGTGGCTAAGGATTGCCGTTGTTGTGCTTCGGTTTGATCACCCTCAATACGTGCTTGTTGCTCTTGTTTGATTGCAGCGGCCTGTGCTTCTGTTGCCGTTGAAACTTGCTTCATCCTCTCAGCCAATAATTTTTCTGATCCCTCCCGTTTTTTTTCACTTTCTTCAATCGTTGCGCCTTGCCTCATTGACTCCTCTAAAAGCTTGTCGTGATTTATCCTCATTAGCTCATGTAATTCTGTAATATCGATTTGGTTAGCTTTGCTGTTAATTTCACCCAATAAGTCTTGTGCGAGTTGATCTCGACTAATTTGCCCCGCTAATTCCTCAAGAATTAAATCGGTTTGAGAAGAGCAAACACCAGAAGCTTCCACAAACGGTGATTTACCATAGCTGTTGATTGTTCGAACATAAAAATAATACGTATGCCCTGCTTGTAAGTTCTCTTGCGTCCAGAAATTCCCTTGGCCAACTTTATTTGTTTTGGTGATCACTTCATTTTCAGAAAGATCAGCGAGCTTTTCCTCACTAAACCAAAATTCAAAGGTATAACCCAAGACAGCGCTATCGCCTTGTTTCGGTGCAATAGTCAGATTAAATAAGCCAGAGGTAACATCAATATGCTCTGGAGGCGGTGGTGCTTGAATGGCAAAATCACTGATAGCGGGTGCCGACATCGCACCGGCCACGTTTGTAGCTCTGATTTCAACACGATAAGTCCCTCGTGCTAATCCGTTAATATCAACACGCTCACCCGGTACCTGAATAGACTGTATAACCTTGCCATTATGGAAAATATTGACCGTATTATAACGCACATCAGACGCCACATTCTGCCAAGAAAGTGTACCTTGCACGATGTCACTGACAGCAAGTGGAACAAAGGTAAGATTAATGGGTGAAGCAACACCGCCAGTGGGCAAACTCACAAACGGCGGACGTTCGAAAGGCTTGCCAATCACATCTTCATATAAATAGGCACCATCCTCTTCCAACGTTAAAGCCACACCCTCTAAAGCATGAAATGCCCATTCGGCAATACGAAATTCCAGCCCACTAATCCCCAAAGAAGGTAATGCTAAAAGCACAACTTCCCCCGGACGATAAGCATAGCCGTCTAAGTTCATCGTGAGTTGAACCCGTCTTCCTGCTTTCTTTTTACGGAGATATTGGCGAGCTAATCGTTGGGCTTGATAAGGGCTGGTGACAAAACGATAGTCGATATTCTCCCGAATTTCTAAGCCATCCTCTTTCACCCATTCGTCTACAATCACAGGCGTGAAATCCGTTTTTGTGTATAACTGTTCAGCATCAATAAACGTGCCATACACCGCATTGGTGGCGTCTTTTAAACCTGTTTCAGGGGTACATGTGACTGTGCCAATCAATTGTGATTCGGTAATGGTCTTTATTGCAGGCCCATAATAAGCACCAATTTGAATACCGTGTTTTCCTGCGGTGAATGTTGGTTCCGCGTTAATACATTTGTGCATCGCTTCCAAGACACTCGATGGACTCTCATTTAAGTCATAGGCACCATTAAGGGTATATCGCGACTCAAATCCGCCTTCTGGCAGACTCACTTTTTCATCACATAAATCGGCTGCTTGTTTAAAGCTGTCAAAATCAATATCCGTATCAGGCACTTTTAAATAATGGCGGTAATAATCCAAAATGACTAAAGCCCCATTATTACTCCATGCTGTTTGCCCAGTGCGAGGATCAAACAGATGTTTTCCCCAAACTTCACATTTCACATTGGGTAATCCATAAGGGAATTTTTCTTGGTCAAACGTGAGTGTCACACGTAACCACGCCAGACCTCGACCAATCATATCCTCTTTCCATGAAGGGCAATTTTTAAGCATAAAGGGATCGACATCTTCCCTGTCATTATGCAACTCCACTTCAACAACAGGTGCCGTGATTTTTAAACTCTTCAACCAAAGGTGTTTAACTTCATGGACGGTATATTCACCAAACGTCTCAATTAAATCGTCCCCTAACCAAATCTTCCCGATTTTCTCTATGGGGTGCCCTGCTAACGCTAATGCCAGTGTGATTTTTTCGTTTTCATCTTGTTCACCCGCCTCTTCTTCGGCAAAGAAAAGCAAACCCGATATCACTGTTTTTCCGACAATTACGGTTTCAGGCGCAGACGATGAACGTAACATCTGTTTGCGTTCACTGGTATCTCGATAATTCATAGAGGGAAGTTTCGGCTTAAAGATAAGCGAACCCGCGACTTGAACCGCAACGCCTGCTGCCATCAGTGCCATGCCCATCGCCAAGGTGACACCTCCGGTAAACAGCCCCGCAATCATTAAGCCCGCACCCACGACTTTTGAAATTAATCCACCACTCCCACCCATTATTCCACTCTCCACGCTTTGATTGACTTAATCTGCACTGGCTTCACGCCTTGTGGAGTTACGCCCCAATAATGCCCCGCCCAGACCACTGCTAGACTGTCACCGTCCTCACCTTTAAACAGTACGAGGTCGCCACGCTGAACGCGCTCAATCTCAATGGATTTGAAATAGCGTGAAACGGCTTTCTCTAAAGAGCCAAATTTAGATTTGATCAGATTGAAGGCTTCGGCTTTAGTTTTATAGTGATTGAGATAAGGCTTTATTGGCGAGAAACCACATTGTGCGTCAATACATTCCGAGGCAAAAATACAACAATCAAATTCACCCCATGAAAAAGGGCGACTCATCGCCGCCCTGATGGTTTCAGGTAATTTAAGTGTCCAGTTAGGTTGTTTCATTATCAAAATACCTAAAAACAAAAAAGCCGGCATAATGCCGACTTTTATATTCTCTGTTTATCTTTTAACTAAAAACGATAGCCAAGACCAAGCATCCATGTGCCCACTTTAACATCATCTAATTTAGTGTATTCGTAAGAAGCATCAATCGCGATATTAGGATGGGGGTTAAATTGAAGACCCGCACCATAAGCGAACGCAGATTTACTTTGACTTTCTTTCTCATGATAACCGAAGCCTTTTAATTCTACTTCGGCTTTACCGTGAGCAACCCCCAATAAACCATAGGCACTAACATAATCATTAAAACGATAAACAGGCCCAGCAGTGAATGAATAATAGTCCAAATCTGCAGTTCCAACAGATTGAGAACCGAAACGATAATCATACCCTTGATGCGTATATGCAAAAGAGCCAATCATTCCCCACTGATTATCGAATTCATAACGATATTTGACGTTAAAGCCTTTAGGATTTTCTTTTAGTTTATCGCCATCTGCTTTGACATGACTTTGTGCATAACCTAATGAAAGTGTATTTTCACCTACGGCTTGTGCATTTGCCGCACATAGCGATAGACTGGTCATAACTAAAGTAACTAAAAGTTTTTTACTCATTTTGTTTCTTCCAATCAATTATTTATAAATAAATGATGGTGCATCTTTCTTGCTGCCCCAATAAATGGCCCGTTCAGCCATTTGAGCAACATAACGAAAGATACGATCCCCTTGCCTTCTTGATGACCACGACTCATCAGTAAACCGATCAGGCAAACCAATTGACCATCGCTCAAATCGATTAGAAATATTAACACATACGGCATTCTCTTCACCAGATACCACATTAATCAATGTGATTTGTCCGACAAATAAGATTTCAGCAAGCAACGGTTTCCCCTCTTCGCCGATGGCGACCATCATCAACCGGACTTCGCGTCCTCGACTTTGCTCATTCATCACCATTCCCACCAGCGATTTATCAAAACCGGCTAATTTAAGCTGTAATTGTGGGGGAGTGGTTGTCTTATTTTCTTTTAGCTGACTGATTTCGCCTAAACTACCCACACCCAAATAAGTTTCCCCCGCAATAATCAGTTGCCCAACACCGGTATGCGCACAGGTCACGCCTGATTTCAAATCGAGTCTGGCAGCTAAAACGATATAAGCCCCCTCATTAATCGCGTTGACCATGGCATCAGAAAATGGATGATATTGCATCAGTACAACACCTCCTCAAAAGATAACGTGATATGGGTATACCCCAAGCGACGATGCTGAAATTTACCCTGTTCATTATCAACAAGCCGAAAAACTCCAAAAGGACGCTCAACCTCGAGCACTTCATTAACAGTAGGCGACGTTCTTAACATCGGTGAAATAGGAATATTTGCACGCCCATTATTGTCACTGACCACATCTGCCACCACCATTTTGAGTTCATTGCCCACAGTTAAGCGATCCCCTTGCTGTAACACGCGCATATTGCGCTTCCAGTCCTTTGTTTCTAGCCGATGACCCAATTGGCTGGATATTGCAATCCGAGGCAAACCATACCCATAACGCCCTTTTCTTATCCAACTGGCTATTTTGACTCGCCCCGACATGCCATCCAATGAAGCCACCAGCGCTTCTAACTGACGCGATTTCTCTTCATTTAAATTATTGAATGTCAGCTCACAACGCCAACGGCTTCCTGGAAAGCGTACCGTTTGACTACTTCCATTAAATGGCGAGGTAAACGTTTTGCTGTTACTCAATAATTGCCAGTTTTCCTGTGTGGGGATCACCTCTTTTGGCCATTCAAGAATAGACATTTAGACTCCTAATGTTCTGCGTGCTGCGCCATTACTTTGAAAGTCTTGTAACATCATCGCGTGGGCTTTTTGTGCGCCGGCTTCTGTCCCTTGTTGTGCGGCTTCTTTCATTGCTTGAGCAAGTACAGCGTCACCATTTCCTGTCACTGTAATATGATTAACGACGGTCATTTGTACACCACCTGCATGGGCTAACGTCGGTTGCGGTGTAACGGGTATTCGCCCTGTGACCGCCCCCACAAAGCCCCCCGAAGCATAACCTTGCGCCGCATGCATTAAGCGATAGAGATTGCCGACACCCAATTTAGCCGTCGCTTCTTTGGTAAAAACAAACTCACCACCATGTACAATCCCTTTAGGTTCGAATTTCCCGCCATGCCCCGTATAGCCACCGTAAGCATGCCCTTTGCTCATCCATCCCATATCAAAACCCATTGCCTGCCCGCCTGCTTCAATGGCTTTGAAAACCAACATTTTCATTACCATTCGAGTGATATCGGAAATCACCGCATTGGCAAAATCTTTAAAGCTTCCTTTGCCCGTTAAAGCAAAATCGGCTAATGCATCAGACATATTATTAAGGGCATTGGTAGTGACGTTTCTGACGTTCTCCATCACATCCATGGCTGACTCACTGAAATCCGATAAGCCTTGTTTTAATCCCGCCATCGGATCACCTTTCATAGCCTCTCGCTTTCTAAGCTCTTCCTCAATTTGCTGTTTAGTGAGTTCGACATTGCGTTGTAAGTTCGCCAGCTCTTTCTCGCCTAAATCCACACTGGCTTGCTGATACAGCACATCAATCTGACGAAGGGCATTAAGCTTTTCTTGCTCTGCGCGCGATCTTCCTATCAAGGAAGTTTCAAATTGCATCTGCTCAATTTCTTTACCGCGATCATAAGCAAATTGCGCGACCGAGTTGGCACGCGCCAGATCATCAATAGCTTTCGCTTTTTCTTTGATCGTCTCAATGGCGTTGGGATCGATTTTTAAGATGGCATCAAACTTATCTTTATTCTGTTTGATATCGGCTAATGCGGATGTGTATTCATTAAAGGAAGAGGTAGTGCCGTACAGCTGAATGCTTTGCCCATCCGCAATCAATGAGGCTTGTTTTTCCTCTAATTCCGTTAAGATTTTGGTGTACTGCTTGGCATAATCAATCGTTGATTTTGGTGTTTTTGGTGGCTTAATTTTTTTAGACTGTAAAGCAAGTTGGGCTTCAATTTCAGCTTGTAACGCTTTGTCATACCCCATCATGTCCGGTGTAATTTTTCTACTCGCCAATACATCTTCTGCATTGAGTTTAGCTAAAGCCTTACCTTCTGCTTTAGATTTTTCAATAGTACGAAGAGAAGCATCGATTGATTTTTGTGCATCATCAGAAACAACAATTAACGATTTTGCCGAAAACTGCTGTTGCTCTTGAGTGGCTGAACGAATGGATTGCGCTAAATTATCAAAAGCAGAACCTTGTAGATGGAGTTTACCAATCAATTCATCAGATTTTACAGAAGCATCGTAAATACGGCTGGCATAAAGCGCATAGGCATTAGAGACCATCCCGTTTTTTTGAACTTCAGCATCAAGCAATAATGCCATTTTTTTACGTGTAACTTCTAATTCTCTATTCTTTGTTTCAAGATCAGCAGTTACTTGGAGTTCATCTTTTCTAGCTTTAACTACTTCCGCTGAAAATGACTCGTAATCTCCTGTATAATAAAAAGAGATGCCTTTATTTGCCCCACCCAAATCCGATGATTTTTTTAAGTCCTCTTGCTTTCTCTTTAGCTCTTCTATTTTCTCAATTTGTGCATCTAAACCTTCAGCCAGTTTTCCGATTGAAGCTTGACGCTCCACATCACTTAATTTGTTTAATGACTCCGTTGCAACGTCTAATGACTCTGCATACTCAAGAGCCTTTTGTCTTGATTGTTCTGCTTGTTGTTGCCACTCATAGTAAGCCATTGCCCCCGCAGTCAATAATCCTGTCGCAATCCCAAGAGGCCCACCAAGAAAGGCAAGTGCACCACCAAAACTTCGCCCTAATGTAGAACTGGCTCTTTGTGCCGCATTCAACCGTTGTATCGCTAATGTTTCTGCATTTGTGGCTGACACAATAATGGAAGACTGCGCTTTCATTTGCATTCGAATACTACTGCGTTGTGCTTCTGTCTGAGCGAGTTGAAGTTGCGCTTGTAAAGAACGTATTTCAAAACGGGCTAGCTCTAATTCAGCCGTCATCTTGGCTTTTGTGGCTTTAGCGGCGATTAAATCTTGTTGAGCTTTTAATTTCGTTGCCGCGGCTTGTGCATAAGTGGCTTGAGTCCATTTGGCTATTTTTATTGCAATAGTCGTCATGGCTAAAGCTTCCGTTACTCTCATCACTTCAGAAAAATGATTCGATAATGCAGAAAGCCCCGTTGTTAAAAGCTGAGTCGCACCTGTACCTTGATTCGCTTCACCGATAAATTTTGTTATCGCCGATTGAAGATTAGTAAAACCTTGGCTAACGGTTGTCACACTGGTAGCAAATTTTTTATCCACACTGTCAGCTACACGCTCTAAGGCTTGAATGACTTTTTCAATCGTCATTTCACCGTCTTGAGCTTTCTTCCTTAGTTCACCCACACTGACACCCATTCCGTCAGCAATAGCTTTCGCTAACGCAGGGGTTTGCTCCATCACTGAATTTAGCTCTTCGCCACGTAACTGACCCGAGGCTAATGCTTGACCAAATTGAGTTAATGCCGCTTGGGCTGCGGTGGCACTCGCTCCCGAAATCGCCACGGCTTTTGAGACGGTTTCCGTGAGTTCTGCCACTTTTTGCTGACTTAAGCCTAAGCGATCGGCATTATCCGCAAAACGCTGATAAACCTGTGCTGTGGCATCCAATGATTGATAGGTTCTTTGGGCAATATCATAGACCGCTTGTGTGGCTTTATTTAACCCGACAGAACTTTCCGTCACCAGTTTTAATCGGTTCTGTAATTCCGTCCAACTATCAGCATAATTAATGACTTGATGAATGGATAATGCACTTGCGGTAACACTCGCAAAACGGGCAAAAAGCGCCGAAGATTTTGCGGTTTGCGATACCATTCGCTCTTGTTGTACGGTGATAGCTTGAAGACTGACGCGAATACTTTGCCCAAATTGTTCTGTTTGGCGCTGGCTACGGTTGATCGCATTGGTGAAATTTGCCGTATTCAGCGTCAAATCAATATTTAATCGACCTAATGCGCCAGCCATAAAAACTCCTTAAAACAATAAAAAAGCCCCAACAAAGGGGCTATCGATTAGCTAATACACTCTCAGTGACATTATCCCACACCTCTTCTTCCGTGATTTTCTTCTTCCACATCGGCATAAAATCCATCAATTCAGGCGGAGACGTTTTCGGATCACGATTTATCATCGCGAGAAGATGTGCCACTTGTGCCATCCGATAATCCTCTCGCCATAAACCAAAGGGTTGTTTGCGATAAAAAGCTTCATATTCACACAAGTGGCTTTCGGGCATTTGCTCGATTTCTGCGAGCGTTTTTCCAAGAGCCAGCGACAATATCAGTTGGAATTGTCGCCGTTCTCCAAGTTTTTTTCGCTGTTCCCCGCTTCGGCCGTAAACACCGCATTAGAGAACCCTTGTCCTAAACGATTAAGACCTTTTAAGTCTTCTTCATTTTCAGCATCAAAAAGCAGTTCCCCTTTTTCATCACACAACTTAAAGGCCAACATTCTGGCGACATCATATTCATCGTAGACACGATTTATCGCCTCATTAAATTGTTCGGGATCGTCTTCGTCTAAGTAAATGTCCTGTGCTTCGGCGAGCTTGATTTTAATTTGGCGAAGTTTACGCTGAATGTAATTCATGGTGCCAACATCCAGCTCTTTGACATAAAAGGTGTTGTCTAAATAGGTAAAAGGCGTCACTTTCAGTGCTTGGTTTAACACTAATTCACGCAATAACGCGTTAGACATAATCACTCCTAAGATTTTTATCGAGAAGGGAGAAGAGAAATAATGAAAGAGGTGAATTAGGGATTATTTCTTCGCATTCAAATAATCACGGCCAGACAATTTAATTGAGATCCCCGAATCCATCATTTGCCCTACACTGCCATCAATGTTCATGCCCGTTTCGACGGAGCCGTAATAAAACATGGAGCCCTCATCTCGTGTTAAGACCATTTTCACCGCAAATTTTTCTTTGCTGTTTTCATATTTACGTAAGAGTCGCTGCACCTCACTGGAGCTATACCGTAAGAAAAAGGTCAATTTAATTGAACCGTATTCCGTATCACCGGATTCATATTCCTTGCCATCACTGCAAATGGTGGTGACATCAATTTGTTCGGTTGTCGAACCGTCTTTGCTGAAGCTTTTTACCGCACAAAAGTTATTAGACCATTGAATACGTTGTGCTTTGGTGTTTGCAAAATCCGTGGGTAACGTTTTATCACTCCAATCCACTTCGTCGCACAGGGTCACTTTGTTGCCATCAACCTGTGCAACAGGAAAACGTCCATCTAACTCCCCGAATCCCGATAACATAATCATGTCATCGGCTTTCAGCTTATTATTGGCGATAGTAATAGTTGCGGGTGATAACGTCGCTTCCGTCACGGTCATCGCCTCCCCTAAGCCGGTTTGCACAAAGATCTTCGTGCCGAGGAAAGGCGTCGCTTTATGGTTTTTTGACTTTGCCATATCCATTCCTTATTTATCTGATGAAATCATTAATTCAAGAACAAGCCGATGCAATTTGACATCCGCTTCATACCCAAAGACCGCATTTACCCGTTGTGCAAATGGGATCGCCTCGACAATCTTAGCCTCAATTTTTTTACGCAAGACCATAAGGGGTTGTGGCTGTGGCGCATACACATCAAGTTGCACGCGATAGTTATCTAAATCCGTATCCTCCAGCGCACTGTTAGGCGTGATGCTGGCAAACTGGATCACAATGGCGGGATAATGCCCTTTGCCTTCGGGTAATACCTGAAAAAAAACCCTTCCATCGACCAGCGGTGAAAGGGTCTCTTTTAATTGCTGTATCATGAGCTCTACCTTACTTTTTCAATATCCTCTTTGAGTGTTTGAACAATCACTTTAGCCGTCGCTTCCTTTTTCGCTTCAAAACTGGGGCGCATAAACGGTTGTGCGGGCATCTTGGCGGTACCAAATTCGACAAACCACCAATAAAACGGATCATTCGGGTTCAATGCTGCACTTTTTCCCGTTACTTGTTTAAAGGCAGACACCTTTTTACCTGATAATGATTTCACCCAAATGCGCGTTTTAACTTGCCCATTGCGCTGCACTTTCGTTTTAGAACGAATATTGCGCTTGATGGTGCCTTTGCGTCGATGAGGCACTGTTTCCTTAAGGATAGGCACTCGATGTTTGATTTCTTCTTTTAACGCCGAAGCCCCTGCATTCATCGCCTTACGCGCACTTTGATTTCTGGTTTTACGGGCAATGTCTTGCATTCGTTGAGCGAGTTCAGACAATCCACTGATTTTAATCTCCCCCATCATTCACGCCCTCTTTGCACATCAATTGAAGCTCACGATGACGCTCATAAGGGTCAATAATCGAAATAATATTAAATATTCGCTTACCCCATACTATACGCATCGAAGTATCAATATCCGCGATATAGCGAATAAGAATTCGCGTTGTGGCCTCACTTTGTACTTGCTGGGCTTGAAAATATTCTCGCCCTTGATAAGGCATGATCGCTGCACGTACTTTTGTCGCATGATCCGTCCAAATCACATCACTGCCACTGATGGCATCGGGCGCTAATACTGATTTTTGAATATTAATGGTGTGGCGTAATCGTCCTGCACGCATAAAACCTCCTACAACCCATAAATCCGGTAAGGTTGAAGTAGTGCGGTGACCGCAAAAGGTTGTGTAGAAAAAGCTTGCCCCGAAATCACCCCCTCACGATTTTCATACCATTGCGCAATTAATAAGAGCATTGCCGCAATCACATCATCCGTTAAGAACAAGGCTTCAGGATCTTCTTGTGCTTTATCCATCTCCTGAGTTTTATGTAATGTTCGACGCGTGTAATTTTCAACATATTTCACGGCGGAACCGATATACAGCGTCAATAAATTATCGTCATCCGTAAAATCAGGATCGATATTGCAATGCTGCTTCACCAATTCGAGAGAAAGCATTATTTCTCCTTTTTCGCCTTAATATTTCTTTTCGGTTCAGGTTCGGGTTTGAGTTCGGGTTCGGGTTCGGGTTCGGGTTCGGGTTCGGGTTCGGGTTCGGGTTCGGGTTCGGGTTCAGTAACAAGATATGTTTCTTCCTGTTCTTTGGCATAGCCTTTTTGGATTAACTCCCGTCCATGTTGCTCTAAGGTATCAATCTGCTCGCCTTCAAGCACCACTCGTCCCTCAAAATAAATGGCTCGTAAGATGACTAATTTCATATCACCTCCAAAGAAAAAGCGGCCATAAAGACCGCCTTAGTTACATTAATCACTTGACGTTGCTACCGTAAAATCACCGTAAACAAAGGCTTCTGGACGTTTGATCGCCAAAGCAAGACGCTCTTCACAACGAATAGAGATCATGTTTTTCTCAAAATCATCGGCGTTTTCCGTTGAAATCACCACATTCGTTTCTTCGCGATCAAAGAGCTGAGCCCCCGCATTAAATGCCCCTGTTAAGAACTTCCCTTTAAACGCGGGGGTTTCTGTTGCCACAACCGGTAATCCCCATAAAGTCGGCCCTGTTAATGCGGAAGGATTAGCCAAAATATAGCGCCCCAAAGAGTCTTTGGTTAGTTCAATTTTCGCCCAGTCAATAAAGTGTAAAACGTGACCAGAAGCAGGGAAACGCGCCAATTGAGCTTGAAGCATGGCAAGCCGTAAATCATCGATACCGTTTTGTTTTTCAACCGTAAAGGAGGCTTTATATTGAGTGGCTTGTGGGATAATGCCGTGCAAATGAGCCCCAGAGCCATCACCAAATAAAATTTCTTGCTCTTCAACAAATTTCAATCCATAACGCATTTCTGCATCAATCAACGACTGCAACTGAGAAAAATCATCTAAGATTTGTTTAGACGCTTTAAACATATGAGCAATTGTCGTCACTGGCGTGATTTTGGTCGCAAAGGCAATGTCGCTATACGGCTTAGTGGTATTTTCAGGCGCAACCGCCGCCTTGTTGGTAAACCCCGTTTGCTGAACCCAGAAAATGGCGGGAGATTGCGTTTTACCTGACGCAATTAAGTCACGAATAAAAAGTCGTTGTTTCGGTGCAACATCGATACCCGACAATCGTTGTGGTTCAACTACGCCTTCGGCAACCCCCGTAGATGTTAATGCTGCCTGAACAGGAATTGAAACACGCTTGCCCTCTTGAATGCTGGAATTGATCTCTTTTAATACTTCAGCCGAGATCACTTGTTGACCAACACTTTTTACAACCTGCACCGCATTATTGAGTGGCATTTGCGCAACATGTTGTTCTAAATCCCCTAATGCAGCTTTCAGTGTTTTTTCAGATTCGCGTAGCGCATTTAGCTCGGTTGCCATTTTGTCTACGGCATGTTTCGTTTCTTCATTTAATCCACCCACTTTCTGCGCTTCTTTTAACGCTTCTTCAGCTTTAGCATTAAAATGCTGATTGGCTTCTTCAATTTTTGCCGATAGGTTTTTTAATAATTCATTTGTCTCTGACATAGTCACTCCAATTACTTAACGCAGGCAAAGGCGGTCACCGCCTCCTCCAATTTTGACAGGATTTCAGGATTAATATCGCAGGTAGCGCTTGGCATACCATTAGATTGGGAAGTAGCTCTCGGCATACTTCGGGTCAATGCACTAATTAGTTTTCGTCGTTCAGCACGAGGTGTGTTGGTTTTGGCAAGTAGCGCATCCAGTTTTCGGATCGCGGCTTGGGGACTTTCATCACCTTCGTCAATCACATCGGCAGAAAGTAGGCTGTCCGCAAATCCCTTTTCTATCGCTTCACTCGCACTGATATACGTTTCGTTGTCCATCATCTGACTCACCACGTCACTCGATTGCCCACTTCGTGCCACATAGATATCGGTCATCGAGGCATCAAAAGGGGCGAGATCATGAGCAAGTTTTGCAAAGTCGTGACGATTTCCTACCCCCATTGCCCAACAGTTATGGATCATTAAAAAGGCACCGCGCCCCATTTTTATTTCATCCCCTGCCATCGCAATAATGGACGCAGCGGAAGCGGCAATGCCCAAAATATTGACCGTTACCTTGCCACTGTGAGCACGAAGCAAGTTATAAATGGCCAACCCTTCAAACATATCGCCCCCTGGACTATTGAGGTTAACGACAATATCTTGCTCACCAATGGCACGAAGCGCGGCGGAAATCCGTTTAGCGGTGACACCTTCCCCCCAATAATCTTCTCCAACGACGTCCAATATCGAAATCGAGTTATCCGCACTAGATGCCCGAATACGGCTATTCCATTTATCCAGTGCTTTGAGTTTCAGCTCATAGTGAATCGATGCGCAGGGGCGATCCTCCAGCGCGACTGGCAACTGATTTTTTTTCATAACGATTACTCCTCAGGACGAGGTGGATTGGATTGAGATGGGGTTACAGGTTCACCTTCAGGAAATAACCAGTTAGTGATCTGTGCTTTGAGCTTTTCAGCTTCATTGTTCGTGATGTCTTTTCCGAGCTGATCCAGTGGCGTTAAATTAAGCTGAACCGTATAAATATCGCCCCCTTCAATAGGCGGTAAATTCTCTAACCGTCGAACATCATTTCGGCTCATCCAGCCATTTTGTAACGCTGTTGTGTAATAAGCTGAACGTCCTGCACTGTCTGCACGTAATAAGCCCTCAACAGAAAATTCCGCATAATAATCTTCATCACTGTCGAGTAAACAACGATTAATTTCTTGCTCAATATTGACCAATAAGGGACGTAGTGTATTAGTCAAAAACTGCATATTCATCCCTTCCACACTGGATGCCCAACTACTTTGCTTATCGGCATGCCCCACCATAAAAGGCGGAACGCGAAACCAACGGCAAATTTCCTCAATGCTAAATCCACGACTTTGTAATAATTGCGCAGTTTCAGGGTTCATGGTGACATTTTGATAAGACAAATCCGCTTCGAGGATCATCACCTTTCCAGCATTTTTTGAGCCGGTAAACGTCATTAAATGCTTTCTTAGGCGTTCTCGTTGATCGGCTTTCAAGGCATTCTTTGACGTCAATAATCCACTGGTTTGTAACCCATTTTCAAACACTTTCCCGGCCGCTTCATCCGTCGATAACGCAGTACCAATCACATCACGTCCAATCTGGATCGGTATCATTCCGCACACACCGTCCATACCAAACCCTCGAATATGCATCATATTTTTAACGGGAATAACCCGTTTATTCGATTTAGGCGTGGTATAGGTATATTCCAACTGCCCATTTTCCAATCGTTTCACCGTCATGTTTTGAGGTAATAACGGTTGAAGTGAAACCAACTTTTTCCCGATATAACATTTTTCAATAAACGCATTTCCTCTTAAACATAAGCTGGCAACAACCATCAACATAAAACGAGAAGGCGTCATTTCTGCATTGGGTTTTCGACATAAGACGGTGTAAGCGGGATGATGTTTCGCCAGTTCGCGCGAGCCATCCGCCTTCGTTTGATAGATTTTCAATGGCAATGTCGAAATAGATTCACTGAGTAACCGAACGCAAGACCATACCGCAGACAGCTGTAATGCATTATCTGCGGTGACCACCTTGCCACTGCTACTCTTTCCAATCCATTCTTCCCAAAAGGCGCCATCAGTTAAACTAATGGGTATCCCCATCCAATTGAGGATCGCCGATTTTATTCGGCTCTTTTTTTTCACGTTACGCATTTAGATCCCCACAATAATTGGGTTATCAAAGAAACCATCAATATCCCCTTCATCCTCGAATTCCCCTTCAGAAGCCCCAATCGCCATTGCAGAGGCCACCACACCATCAATTCGACCCGTGCTTTTTTTCTTGGCAAAGACGCGGTTATCTTTTTGGTCCGCCTCAAGCACAGCGGATGCGGCATTCCATCTCAAACAAGGATTAGCGTGGATCTCAATCTTCTTGTCATCAATGAGCTGTTCAAACAGTTCGATAGAGTGTGGCATCCATAGCCCTGAGTCTTTGGCTCTGTAAAACCCTTGGCCATGTTGGATTAAGGGAACCGTCACCCCCACCTCATCAAGTTTGGGTACAAGGTATTTAATGCGATAAGGGTCAAAGGCAATGGCTCTCATGTTGACGCGCATTGCCATCTCGGCGATACGTTCTGCCACAAATTCATATCTCACCGCATTCCCTGGCGTGGTATGCATAAAACCTTGCCTTACCCATAAGTCGTAGGGCACTCGGTCGGTTTTCGCTCTATCCAATAAGGTGTCTTTGGGTGTCCAAAATTCAACATAAAGACGTTTGAGGTGAGGAAAATACAGGGCTAATGCGGTTAAATCTTTGGTTCCTGATAAGTCCAGTCCGCCATAACACTCTTCACCTTGAAGATCATCGAAGGTGAACGTGTTTTCACACTGCATCCATGTTTCACTGTTAATCCACGGATTATCGGCATCCACCCACTGGCAAAAATTAAGCCGACGCACAATGCTTTCTTTTGCGGGCATACCTCGAGCTTGTGTCACTTGTTCACGTAAGTAGCGATCAGAAAAGGTGTAGCCCAATGACGGATTGGCTTTCCCCCAGCAAAACTCATCCTTAAAGGGATCATCGCCCTCATCCAGTGAGCAAATATAGGAAAAGAAGCTGTCGTCTTCGATAGTGCCTTCGGCAACTTTTCGTCCGTATTCATGATAGTCATAACACACACTGGTTTTATCATGCCCACTATTGGTGATCATAAATATCAAGGCTTGTCGCCGACCTTTTGTGCCCGCTCGCATCATCTCAACGGCGGTATTATTTTTATGCTCATGAATTTCATCTATCAGCGCACAATGGGGACGAGGCCCTGATTGCCCATCATCTGAGCTAATCGGGCGAAAGAATGAACTCGTTTTCAAATAAGCCAAGTTCCACTCTTTGCCTGTTCCGCCTGATTTGGTGATCCGCTGACTTAATGCGGGAGATTGATCAACCATCGCCACCGCATCACGAAACAAAATCATGGCTTGGTCTTTTTTCGTGGCTGCCGCATACACTTCGGCACGCGGTTCACTGTCGGCGACTAAACAATACAACCCAACGCCACCTGCCATCGGTGATTTTCCTGAACCTTTACCTGATTCAACGTACACCATGCGAAATCGGCGTGTTCCATCAGTCATTTTCCAGCCAAAAATAGAACCAATCACAAAGCATTGCCAAGGCAATAAAATAAACGGTTTGCCTTCATGCTCCCCGCCATTGAGCTTTAAGACTTTCGCAAAAAAATCGATCACTCTTTTGACGGCTTCGACATCCCAGACTAATCCCCGTTGCTCGGCTTCGTTTAAATCTTTGAGATGACGCGCACAAGCATGACGAATATCAGGTCCCGCTAAAATTTTGCCTTGATGCACGTCTTGCGCGTATTGCGTTGCGGGATCAACCGAAATATTGGTTGAGCGGATCTTCCTCTTCTTCTCCACCATCCATCTTCACCTTCGAACGAGCGGCGGGGGTTAAACCAAACTCGACTAAATAACTTTTAAAAAGACCGTCTTTTTTGTCCAACATGGCAACGGCTGGATTCGCTTTAATTAAAAAATCCCCTAATTGCGTTTTTGTGGTGTATGTCTTACCTTCAATGGCAATGGTGTCTCGCAATTGAAGAATATCGGCGTAGATATCACACAGCCGTTCTAATGCCAGCGTGTCAGCCACGGTTAAAACGCCCATCCCATCGAGTATTAAGGTTAATTTTGCCCACGCCATTTTCCCCCAATCCGTTAAATGCTCGGGTGGGCTTGGAATTTCACGTTTGGGTTGGGGTTCTTTATCGTTGAGTTTTCGTTTTCCCGGATTACCGGTGACCACCTTCAAGTGGGTCGGTTTCGGGCGTCTTCCTGCCATCGGAACCTCCCAGAAAAAAACTTTTCATTTCGCGGTTGTGCACACAAATGAGGGCGCTAGGTAATCAGGGCGAAAGTGTTTGAACTTTTACCCCGCCCCCACCCTGTATTTCATGGTGTTATTGATGCCAATGAGAATTGGGATCGAGTGGAATGCCATCCGCATTACAACCAATGACTTTGCCACTCTTTTCGATACGTTGTTTGGTTGAGTTATGATGCAGTTCGCATAAGCTTTGAAAGTTCTTTGTGTCCCAGAATAAGGCTTGAGCTTTTGCGATACGTTCTTTATCACCTGATTCAAGTGCCTCTTTAAGACGATGCGGAGTAATGTGGTCAACTACTGTGGCTGCAGTAATACGTCCTTGCTCTTGGCACATGACGCAAAGTGGATGTTCATTAAGAAATGCTAATCGCACCTTTGCCCACCGACCACCATAGACATTGCATTTTTTCATGGTTTATTTCTGACGACATCAGCGTCTATTGATGATTGCTTATTGCAGGTAATAATTCCTTTGAATATAGCGTCACTAGACGTACTAAAACCTAAAGAATTATCGCTACTAATAACATAATGTTCATAATCAGCCTTATCCGCCCATTGATTATTAGTGGTTGCTAGTGTGATGATAGTTTGATTTATCTCATGTATTTTTTTTAGCAATTTAGCTGGCTTATCAATACTATTTAAATCGATGATTTTTGTGTTTCTTGGATCTGTATAAGGAAATTGCCCTGAATGACAAATCGCTATGAATTCTTTATATAGGTTGCTTCTCTCTTCAATTAGCTGCGATATTTCTTTTTGCAAGTAAACACAATGACCTATTGCCTCATAATTAATCTGTTTGTTTGACATAATAAACTCCAATAAAAAGCCATTAGGGCCTATTCATCGTTAGATATTAATTAAATCAACATCCTCAATTTTAAGGATCGCTATTCAATACCAGGAATATAGATTTGAGCTTCTTTAAGAATTCGTTCCCTCGCTGTTAGTAGTAACTGCTTTCTACCACCAACACCCCAGTTAGCCATCGTTCTCGCGCAGCTACTAACATTTTTTGTTTCGGTATTGATTACATGATCTAACTTGTTCAACTTAGCCATGATATCTAACCCTTTTCTCGTAGCATCCTTAAAGGTGTTATATACGAGAATTTCAAACTCAGGCTTTAGCCAAGCTGCGTATCTAATAACAACCAATTCTAATGCCCACACACCATGATTAAGCCCACCGTTAATGACTTTGACCGCAGTGCATTTTTGCATTGCGCTTAATTTTTCTACAAATGTCTTAACCTGTTTGCTTCTCAAAAATTGACTTGGCTTTTGATTCTCTCTGGCTTCGCCATTTGCCACGGCTGAGGCATGTAAATCATTTAGGTTATATCTTCCTTTGTCATCAACGCGAACAGATACACCATTAATACTTACTCTTGGATATTGCATAACGTATTACCTTCATTTGAAATGAACCCTCGTTCACATAGAAAATCAGCCCGTCGAAGCTCGCCAGCTATAACTGACTTTCTCGAAGGCTCATATCAAAGTGATTGGATTCGACGTTTGTGAATTGCTCTGTGAATGAGCGATGTAATGCGTATAAAAAAAGCCACCAGCGATTAACTGATGGCTATCTGTATACACAACTCAATGAATGATGTTTGTAGATGATGTCTCTCCATCGTCACGCCCCTTCTTCTACCTACAGCTGACGTTGCTGATAATGACCGAAAAATAACAAAACGGTGGTATTCGTTGTTTTTGATTTCTCTTATACACTCAATGTGAGGAGAACATGTCATCGTTAATGTAATAAGAACAGCGACAACGCGACGCTACATATAAAATAGTAGCTAACTGCATACCCAATGTGCCTTGATACAATTCACCTTTATCAATGCACTTTTTCCACATAGCTTAATACCTTTATAAATCATGCCATCAACTAGCATTTTTAAAAATACGCACAATCTTTGTGATCCGGCTTCTTTTTCATTTAACTATTGATGCAACATGAAAATTGGTTACGATAATACCTATCTTCATTATAAACCTAGACAGATATGATATTTTAGATATTGCACAAGGATTATACAAAAAATTATTTATAAATTAATAAGTTAAGTTTACGAATCAAAATTTATCAGTTAATATTTTTCTTGATGATATGTTAATTATAACGCCGTTTTTCGCCTCTCTCCCGAGGCGTTTTTTTATTCATAAAGTAACCTTTACATTCTATTCTCTGTTACCTGATATTTTTTGGCACTGAATCCACCCAATGAAAAAATAAACAAGTTATCACAGGTAATCCTTAACCATAAAACCTCATAAATAACGATTTCTAACCCAATATTTTTAGTGTCCATTAAAAATCATAAGGTTACTTATCTAATCTTTGATCTAAACACTAGAAACATATTAAGCAAGTATATATGCTTAGCAACTTATACAACGTATAAGTTACTTCTATCTATGAGACTTAGTGTCTTCCTTTGGGCACACTGATTAGACTCTGTATTTTAGCTTTATTGTCACCCCTGTAATTATCCTAGCTTACAGGGGATTTTTTTCTAAACAATTTGCTAAACTCAAATTAGTAATTATACTTAAAAAAGTTATGCATAATAGTATCGCTATATTTATCATTAAATTGATATTTTGTTCTACTTAGCCTTTCGTTCATATAGATATGAAGGGCTTTTCTTATTAAAAGTAGCACTAAATATCAAATTCAACAATAATATTAGTATCCCCTCATTTACTAATCAGCAGCTATAAAGATAAAGCTTGTTTATAATATCTTTCAATTAAAAAGCCACCAGCAATCAAAACTGATGGAGATTATGTTGGATATTTCTTATCTTCCTTTCTCTATAACTAGCATTGCTTGTTATGCCCCAAATAGCAACGTAGTGATATTCGTAGAGAATATCTGATAACAACTGTATGTTAAACAATCAAAATACAATATTTTTCTTGGCATCATGCAGAAATAACAGTATAATTGACACATGTTTATTGTTGCTTCATTTCAGCCGCTCTATGAACTCAAACTCATGGGGCTTTTTTTATTCCATATCTAACTTTCTAAAGACAACTAATCAAAAATAAGGTTGATATGTTTATCTGAGTTATACTTTATTAACATCACTATACTTATAGTGATTAGTAATTTGAGTATTTCAGTCCATTTTATATAACTCAATTTCAGACATTTATATCCAATATAATTTATAAAATACTAAAATATTCTTTCTATTTTAATAAAGATAACACAACATCCTCATATTTTTTACCCATAGGTGAATATTCTCCCATATCACAAACATCAAACTCCTCTTTCAAAGAATCATAAATAATGCTTGCAAACATATCACAATCCACCATTCTCTCATCTTTTGTAAGTTCATAAATTAAATGATAATGTTGAAGTAACTCAGTATCAAACCTAGGGTTAAAAGATAATGGTATTTGATCACCTTCACTGTTTACTTTATTTCTATTGTTATGCATTAAAAGATAAACATTATCAAACGCTATATCCTCTTTCGCTGCAACACATGCAACATAAGATTCATATGTTGCCGTTGTAACTAGAGTTCTTTCCATTAATGCCTGAGTATTAATTGATAAGGATAACAGAGTAATAATAATTAATATTTTATTTATCATTTTCATAAAAATAATTTATAGTATTTTCTATTACTTTTAGGATAACATCATTATTAAATAATCCAAATATTTCTCAATGAAATTATAATCCCTATCATTTCATCATATAAAATTCATTTTAATCATAATATCAATGTATAAAAATTTATATTTTTAAAACTCGATCACCGCATATAACATTAATCTTCATAACCAAATTAAATAAAAATAATTTTATCTTACTTCCAATCATACAGAGATATCCCATTTAATTTTTTAATAATTTAACCTTTTATTGTGGTAATTTAGATTAATTCGTTTATTTATATGACAATTGATGATATCTTAAGAGAAGATCATAATATTGATTAATATCCTTTCCTGTTTAGCCCATTTCTTATATTGGGCTTTTTTCTTGAATGCCTTCATTCCTCTTAATTTTTCCTTAACAATTCACACTAGATACTAGAAATTTATTAAACAGATAAATATACTACATATCGTCATAATTCATTTTTTATAACTTTTTATTCGCGCTCTATACCATGAGCGCATTTTTTTATTCTAAGCATTCATGTTTGATATAATCCTGTAACCCAAGAATCACTCGTTCTGACTCTGCAATTCGCTCTCTGAGTAACCAATAATTTCGGATAGCGGTGTCTGTAGGTCGGGCGGTGGTTGCATAAGCCAAGCTGGTGGAGGGAGTGGTTTTGACTTTGGGACACTCGGCTTTGATGTACACCCGCTCAGGATGATGCTCGCTAATATCACGCAAGCGACTAATTTCATTCTTAGCATTCGCTAGCTCCTGCGTATATTGAATATCCAACTGATTTAATCGCATTATGCGTGCTTGATAATCAGTATTAATAGACTTCTGTTCTTCAAGAGCAATCGTTAGTTCTTTGTTTGTTTCTACTAACAGATTAATTCTGTTACCTTGCCTGTTAATCACCCAATAGCCACCAACAATAATACCTGTCATCGCGATGACGGCATAGAGTTTTTCGTATTTCATGATTAGTACCGATGATGTGAGAGTGCAATCTGACAACGTTTTTCTAAACTCTCTTGGTCTTTAGTACATGAGTTATCAATCAAGAGATAAATGCCACCAGCGACTGTAATGAGTAATGCAAGGATAAAGCTGATAATGATGATTAAAGGTTTCCATGACATAGTGCTGACTCCGCCTCTCGACGACTGACAAGCCCTCGCCAAACCTTTCCACCCGCATATACCCAGCGTTTAATTTCTTCACAGGCACCCATTCTATCACCTGCATTTAGTTTCTTGAGTAATGTTGAGCGAGCAAATGCGGTAGCACCCACATTAAAAGCAAAGGAATATAAAGCGGCTTTGGTGTGCTCATCGAGTGGAACTTTGATTAATGCATCGACTAGTTGTTTTGTCTTAATAAAATCGTTTTGTAATAACGCATCACATTCTTGTTGTGTGTATCTCTTACCTTGAATAATGTCTTTGCCTGTATGCCCATAACAAACCGTCAAAACGCCTGCCACATCACGATAAGGTTCATAACGCACACCTTCAAAATGGGCTATCACTACTAATGCGATTGCTGTGGCTACTGCTGTTGTTAGCGCCGCTATTTTCTGTTTGAGAGACATTAAATATCCTTTGGTGCTTTCACCATTAATTCAGCAAGCCTTTTTAACGTTTCAGTCGGGTTTTGTGGGTCAATATGTTGAACAAGCTCTTCAAATAATTGAGTGCGTTTTCGCTGTTCTCGACGAGTCATAAAATAAGTGGCTAAACCCAGAACCATGCTAAACGCCATCCCAATAACAAATCCCCATTCATATAATGAGAGGCTGGCAAAAAAGGCCGTTAGGCCTGCTGTTCCATAGGTTACATTGGTTAATTTTTCCATACGCATAGTCACCCCCAAAGGAGTGTCCGTTGATGATGAGTGTGAGAGAGTTAAAAGTGAAACGATAAAAATTAGGCGGGCATTGATACTTTAAGTGCCTTTAATAAACCTTCAGGCAACTGTTCTTCCAGTGACGCATTAGAAACAATCACAAGACCATACATAGATATCCATGTATTCGTTTGTTGTAAGTGTCCCTGAATAAATTGCTTCGCTTTCTCTAACAAATAAACACAACTCTCTTGTGTGTTTTTACGCCAATAGGATTCAATCGCCACCAGCAATGGAGCACCAGCATTACCAATTTTTTGCAAGCCGATTCGATATTGCTTTTTACCTGCGGGAGACGTTGTGCAAATTAATTGTGTCAGTTGTTGAGTTTCACCATCAGCCGTATGGATATTCGCCGTTAAAATGATAGAGGTGTTCTTTTCACTGTCTGTTTCTGAAGCATAGTGAAGACTAAACTGTAATTCGTTTATCTCTTTTGGCATGATGAGCACCTTTTATTGATATATGTCATATTTAGACAAGAAAAAAACCACTGTTGTGGATTCATATAATTGATATTTTAATGATAATAATTATCATTACAGCACATATCTGGTTTTCCCTGATATTGATACATTGTTTTATTGATAATTTATCTCGTTATTAACACTATTCCCGAGAGTTTATGCCGACATAACTCCTAGCGTGTCGGCTTTTTTTTTGCTCAAATTTAAGCTAGCCTCGGCAAATAACACGAACAGTATCTCCAGTCACTGTTGTAATGTAGGCTTGGTCTGTACGCTTAATATCAAACGATGGAATAGAGTCTTTTTTTGTGTGTTCGACTCGCGCTACGATATCTTTATTTCCAGGCTCAGGATAAAACTCTAAGCGATACATTTCGCCTAAGTGGTGAACCTCCTCTACTTTACGGCCTTCACGTTCAGTAATTAATTTAAGTGCGTACATACATTCGTTCCTTATTTTAGATAATAAAAAAGACCGCCTAAGCGATCTTTGATTAATTCACACATTTTTTATTTATGATGTATGGCATTCACTACAGCACCAATAACAACCATCAGCAGTTCTATAACCATTAACCTTTGCTTGAGAAACAGCCTGAGCACAACTGGTAAAATAACCTAAATATTGCCGGTTTGACGCATTAGGCATATGGTCGCAACCATCTTGATGAACCTCATAATCACCATGATTATCAGTAGATGTATGAACATAGTAATGATGATACATAAATACCTCTTATTGTTGTGTACACAAAGAGATAATATGTTAAATAGTTAAGTTGTTCTTACCCTTAGCTCACATATCAAAGATCTATCTGGTAATTTTGGATAAATAAACTTGCAAGGATTACTTACAGGTTGAAATAACGTCATTGGAACTCATCAAGATAATATCAATAAATTAACCTATGATCCCCCATCTATGAAGGTAATGCCTTAGAACTCAGGAGAATTAAAGCTTCTGCTCCTCTCTTTGCGCTCTTCTTCTGACAACTTATCGTGCTCGGTGTAAAGTTTAGCTTTAACTAAATCAGCTATAGCTGGATATTTAGAATCCATCGAATTCTTCATACATATAAACTCCAGATAACAAAAAACCCCGCCGAAGCGAGGTTCATAAGTTGGTTGACCTTGATGTCAGTCTTATCACAATATCAATTATCTTACGATCGTAAAGTCTTAAAACGATTTTTTTCTACATATCGATCCATTTCTAATGGAACCTCAAGCATCATCAACATTCCTTCAATGATACCTTCCGCTTTTTGTAGTTTTTTTCCAATATAAGTATCAGAACAATGATGTTTTTCTGCTAACTGAATGAAGGTCATTCCAAACAAATAATAATCGACCAATAGATCATGCATATCACTACTTTTTTTATTTAATTGAGCCATACAACTGGAAATTATCATTGCATCATCTTCACTGCACTGAGGACGGGATTTCACTTTATTAGGTATTAATCCTTTAAAACCTGCAGCGATAGAATACCATTGAACTGATTCAGTATTATCAGCACACCACGCTCCCCAACGTGATAAAACTTCCTGTATATCTCTCATGCTAATACTCCCAGCTCTGTACACACGTTAAACCAATGCCCTCATTCCTAATGAGCGGTTTAGAAAAGAAAATAATAATTCGAGTTGATTACCATAAGTGGCTTCCCACAACTTGGGATCACGATGTAACTCATCATGATGTTGCCGACATAATGGAATAGTGAATAAGTCATGAACTTTCGTTCCCATACCTCCCATACCATGGCCGATAATGTGATGTGGATCGTCAGCTTGTTGTCCGCAAACACAACAAGGCTGTGTTTTCACCCATTGAAGCCATTGGGAATTCTCCCAACGTTGTATTTTAGGTTTCAAAAGGAATGACGCTAGTGGCTCAGGATCGATAGCAACTTTTATGACTGGTCTTATCGTGTCTAATCGTTCATTCATTGTTGATAGTGCTGTTACATTGCTTGGAATAATATCTGCTTCAGGAAAACCACCATGTACCCTGCGCTCTTTAGGTTTTTCAGACCAATCCAAAATTTGACGTAATATCGCATCAGGTAATTCATCAACCAAGTTATGCATCACAGCAAATGAGAAAAAATCGGGTATTGTCAGCTGGTGGCCACTATCTAATCTCAAACGACTACGAATAGTGTCTACCATCCAAGCAATACGATTTTTATGAGCCAATTCAGCAACCCACTCAGCTGATGAATGGCGAATATGATTATCATGGTACCAACAAGTCCGTATCACACCGTCTTTATGCCATGTGGTTGTTAATTCATGGTGATGATAACTGTCATGCTTATCGTTAATCTGACAACAATGGATATTTCTGCCTATCCACATATTCATCGATGACAATCCCCCCATAACTTGGATAACTTTTTTATTATTCAAAAAATCAACAATGCCCTTGTTATCCAATAATGGCTGTTCATTTCCTGTTAATGCCCCAGAAGGCCATTTATCTAAACTTTTTGGTACATCGCTAATAATCACGCGAGAATGTGGTTTAAATTGCTTAAGCAACTCCGCTCCAGGCTTCAATAAAACAACGCCAAGGTCAGACTGAATATAGGGCGTTAAGAGTAGTTTCATTAAATCTCATCCCCAACTTTATATTCAGCCCATAACCCTGCAATCCACTTCACACCTTTAGTAGTAAACCTTGATTGTGCAAAAGCGTGGTTATTTTTTGGGTTCGTTCCCGTTTTTATCTCAAAGCGACCAAGATCGACATGAGTTTGATAAGGCGTAAACGTATTATTCAAGCGATACATAATTTTCTTATCAATTAAAAAACAGCGAAAATCGGTTTCTTTCGCCTGCAGTAATTTACACACTTGTCGAAACGTCATAGAACCATGGGATAAAACATAATTATCAACAAACTGAGCCTTAGGTGTCGCAATCGCCAGTTCACTTTCCAATTTTTGTTTTTCTTCCGCTAAGTCTGCTGCTAATCGCAATGCTTCTGGTAATGTTTGAGGAATGACTGGCTGCATTTTTGATTCTAATTCCTGCCAGCGATCAACTATTTTTGCTGTGAACTGAGGTGACAATCGAGCTACCAACACCAGAGAGTCTCTTTTATTAAAACGATATTCAGTATATTGATTGCCGTTATGTTCAAAAGGGAACTCAGCCAATGGCTGGGTTAAAATTTGAGCAACAAAAAGCCTATCGGCAGAACGCTTAACATCGGAGTGATTACTTCCGGTTAAACTGGCAATCTCTCGACTCGACATAGTTAATTCACGATTCATTATGGGTAATACTGAAACTTCCATTGTTTTTTGCATCATGCTATTTCTCTCCACGTTTTACTCGTGACCGTACATCACGTGATTAAATGGGCAGATTGTTCTCTCCTTCACAATATCCATTAACATCAACTCAGGCATAAGTCCCCCATAACCCAATCAGTAATGTCACTACAAACCAAAAACTAACGAACAAAATGTATTTAGTTAGCATTACTGAGCCTCCTGTAACATTTCTATCGCTTGCTTCCAAATGCTGTTCCATGCTTGGCGACCTGAAAACTCACTCATACGACGAATGCCTGTTTTACCTGCTAGCTCAAGTGCAATTTCTTCAATGCGGTTTTTAGGTTTAGAGCGAGAGCCAATCAAGCGGGAAAAGGCACTATCACGTTCAACGGTGTCAACTTGAACTTTTGGTTCATTCCTTGGCTCTTGGCTACGGACAGTGAGTTCATCAAAGTGTTTACGTAATTTTCGAGGACTTAAAATATTTTTGTGCCAGAATGAATCTTTGTTAGCCCAATCGAACAAGGCACAAATTTGCTCATGGGTACGCCCATCGATTTGGCGCATCAGGCGGATATCGTTCGCCCAGTCATACCAAGTAGGCTCTAATGCGGAGGGATTCAGTTTTTTAACACGACCAAACATCCATTTCGCTGTTTTTAAATCATCTTCATCCCCCCATTTCTGCCCATTAGCGCTGTAAATTACTGCTTCAGGATAACGAGTTAAAAAATCATTTTTCGACTGGTCGCTGGATTCGTCAGAATTCTGCGACGAATGATCTGTTTCTGTTGTACTCTCTGAAGTAATCTCTGTTGTATTCTCTGTAAGAACAGGCCATTTTGACCCGTTCAGAACAGCACATTTTGCACTGTTTGATGGTTTCAACTTGCGCTTATCGATAAGGTCATTTTGAACTGTTCGATCAGATGAATTATCACCATTCGATTGGGTCATATTGACCTCTTCGGTCAGCAAGTGGTGATCGTAATTAATCGCATAATAATTAGTACGGTCATGATTCGATTTATTGATTTGCTCGATGCGTAAAACGCCCTGCTTTTTTAAATTAGTAAAAGCACGTTTAATCGTTGACTCAGAGAAAAAAGGAAATTGATTCTTCCACTCTTCGACGGTGTTATAAATCCAGCGCGAGCCGTCATATTCAACACCTGAAGTAGTTTCAGTTAGCCAATATTGAATTTGCTGTAACAGCATCGCCTCATTTAAACCAAGACGTACCGCTAATTCAGGAATAACGACTAAAGGGCGACTTTTTAGTAATAATAAACTCATCTTGCCACCTCATTACTTAATACGTGTGTACTTCTCTTTAAATCGTTGCAAGGGTTCACATTGCGGATCGTCACAACCATCCAGCATAAAAATGACTCGCTGTTTTTCTCTGTCATAACGAACAACATGAACAACAATACCTCGGTGATTTTTGTAGTAGCGATCAAGTTGGTTTGGGTTCTCATTGCTCATTGCCCCGCTCTCCACTTGAAAAATAAAAATCAGCCCATGCCTTTTTAAGAGACTGTCTATCTACCAAACATGCAGGTTTCTTGTAGTTGTCTGGTTGTTCGTCAGAGACTATGATTTCTACATAGCGAAATGACTGACTACCCGAGACAGGTAAACACCGGAATTGCTTTTTAGGTATTAAATGCGCTAATCTACTCATGCTAATTTCTCTTCACACAATTGAAATTTGCAAACCGAAGCCAGAGGCCGTACACCTTTGGCTTCACCCTTTCTGGATATAGCCATCTTTAATTTCTCTTTTGATGTAACGAAACAAACGCATTCATAAATGTGCGGATCTGCGAAATTAATCCATCCAACATCATTTTTATTTTCTGTTCTTCTTCATTATCAATAACGCCATCAGCCAAACTATCTTTCATGAATAAAGCTAAACGCCCCTGCATTTCGTCAACACCACTACGCAGTACAAACAATTCCGTTTCATCCAGTTCCGCAGGACTGATCCGGTCCACGAGTAAGCGATTTGATTCACGAGCGACAAATTCAGCAAATAAAACGGTCTTAGAAATATCTTGCATCGCTAACAACTCGTTTAAATCAAATGAGCGGCAACCGTTTTTCTCATAAAGCTTGTTGTTGAATGATGTTAAAGACAGACCAAGTGCTCCAGCCATTGCCTCACGCCCACCAGCAGTCGCCTCACACATTGCTTTCACTACCTGTTTTATTGATTGGTTACTCATTTCCTACCCTTATTTAAGATTTTTGTAGTTAACTGCTTTAAATAGTTTTGCTATTGTTTATTCAATAAAAAACTATGGAAATCATTGTTGAGTTCCACGCAAATACGACCAATCAATATCAGGTCTAAGCTCTTCACACCGAACTACACCTAACGTCGCTTTCTCAATTTCAAGGCAACGTTCAGCAGGAATTTTGCGAACACCATTAGCCCATTGAGAAATAAGTGTCGTTGGAACTCCCAATTTTCTGGCTAGTTCTGTAGATTTTCCCCGTTTGTTACTTGTGTATGTTTTTAGTGTCATTTGATTTACCTTACATATTACCCATCTAGATAATAGCGTTTCGCTATCATTAGTCAATAGCGTTTCACTTCTTCTAATGGTTAGTGCATTGCTATCTAATGTAGAAAATAAATAAAATTGGCAATGATATGAAAACTATTGAAGAAATTAGACGTGAATGGCTTAATATGCTTATTGAACAACATAAAACTATTGCTAACTTGAATATAGCTTTAGGAAGAGCAAAAACAGATGCGACCTTATCGCAAATAAGAAATAAGGCTATAGATAGCAAAAGTGGTAACCCCAGAAATATGGGCTCCCCTTTAGCTAGAGAGATCGAAGAAAAGCTTGGTTTAGAAATAGGTACACTAGATCATACTCCATGTAAGACTGATAAATCTCATAGAAATAATAGCTTTCTAGAAGCTTATGATTCTGCTGATGACGCAATAAAGTCAATAATTGATTTTATTTTACATAAAGACACTTCCACGCCAATCCCTCAGTGGGTTGATACAGATGCTAAAGCTCATGCTGACTCGTTAGAACTAAAATCAAGAAAATGGTTTGCAAACAATAAAAGCAATAAAAATAAGATCAAAACCAGAGCTTAAACTTGCTTGGTCTGATGGAAAGCCATTATTTTTGCCTCTCAACAAATCCCCAAAAAAATAAACACAAATTTATTAGCGTAATGCTATTGACCAAACATTAGCGTTACGCTATCTTATTGGTGTCAACAATATTACCAATGCCTACTCAAATACAAAGTAAATGATTTTTTATGTGTGAAGAGAATCAATTGTGTGGAGGGAAATTAGCGTGAGTAATATTACTAATGAAAAACAAAACATCAAAATCTATGCCTTAGTCTTTCATAAGAACGCGCTAACTCTGTCAACCGACAATATCCATGAAGACTTTTGGTTAGAGCTACACGAAACCATCGGTTGGATTAAATTTGTAAAACATAGTGAAGAATCTGAGTTTGTTAAGAACGGAGCACTGTTTGTAGCCACTGAACTGCGTCCGGTATCTGATTCAGTCCCTTACCCAATAGTTGAAGCACAATGTGTTTTGTGGCGTCAGCGGGAAGCTCTTTTAAGTGCTGCAGATACCCTCTCCTTTCTTCTGGGTCAAAAACGAGGAACAATGATTGATTGAGTCTTTAACCATTAACGGGGGTGTGGTGATAATGTTCTGCTCAGTCAGCCATTTTTATCAAATCTAACAATAACTAAGGGTACTGGTATTGCTTGTGAAATGTCTTATCCGGGTTGTATCAACTCGCTAGTGCCCTTTCTTATTGTGTGAAGAGATAACATGAGGTTATAGAAATGAGCCAAGAAGATCGTAAGACAAATGTCCCTGACTTTCTTTCTGAATTAGATGCTGGCGTTTTTGAAAATAAAGTCTCTGCTGTTTTAAATGATGTGGCTTTAGGCGTTTTAAATAATGGTGGAAAAGGCAAAGTCACTATTGAATTAGATTTTGCTCGCATTAGTAATTCAATGGAAGAAAAACGAGTTGAAATAGCTCATAAGCTTAAATTCTCTGCACCAACACCTAGAGGAAAACGGACTGAGGAAGATACCACCAAAACACCTATGTACGTGGGTAAAGGTGGCAAGTTGACCATTATGCAAGAAGATCAAGGTCAATTATTTTCTTTACAAGGTCAACCCGAAGGTAAATTAAAAGCCATTAATTAGTTTTCTTATTTTTAATTAAACCTGTCCATTTAATTTAATACTTTTAAATAAGTAGGAGTTTACTCATGTCTCAATTAGACAGTAATGCTATTTCGCAAATTCAAGATATGACAGTGGCTTCATTAAGTCTCAATGCAATAGAGAAGTCATTATGCCCAGCGATTGTGCTTCCGAATGACTTTAAAGTAAGTAGTTTAGAAAATTTACAAGAAGGTCGTTTCCGTTTTCGCGGGGAAATGAAAACAACCAGTATCAGCGACTTTGTTAAATACTCAATCAAGAATGCGATTGAAGAAGGTGTTAGTTGCTTTATTGATGCCGATGAAATGAGTGCAGAAACTATTTTTAATCTCGGCACAATAGGTAAAGCAGGTCATGCTGATAACACTGCTATTGTGAAATTAAAACAAACCGCCCCATTCACAGCATTATTAAAAATGGATGGTGTTAAATATCGTCAAAAACAATTAGCCGAGTGGTTAGAAGATTGGCACGATTATTTAATGGCATTTGATGCTGACGGTAATGTTTTAGATATCAAACAAGCTATTTCTGCTGTTCGTCGTATTACGATTGAATCAACACGCTCTGCTGAACATGAAGATGCTGATTTTAGTGCTAAGCGCTCAGTGTTAGAAAATGTTGAAGCAAAAAGCAAAGACATTATGCCTGCCACATTCCAGTTTACTTGTACTCCTTATGACGAATTAAAAGAACGTAGCATTAAATTACGTTATAGCGTACTCACTGGTGATGATATTCCCGTTTTAGTCCTTCGAATCATTCAACTTGAAAAACTTGAAGAACAAATCGCTCAAGAGTTTCGAGATATGCTTTGCAATAAATTCAATGAAAGCAAAATTGAAATATTCATTGGTAAATTTTCAGCGTAATTAATCATACAAACGCCACTAACTTGGTGGCGTTTATAAAATTGTGTGGAGAGAATAATGTCTTATATTGCAACAACAACAAATAAACATTTCTATTATCTCGATGTACGGATCGAAGATATAGATATTCAAGATATTGCCAGTGGCCTTGCTAATGAATGTCGCTTTAATGGGCTGATTGATAATTTCTATTCAGTTGCTCAACACTTGGTATATGTCAGCTATTTAGTTGCACCTGAATATGCTTTAGAAGCCTTACTTCATGATGCTAGTGAAGCCTATGTAAAAGATCTGCCATCAACTATATCTGATGCAGTTAATTTTGCTGACTTAATGATGTTAGCCACAGAAAAACGTGATTTGGAAATTGATGTTGGTAGTAATTGGTTAATGCTTGATGATATTCCAGAAAGTGATTTTGTTGTTAACCCACTAACACCACCACAAGCAAAGTCAATGTTCCTACGCCGTTTTTATGAGTTATGTAAAGGAAAGATAAATGGATGATGATAGTTATTTCACACTGAAAGAGTACGCAAGGAAACTAAAGATTTCTCGTCATACTATATATCGAAATCCTACTAATTTTTTTATGTTTCGAGTAGGTGGTTCATGGAGAGCAAACCGCGAAAGTTTGAAAAAATTTGAGCTAGCACAGTTTAATGACAACAATATTTACTGGCTAACATTAGTCAGTGGTGGGAGAAATTCAAAATGCCGATCTACAAAAGAGGTAAAAAATACTGGATTGATATCACATCTCCAAATGGAAAAAGAATTAGACAATCTGCTGGCACCTCGGACAAAACAAAAGCGCAAGAATATCATGACAAGTTGAAATATGACTTATGGCAACTAGATAAATTGGATAAGCATCCTGATAAGATCTTCGATGAAATTATTATTCTTGCTTTAAAAGATGCAGAAGGACAGAGAAGTTTTTCAAATAAACAGACCCAAGCTAAATATTTCTTAGGTATTTTTAAAGGGAGAAAAATATCAACAATCACAAGGGAAGAAATAGCTAACTCTTTACCTATTTATAGTACAGCGAGAAAAAGAAAGCTATCTAATGCATCTAAAAATAGATATAGAGCTTTCATTATGCGAGCTTTTTCACTTGCTCATAAAATGGGATGGATTAAAGAACAATTATATATTCCAAGAATGAGGGAACCTACGGTTAGAGTCCGATGGATTAAAAAAGAGCAAGCAATTGATTTAATTAATAATTTAAAACTTAAGTGGATGAAAGACCTTGTTAGTTTAGCTTTACTGACTGGAGCCAGACAAGGAGAATTACTTTCATTAACGTGGCGCAATGTAGACTTAGACAAAGGTATAGCTATTATTACTGCTGAAAATGCAAAGTCGAAACGAGCTCGCACTCTTCCACTTAATGAAGAGGCAGTAAATATTCTAAAAAATATCCCACGAAAATTCGATTACATATTTACTAGAACTGGAAAGAAAAAACATTCAATCGGCTTAGAGGATTTCGCACGAGCAATAAAGTTAACTAGATTGGTTGATTTTAGATTTCATGATTTGAGACATACATGGGCAAGTTGGCATGTGCAAAATGGAACCCCATTGATGGTACTTAAAGAAATGGGAGGATGGGAGACTTTAGAAATGGTTAAAAGGTACGCCCATTTAAATACAGAACATTTAAGTAAATATAGTGAACTCGTCACAATTTCGCCACACTCGATAGATAAGACCAAAAAATGAAACAACTAATATCTTAATTAATTGATATTTTACAATAGTAATAATGCTCTATTATATTCAATTCAATAAAATTTAATGCTTGAGATATCATAAAATAAATAATAAATCTCAATCTATTAATATTTAATGAAATTAAAAAAATTAAAAGGTAAGAAAGATAGTTTACTTAATATAAAAAGGCCCTCTTACGAGGACCTTTTGAATATAGAAAGGTATCTTTTGTGTCAGTGTACGAATTAACGTAACAGAGACAGAACAGTTTGTGGTACTTGGTTTGCTTGAGCAAGTACTGAAGTACCCGCTTGTTGCAGAATTTGACCACGGCTCATGTTAGAAACTTCTGTTGCATAGTCAGCATCTAGGATACGGCTACGTGCAGCAGATAAGTTGTTAACAGTGTTGTTCAGGTTGTTGATAGTAGATTCAAAACGGTTTTGAATCGCACCTAAAGAAGAACGCATACCGTCAACAGTGTTGATTGCGTCATCTAAAGTTTTCAGTTGAGCTTCTGCTTTAGCTTCTGCTTTAGTTACGTCATCCGCAGTTGCAACTTTAACATCACTACCCGCTGTAAATTTGATTACTTTATCACCAGTAGCTAATGCAGGATTAGTCACTTTCAGATCAGCTTTGAAAGTTACATCTTTCTTAGAACCATCAGCTTCTGCAACTTCAGCAACGATATAATGTTGACCATTTTTATCAACACTTGCAGATTTAACATCAACGTTTTGAGCCTTGCCGCCATAGTTTACGTCAACTTTACCTAAACCCGTAGCAACTTTACCATCAGCATCAGCAGGAGCTAATGCAGCTGCATCTTTAGCAGTTAAATCAGCAGCTTTAACACCACTAAATGCTTCTGCGCCAACTTCTAATTCGTTAACTTTCAGCGTTTTGCTGTCAACTTTTTTCAGATCAAATTCAATTTTTTCTTTATCGTTAGTACCAACATGAACGGTCATTTTTTCTTTTTCGCCGCTCAGTACTTTAACGCCGTTGAATTGAGTTTGTTCAGAAATACGGTCGATTTCTTTTAAACGCTCACCAACTTCTTCTTGGATTGATTTGATATCTGATTCTGAGTTAGAACCGTTTTTAGCTTGAACTGTTAACTCACGGATACGTTGTAAGTTGTTGTTGATTTCGTTCAAAGCACCTTCAGTAGTTTGAGCGATAGAGATACCATCGTTCGCATTACGTGCTGCTTGAGTTAAACCATTTACGTTTGAAGTGAAACGGTTAGCAATCGCTTGACCTGCTGCATCGTCTTTCGCGCTGTTGATACGTAAACCAGAAGACAGACGCTCGATTGCACTTCCTAAAGCTCCCTGAGATTTATTCAGGTTGTTTTGAGTTACCAGAGACAGATAGTTGGTATTAATGACTTGTGCCATAGCTAGATTCCTTTAAAATCAAGTCGATAAAATAAAAGTTTGCCTATTCATTTTCGGTGTTAATCACCGGCAACAAGTTTATCGGCACTCCACATACAACCTTTAACTTTTCCTACAAAAATTTCTGCGATTTTTTATAGAATCGATATCAAGTTAATGATAAATAAAGAAATTAAATTATCATTTTTTTATTTATTTTTTATCAATTTTCGTCTCAACGTTTTTTTAACCCATCTAAATTCGACTTTGGTCATCAATGGCAATAAAAGGCTTCTATATGGCAGCCTGTTTCACTCATCAAAAATACTAAATAGACGTAAACTTTTCGCCGATTCTACCGATAACATTTTTTGAGGATCATTTTACGAACACAGAAAGGAGACCAGTATGGCTGGTATTGCTTCACTAGGCGTAGGCTCAGGGATGCCTCTAGGTCAAACATTGGCACAATTAGAAGCGGCGGAAAATAAGCGCCTTGAACCCCTTGATAAACAGATGAAAAGCTACGACGCTCAAATTACTGCTTACGGTAAAATGCGCGGACAGCTCGATAAATTACAAAAAGCATCAGAAGATTTAAAAAAATTCGACAAAATTGTAGGTACTAAAGTTGAAGATGAATTTGATGCTTTTAAAGTTACCACTGATGGTAAAGCAAGTGTCGGTAACTACACCGTTTCTGTTACCCAATTAGCTCAAGCTCAAACATTAAAATCTACAGCAGTCAGTGATGTAAAGAAACCGCTTGGGGAAACCTTAGGTGAAGGTAATAAACGGACATTAGTTATTACACAACCCGGCGAAGAAAAACCATTACGTATCGAATTAGAAGATAAACAAACTTCAATTCTTGAATTACGTGATGCTATCAATAAAAAAGAAGGTAATGTTTCAGCGACTATTGTTAAAGCTGATGATAATACTAGCTATTTAGTGCTAACTTCACGTAAAGAAGGTACTAAATCTGAAATGAAAATCACCGTTGAAGGTGATGATAAGTTAAATCAATTCCTGTCGAATTCAACGGCCAAAGACGATGCATCACATACATCAGGCATGAGACAAATTGTTGACGCTAAAAATGCGAAATTAACCGTTAACGGAATTGCGATTGAACGTCAGACTAATGAGATTAAAGATGCGCCTGAAGGGATCGTTTTAAATCTGAAAAAAACCACTGACAATAATAAAGATGGTGTCGATAAGCCTGAAATTATCAATGTAGCGCGTGACATTGAACCAATGAAAAAGGCGATTAAAGCCTGGACTGATGCTTATAACGAACTGAGCACAACGTATAAAGATTTAACCAAATACACCCAAGTTGAAAAAGGCGAAGAATCGTCTAAAAACAACGGGGTTTTATTAGGTGATAGCACCAGCCGTATGATTATGTCTGAGCTAAAAAGCTTTGTTACTAGCTCACAAAGCACATCTGAATTAGATACCCTTAATAAAATGGGTATTAAATTTAAAGTCGATGGCACATTAGAAATCGACAATAAAAAACTTGATGATGCGTTAAAAGAAAAGCCAGCTAACGTCAAAGAGTTTTTTATGGGTGATGGTAAAGAGACAGGATTTGGTACTCAAACCTATAATTACCTAAAGAAAACACTGCAATCTACAGATGGCACCTTAGATATTGCCACTGATGGTGTAAAAAAACGTAAAAAAACGTTAGATAACCAAATTAAAAACACTCAACGCAATATTGCCGCCACGATGGAACGTTATAAAAATCAGTTCCAACAGTTAGATAAAATGGTGAACTCCATGACTAACTCTAGTGCATCAATCGGCCGTTTATTAATGTAATTTTTAAAAGTAGGATAATATGTATCAACAATCAGCCAGTAAAATGTATGCTCAAATCGACGTTGAAAGCGAGATTTTAAATGCCACGCCTTACCAGCTGATCCAGATCCTATTTAATGGGGCGCTTAGCGCCCTTCGCCGTGCATTAATATTAATGGAGCAAGGAAATATCGTAGGTAAAGGCGAAAATATTTCTAAAGCCATTAATATTATTGGTAACGGGTTAAAGCAAGGTTTGGATAAAGAAAAAGGTGGCGAGCTTGCAGAAAATCTGGAGCTCCTTTATGACTATATGGTTAATCAGCTACTCAATGCTAACTTAAAAAATAATCCAGAAAAAATTCATGAAGTCATCAAGCTCTTAACTGAAATTTCTGATGCTTGGCAACAAATCGGCACACAGATTAATTCTTATTAAATTAGAGTGGATAACAATATGGATATTATGGCGGCTTACGAGCATGTTTTAAAATCAAGTGAGCAAATGTTAACGCTTGCCAAAGATCAGCAATGGGATAAGCTGATAGAAATGGAAATGGATTATTTAAAAAGCGTAGAAAGTATCACTAAGATGATAAAACCTGCTGACGGTGAGCTGAGACTACAACAACGCCTCACAGATATGCTAAAGAAAATCTTAGAAAACGAAAATGAGACGCGAAATTTATTACGGGCTCGTCTAGATGAGCTTGGCATATTAATAAGACAGACTGAACAAGAGCAGAGGGTACAAAATAGCTATGGTCAGTTTACAGAACATAGTTATTATCCTGATCTCAACCTGAAATAACTCTCCTCTGCGCCAAAAGCGGTTTTATTAGCTAATGGCGTCTTTATTTAGAAAATAACATCTCTTATTATTCAGCTTAACTTGTTATCGGTAACGTGAAAATCAACATTTACCATTTTTGTTCTTTTGGTTTTGATTACATAGACATAGATTGTACAGATTGCACTAACACCATATCAATATGTGGAATGTTATCTTCAAGATAAGTTTCTGAATCGATAACAAAACCATGTGATTGATAAAATGAGACTAAATAAGTCTGTGCCATTATTTTTATTGTATGGGTATTAAATTGACGACACGTAGTTGCAATCGCCTCTTTTATTAACTGATGAGCAATACCACTTCCTCGCTGATGTTGAGCAACAATCACTCGCCCTATTGAGGCTTCTTTAAATGCGATACCTTGCGGTAATAAGCGTGCATAAGCAATCAGTTGCTGATCCTCTTCCCCTTTCGCAAACAGATGTAATGTATTTTGATCTAACCCATCCAGATCTTGATAAGCACATTGCTGTTCACAAATAAAAACCTGATTTCTTAATGCCAAAATAGCGTAAAGCTCCTCTGTGGTGAGTTGTGAAAATGATTTTAAAATCCAATTCATACGCTTTATCCCGTGGTTTAAAAGTGATAACAAAACAATCAATGATAATGCGATATCATCGACAAAATTTGTGTTTAATATAAATAATGAAATGATAATGTTGATAGTGCGTTTTTATAGTGAGAAACGCAAAAGAATAGATACTCAATATAGAAAAGTAGACGATAAAACTATCAATCTCAATACGTTCAGACTCCCCACGAGCCTTTATTACTTTGCTTATCTATTTTATAAAGATAATCTTAAAGTCGTTCTAACCCTTTCCACGCTCTATTTTTTACTTCTGTCACTAAAATGGCAGGATTTAAGGTTATTTTCTCTGCAATTGAAAAAGCCAACTCGATAACTTCTTTATGATCTTTAGTTTCAGTATGGTAATTAAACTCTGCAAGAGGCAGAACATATTTACCTTTGAATCCATCAATCTCTTTTTTAAATCCTTCTTTTACCATCTTTTGTGTTAATAACACATAGTCTGCATTTTCAGGATCAGATAACTCAACTCTAACAGTAAACTCAGGCATAGAAACCTCCTACAGTCTGTCTATGTCTATTGGAATTCTGTTAGCTCTCAAAGGGTAGTATATTAAATCACCCCTCATTTTCCTAGTCAGAAACTGTGATAAATAATGTGATAATGATTGAAATTAGAATCGCCCACTTCACTGTGGGCGACTTATTAGCTCATAATAATCTGATAAATAATAATTTATTTAATCACATCATAGAGTTGCTGATTAGATAAGTAATCTGCGGTTAAACCTACTGATGGATTATATTGTCCACCGTGGATCTCAGAGAATGCTTTACCCTCTTTACCTAATGAAACTTTACGTTCATCTTTACCCGTACTTTCATGGATAGAATAGGTTTTACGACGCATTGCTATATATTTATCTGCATCATTAGCAATATCGGTGTGATAGCCTGTAATTTGTGTATCAGTTAAGGCTAATTTATTTGCTAAATCACAGCCCCAGCGAGTTAAACAGACTTCTGCAAAGTGGCGAACCACTAGACCCGGTGCATATAATGCATTTTCGCCTTCACTACCATCAATAGAAGCATTACCCACTAATGTGGCATGGCGTCCTGAAATAGGGAAAATATGCATTTTTGTATCAGCAGCGACGGTTGGGATCACGCAAGTAAATCCTTTAGAGCGTTCATCTCTTGCATAAAATCCGACATATTCTTTAACGTTTTTACCAAGCGTGACTTTTTCAGGTTGGAAATTCAGTGGACCTGGAACAGGATCAATAGCAAAAATATTCACAGGAATATCTTTTAATTGAGAATCTGCCAACATCGCATTCGCTAACATATGGCAAGTAATACCACCACGACTCCAACCCACTAAGTTAACTTGTGTTGGAATAATGCCATCTTTACGGAAGATTCGAATAATTTGCTGTTGAAGTTGTTGCTGAGTGACTTGACGATCGCCATAGTCATATTTACGCCATAAAAAAGAGCCTGTTACTTTGACATCTTCAATGGGAATGCCCGCTTTTTTCAGTTGGTTATACTGCTCTTCGGTTAACTTTTCACGTTGCCAATCAAAGTTACCTTTCATTAAGCAAAGTGCATGCTTCACGTTTTCTTCCCAACCACTACCAAATAGCGAACCCTTGATATCAGAGTAATTAGGACTTTCAACCCATAAATCATCTTCTTGCAGATTACCACTACCTGGGCCATCAACAATAAACCACTGTGCAAACTCTCTTCCTTGGTTGTTTTGCGCTAAAGTGGAGACTAATTCGCCTTGCCAGAAGGTCGGATTATTATTATCAAATGAGTTAGATCCGGTACCACATAAATAAACGGTTAATACTGTCATAATTAAATTTCCTTTTATTAATAACTAAAAAATCAAAATAATGATTCTTATTTCCTTGTATTGAGCTATTCCTTAGCCCACATGCACATTAACCATAAGCCTTTTTTTATTCAATGAGTAAAAATAAATTAGTAGAGCTGAGATCACATAATTGAATCTTACTTAAGTAAAAGAAACAAAAAAGCGCTATCAGATCAATGTAATTAAATTATATAAATGAACACCTTATTTTTTATTATTTCGATTACTAAATCGGTTTATAAATAAAGTACATTAAATAACCAACTCTTAGATTTAGATAAAAAAAATCCCACATTAATTAAATGTAGGATTTTCTATTAGGTAGAATGTCTTATAAACGATTAAAAGCAACTACTCTCACCGCAGGAATATCAGCTTGTGCTCCTTCAGCAACTTCCTGACATGCTTTTTCTAACGCAATATGGGGTGTGATCCCACTCTCTGTTTCTACAATTTTATGTCCGGCGTAGGTATCACCATTTCTGGAACGCACTTTATACGCAATAAACCAATATTCCATATCATCACCGTTTACGTTATTAATCATGTAATTACCATAGCCGTTTATGACCGGCTTTAATGTGATAATAATCAATAATTTTTAGTTTAATAAAATCGTTTTATAAAAAGATGAACTTCATCCTAGGAAAATTAGCCGTGATCTTCCATTTCTGATTGCACTAATTTTTTTATTTTTACTCCTTTTTCAAAGTGATCAAATTTATGTATCATTATCCACCATGTTGCAACTTCCATAATTAATTCAGGGTTGTCATTTTTATTAGCAAAAAAAGCATAAAATGATAATCCCACGCCCTCTCCTTTAGCTGAAATTTTGTCATTACATATTTGAATTATTTTTTGTTGTAGTGCTTTTCTCATATTCTCTCTATCTTTATTTTTTGGCGTAGTAATAAATAGGTAAGAGTAAATACTCTATCCATGAAGTTTATTCCATAACTGAATAAGCAACCAAGCCGCGATAATCCAGCAAATAACCGCCGTAGCCAATGCTGTAAATAGTTTTACATAGTTGATCATCACATAGAGTGAAATAAGGTAAATCATATAAGGAATAACAGCCCATAAACTAAAAATAATTGTGGTTCGTAACGCATCAATAGAACGTTCAGAGCCAACAATATAATGTGCAATAAGCGCAAAAGTTGGAAATAACGGAACCAATCCCGCAATATAGTAATGACGAGATTTCGATAAAACGGCGATTAATACCACTACAAACGCACCTATCAGTGCTTTAATCAGTAATCCCATTATTTTTTCATTAAGTTATAAAAACCTTACTACTATCATAACTATTCATCTTGGTATGTGAGCTGGTTTTATTTTTAGTTATTTAAAATGTTATTAAATATTTACCATTAGAAAAAGCCCAATAAAATTATTGAGCTTTGGAGCGTATTAAATTTTCTTTAAGCAAACATTAGTCTTTTTGCCAAGAAATATCTTGTTCACGTTCATCTGTTTTCAGCAAAACCAACTCGCCTAACTCGGTTGTTTTATAGGTATTCGTTCTATAATGCTTCGTTTTTTTCCCTGTTTGAGGATCTTTTGTGATCCAATAAATACTACCTTCAAAATCAATCCATTGGTAATAAGTCGAAAAACGTTTACGTTCACCGTCATGCCAACCGACGACAATGACTGATTGAGTACCCGCAGTCAGTTCTTCTAAAGGAAATTCAGAGAGTAGCAATCCATTATCACCAATATTAGCAGTACAGTTTTGCCCTCCAACAAAAGAAAATACTTCACAAGGGCACCAACCGAAAAATACAGATGTACTTATTCAACTTTTGCATGATGATTTTATGGAATTTTGTCGTTTTGACGTTTGCGTTAATAAAACAGATACAATTAACAATCTTACAAACGACAATAGCAATATAGCGATTTATTAAGAAGATTATCAAGGTTCACAACTAAGTGATGCTGTGATGCTGTGATGCTGTGATGCTGTGATGCTGTTAACTTATACCAGCTATCAAATAAAAAAATAAAGCAGACTCACCACTCATCTGTCTGGATAAAAAACCATCATGGTGATTGGCAATTACGGTTTCATCAAGGCACAGATAAACCAATTATCTCTTAGTAATTTCCACATAGTTATCTCCTTAAATCTCGTTTAAGAAGATAATAGGGCTGACTCTAAAAGGAAGGTCTAGTATGGATTTGTTATTTAATTCGTATTTTTGTCAATGACGTTTCTACTTTTTAAATTAGCTCATTTATCTTATTTGGACACAGAACTCAAAATAATGAGTTCTGTCTCAGACTTATTTAAACTCAAAATGGAAAAAGCAAGAAACTATATAGACGTCTTTGTTTTTTCGTATAATTCGTTTTACATTTTTTACTTTCCATAATGAAATCTCCTTTTCGTCCTCACCATGTTGAAGACAGATCATTTCATCTATTTTTGCCAATTCAAAATCTGAAAGCGAGCCATATTCTTTACTTAATATTTGACCACTGACATTTCTAGGTGCACTTGATTCTGGATAGACAGAAAAAATAACTTCAACCACAATAACGTTCTCCAATATTGTTCATATCATTACTACTCTATCGAATAATAGGTTAAGTAACTTATTTAACCATTACTTTTGATCTTTTTTGAAATATAAGAAGAGATAAAAGAGTGAGTTACTTTGATATAGATGTGCAAAAGCGCACATCAATAAAATGATGTGACTATCCTATCTGCACAAAGGGGCACTCATTATCATAAATAGCAAACAATAGTATAAGTATTCGAATGTTTAATCACATTCGAAAGCTTATATCATCTATTCAATGATATTGAGCAAGATGCCCCACTCTATTTTGATTAGGTGTTTCTTATCACGTTATATAAAAGAAAAGTCACCTTTATCAAATGATAAGGTACTACACCTGCATCGACATGATTTCTTGATAAGCGGCAACTAACTTATTACGTACTTGTATGCCCATTTGTAATGAAATACTGGATTTTTGCATATCCACCATCACATCGTTTAATTCAACACCTGGTGTACCTAAGGTAAACGCTTGAACCTTGTTGGTTGCATTCATTCGAGTTTCATTAATTTTACCCACGGCTTGAACAAGCTGAGTTGCAAATCCTGCTTGTACTGGCTGGGGTTTCGCAATATTGGATGCTTGCAAAGTCTGGATTTGCATTTTATCCAGAACACTTTCAATAGCTGGAATTGACATATAAACCTCTGCGTTAATCATCTAATTCAATTACTGAATCAATGTCATAGTAAGGAAGTGAACCAACACGCTTACCGAGTTATACCCTAACACAGGGGCTTCATTCCAAAGCGAGTAATTAACGCAAAAGTTAAGGGCTAATTACGCCATTAAATGAAACGCAAAAGGCCAATAATGAGACACCTGAGAGTAGGTTTATTTATTTGCGTAAGGGGAGTCTGTTTTGTTACGCCACGCTTTTAGTATTCATCCCGAACTACAAGGCAAGGATTGTCTATGAATGCCGAAAAAACCGACGTTGTGAACCAGAATAAGGGTTTTAACGCCATTATTAACCGGATAAAAGCCGATCCGAAAATTCCGCTCATTATTGCGGGTTCGGCGGCTATTGCCATTTTTGTTGCTGCATTTTTATGGTTACAAAGCCCTGATTATAAAGTGCTTTATAGTAATCTTAGCGATAAAGACGGTGGCGAAATTGTCACACAGTTAACACAGATGAATGTACCTTATCGCTTGTCACAAAATGGCGCAGCGATTATGGTGCCTGACAATCAGGTTCATGAATTACGCCTGAAACTCGCGCAAGCGGGGCTTCCAAAAGGCGGTGCTGCCGGTTTTGAACTGTTAGATAAAGAAAAGTTCGGGATCAGCCAATTTAGTGAACAGATTAACTATCAACGTGCACTTGAAGGTGAGCTTGCTCGCACTATCGAGACATTAGGTCCTGTACAAAATGCCCGAGTTCATTTAGCACTACCAAAACCATCTCTTTTTGTTCGTGAACAGAAATCCCCTTCTGCATCCGTTACGGTGGGTCTTTTACAGGGTAGAGCGCTGGATGAAGGTCAAATTAATGCCATCGTGCATATCGTTGCGAGCAGTGTTGCAGGTATGCCTGATAGCAGTGTGACCATCGTCGACCAAAGCGGCAAATTATTGACACAACCTGATGCATTAGGTCGTGATCTTAACTCTATCCAACTGAAATATGTTCAAGAGCTAGAAAGCCGTTATCAGCAACGTATTGAAACGTTATTAGGCCCAATTGTGGGTCGTGGAAACGTTCATGCACAGGTGACTGCTCAAGTTGATTTCTCTCATACAGAAGAGACTGCTGAAGAGTACAAACCAAACCAACCACCAAATCAAGCTGCAGTGCGTTCAAAACAATTGAGCCAAAGTGAGCAAAATGGTGGCATGTTAGCTGGCGGTGTTCCTGGTGCATTATCTAATCAACCTGTTGCTCCACCACAAGCACCTATTGAAGCGCCAAAAGCGCAAGAAGGTGAAAAAGCAGATGACGCCAATGCAACGGGTACAAATCGCACATTAACGCGTAATCCAAACAGTAATAGCCGTTTAGATGAAACAACCAACTATGAAGTTGATCGCCGAATTCGCCATATCAAGCGTCCAGTAGGTAATGTCGAGCGTCTTTCTGTCGCTGTTATTGTGAACTACAAAACAGTTGAAGATAAAAAAGAAGCCGCTGAAGGCGAAGAGCCTGTTGTTGAAACTAAACTTGTTCCGCTAACTGATGAGCAAATTCAGCAAATTGAAGGGCTTGTTCGTGAAGCGATGGGCTATTCCCAAGAGCGTGGTGATTCTTTAAGTGTCGTGAACTCACAGTTTAACGATATTGAAGAGAAAGTGATCACCGTTCCTGTATGGGAAAACCCAGATATTCTTGCGAAAGCATTAGATTTAGGTCGCTGGTTATTACTTGTCATCATCGCATGGATCTTATGGCGCAAACTGGTGAAACCACAGCTTGAAAAACGCCGTGAAGCTGAAGTTGCTGCACAGAAAGCCGTGCTGAAAACCAAGCTACAAGTTAAAGATGATGTTGATGAAGCAGAATTAGATGACGAAGCAAGACGTAAACAAGCACGTAAACGTGTGAGTGCCGAATTGCAGAGCCAACGTATCCGTGAAATGGCAGAGAAAGATCCTCGTGTCGTCGCAATGGTAATTCGTCAATGGATGAGTAAAGAGCAATGAGTAATAACTTAACTGGAACCGAAAAAAGCGCCGTTATGTTACTAACTCTCGGTGAAGACCGAGCGGCGGAAGTATTTAAACATCTAAGTACACGAGAAGTTCAGCAACTCAGTATTGCAATGTCATCAATGCGCCATATCTCAAATCAGCAATTAATTGATGTTATGGCAAGCTTTGAAGAAGATGCGGTTCAATATGCCGCATTGAACGTGAATGCAAATGACTACTTGCGCTCTGTTCTTGTTAAAGCCTTGGGTGAAGAACGCGCTAATAACCTGTTAGATGAGATCTCTGAAACACGAGAAACTTCAACAGGGATTGAAACACTTAACTTTATGGAGCCACAAATGGCTGCCGATATTATCCGCGACGAACATCCGCAGATTATCGCAACCATCTTGGTTCACCTTAAACGAGGTCAAGCGGCAGATATTCTGGCACTGTTCGATGAGAAACTGCGTAATGACGTGATGCTTCGTATCGCGACATTTGGGGGTGTTCAGCCGTCAGCATTAGCAGAGTTAACTGAAGTACTGAATAACCTGCTTGATGGTCAAAACCTCAAACGCAGTAAAATGGGTGGTGTTCGTACTGCTGCTGAAATCATCAACTTGATGAAGAGCCAGCAAGAAGAGAATGTCATTACTGCGGTTCGCGATTACGACGGCGAATTGGCACAAAAAATTATCGACGAAATGTTCCTGTTCGAAAACCTTATCGATATCGACAACCGTTCAATTCAGCGCATTCTACAGGAAGTGGAATCCGACTCCTTGGTTGTGGCATTGAAAGGATGCGATCAAGAGCTGCGCGATCACTTCCTTGCCAATATGTCACAACGTGCTGCTGAGATCATGCGTGATGACTTGAGTTCTCGCGGTCCTGTTCGTATGTCTCAAGTGGAAGCAGAGCAGAAAGCAATTCTGCTTGTGGTACGCAAATTAGCAGAGACTGGTGAGGTTGTTCTTCATGGAGGAGACGATACCTATGTCTGATAAACATACTGATACTAACTGGAAGCCTTGGGTTCCCAAAGAACTCACTGATTGGGCATTAAATGTCGAGGACACGACAGAAGACGAAAAGGAAGTCGAAAAACAGGAAAAAGAAGTCGTTCAGCAACAGAAAGTCCTTGAGCAAATTAATATGCTTGATGACATGAAAGAAAAGGCTCAAAAATTGGGTCACGCTGAAGGCTTTGAGGCAGGGAAAAACCAGGGTTATCAGGAAGGCTATCAGGCTGGATTACAATCAGGTATTGAAGAAGGTATTCGCCAAGGCATTGCTCAACAATCACCATTAATTAATGAATGGCAAGGATTGTTGGCTGAGTTTAGGCACTCTTTAAATGGATTAGACAGTGTTATTGCTTCACGTTTAATGCAAATCGCCCTCACAGCGGCAAAAGAAGTTCTGGGTCAGCCTGCTGTTTGTGATGGGTCTGCATTACTGGCGCAGATAACCTTAATGTTGCAACAAGAACAAATGTTCTCAAATAACCCACAGTTAAGAGTTAACCCAAAACATATTCCACAAATTGAAAAAGAGCTGGGTGATTCACTTTCTGCTCATGGTTGGAAAGTGGTTGCCGATAACAGTATTCATGTTGGTGGATGCCGTGTTGTGACAAATGATGGCGATCTTGATGCCACGATTGCAACTCGTTGGCATGAGCTTTGTCGTCTTGCTGCTCCGGAGGCGTTGTAATGACAGCAAGATTGGGGCGTTGGTTAGAAAAACTCAGTGATGCAGAAGCACGTTTAAATAAAATTCCGCGTGTACGTCAATATGGTCGTTTAACCAGAGCAACAGGTTTAGTCATGGAAGCTAAGGGGCTTGTTATGCCCCTTGGCTCTACGTGTTTAATAGAACGTACCATTGGTAAAACTGTTGAAGAAGTTGAAAGTGAAGTCGTTGGGTTCAATGGTAGCCAAATGTTGTTAATGCCTTTACAGGAAGTCGAGGGATTAACACCGGGTGCTCGTGTTTATGCACAGGCCACTCCGGGTGGTGAAAATGAAGGTCGCCAATTGCCTCTTGGAGATGCGCTGTTAGGGCGTGTTTTAGATGGCTCTGGTTATCCTTTAGATGGTTTACCACCACCCGATACAGGTTATCGTGCGCCACTGATCACTCCACCTATCAACCCACTACAACGTACCCCTATTACGGATGTACTGGATGTAGGCGTGCGTGCAATCAACTCACTGTTAACCGTGGGTCGTGGTCAGCGTATGGGGCTTTTTGCAGGCTCTGGTGTAGGTAAAAGTGTGCTATTAGGTATGATGGCGCGTTTTACCCAAGCTGATGTCATTGTTGTTGGATTAATTGGTGAACGTGGACGTGAAGTTAAAGACTTTATCGAAAATATTCTCGGTACTGAAGGTTTAGCACGCTCTGTGGTTGTAGCAGCACCTGCTGACGTATCACCACTTCTTCGTATGCAAGGTGCTTCTTATGCAACGCGTATTGCAGAAGATTTTCGTGATCGCGGAAAACATGTCTTACTGATTATGGATTCACTCACACGTTACAGTATGGCGCAACGTGAAATCGCTCTTGCTGTAGGCGAACCGCCTGCAACCAAAGGGTATCCACCGTCTGTCTTCGCTAAATTACCTGCACTAGTCGAACGTGCGGGAAATGGCGTTGATGGTGGTGGTTCTATCACGGCGTTCTATACTGTTTTAACTGAAGGCGATGATCAGCAAGATCCAATTGCAGACTCTGCTCGTGCGATTTTAGATGGTCACATTGTGCTTTCGCGTTCTCTTGCAGAATCTGGGCACTACCCTGCTATCGATATCGAAGCCTCTATTAGCCGTGCAATGACATCACTGATTGATAAAACACATTATCGTCGCGTACAAGTATTTAAACAGCTTTTGTCTAGCTATCAACGTAACCGCGATTTAATTAACGTAGGTGCTTATGCTGCGGGTAGTGATCCTATGCTTGATAAAGCCATTGCACTTTATCCGTCCCTCGCGAAGTTCTTACAACAAGATATCCAAGAGCAATGCAGTTATCAAAGTGCATGTGAGCAACTTAATCAACTGATCACAGTAAACTAATTCTGAACATAATCAGAGAAAGTAAAGAGGGTTCCAATGCGGGAGCAGTCACCTTTAGTGACACTGAGAGAACTGGCACAGACAGCGGCTGAACAAGCCGCTATTCAACTGGCTCAGGTCCGGCAGAGTCATCAACAAATGGAACAGCAACTCAATATGTTGATTGGGTATCAGGATGAATACCGTGTACGTCTAAATGAAACGTTGAATTTGGGGGGGATGTCGTCAGCATCGTGGCAAAACTACCAACAATTTCTCAAAACGCTCGAATTGACTATCGAACAACATAAACAACAACTTCAACATTGGCAGGCGCAGCTCGATCTTGCAACTGAACAATGGAGAGAAAAACAGCAACGACTCAATGCATTTGAGACTTTGGAGCAACGTGCTGAAGATAGCCGTAAGCGACATCTTGATCGTATTGAACAGAAACAAATGGACGAGTACGCACAGCGTAGTACTTTACGGAGAACAACTTGATGGAGATAACGCTTCTGACCATGGATGTCGCTGCAGCCTCTTCGGGAACGACATCCGCTTCAAATAGTCAGCCCGGTGATAATGCCCCGACATTTGCTCAGCTTTTGGGCTCTCAACCCCAAAATACACAGAGTGATAAAAAGACAACCAATATCACAAACCATTCAACGAAAGAAAACAAAGCACATTCACACTCTGATGAAGACAAAACAAAAGAAGACGGTAGTCATCTTGCGTCTGTCACCACAGAACCCAATGTGATAGAAGAGTCATCTCTTGAAAAATCTCAATTGACTCTGACTTTGCCAGATAATGAACAATTTGCGGCTATTGTTGAAAATAAAACCCCTTCTTTATTAATGTCAGCAGAAGAACTTGCCGCTGAACTTCCCGTTCAGTTAGCAGGACTACCTGGATTAAAACGGCTTACCCTTCCCTCAGAGCAACTGACTCAAGCATTACAACAGCCTCAATCAGTTAAACGTGGTGAAGATTTAGCCTCGTTAGCACGCACTATTTCAAAAGATGGTGATATGTCGGACTTCAACCTTACCGACAAGCTTAATCTATCAAAATCAGATGAAAAGTCCTTGTTAACCCAGCTACGTCCAGAGACGGCAACATTAGCAACAGAAAGTACGCTTGTCGCTGCTAATCAAACAGAAAAGCCTTCTGCGAAAAAAGTAGATAGCATTGCGACACTTTTAACGCCAACAGCAGAAAAAGTGAATGCATTGCTAAACGGCGATAAGCAAGTTGCAAATGCAAAATTAGCGGACAATGTTGCTCAGCAAATGGTGACAGGTAATCGTGTTGTAGAAAGCGATCTTCACAACACCCTTTCTACCTCTTCTTCTTTGGCTTCGCAAAGCATTACGGGTCATGCTCACTCTTCAACACAACCACAAATGCAATTTTCACCGATGGCAGCACAGGTATTAAATGCACAAGTGGGAACACCAGAGTGGCAACAGCAACTAAATCAACAAATTGTGATGTTTAGCCGTAATGGCTTACAAAAGGCAGAGCTACGTTTACACCCTGAAGAGCTAGGTTCATTGCATATCCGCATGAAAATAGAAGATGGGCAAGCGCAGTTGCACCTTGCTTCACAAAACGGACAAGTTCGTTCTGTATTAGAAAATGCCATGCATCAATTGCGTCAAGCTCTCTCTGAAAATGGGATCCAGCTCACGCAGAGTCAGGTGTCTAGCGACACTCATGACAGTTGGCAACAACAAAATATGTCAGATTCCTCTCAATTTAGTGGAGATGGTGCCGATAATCATCAAGGAAGCGAGGGTAATTCTCTGCAATTAGCCTCTGAAACGGCACTACAAAAGATAACCCTTACGCCTCAAGAATTAGCATCTGCTCGTGGTGGTGTTGATATTTTTGCCTAATACAAATGTATTGGGAGGACACCCTATGTCAATAAACGTAAGAGTTAATGGTTTTTTCCCTATCTGTTTCTGCAATTAAAAAACAGAAATAGCGGGATAATTAAGGTTGATTTAGATGGATATGGAAGTCCACAACAGTGAACACGTATCCACTACAAAACAGGAATTTAACTGTCCATGTCTAATTACAGCAATGAACGTAAAAGCTATAGCTTAATTCTGATCATCGTATTATTGGTGATCGCCATTATTGCAGCGGCATTCGGTGGATATAGTTGGTGGGCATTGAAGCATGCTAAATCAGGTTCAGCGGGCACAAATCAGGAAAAAGTTATACCAGCACCCGTTTTTATGTCATTAGAACCCTTTACAGTAAATTTAATTGATGACGAAGAACACTTAGACAGAGTGCTCTACATAGGGATCACATTAAGATTACATAATGAAGAAACTCGTAAACGTCTACATGATTATTTACCTGAGGTTCGTAGCCGCTTGTTATTACTGCTTTCTCGTCAACAGGCTAATAAGCTTGCGACAGACAATGGAAAACTCCAGCTAATGACGGATGTAAAAGAAACGCTGAGACCGACTCTCGTACCGGGAGAATCTGAACAGATCCTCTCCGATGTACTGTTTACCACGTTTATTCTGCGATAATCATTATGAGCGATAATATCCTTTCACAGGCAGAGATTGATGCTCTGCTGAATGATGACACATCAGGTGACGACGCCAAAAAAAGCGCGAACAGGGAACCTGCGATAGCGAAGGATCCGAATGAACCGGATATTCAGCCTTATGACCCCAACACGCAACGTCGTGTGGTTCGAGAACGTTTACAGTCGTTAGAAATTATTAACGAACGCTTTGCACGTCAATTCCGTATGGGGCTGTTTAACATGCTCCGTCGGAGTCCTGACATTACTGTTGGTGGCGTTAAAATTCACCCTTATCACGACTTTGCTCGTAACTTACCTGTGCCAACAAACCTTAACTTGGTGCATTTAAAGCCTTTACGAGGAACAGCATTATTTACCTTTGAACCCAATCTGGTTTATATCGCGGTAGATAACCTGTTTGGTGGTGATGGCCGTTTTCCAATCCCTGTGGAAGGACGTGAATTTACCAACACAGAGCAGCGGATCATCAACAAAATGTTGAAACTGGCACTTGATGCCTACCGTGATGCTTGGGATTCCATATTCAAAATTCAAGTGGAATATGTTCGTTCTGAAATGCAGGTGAAATTTACCAATATCACCTCATCACCGAATGACATTGTTGTTACAACACCTTTTCAGGTGGAAATTGGTTCAATGGTTGGGGAATTTAGTATTTGTATTCCATTTGCCATGATTGAGCCATTACGTGAACGACTAATTAATCCACCAATTGAAAATGTTCGTCAAGAAGATGGGGTTTGGTTAGATAGTTTAGTCAACCAAGTTCAGCATTCAGAGCTAGAACTGGTCGCAAACTTTGCTGACATCCCACTGCGTTTATCAAAAGTGCTAACACTTAAAGCTGGGGATGTTATCCCAATTGATAGACCAGAAAGATTGATTGCACATGTTGATGGTGTGCCCGTATTAACAAGCCAATACGGTACAGTAAATGGGCAATATGCCCTTCGTGTTGAACACCTAATTAACCCTGTTTTAAACGCTCTGGATGAGGAACAAACCAATGAGTGATGCAAATCGCCCAACTGATAATTCACAATCGGCTGAGGATATGTGGGCTGATGCAATGGAACAGCAAACTGGGAAAAGCCAGGATAATAGTTCCGATCTATTTGAACATCTTTTACCTGAAGACGATACGCTGAACCATCTATCTGACATCAATTTGATTATGGATATTCCAGTCAAATTAACAGTAGAGTTAGGCCGTACCAAAATGACCATTAAAAAATTACTGAGCCTGTCACAAGGTTCTGTCGTTTCACTGGATGGTTTAGCTGGTGAGCCTCTTGATATTCTTATCAATGGCTATTTAATCGCTCAAGGTGAAGTTGTAGTTGTTTCTGATAAATACGGTATTCGCATTACCGATATCATTACGCCATCAGAACGTATGCGTCGTCTGAGCCGTTAATCTATGGAACAGCTTCCTTCCTTTTCCAGCCAAGGTGCGGTAAATACTACCGCACCCGCTACAACACAAACTGTTCAAACACCTACACAACCATTGCCTGTAGGTCAAAGCCTTGCTCAAGTTAGCACGGCACTTGCAGGCATTATCGTTCTTATTATTGTTGCTATGTGGTTATTTCGCCGTTTTGGCTTTGCCCGTGGTTCATTTAAAGGAACGACAGCACAACTTAGCGTTAAAGCAAGTTGTTCATTAGGTGCGAAAGAACGTGTGGTGGTGGTTGAAGTAGAACAGGAATGGCTCGTATTAGGTGTAACTGCATCGCAGGTAAATCTGCTGCATAAATTACCCGTCCCTGATAAAGCCTCGCAGGAAGCGAACTCATCACCAACATCGCCATTGTTTACTCAAATATTACAAAAAACGCTAAAGCGAGATAAAGGCAACTCATAATGCATCAGTGTGTCACTTTTTTTAACGCATTAAAGCGTTGGCGTCTCTTCGCTAGTGTGCTGGTTTTAATCTTGTTACCTACCAGTGCGTTTGCCCAATTTCCGAGTGTTATTACACAGCCTTTACCGGGTGGTGGTCAAAGTTGGTCATTACCAGTACAAACATTAATCTTCATTACAGCGTTGGGATTTATTCCTGCTGTTTTGCTGATGATGACAAGTTTTACCCGCATTATTATTGTCCTTGGATTATTACGTAATGCTTTAGGTACACCTTCTGCACCACCAAACCAAGTGGTTCTTGGTTTGGCGTTATTTATGACCTTTTTCATTATGGCACCGGTTTTTGATAAAATTTATCAAGATGCCTATATGCCATTTACTGAAGATCAAATTACCTTCGAGCAAGCCTTAGAGAATGGCTCTAAACCTTTGCGTCAGTTTATGATGCAACAAACGCGTGAAACTGACTTAGCTCTGTTTGCTCGTCTTGCCGATGCGCCTGCGTTTGAAACTCGCGAAAGTGTACCAATGCGTATTTTGGTGCCTGCTTATATTACGAGTGAGCTAAAAACCGCCTTCCAAATCGGTTTTATGATTTTTATTCCTTTTCTTATTATCGACTTAGTTGTTGCCAGTGTGTTGATGGCGCTAGGTATGATGATGGTGCCACCTGCCACCGTCTCATTGCCATTTAAACTCATGCTTTTTGTTTTAGTAGATGGTTGGCAATTAATACTAGGCTCGCTTGCACAAAGCTTTTTCAATTAGCGCAGAGGTAACCCCATGACACCAGAATCCGTCTTAGCACTAGGTACTGAAGCGATGAAAATCGCTTTATCACTAGCTGGCCCTCTTTTATTGTCCGCTCTAGTGACGGGTCTTGTGATCAGTATGCTTCAAGCTGCAACGCAGATAAACGAAATGACATTGTCGTTTATTCCAAAAATTCTTGCTGTATTAGCTGCTATTTTAGTTGCTGGTCCTTGGATGTTAAGTTTACTTGTCGATTATATGCATAACTTATTTACTGGCATTCCTGGGATGATTGGTTAATAGCAATGATAACCCTGACCAGTGAAATGCTTAACGGCTACATTAGTGATTTTTTCTGGCCATTTGTGCGTATACTCGCCCTTTTTAGCACTGCACCGCTATTTAGTGAAAAGCAGACACCTAAAAAATTTCGCATTGCGCTCGCCTTTTTAATTACCGCATTAGTTGCACCAGGCTTACCGCAAAGCAATGTACCTTTATTCTCGCTTATTGCCTTTTGGGTACTGTTGCAACAAATTCTAATTGGCACAATTCTAGGGTTATCAATGCAGTTGGCGTTCGCTTCTGTTCGTCATGCTGGTGAAGTGATTGGTTTACAGATGGGGCTTTCATTCGCCACCTTCGTCGATCCATCAGGTGGCCCTAATATGCCTATTCTGGCACGTATTTTTAATATGCTAACAATGCTATTATTTATGGTATTTGATGGACATTTATGGCTATTGTCTATATTAGTTGATACGTTCTATGTTGTTCCTATTGGAAATCAGACGTTTAACTCATTAGGTATTCTCACTTTAGTTCAAAGTGGTGGTACTATCTTTATTAACGGTATGATGTTAGCCATGCCATTAATCACTCTACTTTTAGTGCTCAACCTTTCATTAGGTATTCTAAACCGAATGACACCACAACTTTCTGTCTTTGTGGTTGGTTTCCCTCTTACGCTGACTATCGGTATGTTAGCATTATCCATGATTATGCCTGCATTACCTGTGTTTACAGAGCGTGTCTTTAGCGATACGTTTAATCGTATTACATTGATATTGCAACAGTTGGTTTCTTGAGATTTCGGATTATTAACTTTTAATTAGTTATTTTTCATCTCACTCATTAAAATTAATCTGTTTTCACTCTAGCCATCAATGGTCATTTATTCTACAACCCTTGTATATCATTTGCTATACAAGGAGGCGTGATATGAAATCAGATGTACAACTTTATATTCGCGCTAAAGAATCACAACGCGCTCTTATTGATACTGCCGCTGAAATTCTCCATAAATCTCGTACTGACTTTATTCTTGAAACAGCATGTCAAGCTGCTGAGGATGTCATTTTAGACCGTAGAACCTTTAATTTAAATGATGCTCAATATGCGGAATTTATAGAAATTATTGATGCGCCGGTTGATATTGAACCTGCTCTTGAAAAGTTATTAATGAGAAAACCATTATGGGAAAAGTAACAGCGCCTGAGCCGTTATCAAGTTCACATGAAGTCGCTGATTTTTATAGTAGTGAAATTGTATTAGATAACTGGATAAAGCAAAGAGGTTTCAAAAACCAATTATTGGGTGTATCTCGTACTTTTATGGTCTGTAAAGAAAATAGCCACTATGTTGTTGGCTATTATTCTTTTATCATGTTGCTGAAAATATTGGCGTTAAAGCGATTATGGTTCATGCTCTTACAGAAAATGCAAAACAGTTTTATCTTCATAATGGTTTTAAAGCCTCTTCAACACAAAAAGACACTTTATTTCTAGCATTAAAGAAATGAACTCATCTGTTGTATTCAATAAAAAAAACCCCTGATAAATAAATACCAGGGGTGATATCAAAATGTCTTAGAACCGAACTAAATAATTAGCGATACATCTTAAACATCGACATCTCTTTCATGTCGTTAAAGACTTTATAAGAAGCTTGTAATACAGACTCTTCTTGGTAATAATCTGAAATTGCTTGTGTCCAGTCTAAATCACGCAGTTCGCTTAAACGTTTTGCATTTCTTAAAGACGTATCCGCACCTAAATCATCCAAATTATCAAGTTCTTGAAGTTGTAAGCCTAATTTCGCTTCCACACTTGAAATATTATTTAGCGTCGCACGGTTAATACGGTTTGCAGCATCAATTTTGTCTAACGCAGCATCACGATCAGCTTGTGGTTTACCCGTTAAAGGTTCACGCAATGCTGTAATCGCATCATCAAGAGCATTAAAGATGTCTGGCTCTGTCCCTTTACTACCTGAAGATTGTAATGTTTCGATCCCTGTAAAGTTAGTGACCATTTCAATATTACTATCTACTTTTTGGGTAATTTGCTTATCACCGCCTTGATAGGTGATTTTGCCTGTTGCATCAGCTACAAAAGGAGGTTTGTCTGATTGGAAGCCTGCAAAAATATAACGCCCCACACCATCTTTTGTATTACCAATACCCACTAGCTGGTCTTTTAAACCAGCTAATTGTTCAGCTAAAGACGAACGGTCTTCATCACTTAATGTTGCATCATTACCTGCTGCAACCAGTGTTTCTTGAATTTTGGTTGTAATATTCACCATTTGGCTTGCTAAGCTCATTTGCAAAGACATACTGTTTTTTGCAAATCCACGCGCTGTCGCATACTGCTGATTACGCGATTCAGATTGTTTAACCATCACCGCTTGAGAAGCCGCCATTGGATCATCTGATGGTTTTTCAACACGACGACCACTGGAGATTTTATTTCCTTCAGTCATCCATTTGCTTTGCGAACTGGTGATATTGTCCACTCGCTGACTAAAAATTTGATTTGAACTTAAACGCACCGTGTTATTCCTTATTCTGATGAAGGCTTAGAGAACTTGCATAATCGCATCAAACATACTGTTCGCTGTTTGAATAACTTTCGCATTTGCCATGTAATATTCTTGAATACGATACATTTCACCGTACTCTTCATCCAAGTTCACACCAGAAACAGACTGCTGCTGTTCTACAATACTTTTAGTAATAGAAACCTGAGCATCAAAGTCTACTTGAGCGGTATTTACTTTATTACCGACCATACTGATCAGTGAGCCATAACCACCAGCAATCGTTGTTTTACCATCAATAATTTTCTGGTCAGGTAACTCAAACAATTTTTTCATGTTTTCGTTATCGCTTGGGCCAGTATTATCAGCACCTGCAGCAGCAATCTTACTAGGATCAGTTACCGCAACTTTCATGCCTGCAATCACGTTACCCACGGATTGAACGACAATAGAATCGTCTTTTTGTGCTGTACCATTGACTTTGATATTCATCCCTTCAAAAGTCAGTTCTTGTTTTGTTGCATCAAATGTGGCTGCAACTTTACGACCACCAGGCTCTACCGTCACATTCCAATTGCTGCCGTCATATTTAACTGTATAGTCAGCCGCTTTCACTTCTTTGGTGTCGGTGTATTTGACGTCAAAGGTTGCATTACCTTTATTTTTACCGTTAGTCATCACATGAGCGCCACCAAGGTCGAAGAATTTTTCACCTTTGTCGCCATTTAAATCAAAACCTTGCTCATGTTGTTTATTAAATTGATCACCCAACACTAACGCTAATTGGTTTAATTGATTACGGCTTGGATCTAACACTTCTTCACGGCTACGATAAGCACCGCCAAGCTCGCCACCTTTAATGCGTTTTGCATCCACTTCACGAACTTCATCAATACCGTTGCTATAACCAATAACAAGGCGTTCGCTGTTTTTATTAGATGGAATAGCAGAAACTTCATAAGCGCGAGTACCAGACACTAATGGCAAACCATTAGCAAATGTGACGTTAACAAAACCACCGTCTTGTTGAGTCACTTGTACATCAACCAGTGTGTTTAGCTCTTGAACTAAACGGTCACGTTGGTCTAATAAATCATTAGGTTCAGCGCCATTAAAGCCTTTAGCACGACTGATTTCGTTATTTAGTTTTGCGATCTGTTTTGTATATTCATTGATATTTTTAGAGGTGTTAGTGACCTGACTATTAATATCTTTTTCTAGATCGCGCAATGATTGGTCTGCTTTAGCAAACATATTCACCATTGCTTCCGCTTTACCAATCACCGTTGTACGTGCAGGGTTATCTTCTGCGTTATTGGTAACGTTAGGTAAGCTTGTAAAAAATTCGTCAATTGCACTCGAAACATCATTCCCTTTATCTGCTAACAAATCATTAATTTGTGAGATATTTTGGGTATAACTGTTTAAAGCACTTTGTTTTGCCATTGCACGGTTCATTTGACCCGCAAGGAATTCGTTATACTCACGATGAATACGGCTAACATTAACACCATTACCGATATAACCATTACCGGTCATTGTGCCACTGTTTTCATTAAAAACAGTCATTTGACGGTTGTACCATTTCACATTTTGGTTAGCGATATTATTACTCACAGTGCTCATCGCAGCTTGTGCCGCATTAAGTCCGCTCATCGCTGTATTAATTAAACTGTTGGACATTTGTCTATCCTTTTACGTTTAGTCATCACCCGTATGCACGGAGCATAGCTGGCAAGTTAAATGGATGCTCTGGTCTTTATTATCGGTTCTTCCCCTCTAAACTTGAGGGGAAAATGATTAAAATAAGTCGCTTAAATCGTGAGTATAAGTTTTAGCAACTTGCTCACCACTTCCTTTTAATTGGCCAATAATTGAAACCAGTTTTTTGGCATAACCCGGATCGGTAGCATAGCCTGCTTCTTGGATACGGTAAGCCGCTTGTTCCGGAGTTTGAGCTTGAGGTACTTTAGCGTAACGAGGACTTTCAGTGATCAATCTAAGGTAATCTTGAATAGCTTCAACATATGAGCCATAAACACGGAAATTGTCACGCATTTTAATCGAGTTACCATCGATCACTTCAGTTGTCATGATATTCGTAACAGGCCCTTTCCAGCTACTTCCTGCTTTAATACCAAACAGGTTATAACTCGGTTTACCGTCACCTGTTAGAATTTCACGCTTACCCCAACCTGATTCAAGTGCAGCCTGAGCAACAACTAAAAGATGGTGTACACCAGTACCTTCTGTGGCTTGTTTTGCAGGCCCTAACAGTTTTGATGCAAAAGAAGCACTGCTTTCAGATAAGCCCTTAAGCTTGCCAATCGTGCTTTCAACTGCATTTTGATAAGGCTGCATCGCACGATAAATTTGCCCCAATGCTTGCGTTGGCATGGATTGAAATATATCACTACCATCTAATGGCATAGGTGTTTTGCCCGCCATTTCACTTGGGTCTAGCGTGACTTTGGCAGAAAGTTGTTTTTCTATCATGTCAGCAAAGCCCAAGCCTTTTTGTGATAAGTCTTGAGCGATTTGTTGATCATAAAGAGAGGTGTACATCTTGGTACTTTCTGAGTTGAACATGCTTTCTTGAGGAATAGCATCACGCATGCTCTTTAACATCATTTGAACAAAAACACCTTCAAGTTGCTGCGCCACTTGGCGCAGCCCTTGCTGATCAGCATTTTGCCCAACCTGATATTTAAGTTTATTCAATGCATTACTGTCATATGCCGGCGCAGACATCGTCGGCATTGAAGAAAGCAGAGATAAATCTTTCATCAGATAATCTCCAGTCTCGCACGTAAGCAACCCGCGCTTTCCATTGCTTGCAAAATTGACATTAAATCTGTTGGTGTTGCACCAAGTGCATTTAATGTGCGGATCACTTCGTTTAAGCTTGCGCTTGCATTCACTTGTTGTAATGAGCCACCTTGTTCACTCATATTTACGCTAGTATTACGCGTTACAACAGTGCTACCCCCTGCAAACGGAGTATTAGGTTGGCTTACATTAACTTGGCTATCAACCGTAACGGAAAGGTTGCCTTGAGCAATAGCACAGCTTCCTAATGTCACATCACGATTCATAACAACAGAACCTGTTCTTGCATTAATAATCACTTTCGCATCTGCAACAACACGTTTAATTTCAAGGTTTTGAACTTCAGCCAGAAAACGCACTTGTTCACTTTTACCAATAGGAACACGCAATTGAACTGTACGAGCATCTAAAGGAATAGCCGTACCTACACCGCGTAATTTATTAACGGTATCAGAGATGTGTTGTGCCAAAGTGAAGTTTTCTTCATTCAGTTGTAGGTTCAGCAGACCTGTTTGACCAAATTGCGAAGGCAGTTCACGTTCAATGATAGCGCCGCTGCTAATGCGTCCACCCGCTAACTGGTTCACTTTAACGCTATTACCACCCGCAGATGCGCCTGCTCCCCCGACAACAATATTGCCTTGTGCTAAAGCATAAATCTGATTATCGACACCTTTTAATGGTGTCATCAGCAACGTACCACCACGTAAGCTTTTGGCGTTACCTAAGGATGAAACAACGACGTCGATTGATTGCCCTGTACGACCAAAAGGCGGTAATTTTGCAGTTACCATTACCGCTGCAACGTTTTTCAATTGCATATTGGTGCCAGGTGGTACTGTGATCCCCAATTGTGAGAGCATGTTATTCAGACTTTGCGTGGTAAACGGGGTTTGCATTGTTTGGTCACCCGTTCCATCTAATCCCACAACCAAACCATAACCAATCAGCGCATTTTCTCTTACCCCTTCAACAGAGGTGAGATCTCTGATCCGTTCGGCATGAGCGGAAAAACCGACACATGTCATCACGATAAAGAAAAGGCTCATCGCTATTTTTTTCATCTGGACCCTACTCATTAAAAAGGTGATACATTTAAGAAGAAGCGTTGTAGCCATCCCATAGACTGTGCTTCATTGATATAACCGTCTCCGATATATTCAATACGAGCATCAGCAACTTGGGTTGAATTTACGGTATTAGCACCACTGATTGTTCTTGGGTTCACAACACCTGAAAAACGGATAAATTCAGTACCTTGATTGATAGCAATTTGCTTTTCACCGATAACGTGCAGGTTTCCATTGGCAAGAAGCTGATCGACGGTAACAGTGATGGTGCCTTTAAAGGTATTGTTCGCATTTGCGCCACCTTTACCGCCAAAGTCACTGTTTCCTTCCATTCCCATATCAGCACGGCTATTACCAAACAATCCTTCCAAAAATCTTGGCGTGATCGAAGCAAGGAATCCTGCTTTGCCATTACGGCTCGCATTTGCGGATGAGTTTTTGCTTGCACTCACGTTTTCTTGCAATGTAATCGTTAGCGTATCGCCAATATTCCGAGGACGTCTGTCTTCAAATAGAGGTTGATAGCCAAAATAAACAGGCTGAGCTGACTGAAAAATAGAGCCATTAGGTGCAGGTGCTGTTGGTGCCGTTGGAACCGCCGTTGTGTTACCTTCTACCAACGGTTTTTTAGGTATATGTGCGCATCCCGCCAGTGTCAGTACCAACAGGGCGGTACCTAAACGTTGATGACGACGCCATCTGACACTAAGCTTTCTTGCCCCAGAATTGTCAGTAATGACCTTTGTATCCATCTTCGATACTCTTTTAGTAATACGCCTGACAGGAACCCCTGTCAGGCTAATGAACAAACGAAATTAGAGTTGCGTTAGTTTCTGTAACATCTGATCAGATGTTGAAATCGCTTTACTGTTAATTTCATAAGCACGTTGAGTCTGGATCATATTGACCAGCTCTTCAGCTACGTTAACGTTAGAGGTTTCAACATATCCCTGATACAACAAGCCTGCGCCGTTGATACCTGGGGCATTCTCAGTAGGTGCGCCAGAACTTGCAGTTTCTAAGTACAAGTTTTCACCAACACTTTCTAATCCGCTGTCATTAATAAAGGTTGTTAGCGTCAATTGACCCACTTGTTGTGGTGCAGGTGAGCCTTCAATTTCAACACTGACAGTACCATCACGACCAATCATCACTTTTTTGGCGGTATCAGGCAAAATGATGGCTGGAACAACTTGGAAACCGCTAGTTGTCACTAATTGCCCATTTTGATCCATTTGAAAAGAACCATCACGAGTATAAGCATCGGTACCATCAGGTAACTGAACATGGAAAAAACCTTGTCCTTTAATCGCCACATCACGAGTACCGTTTGTTTGAGCCAAGTTACCTTGACTATGTAAACGCTCAGTAGCAACAGGACGAACACCTGTACCAATTTGTAAACCTGACGGTGCATTCGTCTGTTCTGATGTCATTGCACCCGGCTGGCGGATCGTTTGATACAGTAAATCTTCGAAAACCGCACGTTGGCGTTTAAAGCCATTGGTGCTGACGTTTGCGAGGTTGTTGGAAATCACATCCATGTTAGTTTGTTGTGCATCCAACCCAGTTTTAGCAATCCATAAAGAACGGATCATGGTTTTCCCCTTACACTATTTAACTCAGTGATAGCAATTGGTTAGCCTTTTGCGCATTTTCATCAGCGCTATGGATAACCTTCATTTGCATTTCGAAACGTCTTGCGTTTGCTATCATATCGACCATGGCTTCTGCTGGATTAACATTACTGCCTTCTAAAACACCAGCTAACACCTTCACGCTATCATCCGCAGGTAATTCCTCACCGGCACGCGCAGTCCCTTTAGGGGATAAATGGAATAAACCATCATCGCCACGAACTAAATCGTTTTGCTCTGGTTTTACCATTTTCAAACGACCAATTTGACCCAACATTTTCGGTGGATCAGTCGGTACATGCGCAGTCACAATACCGTTATTGGCAATACTGACGTTTGCTTGAGCAGGCACTTCAATCGCACCGTTATCGCCCATTAACAAACGCCCTTGTACCATTAACATGCCATCAGCGTTGCGTTGGATATTCCCGTTTCGGGTATACGCTTCTGTGCCATCTTCAAGTTGAACGGCCAAAAAGCCGTTATCACTTAAAGCAACGTCCATTGATCTGCCGGTATAGTTCATCGTTCCTTGACTCTGATCGCTACCTGGCGTTGAGGCTACCGTTAATGTACGAGTCGGTAAGGTATCGCCATTGACAGGTACGGCTCGCATTGCACTAAGCTGCGCTTTGAATCCCGGCGTTGATGCGTTTGCTAAGTTGTTCGCCACGACAGCTTGGTTTTCCATCGAATGTTTGGCGCCGCCCATCGCGGTATAAATCACATGATCCATAACAGATTATTTCCTGCGTTATTAGCGCAAGCTAACCAGAGTCTGCAGGATCTGATCCTGAGTCTTGATGGTTTGTGCGTTTGATTGATAGTTACGTTGAGCAACGATCATGTTGACTAACTCTTGGCTCATATCCACGTTAGACGCTTCTAATGCGTTATTGGTTAATTTGCCGAATACACCAGAGCCCGCTACACCGACGATTGGTGAACCTGAACCGTTAGTTTCAGACCACATATTGTCGCCTTGTGAGCTTAAACCGCCTGGGTTTGCAAAGTTAGCTAGTGCGATTTGACCAACAACTTGGCTTTGTTGGTTTGAGTAAGTCGCCATAATGGAGCCATCAACTTCAATACGGAAGTTAGTGAATTCACCCGCTTGGTAACCATTTTGCGCTAATTTAGAGACACTTGATTCTGATACTTTTTGCTGAGTACTACCGGTGAAATCAAGTTCAATTTTGCCTACAGCAGAACCATTCAAAGAGGCGATATTCATATCGGTCTTTGTATAACTATCTAGCACACCCGCGTTGGTATATTTTAAAGTACCTAAATCTTGAGCAGGTGTTGGCGCACCACCAGCAGCCTTAGTCGATGTATCTTGACCATAAACTTTCCATTCATTGTCATTTGTCTTTACAAAGAATAAGTTCAGATTATGTTCATTACCTAAGCTATCGTAGGTTGTCACGTTAGTACTAAAGTTATAAGTATCACTATCTTTAGGATCGAACGTCGTTTTAGCAGGTTTTTCTTCACCTGAGTTCAGGTTAACCGCCATATTGATTTTATCGGTTGCACTGGCATTCATCATATCGGTAGGAATAACGATAGGTGTTGGTGTTGCCCCTTTTTGAACAACATTTTTACCATCAACAACTTGTACTGGATAACCTGTTACACGCATACCTTGCATATTAGTCAGGAAACCATTTTTATCTTTACCGAATTCACCATTACGTGAATAGAAAACACCACCGTTTTGATCTTCAATACGGAAAAAACCACCGCCAGAAATCGCTACGTCTGTTGGGCGGTTAGTGGTTGTGATACTACCGTCTTTAAAGTTTTGGCTAATGCCTGCCACTTTAACACCCAGACCTGCACCAGAGCCGGCGAAAACGTCAGCAAAAGAGACAGTCGCACCTTTGAAGCCATAGGTTGCGGAGTTAGAAATATTATTACCGATAGAATCTAAGTTAGCGGCTGCTGCGTTTAAACCACTTACTGCTTGTGAAAAGGACATGCGCCCTCCAAGTTGAATATGTGTTAGTTAAAGAACCTGACGAATTTCATCCAATGAAACGGTATTACCTAAGCCAACATCAAGGCGGGCACCACCATCCACCATGGACACACTATTCACCAGCGCATAATTCAGTGTCTTAACAGGGACCTGAGCATCATTAAGCGTGGCGTTAACGGTAAATTTATAACTGCCAGTTGGAACAGGATTGTCATCTTCATCAGTACAATCCCAAGAGAAGTTATAAACATCCGGTAGCATCTTTTTGTCCATTTGGATTGTACGAACGGTAGCACCACTGGCATTAGTGATGTTTATCGTAAGAGAATCGGTTGGACTGAGTAATTCAAAACCAAAAGGTGTTGAAAATAGGTGTTCATCGCTAGGCGCAGTTGGGTCAGTATCACCTGATTTATATATTCCCATTTGCTGGCGCGTTTTTTCATTTTGAGTATCAGGTGTTGGAATTGTGTCATCCCCATCACCGGGCTTTTCAGTTTCACCTTTACCGTCGGTTGGCTGAAAGACAACAATTTTATTCCCAGAGACCATAACACCACGGCCAACGAGAGAAGAAGCGCGCAACGCCTGACTTTGATCAATCTGTCCAACAATGTTATTCACTGTTTTATTCAGTGTTTCAATGCCTTCAACGGTTGAAATTTGAGCCAACTGGGAAGTTAACTCATTATTTTGCATTGGGTTTGTTGGATCTTGATTTTTCATCTGTGTGATGAGAAGTGTCAGGAAATTCCCTTTAATATCCTCACTACCACTTTTTTTCGTATGGTATGAAGAAGGTGTATCCCCGATAATGGTATTATCATAAGGTTCATTCATTGAGGAGGAAATACCCACAATTTATTCTCCCTATTGACCTATCATCAGTGTTTTTTGCATCAGCGATTTTGCCGTGTTCATCACTTCGACGTTAGCTTGGTAGCTTCTAGAAGCAGAAATGGTATTAATCATTTCACCCACAACATCAACATTCGGCATACGTACATACCCTTTTTCATCGGCAAAAGGATGTCCCGGCTGATATTCCATGCGAAATGGAGCAGGATCATCCACCACTTCAGTGACACGAACACCACCAACTTCTTGACCAGCAGGTGCGTTTACCTGAAAAACAACCTGCTTTGCACGATAAGGTTCACCATCTGGGCCCGCAACACTGTCGGCATTTGCCATATTGCTAGCGCTTACGTTTAAACGTTGAGATTGCGCTGAAAGTGCTGAACCTGAAATATCAAAAATACTAAATAAAGACATGCTCTTTACCCTACTGTTGCAATACAGACATCATGCTTTTAACTTGTGAATTAATAAATGTCACATCAGCCTGATACTTAAGGCTATTGTCAGCAAAATTACTACGTTCCATGTCCATATCCACGGTATTACCATCCATCGCAGTTTGATGAGGCACGCGATAAAGTAAGTCCGCTTCTAAGCGATAACCGGGTTTGATCGGGATATGGCGCTCTGATGTCATCGCCAATTGCATGCCATGACTACCAGTACGTCCGTTTTCAATGGTTTTCTTCAATTCAGAAGCAAAATCAATATCACGAGCCTGAAAGCCTGGGGTATCTGCGTTTGCGATATTCGCAGCGAGAATTTCTTGGCGTTTATTGCGTATTGAGAGCGCTTCTTGTTGAAAATGAAACGTATTTTCTAATTTATCGAGCATCTTCTATCCTTGGTGGCTAAGCCACTTACCTCAGCTGATAAAACAATTTCAGTTGACAGAATAAACGCTCAAAAAAAAGATGATTGGAGGAATAGGCGTAAATTGGATTGCTATTTATGCGTTTAAGGCATGCAAAGTCGATGTACACTGTTATTGCTAAATAATGACAAACGCACAATTAGCATCAACTCTGTAAGGTGATACAAATTATGTTAGTTAGAACTCTTATCGGTCTGTTTTCTTTTTTCTTTATGGTGAATGTGAGTATCGCGAAATCACTGCCTGAAGAACTACAAGATTTCTTTGTCGCACTTCACCAACCAGGCGATAAAGTGACTGTGACAGTTTTAACGCCCGAAGATAAATGGCCAATCTGTCAAACACAAGAGATCCAACGTCATGCGGGCTCTCGTAATTGGGGACGTCTTTCAATCCCAATTCAGTGCGATAAACAACGTCGTTTTATTCAAATTGATGTTAGCGTTAATGGTGAATACTTAATCGCGAAAAAAGACATCAATCGTGATGATATTATTGAAAATTCTGCTATTAGTATGGCAACGGGCGAATTAGAAAAATTACCTTATGATGTATTACGTGATCCCGCATTAATTAAAAATGCGATCGCAATGCGACAAATATCCGCAGGAAAACCTTTAACCTCCACAATGGTTCGTCGCCCTTGGGCTATTTTGGCAGGACAAACCGTCACCGTATTTGCACAAGGCCCTCACTTTCAGATCCGTTATGAAGGTAAAGCCGTAAACAACGCGGTTGCCAACGAAACCATTCGAGTGAGAGTTAAATCAGGTCAAATTGTCACTGGCGAAGCACTTGAAAACGGCTCTGTACGCATCCCTCTTTAATGGATTAAAAAGCTGATAAGCAGAATAAGCCTATATTAAATTGCTTGTTACCCGTTTCAGTTATGGCAAGCCAAGGTAAACTCTCTTGCGCTACATTTTTCACTCTAAATAATTAAAGCTGTAGTTAGACAATAATTTAAAACATCGCATATAGATACTCTAAATAATTCAAGTTGTAGCTAGGCGACAAATGAACGAATCGCTAGGAGCATACATAAGTATGTGACTAGTGTGAGTGAATGCGGTCAACAACGCTACGGCTTGAAGTATGACGAGTAGTGTGACTAGTGCGAGTGAGTGTAGCCAACAACGCTACAGCTTAAAGTATCGACTAAGATTAAAGTTTTTGATTTCACAGCCGATATAAAGAAACAAGATGATAGGCGAAAACACATAGGTTGTTTTACAATGGCTTCATCTGACTATTAATTGATGCCTAACAAAGGATTTTCCTATGAGTATTGAACGCGCGAATCCACTGCTTCCGATTAACGCAATTGCACAACGCAACCCGAGTGAAATCACTCAGGGCTCTCGTAAATCGGGAACAACTGAACAAAAAACTGCAACAGGCGACACTTCTGTAAAACTTAGTGAAGCGCAGAAGAAACTTGTTCAACCTGGAAATAAAGACATTAACGTTGAGAAAGTTGCTCGCTTGAAAGAAGCAATTGCCAACGGAACATTAACCATGGACAGTGGTAAAATTGCGGATGCTCTTTTCCGTGAAGCTGCTGAAAGCATAACTCAATAATATTTTAATGATTATGATGGAAGAACTCCGCCAGACTTTAGATCTTCAATTATCACAGCTTAATACCATTGCAGGTATTTTACGTGCTGAACAACAGTTATTATGCGCAGGTAATATTGATATCAATGCCCTGCACGAAGTGACTGAACAGAAGAATTTTGTCTTGTCTGCTTTAGGTCATACAGACCAACAGCGTCATACGCTAAGCCAACAAGCTGGTGTAGAAAAACCTTATACAGGGTTGCCGTTCTTATCTGATTTATGGACACAGATAATAGACATCACGGCGGAGTTAAGATATCTAAATCAACATAACGGATTACTACTCGATCAACACATCTCTCGTAATAGTGATGCTATCCGTTTTTTGCAGAAGAACCACAGCCCAACCCTTTATGGTTCTGATGGGCAAGCACAGCGTTCAACACTGGCTGGGCGTAAAATTCAGGTTTAGGTTTTTTCGATAATTATCAGAATTCACACGAAACGCTATCAATATTGATAGCGTTTTGCTTTGCCAATAAAACACCACTCACTTTAAGCTGCCAGCAGATCACACTAGCACTGTTATCTATTATCCTTTCGTGGCACATCATTTTTTTCGCTAAGCTATCTATTTATTGATGCACCGACTTCTCTCCCTTTACTGTGAAGAAAAAGCTAACACCATGTTCTAACCCTTTGCACTCTTCAGTTTTATCAACCATTACAAACACAAAAAAGACCACTTAATAAAGTGGTCTTAAATTTAGATAATGACATATTAGGGAGAATGATTAATGAGGTTGTCCACCAATCATTGATGTCATACGAATACGACGACCTTCACTGACTTCCATATTCGACAATACAGCTAATTGTGGCAGGCTACGGCGTAAGAAACGTGACAATAATGAACGTAACGCATGATTGACTAATAATACAGGAGCTCCACCAGACATCTCTTGGTGACGTACCGCATCCGCTGCTTGTTGTTCAATATTTTCAGCTAATCCTGGCTCTAAACCGCCGCCACTTTGCATTGCTTGAACAAGGATACGCTCTAAGCTTGCATCTAACCCAATGACTTGGATTTCATCTTGATCGCCAAACCAGTGTTGTGTAATCGCACGGCGAAGTGCAACACGAACAACCGCCGTTAATTCAGCCGGATCTTTCTGTTCTGGTGCATGCTCTGCTAAGGCTTCTAATATGGTTCTCATATCACGAATAGGCACTTGTTCAGACAGCAGGTTTTGCAATACTTTGTGCAATACAGTGAGTGAAAGCATATCTGGGATCATATTTTCTGTCATTTTAGGGAGCTCTTTACTCACCCTATCAAACAGCATTTGTGCTTCTTGACGACCAAATAATTCCGATGCATATTTCGTTAATACATGGTTAAAGTGCGTTGCAATAACAGTACTTGCAGCAACAACGGTATAGCCCTGAACCTGAGCTTGCTCTCTTAAGCTGTCATCAATCCAAACAGCAGGTAAACCAAATGCAGGCTCTTGAGTAATATCGCCCTCTAAAGAGCCAACGGCATTACCCGGATTGATTGCTAACCAACGACCTGGATGCGCTTCACCGTGACCAATTTCAACCCCTTTCATTAGAATGCGATAAGAAGAAGGCCTTAATTCCATATTGTCTCGGATATGAACAACAGGAGGAAGATATCCCGTTTCCTGAGCAAACTTTTTACGAATACCACTAATTCGGCCTAACAGCTCACCATTTTGGCGACTATCTACCATTGGAATTAAGCGATACCCTACTTCCATCGCTAATGGATCTTCAAGTTGTACATCTTCCCATGAAGCTTCAACAACACGATTTTGTTTTTCAACTTCTTCCATCTCTTTTTGTTGTTGCACTTCAGGATTAGCGTTACGACGTAAGATATACCAACCTAATCCACCTAATGCTGCGGTGAAGAAAAGGAAAACAAAGTTAGGCATTCCTGGCACTAAACCTAACAGACCTAGCACACCCGCGGTTAACATTAGAACGCGAGGATTGTCAAACAGTTGGGTAACCATCTGTTGCCCAACATCTTCATCTGTGGCAACACGAGTAACGATAACACCCGCTGCTGTTGAGATAATCAATGCAGGAATTTGAGCAACCAGACCATCACCAATGGTTAAAAGAGTATAAGTCGTTGCCGCATCGTTTAATGCCATCCCGTGTTGAGCGACACCGACAATAAGACCACCCACCACGTTAATCACAAGGATCATTAAGCCTGCGATGGCATCACCACGAACGAACTTACTCGCACCATCCATTGAACCGTAAAAGTCGGATTCCAATGAAACTTCTTTACGGCGTTTTTTTGCTTCGTCTTCGTTGATAATGCCTGCATTCAGGTCAGCATCGATTGCCATCTGTTTACCCGGCATTCCATCTAGCACAAAACGCGCACCTACTTCAGCAATACGTCCCGCACCCTTAGTGATAACCATAAAGTTAATCAAAACAAGGATGATAAAGACTACAATACCGATAGCAAAGTTACCGCCAACAAGGAAATGGCCAAAGGCCTCAACAACGCGTCCCGCAGCATCTGGCCCTGTATGCCCTTCCATTAAGATGATACGTGTTGAAGCTACGTTTAGTGATAAACGTAACAACGTAGTAAACAGCAAAATAGTAGGGAAAGCAGCAAAGTCCAAAGTACGTCGAGTGAACATTGCGACCAACAGCACCATGATGGAAAGTGCGATGTTAAAGGTAAATAATAAATCCAATAGAAAAGGTGGCAATGGCAATACCATCATTGACAGTATCAACAAGATAAGCACTGGCCCTGCCAGTATCTGCCACTGAGAACTTTTCCAATTTCCCGGCAAGCGGAGTAATGAGGCCAAATTAGCCATGACGATTATCTTCTCCAGCAAAGTCCAGTGCGGGAGGCACTGGCAAGTTCATAGGTTGTTTAGGTTTTAAACCACCTTCGGTTTTCCATCGTTTCAGTTGATAAACCCATGCAAGCACCTCGGCAACCGCAGCATAAAGGGTTGAAGGTATTGCATGACCTATTTCACTGTGACGATATAACGCCCTAGCAAGCGGTGGCGCTTCTAGAAGCGGAATTCGATTTTCTGCACCAATCTCTTTGATTTTTAACGCAATAGCCCCTGCACCTTTTGCTAAAACTTTAGGTGCCGTCATTTTGTCGTTATATTGCAGTGCAACAGCATAGTGTGTTGGGTTCGTAACAATAACGTCTGCTTTCGGTACATCCGCCATCATTCGGCGACGAGACATCGCATGTTGTTGCTGACGGATACGCGCTTTAAGTTGAGGATCACCCTCTTGTTGCTTAAATTCATCTTTAATTTCTTGGCGCGTCATACGTAGCTTTTTCAAATGGCTACGAATTTGGAAAATAATGTCAAAAGCCACCATCGGGATCAGCATAAAAACCGTGATATAAACGGCAAAAATCAGCAGTTGCATCGCATTGGCTAGCGCACTAAGCGGTGGCAGTGTGATCAGATGGAGAATATCGTTCCAGTTGTGCCATAAAAAAACGGTTGCGGCGATCCCCACAAAAGTTGATTTCAGTATCGCTTTAAATAACTCAGCCAACGCATTCATTGAAAACATACGTTTTAACCCAGAAATAGGGTTCCATTTTTTTGGATCAAACTTAATGGATTTACTGCTAAAGTTAATCCCGCCTAATAAGGCAGAGCCACCAATTGCCACAAGCACTAATCCCAAAAACACGGGAGATAGCGCAAAAACAGCTTGTTTAATCAAGCTACCAAATCGAGGGATCAACAAATTCTCATTACCAATAAGGTGATGATTAAACGTAAATCCTTCTGTTAACATGGCATGTAGCCCACGAGTGATAAATCCACCACTCATCCACAGCAAACTCACGCCCCCCAAGATCATTAATACGGACGATAGCTCTTTAGAACGGACAATTTGTCCATCCTTTTTGGCTTTTTCCCGTTTATGGGGTGTGGGTTCCTCTGTTTTTTCGAGATCGCTATCTTCAGCCACAGTCTGTCCGATTTAGATATTGAGATTAAAAGCATGAATGAAATGACTCTAAGCATGACAAATTCAGAGGAAATTGATGGGCTGAACAATCGCAAATTTACGGGGCTTTTTGGGCTATGACGGCATGCACTGGAAAAACAACCCAATGATAAAAATGGAGATATAAGCAATATTGACGCTGATAATAAGGAAATCAGCAAAATTCATAGTAAAATTGAGTAATTTTACTTTTGATTATTATATCGACAACATCAAAAGCCGCTTAGAAAAAGCGGCTTACATTTTCTTCAATAGCGTGGGCTATTAAAGCATTATTACGTACTTTTTTATCCATAAAATACATCATCCTAAAAGAGCTGAGCATAGAGCGAATGCGTCCTGCATATCTCAACGTCCTTATCGCCCTAAAACTCATTAGAAGGTTAGAAACCTAAACTTTCCAGTAAATCATCAACTTGATCTTGATTTTTGATCACACCAGCGTTGTTTTTGTTAACCTGTGGACCATTTAATAAAGAGTCAGTCTCTTTCTTCACATTAGACTTTTCAAGTTGCTCTGGTGGCAGGTTTTCCATTAAGACCATCACAAGTTGTTTTTCAATTTCTTGAACGACACTCATCATGCGCTTAATTACCTGGCCGGTCAGATCTTGGAAATCCTGTGCCATCATAATTTCCAATAACTGACTGTTAGTAAAAGCCGTACTCTCAGGGATATCCCGCAAATAATTGCGGGTATCGGTTACAAGAGAGCGTACATCTTTCAGCTCTTCTGGCTGTTCAAACCATTGGTCCCAACGTTCAGTAAGCTTAGTCGCATCGGTACTTAACGCATCCTGTTTAGGCTGCGCAGCTTCGACACAGTTCAATGTACGCTCAGCTGCCTGAGCGGTCATTTGAGCAACATAGTCCAGTCGTTCCCTAGCGTCAGGGATGGCTTCTGCTGCTTCGGCTATTGCTTTATCCAATCCTAATTCTCGCAAACTGTCGCGTAACATCCGCGTCAATTGTCCGATCCGGCTGATAATATCAGATGTCATTTCAATATTATCTTTCGGCATAATTGGATTCCCACTCATTGCGACTCCTTAGATGCCCAGTTTTTCAAAAATTTTATTTAGTTTTTCTTCAAGAATTGCTGCTGTAAAAGGTTTAACAACATATCCACTTGCACCAGCTTGCGCTGCTGCAATGATATTTTCTTTTTTAGCTTCAGCGGTCACCATCAATACTGGTGTTGCTGCAAGTCCCGCGTCACTACGAATATTTTTAAGAAGCTCTAGACCATCCATGTTTGGCATGTTCCAGTCTGTAATCACAAAATCAATTGCCGAATTGCGTAATTTAGCTAACGCGTCAGCACCATCTTCTGCTTCTTCTACATTCGTAAATCCTAATTCCTTTAGCAAATTACGAACTATGCGGCGCATTGTTGAAAAATCATCAACCACTAAAAATTTCAGATCCTTACTTGCCATTGAAAACTCCTTCAAAATATATCGGCAAATTACTGTGTTGCTTTTTAAACTGAACTTAATCAGATACGCAATGATTGCGTGCTACTGATTTTCATCAGTACGGCTTTACTCATTGCGCTTATGCTTTTCACTTCGTCTACTGCGCCTAATTCAACCGCAGCACGAGGCATACCAAAGACGACACAACTCGCTTCATCTTGTGCAAAGGTATAACTACCAGCGCGACGCATCTCTAATAAACCAGCAGCACCATCACTTCCCATTCCGGTTAAAATCACACCGATGGCATTACGTCCCGCATATTTTGCGACAGACCTAAATAGCACATCGACAGAAGGACGATGACGATTGACCGCAGGCTCTTTATTAATGTGGATCTGGTAGTTAGCACCATTACGACGAAGCTCCATGTGATAATCACCTGGCGCAATATAAGCATGCCCAGGCAATACACGTTCGCCGTCTTCTGCTTCTTTTACACTAATTTGGCATAAACGATTTAATCGTTCTGCAAATGAGTGTGTAAACCCTGCGGGCATATGTTGCGTAATTAATATCGCAGGGCTGGTAATAGGTAATGGTTCTAGAAAATTACGAATAGCCTCTGTGCCACCAGTTGATGCACCTACAGCAATCAACTTTTCACTCGAAATCATCGGTGTAAATGACAATGATTTAGAAGGCGGTGCTTGTACTTCTCGGCGATTAATTCGTGCCTGTGCAGCAGCACGAATTTTCTCGGCAATCAGTTCACTATAAGCCATCATACCTTCACGCAAACCAAGCTGTGGTTTAGTCACAAAATCAACTGCGCCCAGTTCTAACGCTTTTAACGTCACTTCTGAGCCTTTTGCTGTTAATGATGAGACCATAACGACAGGCATTGGTCTTAATCGCATCAGTTTTTCCAAGAAATCAATACCATCCATACGTGGCATTTCAACGTCTAACGTTAATACCTGTGGGTTGTACTTTTTTATTAAGTCACGAGCCACTATAGGATCTGGTGCACAATCAACAACTTCCATATCGCTATGACTGTTGATGATTTCTCGCATGATTTGACGCATTAGCGCCGAATCATCAACACAGAGTACCGTTATTTTATTCATAACCTCTCCTTGCTGGTGTCAGCCCGTAAACGGTATGCCCATGCAAGTAGAAATCCTTGCTAAGCTGGCTTACATTTTCAGAATGTCCAACAAACAGCATTCCGTCTGGCTTAAGTAATGAGGTAAAGCGGTTAAGTAAGGTTTGTTGTGTCGCTTTGTCAAAATAGATCATGACATTACGACAAAAAATCGCATCAAAACTGCCTTCTAAATCCCATTGCTTATCGAGTAAATTCAAATACTGAAAAGAGACCATCTCGCTAATTTGCTGTCTAATTTTCACGTATCCTTCAAAATCGCCGACACCTTTGAGAAAATATTTTTTCAAATATTCATTATTTAATGTTTTAAGCTCTTCCTGTCGGTAAACACCTTTTCGTGCTTTATCCAACACATTAGTATCGATATCGCTGGCAATAATTTTGGTTTTATAAGGGTTATTTCCAAAAACATCGCGTAAAGTCATCGCAATTGAATAAGGTTCTTCTCCAGTAGATGCAGCTGCACACCATACTCGGTAGACGCCTCCTGCTCTTTTTCTGGCATGTTTTGCCAAAATAGGAAAATGATGCGCTTCCCTGAAAAATGCGGTGAGATTGGTTGTTAATGCATTTACAAACTCTTGCCATTCAGGGTTGCGTACATCACTTTTAAGAAACGCAAGATAGTCACCAAAGTTATTCATCCGTAATTCACGTAACCTCCTAGTGAGACGGTTATAAACCATCTCCCTTTTGTTGTTAGTCAGCACAATACCTGCCTTTTGATAAATCAATTGGCATATAGATTGGAACTGATCATCGGACAACATAAACCGTTGGGTAAAAATATCCAACGGTTGAGCAGCGATATCTGATAAGACTTCAGTAACATTACGTTTCATTGTTTTTTAATGGGTCTTTTTAAAAAATGATTTTTTATCTGCTTTTTTCAACCCATTACCTTCTAGGGATGAAGAATTATTATCCTCATCCGTGTCAGGCAACTCGAATGCCGATACAGCATTAACAAGGTTATTAGCCTGATCTTCTAATGCTGCGGCAGCAGATGCTGATTGCTCCACCAAAGCAGCGTTTTGCTGTGTCACCTGATCCATCTGACTGACTGCATCAGCGACTTGGTGAATACCTCGGCTTTGTTCATCAGAAGCTGAGGCGATTTCTGCCATTAACTCAGTGACTTTATTTACTGATGTGACGAGTTCCTCCATTGTCTGCCCTGCATTATTAACGAGTTGAGAACCTTGAGAGACACGTAAAACAGATTCATCAATCAACAATTTAATTTCTTTTGCAGCATCAGCACTACGTTGAGCAAGGTTACGAACTTCTCCAGCAACGACAGAGAATCCACGTCCTTGTTCACCCGCGCGAGCAGCTTCAACCGCCGCGTTAAGTGCTAATATATTGGTTTGGAACGCAATACCATCAATCACACTGATAATAGCCCCTATCTTTTGAGAACTTTGTGTAATCGCATCCATGGTTTCAACAACACTATGCGTGATTTGACCACCACGTATGGCTGTTTCAGAAGCAGATTCTGCGAGCTTACTCGCTTGCAGAGCGTTATCAGCATTTTGTTTTACCGTTGCTGTTAACTCTTCCATGCTTGCCGCAGTTTCTTCTAACGAAGCAGCTTGTTGTTCAGTTCTTGAGGATAAATCCGTATTTCCTTTGGAAATTTCTTGAATACCAGAATACATAGCATGGCTGTTATCACGAACGGTACGAATAGAACGCGCGAGCTCACCACGCATATCTCGTAGTCGTCTAAACACATCCCCTATTTCATCATCGGTGAAGACAAGAATTTCACGATTTAATTTACCGGTAGCAACATCATTAAAATAATGACTTAAACTTGCGAAAGGCTTAATGATATTAAAACTTAGCCAGCGATGAGCGGCGAGTGATACAACAATAACCATCGCTATTGCACCGATAAACATCAAGATAGCGATAGTATAAGAGCGATGTCCTTGCTCTATAGATTCAGTAATTTCGCTCTGAACATAATTCATATAGGTATTAAATGAATTTTCCATCGCTGTTTGATAACGTTCCGTTGGTTGATCTAAAAAACCTTGGAAGTTATTGTTTTTTAACATGCTATGTAATTCAGTTAATGCACCATATAAAACGTGATAATCGTTTTTTACAGCTTCAACGATTTCTTTTTCTTCTGTTGGGATTGCCTCTTTATTTATCTCAGCAAGGAAATTTTGAAAATGAGTATTCGCCGTTTCCAAACGTGAAAGTGCAATTGATTCAATAGATTGAATATAATCCGTTGACTGTTCAGTTTTCACTGCAATAGCTACACGATTAATCGCATTACGTGTTTGTATTAAAGATGCCCAACTTAATCCTAATTCATCTCGCTTAGATGTATCTATATCTACTTTGGTGAGTTGTTCGTTATTCAAATGAACGATCCCTAGCGAAATACCACTAGAAATCACCTGCATAACGCAAAACATCATCAGTAATAAATAGAGACTGGTGGATATCTTTAATTTGCGAAACCTAAACATGCCTTCACCTCGTTTAAAGCGGTGGTTAAAAGCCACCGCTTGTCAGCCACTTGTTGTTGTTAGAAAGTTTCCCAGTTAGCGGGATCTTCAACACTGCTGCTCTTTTTCTTTTCTGAGGTTCCTGGTTTTATAAGTGGAGCAGCGGCTTTAACTACAGGGGTTGCATCCGATTCCTTTCTTTCTAGCGTTTTTTCTTCCTGACCCGGTAATTTGAAGATTGAAACTAAGCGGGTTAATGCAACTGCTTGATCTTCAAGACCAGCAGCAGCGGCTGCAGATTGTTCTACTAAAGAGGCGTTTTGCTGAGTGACACGATCCATTTCAGAAACCGCAAGGCCAACTTGTGAAATACCTCGGCTTTGCTCATCTGATGCAGAAGCGATTTCGCCCATGATGTCAGTAACACGCGTTACTGAATCCACGATACGCGTCATCGTCTCACCCGCACTTTCAACGAGTACAGAACCCGTTTCAGTACGATTTACAGAATCTTCAATCAGTGTTTTTATTTCTTTAGCAGCTTCTGCACTTCTCTGTGCAAGGTTACGAACTTCACCGGCAACTACCGCAAATCCGCGACCATGCTCACCAGCTCTTGCTGCTTCAACAGCCGCATTCAGTGCCAAAATATTGGTCTGGAATGCAATGCCATCGATAACAGCTGTGATATCGGTGATTTTCTGAGAACTTCCGGCTATGTCGTGCATCGTTTGCACCACATTAGCAACAACTTTTCCGCCTTGGCGGGCAATATCTGAGGCGTCATTAGCAAGGTTACTTGCTTGGCGAGCATTGTCCGCGTTCTGTTTCACGGTCGCCGTTAACTGTTCCATACTTGCAGCAGTTTCTTCTAACGAAGCCACTTGCTCTTCTGTACGAGCAGATAAGTCATTATTTCCAGCAGCAATTTCACTTGTACTGTTATAAATGTTTTCCGTACTTTGATAGACACCACGAACAGTTTGAATAAGCTCTTGTTGCATATGTTTTAAACCATTTGCTAACAAGCTCATTTCATTGCGACCATTCACTTCGATATTTGGACGTAAATCACCTTCAGAGAAGGTTTTAATACTTAATAGAAGTGAATTTAATGGTCTAATTAAGGCATTACGTAATGCAAACCAGCATAGAATTAATGCAGAGATAACGATAATAGCTAACACAACCATAGTAATGACAGTACGTTGATGAGAGGCTTCTAGTGCCACATTTAACTCTTCGTTAAATTTCTCATTGCGCATGACATATGCAAGATATTCTTTATAAAAAGCGTCTTGATAACCCGTAGTTGGTTGCTCAAAAAAGTCTTTTAAGTTTCTATCTTGAAGTAAAATTTCTAGTTGGTTTAATGCAGAGAAATATTCGATAAAACGTCCTTTTAAACTACGAACATCATCTTCTGAGTGAACTTGATAAGCGGTAATATTCTTTTCAAATTCTTTAAATTTCTCGTCTGCACGAGACATATTTTTACGAGCAAGCCCCGTCAAATAGTCAACAGACAGAGAATCATCTACATTAAGATTTTTATCTTGTAATAAAAAACTAATCGCTGCACGATTAATATTATTACGCGCTTGTAGTAAGTTAGCCCAGCTTTCATCTAGACGCTCACGTTGATCCTGTATTGTTAGTGTTTTATTCAGGTCATTCCTTGTCTCAACGATATTTGAGTAAAAAACACCCCCTGAGACAAATTGCAAAACACCAAACAACAGAAGAATGGATAATAATCCAGTCACTATTTTCATTCGGCTAAACATAGTTTCCCTTTTTATAATAAATGGTAATGAGCAAGTTATCGGCAGACTTAAGAGAAACTTTATAGGTCTCATTTCGTCTTAGTCATGTTTTTGCCCCATTAAAAAGCGGTGGTAATACTGTTTTTAATTAAAATTATAAGTATAAAAAACTTTAAAGTTATTTCCGTCAGTAGAAAAATATTATAGCTAGGTGATAGCTACTTATAAGTTAATAAATAATAAAATAGAACTTAACTAAAATTATTAGTTCTTTTTTATCTTTTAATTTTACTTAAAGTTAATTTGATGCTTTAGCACTCGCTAATAAAATAAAAAAGATAGAAATAGCTATTCCGGCAAAATTACCGGAACAGTATTTAGATTATTTTTTAAAAAATAAAAACTTATTTAGCTTGAATTGTTGCGCTATCGACTAATTCCATTTCTTCACTGTTGAGTAATTTTTCAATATCCACAAGAATAAGCATTCTTTCATCTAAAGTACCTAAACCTGTTAAATACTCAGTAGACATTGTGACCGCAAACTCTGGCGCGGGGCAGATCTGCTCTGGTTTTAGCGTAAGAACATCAGAAACGCCATCAACAACAATTCCTACAATTCGATTTAATAAGTTAACCACAATAACAACAGTATTGTCATTATAAGTTATACTTTCTTGTGAAAATTTAATACGCAGATCAACTATCGGAACAATAACGCCCCGTAAATTAGTTACGCCTTTAATAAAGCTAGGTGAATTAGCAATACGTGTAACTTGGTCATATCCGCGAATTTCTTGAACCTTTAAAATATCAATTCCATATTCTTCATCGCCCAGCGTAAAAATTAGAAATCCTTGTCCAACAGTTTCACCGGATAATTTCTCGAAATGTTCCGAAGCCATAATCTTATTTTATCCTCACTATTAAATGACTGCGCTTGCAGTTGTATTCTTTTTCTTATTCGTCATTTGTGTATGACTTAAACGTTGCAATTCTGGTACATCAAGAATTAAAGCCACACTACCGTCGCCCATAATTGTTGCAGCAGATATACCAGGAACTTTTCGGTAATTGCTTTCTATATTTTTAACAACAACTTGATGCTGGCCAACTAATTGATCTACCAATAAAGCATAACGACGTCCGGCACTCTGAACAATAACCGCAATTGCTTGGGTAATATCAGTTTGAGCGCCTTCAATATTAAAAGTACGATGCAGTTCAATCAGTGGTAAATATTCCCCTCTGACCTGCAATAATTTCTCATCGCCAGCCAATGGATAAATATCGTCTTCTTCCGGTTGTAAAGAACTGACTACCGTTCCTAATGGTAAAATAAAGACTTCGTCATGAACTTTAACGGACATACCATCTAAAATTGCTAATGTCAGTGGAAGTAAAATACGAATGCGCGTTCCTTTACCCACTTCAAAACTGATTTGAATTTGACCACCCATCTCTTGGATATTTCGTTTTACAACATCCATACCCACACCACGACCAGAAACATCTGTTACTACTTCTGCGGTAGAGAAACCTGGTGCAAAAATCAGCATAGAAACTTCTTCGTTGCTCATATTTTCAGAAACTGCAAGCCCAGAGGAAATCGCTTTTTTCAAAATACGTTCGCGGTTTAATCCAGCACCATCATCAGTCACTTCAATACAAATATTACCGCCTTGATGTTCCGCAGACAGGGTTAATTGCCCCGCTTCCGGTTTCCCTGCCGCAACACGATCGGCTGGCATTTCAATACCGTGATCAAGACTGTTACGTACTAAGTGAGTTAAAGGATCGATAATTTTTTCAATTAAGCTTTTATCAAGTTCTGTTGAGCTACCAATCATATTTAGCTCAACTTTCTTATTCATTTTACCTGCAACATCACGCACAACTCGAGGGAAGCGACTGAAAACATATTCCATCGGCATCATACGAATTGACATAACAGATTCTTGTAAATCACGAGAATTACGCTGTAACTGAGCAATACAACTTAGTAAATCACTATATATTGCTGGCTCAAGACTACCACTGTGCTGTGCCAACATTGACTGAGTGATAACCAGTTCACCCACTAAGTTAATTAATTGGTCAACTTTTTCAACGGCAACACGAATACTGCTTGATTCTGTTTTCGGTGCAGCAGCTGCAACAGGTCTTTTCGCTGGTGCTGCTGGTGCTCTAGCAGGTTCTGCCGATGGCGTCACTTCTTCAGCAACGGTTTTTTGTACAGGCGCTGGTTGCTCAACTTGGATTTCAACATGAGCATCATCAACAGATGTTGTACTTTCTTCTGTAACTGTGTTTTTTTCTGGTGCTTTTTCTGCAGCAGCCACTTTTTTAAACGAGATTTGTTCAGGTTCAATCACAAAACAAAGTACAGCGCTGATATCTTCTTCTGTTGCAGTGGTTTTCAATATTGCTTCAAGACCATGATGCTGTTTTTCAACTTGGCTAACTTCACCAAGATGTTTTAATTCATCAAGCATTAAATCAATATCTGTCTCTTTAAGATCAGACAAAATAATATGATGATAATAATGTCCATCAGCCGCCATCGTCGATGCGACTTCGACCATAGTTTCTACGGCTTCACTTTGCACATTTTCAACGTCAGATGACAAAACAGGAGTTTCAGTCATTGTGGCCTGTGAGTCTGAAGCTTCAGATCCAGCAACAGCCTCAACGTGAGGAGCGGATTGTTCTTCTTTTACATCGAGAGCCAGCTGACGCAACTTCTCACAAATATAGTTAAATGTTTCCTCATCAGGTTCTTGTGAGTTTTTATGTGCATCCAATTGCTGTTGCATAATATCTTTCGCTTCCAGAAACAGGTTAATAATGTCGTCGGTGAGCGCCATCTCATGACGTCTTGCACTATCGAGCAAGTTTTCAAGCACATGAGTGGTCTGTTGAAGTTTAACGAAGCCAAATGTTGCAGCTCCTCCTTTTATGGAGTGTGCACTACGGAAAATCGCATTCATCTGTTCTTGATCTGGATTTGCAGGATCAAGTAACAGTAAATGCTGTTCCATATCAGCTAACAACTCATCTGCTTCATCAAAAAATGTTTGATAAAACTCAGTAATATCCATCGTTACTCATTCACCTTTACGCGATTACTAACAAATTAGGGTGCAGTTCCCTGCTTTGTAGTAATATTTGTCGATTGTGATGGCAAACTTTCCCCAGAAACTCCTGTTTCAACATTTTCCTTTTTTGATTCGGGAAGCTCAGATGCAGAAGACACAGACGAACCCGTCTGTGTGTTTCCTGCTTTTTCTTGTGGGGTTTCTTGCCCTGAAAGTAGAGGTTCAATTTCTGAAGTCTCTGTTACTGTCGGTGCAACCCGCTCATTTTCTTGTACAATTTTTTGTTCTGCTTGCTTCGTTAAGACCAAAATACTGATCCGTCGGTTAGCAGGTGCAAAACCATCCTCTTTGACTAAATGAACAGTTGAGGCCATGCCAACAACACGTAGCACTTTCCATTCACTCAATCCTGCACCAATTAACTCTCGACGAGAGGCATTCGCACGATCTGTCGATAGCTCCCAGTTACTATATTTAAAAGCGCCACTTGCATAAGGAATATCATCGGTATGACCCGATAAACTGATTTTGTATGGCGTGTCATTTAAAATAGGTGCTATTGCCGTCAAAATATCCTTCATATAAGGTTCAACGGTGGCACTACCAACTCTAAACATTGGTCGGCTTTCTTTATCTATAATCTGAATTCGTAACCCTTCATCCATCATGTCTATTAATAAATGAGGTTTCAGATCTTTTAACCGAGGATCATTTAAAATGACTTGCTCTAAACTGTCTTTCAAACGACGAAATTGTTGCTTTTCATTGAGCTGTTTATCTTCCTGGCCTTTTGGCAAAATATCACCTTCGTTATAGACAGGATCACGCCCTCCTCCAGGAATAGGATTGGTTGCATCCCCACTAAATCGCCCTTTTTCAATAGCGACTTTTAATGGCGTGCGGAAATATTCGGCTACACGAGTTAATTCTTGTGGGCTAGAGATTGAAAGTAACCACATTACCAGAAAGAAAGCCATCATTGCGGTCATAAAGTCAGCATAAGCTATCTTCCATGCACCACCATGAGCATTGTGTTGCTTTCTCCCTCGCTTTTTAACTCGAATGATCTGTGAATTACTCTTCATAATTACTCTTCTTTCATTGCATCAGGATTTGCCTGCATAGGTGTCCGTACCTGACGTACATGTTCTTCCAATTCAATAAAAGAAGGTCTGTCTGCCAGAAAGAGGGTTTTACGTCCAAATTCAACCGCTATCTGTGGCGCATATCCATTCATGCTAGATAACAATGTTGTTTTGATGCACTCCATCATTTTCATTTGCTGACTAGAGCGCTGTCTGAGTCTAGAAGCTAATGGTGAAATAAAGCCATAAGCTAATAAAATACCTAAGAAAGTACCAACCATTGCATGTCCAATTAATACGCCCATTTCACCCGCAGGTCTATCCGCAGCACCTAACGCATTAACAACACCCATAACCGCAGCAACGATACCAAACGCAGGTAGTGAATCACCCATCGCTGATAAACCTGTTGCAGGGACTTCGCTCTCTTCCTCAAAAGTTGCAATCTCTTCATCCATCAGAGATTCAATTTCATAAGGGTTCATATTTCCTGTCACCATCAGACGCATATAATCAGTAATAAAACTGAGCATATAAGCATCTTTCATAATGCGAGGATATTGAGAAAAAATATCACTTTGTTGTGGGTTTTCGATATCTCTCTCTAATGCCAACATCCCGTTTTGACGAGCTTTTGACAATAAACGAAACATGAGTGCCATTAAATCCATGTACATCGCTTTATTGTAATTTGTACTACGAAGTAATTTAGGTAGGATCTTCATTGTTGATACAATTGCTCTACCATTATTACCTACAATAAAAGCACCGATACCGGCACCAAAGATGATTATAAATTCGGCTGGCTGGTACAATGCGCCTAAACTACCACCGACGAGAAGATATCCCCCGATGACGGCGCTCATAACCACGATATATCCTAAGAGTACTAACACGCGATATCCCTTTAGCTAATTTCGTTATAGAGAGAATGGCGAACATAGCAGCAAGAGATAGGAGGGGAAGAGGAAACGGCTCAGGTTATAGATAACTAAGCTCTATAACCTGATATTTAACTTTCAATCTCGAATCACATTGCAAACTGTTCAAGACCATCCAACAGTTGTAAGTTAATATCGGCAGGATTGGCGGAAAGTTTACGTTTTTTTATTGCGCGAGAAGGTGGCTGGCAAAGACTACAAACATAATTGCTAGCTGGTTGGTGTGCGTGTGTAATAAATGAACCATTACATTTGGTACAAACAGAAAGTTGCAACATGCCACTTTCAACAAAACGTACTAATGTCCATGCTCTTGTTAGTGCTAAAATAGGTTCTTGATCTTTAACAGGCGGACATTGTTCTAAGTATAAACGATAAGCTTTAACAACAGCCTCAACACCAACACAACCGCCATTTTTTAATAAAAAGCGATAAGCGTTATAAAACATTGAGGAATGGATATTTTGTTCCCATGTCATAAACCAATCCGTTGAAAATGGCAGCATTCCTTTTGGAGGGGGGCTCCCTCTTAATTCTTTGTATAATTTAATTAAACGCCCCCGACTTAATTGAGTTTCACTTTCAAGCATTTGCAAGCGGGCACCCAAGGTGATTAATTCCATTGCTAAGCGAATATCTTTCGCTTCTCGGACGATACTTTTCTCACTCATTGTTATGCCCGCTTCTTTGTCGCAGTAGTATCTTGTTCCGATAACTGACGAAACAAGTTAGAAGAAAGAAGAATACCAGTATGAATTTGTTGTAAATCATCCACTCTAGATTCTTTAGTGAGTTGTTCTATTGTTTCGCTGTCTTCAAACCGGAAATTACAGATTAGTTGGTTTGTTTCAGCCAACTTAACCAATTGAGGCAATGTAAGCTCTGCCAGTGCATCCGCCATCGCATCACTAATCCCAAGCCGAAACATTGCGGAAGCCTTTTCTTGGTTAATTAACCTTTGCGCTAAAAGCAAATACGATAAATTTATGTCATAAATATGCTTAAGCAATTCAACCGTACTCATCTCTTTACATCCCGTCCGATTATATTGAACAAAGAGGATCTCTCTAATGAGAAATCCCGAGGAAATTAATATAAATGTAATATTAAATTTCCAGGCCCCATTTTATGAACATGACACGTAGTAACACTACCTTGTATTACTTAGTTACGGTCATTTTCAAAAGTAGCGAAAAAAACATTTAAATTAAAAGTAAACTTTAAATGCTCGCCAATATAGCTCGTTAAGAATAATCCTAACGCGACAACTTTACTCCTTAACGATTAAGTTATTCAACGGATAAAGTAGTCTAATTTAAATACTATGTGAGTCACATCACAAAAAGATAATCATTATTATGGAATTAGTTCATTAACTATTCAAGTGATAAAAGTAATAAAACTTGGTGTAAATTAATAAGCTAATCTACCCAAATTAAAATATTAATGATAATTTTTTATTTTATACGATCTATTAAACTTATAAACCTAAAAATACAGCATAAAAATTTGACAAATCCGCAATTGTAGATTTTTTTGATCACAGTAACATATATTGATATATCTCCTCCTCATCTTTATCTAAACAAGCCCCCCAAATTTAATAAGTATTTCTATAGATATTATTTTTTTCATCATTTACGTAAACCTTCAGAAATGATCACTTTTTATTTACAATTTGTTTAAAAAACAACCCATTCTAATTATTTATAGTTATCCTAAATTTTTTTATTATTTTACAAATTAAATTATCCTTTAAAATCAATGTGATAATTTGATGTATTTATTAAGCAGAACGATAAGTCATATAAAATTAAATTCTTAGTTATGCATCTTCCCCCTTAAATCATTGAATATTTATTTCCACATTATTAAAGTTTCAACCGTAATAATAAAATTTAATTAATGATTATTAGGCACTATTTAACACTTAAATTACAGAACTCTTAATAAGAGTTTTATTGGCTGTAAATTAGTCACAGAGAAATAATATCCACATATAAGTAAGTTTTATTTATGAATTGCGGTGTATTTTTTGAACAATTTAAATTTAAAATTGCCACAAGTTTAATATAAAAACAAAAGAATACTTTTTATTTAATTAAATAAAAAAAACCGTAATTTAATTATCAATTAATTATGGAATATAAAAATAATACAACATTTAACTTAAGTTAAATTTAAAAAAACAAGCATTTTTTTATAAAATAAAGTCATAATTTATTAATATAAAAAATCAAATTAAAACTCTCTTATTTTTCACTGAATATAGATATATATTAATAAAATAATCTACAATTAATTAAAAATATAATAACCAATAAAAAAATAAGAGAAAAAAAGCAGGCTTATAAATCATGTCTTATATAACCACACTTTTTTTTATAAAAAAAGACACTTTTTGAAATATAAATTTCAATTTCATAAAAAAAAGATCCCAAGATCTCCAATACAAAGTAATTAATTCATAAAATAATAAGGCAAAATATAAATTCTGTTTTTTCCTGTTATCAGCATTATCTCCGCACAATAAACGGCTGTAATGGCAAATATGGCAACCTAAAGTTAACACTTGTACACATCAACTTTTTCAATGTAAAGGCAGGAAAACAAATATGATCAAAATAACATCTTATTGATTACTCTATTAGCATTAGTGTGAACTAAAGAATATCAAATGTTACCTTTTAGCCCAAAACAGCCCCTAGCAGTAATTGGTTTTACTCTTACCAATGATGAGCATTGTTTCACTTTCCCTCTTATCATGCGGTTAGCCTCTTTTTTTCAACCTAGCTAGCACAAGTATCAAGACATTACAGAGCCAAAAGTGCTGACTTAGTAACAACACCATTACTTAACAAAAGTTGATGTTGATGGGCTTAGAGAGTATAAAGATTCAAATATCGGTATATCTTTACTTAAAGCGCTAAAATATATCTCTAAATATTCCTCTATTCTAACCACTAATTTGACTCATCTTATTAGCCTTTTTATGAGTAATTTTACGTTTAAAAAGACTTTTCCTCTCTATCAAAACCTAATAAAAATATTGATGTATCTAAATAATCAAGACTTATATCTCATTTATTAGATTAGTCTTAAAAACCAATAACAGAGCTTAGTATTCTATATCTCAAATGTGTTCTAAATTTTTGGAAAATGAAGGTTTTGAAAAATATTGTAACCGTATTTTTCAAAAGTAATAATTGAGATTATTCATGGTGTGAATGCAAACACTTTGTGTATTGCTTTCAGTTCTGTTGAAATGAGTTACATCGTTTTTTAGTAAGCAAACATGAAATGATTGTTCACCCTTTTATACCAGCAATTTTTTAAATTAGTGTTCCTCTTATAGTTTTTTTATCATTTTTGGTAAATCGAAAAAGATCGGAGCCACAATTATCCTTTATATATATTTTCACAGCAAATACTAATGACGCATCTATTTCATACTAAGATAATTCTCCTTCTGTAATAAGTAAGATTTACGTCCTTGACAAATTTATAAACAATATAATTTTGAAATTATTATTTTATTGAATGGAAAGAGTGGTGTGGTTTTTCTACTCTTATTATAAGATTACTTATTGGTATCAATTTTTCTACATGACCTTTACAAAAAATCCTACAATTTTTCAAAAGATTTTCATTCATAATTGATTAGTGATTACAAACAACATACCACAGCAATTCATCAGCTTTACTGTAGCGGTCTAAACTCACCGTTTTCCTGAATTCTTCCTCATTTTTTGAAAGTCTAATTTGATTAAATTAAAAATATTACTCAAAAAATCACACTTAAATTAAATATAATAGAAAATATTGATAAAATTTTCGCCAAATACATTGAAATAATTTGAGAGTATAATTTAGGTATTAAAAAAAAATCCAATATAATCAATGAAAAACACCGCTTTTTCCCCAAAATTCTATACTGCGCTAAGCCCCTTAATAACGATTTTTTGTCCTACAATACTCCTAAGTACCTCATTTAATAAGCAAACTATGGGTAGCAATCGCTTACTTGATTTTAGTTTTTCCTGTTTATTAAAAACAAAATAAACAGAGATAAATCAAATCAGTCTAAAAAGAGCGATTAATAAAGATGAGAAATAACGTCAAATACATCCAAACTCTGTTCAACATTTTTCATTCATAACTCATTATATACGGGTTAACCACAATACAAATAATTGTATATTAATCAATTTAGGTAAAAATGTTTGTTTTTATTAAAACGAAAATGAATATATCCCACCCTATTGCGTATTTTAATTAGTTTTTTTGAGCACATTTTTCTATTTTTTATTCCATAAAGTAATAGTTACAAAAAATAATAATTACATGAACAAAATACTTTATTTCTATATATCAGTAATAATACGTAGTCCATGATTAAGATCTCATTATTCTCATCAGAGAAGCGAGTTTTAGAATTAAGTATTATGTTGATGCTCTTAATAATTTGAGACTTAGATAGGCAAAAATGAATGGTTTACTAAGAACAGACAAAACATGTGGCTGGTGCGAATAAACATTATCGGCTACACAACAGCTTGAAATATGACAGATCTATTACTTACAAATTACAAAGTTATATTCTTTATAACTTTTATCAATATTCATATTCCTTTTTGAAATAATTTTGTAATTTGATATCTATCTAGTCTCTATACGACAAAAAAGCGCCCTATATTCAATATAGGGCACCTCGATTAGAAAGACATTATCTTAAAAAGATCCGTCAAGCAGGATGCTCTGCCGCTATCTTCCAATTAATTGCACTGACACTCTTTTCTAAACTTACTCTGCAAACAATCGCTTCTATCTCTTTTTGCTCGGCAGGTGTTGCTAGCAATTCAGCACACACTTCTAGCTGACTAGGCATCAATGTATCAGCACTGCTTAAAGACTGTAATCGAACATGTAATCCATTTATTGCTTGTAAAATGAGTGTTCTAACTAAAACTTCATCTTCTTCATGACAAATAATTCGTATTGAGTAGCGTTGTTCTATATCTATTGCTTGATGTTGTGGCTGAGCGTTTATCCGCTGAGCTGCTTCTCGTAGTAAGATATTCGCACAAAGAATAAGAAGTGTTGCTATAGTTGCCAATTGATATAAACCTAGACCACATAACACGCCAATTCCTGCTGAACACCAAAGCGTTGCGGCAGTATTAAGTCCACGTATATTCATTCCTTCACGCATGATCACACCAGCACCAAGAAATCCAATACCTGAAACAACTTGAGCTGCGATCCGACCGGGACTATCTGGCGAAGTTTCTATTGAACTTAAAATAAAAACAGCGGCACCGGTTGCAACTAAAGCATTTGTTCTTAAACCGGCCATTCTTTGTCGCCATTGACGTTCAGCACCAATCAAAGCACCAAGACACATTGCAATCATGAGATTTAAAATATAAGGCGTCATCGTCATGTTTATTTCCTCTACATGATGATTAAAATCGATATGAAAATTTTGCTCTGATAGTTCAGAGTGTTGAAATTAATTCATCGCCTTAGGTGGAGGAAATAAAGAGAAAAAAATGTAGCACATGAAGTTACCCTTCTTATGTTAGCGGCATAAGGGAAATTATTTGGGTAAGTGCATAATAGGAATATATAAGAAAGGAATATTACAATGCACTGCCCACCAAAATGGTAAGCAGTTTTAGTGAAGAAAACAGCTTACCTATTATTTTGAATAAAATTATTCTCAGTTAATGGGGTTATCATTAACCTACAACTTTCTGTCTCCACTATGTTTTCTCCTAACTAAAATTTGGCAAAAGTATAAGTAGCTGATTTGAAAATGTAAATGAACCGTACCTAAACGTCAGTCACTTTTGCTGTATTGGTCTAACAAATGTTCCTTCACCGCCCTCTTTTTCATTAAAAAACCAAATTCCTTTTGGATATTCAGGGAGTGATACTAAATACATTATGCCTTCATTAAATTCTTCAATAAGTAGGATAGTTCCTTCACGATCGTCAATACCATCAGTTTTCACAACAACGTTATCATTAACCTGCATTTTCTCTCCTGATAAATATTATCATTCTCTTTTTCTTTATTTTACCCATAAAGAAAAAGCCTGCCACCATAAGGTGACAGGCTTGAAGAAAATTTTTAAAAGGCTTTAAATTACAGAGCTGTTACGTTAGCAGCTGCTGGACCTTTTGCACCGTTTTCAATTGTGAATTCTACGTTCTGACCTTCAGCCAGAGTTTTGAAACCGTTACCTTGAATGGCAGAAAAGTGAACGAATACGTCTTTGCTTCCGTCTGCTGGAGTAATAAAACCAAAGCCTTTAGACTCGTTGAACCACTTAACTTGACCTTTCATTTTGTCAGACATGTGACTTTCCTATATATCAATAAAACGTTGCCTTCTCGGCATCTACTGGCCTGAACTACCTATAACTTATGGGCACACATGAAGAAAACGGTCAAAAAGCGATGCTGTTTAAAACTCATTAACTTAGAATGTCAATCATAAATCAGGTCTGTATTGAGGCCTTACTCATTAACGCATGAGACAAGTTTAATAGCAATAGTTTTATGCGTCTAAAGATTAAAAAAATGCGAATTGCACATTAAAAATACAATTCTTCCTCTATTTTTATCACTGTGCATAAAATTTATTTGATATTTTATCTCTATTATTAACAATGACTAAGAATATTCTTAATGGTCTAACAATAACAGTTAATACCAGAATTTAAAAAAACTGTTCTACCCGCTTATCTTGTCCCCGTGATAATCTAGTAATAAGAAACAAGTTTGCAACATTCATCTCTTAAGGTGTTTACAATGAATGTATTAAAAGAAATCTTAGAGCGTGATTTAGACCGGATCAATACAGCAGAAAAAAGAGACGGGAAACCACATTTTAATAGTCAGTTTTTAAAAAACCATATCTGGTTATGTATCAGCATGGTTCTCTCTTATATATTGCTCGCTGCGTTATTAATTTATTCACCTTACTTTGGTGTTATCTCGCTCATTCTCTTTACTGTCATGTTCTTAGTTATGGCAGGTATCTTGTTATTTGATATAAAACCTATCTATAAATTTGAAGATATTGGTGTTCTCGATTTGAGAGTTTGCTATAACGGTGAATGGTATACCTTTGAAAAACTCTCTGATGAAGCCATAAATGAAATTCACCAGCACCCTGCAATATCTAAACAAATAAAAGAAGACATTCGCGAGATTATTAGTAAAAAACAAGAAATTCATTTTTACGATGTGTACCTGATGGCATTTGATCCCGTACAACAATCAATTTCAGCATCACAATTATCCCCTCAAACCTAATTGATCCTCCGTGTTACACACAAAAACACGGAGAATAACTTCTATTATTTAGCCACTTTGTTGATAAACCAACCAAACAGATATTTAATCCACTTTTAACGTTGACACTCTGATATATCATCGTTATTATGCGCCTCGTTCTCACGAGAACTCGCTTCCTCCATAGTTCAGTCGGTAGAACGGCGGACTGTTAATCCGTATGTCACTGGTTCAAGTCCAGTTGGAGGAGCCAAATTTAGAAAAGCCCGCGCTATTGCAGTGCGGGCTTTTTGCTTTCTACATTCTTATCATCTAAATCAGCTACCTAAATCCAATCTGTATCGTTATCTTGCTTGATTAATAAATAGCTAATTTATATCTAGTACGATAAAGACCTAACCTGCTATTCCAACAATTTCGTGTTTTAGGTGTTTTTTATACGCGTCAACATCTTGCTCAATTTGCGGTTGTTTCACCACATCAAACATTCCGAAGGTTTTTAATCCTTCCATACCTAAAAATTGATTCGCTTTATGGAATGGAAAATAGACAGCATCAATCCCTTTTCCTTCAAAGAACTGTTCTTGTTCTTCAAAAGATTCAAAAGGTGCATTCCAAGTTACAGAAAGAAGATACTTTTTGCCTTGTAATAATCCACCCGAACCATATTTTTTCGAAGGATCTTTTCGTGTACGACCATCATCAATATACATTTTGCCGTACCCAGCACTAAATACATCATCAATGTATTTTTTTAAGATCCAAGGGCCTTCCATCCACCATGCTGGCATTTGATAAATAATGACATCGGCCCATAAGTATTTATCAACTTCTTCGTTATTATCATAACCATCATCAATGCGTGTTGATTGCACATTTATCTGATGCGAAGACAACAAATCTGTGGCGACTTGCGTTAAATGATCGTTGAGTTTCCCTTCAGAACCATCAAACTCTTTTGCAGCATTAATAATAAAAACGTTAGTCACTTCTAAACTCCTTGTATACACATATTTAATAAGCAAACTGTAACGCAATTACTCATCACTGCTTTAACTCATTTCTCCATTATTCTTGCCTAATAATCCAAAGATACCGTTTCAGTTTCTGATTCTTTTAATCGTTGAATATCTTTTAAAGGTGATAAACCAAATAATCGATGATATTCACGGCTAAATTGTGAGGGGCTTTCATAACCGACGATAAATGCTGCTTTAGAAACATCACTCATTTCAATCAGCATGATCCTTCTTGCTTCATTCAGCCGTAACCACTTTTGATATTGCAACGGCGTCATGCCAGTTCGTTTTTTAAAGTGAAAATGAAATGATGAGGTGCTCATACCCACTAACGTTGTAAGATCTTCAATCCGAATTGTTTCGTGATAATGTTGTTTAATCCAATCAAGCGCATGACTAATTTGCCGACACTGAGGATGTTGTGATGCTAACAGTTGCTGACGCGCACCATCATTCGATCTTAATAAGTAATAAAGGATCTCTTTTTGGATCAAAGGTGCAATAAAAGGTGCATCTTCTGGTGTATCTATTAGTTTTATAAGCCTTGTTACTGCTTGTAAAATTGGCGCGGTTGCTTGAACAATTTGTTGAGCGCTGATCTCGTTATTTTCTTGTAGTAATTCAAACTTATTTTCAGCTAGCAGTTCAGGTAATAGAGCGAGGTCTAATTTTAGCAACATTGCTAAAAAAGGCGTTTCTTTTGACGCTTCACAGACTTTAGCAAAAGTAGGTATATCTGATGATGTTAAAAGCATATTCATAGGACGATAACAGTTTGTCTCTAGCCCTATCGTTATTTGCTTTGCACCTTGTGCAGCAATAGCCAAACTGGGTTCATACATCCAGCCTTCAGACTCTGTAATAGAAGTATACCGACATAACGCTAAACCAGAAACAGAGGTATCCCATCCCCCTTCTTTATCTTTTGTATATAGAAGAAGTGTTTTTTTAAATTGCTCAAACTCTAATACCATCGGTACTGATAAATTCGTAGTATCCATCGTCTCGGGATCTTCAATTAGTCTTTAAATTCGTCAGATTGTATAACTAAACAGTATGAAAAACTTTCTTTTAAAAAAACGCTTTATCTTTTCTTTCCAATGTAAGACACATTTCAGCGAGTAGAAATGAAATTTCGAATATTATTTCTATTGATAACCATTTATTTTTTATACATTTTTGTCAAAAAAGAAACAATCTGATGCACTCTTGAGCAAACGGTTATTTTTTTCCTTTTTTTACTTTACAAGGTGAGCGAGGATAGCTATTATTCGCCTCGTTCTCACGAGAACTCGCTTCCTCCATAGTTCAGTCGGTAGAACGGCGGACTGTTAATCCGTATGTCACTGGTTCAAGTCCAGTTGGAGGAGCCAAATTTAGAAAAGCCCACGCTATCACAGTGTGGGCTTTTTGCTTTCTACTCATCAGTGATTTTTATTCCTCTATTTCTTATTTATTTCCTTTGTATCCTCTACATATTCATCTTATGCATCTGTTATTTCTGTTCTGTGTTAACTCAAAATCATCAATAAAAAAACACCTTTTTATAAAACTATTTCAATCAACATAGTTCTATTGACTGTTTTTTAAACGTAAAACCACCTTATTTGATTTAAAAACTATAAATTAGTTATTTTTTAACCACTTAAACTATTATTTCACTTTTTTTACTTTACAAAGTTCATCACCCTCGCTATTATTCGTCTCGTTCTCACGAGAACTCGCTTCCTCCATAGTTCAGTCGGTAGAACGGCGGACTGTTAATCCGTATGTCACTGGTTCAAGTCCAGTTGGAGGAGCCAAATTTAGAAAAGCCCGCGCTATTACAGTGCGGGCTTTTTGCTTTCCACCTTCTCTATTATCAATACCTTTCTCATTTTTCTATCTATTTTATTTTTCAAAGCCCAACATGGTCTCAAATACGTTATCTCTTTATTTTTTATCTTTATTTTTATTCTTCAGTGTGAAAAAAATAGCCATTTAAACGAGTTCACCACCTCATTATTAGATTATCTGTTTTAGAAACACACAATATGTTGTTTATCTATGCACTTAAACAAATATCGTCGATTGTCCTTTGACATATCAAATCACCCACTATATGATACACGCCACTTAATGATGTTCCTCCATAGTTCAGTCGGTAGAACGGCGGACTGTTAATCCGTATGTCACTGGTTCGAGTCCAGTTGGAGGAGCCATTTCTTTTTGTGTCACCCTCATAACCTCTTGATTTTATTCTCTGTTTCACCTTACATAATTTCAAAAACATAATAAAAAAATACGATTAAATGGTAGCTATTTAATCGTTTTCGTATTAGCATTCGTTTCCGGCTTGACTATCTAGTCCAATCCAATCCTTGATCTTTCGATTTTCCTAAGACACACGGAGCCGGTATATGACCACTGCACAACCTATCACCCTCACTATTCGCCGTCCTGATGATTGGCATGTTCACTTTCGTGATGATGACATGCTAAAAACTGTTGTTCCTTATACCAGTCGCTATTTTGGCAGAGCTATTGTCATGCCAAACCTTGTTCCACCTGTTACAACGATTGAAGCGGCTCGCACTTACCGTGATCGCATCAAAGCGGCTATTCCTGCCAGCGATAACTTCGAACCGTTAATGACTTGCTATTTAACAGATAGCACATTGCCTTCAGAAGTAGAGCAAGGTTTCTTACAAGGTGTTTTTACTGCTTGTAAACTTTATCCTGCGAATGCAACAACTAACTCAAGTCATGGTGTATCCGATATCACAAAGATTTATCCAATCTTAAGTGTGATGGAAAAAATCGGTATGCCATTGCTGATCCACGGCGAAGTAACTGCTTCAAGCATTGATATTTTTGATAGAGAAGCACGTTTCATCGATAGCGTTATGTCTCCTGTACGCAAGCAATTTCCTGAGCTAAAGATTGTTTTTGAACATATTACAACTAAAGAAGCCGCTCAGTATGTATTAGAAGGAAATGAATTTCTCGGTGCTACCATTACTCCGCAACATTTGATGTTTAACCGCAATCATATGTTGGTTGGCGGTGTTAAACCTCACCTATATTGCTTGCCTATTCTTAAACGCAACGTTCACCAAGAAGCACTAAGAGAAGCAGTTGCATCAGGAAACTCTCGCTTTTTCTTAGGTACAGATTCAGCACCTCACTTACAACACCGCAAAGAATCATCTTGTGGTTGTGCCGGGGTATTTAATGCACCAACCGCACTGGCAGCCTACGCAACCGTATTTAAAGAACTCAATGCATTACAACACTTTGAAGCCTTCTGTTCTCTAAATGGTCCACGTTTTTATGGTTTACCCGTTAATGAAGGGACAATCACATTAACTGAAAAAACTGTTGAGGCTCCAGCACAAATCCTTTGTGGTAATGAAGCGCTTATTCCTTTCTTAGCGAATGAAAATATTCATTGGGATATCACTGTCGATTAATTCTCCCCCTTGATATATATCTAAAATGCACCATATAACATTTGTTCGACTGTTAATGGTGCATTACTCTTTTATCAGAGCCAGTACACATTTTTTTGTTATAACCAAAATTTATCTTTTTAATCACGATAAATCTCGTATACTGAAAAGTAACCACTTTGTGTGGGAGCTTCTCTCTTAGTCAAAACCGGTTGTATGATTAGGAGGTATTATGAGTAGAAAAAATGAAGTTATTCAGACACATCCTGTTGTAGGCTGGGACATCAGTACCGTTGACATCTACGATGCCATGATGTTGCGTTTACATTATCTTCCTGAAAACGAACATCATCCAGAAAATGCAGTTGTAGATAAGACACTTTGGCTCACAACAGACATAGCTAAGCAGTTGATTCATATTCTTCAAGCTGGCATTGATAAAATTGAATCATCTGAAGATTCTGTTTCAGACAACACCAAACATTAATAAAAAGATCTAGAAAAGTTAGCGAACGTAAAACAGGAGTACTTGGTACTCCTGTTCTCATTTTATCTCTCTACAATCCCCTATCACATATTATTTATATCAATATATAAACCAGCTCTTACTGCATGCAAATAATTGTCGATATTAATAAATCAACTTTCATTTAATGAAAAAATAATCATAACCTTTTTATTCGATATATCTTCAGAAAAATAACATATAAGCCGAATTGACATAAAATAAGGTTATCTTTATTTTAATAAATTAAAACAGCTACAAACAAGGAAGTTATTTGTGAAAGTATTAATTATTGATGAATGTTTTTTTACTCGTAATGGTATAAAACATTATTTTTCGAAGAGAAATGTAAGACATGAGATAATTGACACATCATCTATACAAGAAGCCAATAATTATATTAATCACTCAATGCCAGATATTATATTTATTGATCTCACAAGATATTGTCGAGAAGTAGCACATTGCCCGCACTTGCAACTTTTTTTTATTTCAACAAGAAGCTGTCGGCTTTATCTTTATATTGATGCTAACTATCCAGACAAAGAAAGACCTATCGCATTGACAAATAACTGTTTTATCCTTCCGAAGAAGATACTTCCTTGGGTGCTTGAAAAGACATCTTTGTTCACTTCTCGATGCCAAGTTTACTTTCCGACCTATAAACATTCATTATGTTCTATTTTTAGTTCACAAGAACAAAAAATTATTAATTATTGGATGAATGAAATACCTAATCATCAAATTGCTAAAAAACTATCCATTAGTAGTAGTACAGTATATTCACACAAAAGGCATATTACCGAAAAAATTAATGTGAAAAATCGAATTGAATTATTTTTCATATATAATATTTTAAAATACATATATGAGAAATAATCCTATTACATTTCAATAAAAAAAATAAACAGAAGAAAAAAGGAATCCAATTCCTATTATTACTCCCTGTAAATGAGGTGGCTAATATGCGTGCTGACCACCTTAAATTTATTATAATACTATGTATGTAGGATACATATGATATTAAAATAATTAAACTGATATAGCTCTATCTTATAAAAGATAAAGTAAACTGATTTGTTATTCAATCACTTCACTCTTCTTTTAATAAAGAGTGAAGTGATTATTTAAAATACCAAATCGATAATTAAACTATGCGCTCAATCTTAGCAGGTAAACCTTGACGCACAGATGCACCAGATACCCAATCTAACCATGTATTAGTGATTTGACGTGTTGGATCAGCAAACCCTAAATCATTAAGGTTGATACCGTTGCCAATGCCTTTATCCATCGGTAATGGTTGTTCATCTAAATAATGCTGACGAGAGCCTAACTCTTGATGCCCATATCCATGTTCAATCGCTAAAACGCCCGGCATTACGCCATCAAGTAAACTAATCTCAGCTTCCACTTGTCCACCGGGTGTAACAATGCGAACTTTATCACCATGATTAACACCCCATTTTTTACCATCTTGAGGATTAATTGCGACTAAGTTACTCGGTTTTACCATTCTTAAACGCTGGATCATGCCTGTTGAACTACTCACCACATGAGACTTAAAGGACATCAATTTTAATGGCCACTGCTCTTCAGGATAATGCTGATGAATATCACTACCATCCGATAAACGTGGTGGATAATAAGTCGGGCAACCACTATAACGTTCACCTGTTATTGCATGATGGTTTTTAGCCACTTCTTCATTCCAGATTTGTAATGGTTTTTTCCACTGAGGCCCCGTTTCTTCACCATTCCACGCTTTGTCATAAGGGGCAAAACGACCCCCTCGTGTATAGATATACGCAACTTGAAGAACTTCTTCATTTTTTAATGTTGATGTTATCGCAGGTAAAATACGGTCTACACCACTTAATAAAATATCTTCATTGGTTGCAGGGGCAACAGGTTTTTCCCCCATAAACGCCATATTAGCGGCAACGCGTAAATAGTAATCTTCTGCACTATTGATTGGATAGAAGTTACCATCCATATCTTCGATTGCTTTCTCACCAAAGCCTGGTAAATCTAAGGCTTTTGCAACAGCAATACAGAATGTTTCCATTGAAATTGGCTGACCATCAGCTGTTTTTGCAACACGAGGTTCAACAATCGGCCAGCGTGCTGTACTTGCTTTAGTTTGAACACCAGACCAAGGCGCACTAAATCCCCAACTCTCAAAGTTATGCGTATCAGGAACAATATAATCTGCCAACGCTGTTGTTTCATTCATAAAAGCATCAATACCAATAATCAAAGGTAGGTGCTTCGGATCTTTCAAGCGCTCTTCCATCACTTGGCGAATACCCGCAATCCCATAAATAGGGTTGGTCATATTCGTTATCCATGCTTTTAATGAATAAGGATAACCTGCTAATGCAGAGCCTAGCTGCTCAGTTAATTGTCCAGCAGCAAACGGATACCAAGGTGCTTTTGCTGGATATGGGGATTCCCCTTTCTCTATACGCTCACGGTATTCATCAGATTTCTCATAGGCTGCTTTGCTGCGTGATAACACCATGCCTTTTGGTTTAACTTTACCTTTAAAGCTATCCATTTTGTAACATGGCCCATCGGTTGCACCATTAAACTTACCGCCACCAACAGATACTCCACCTTTAAGGTTTAAGTTACCTATTAGCGCATTAAGCATAATCACGCTCCATGCAGTATAGAAACCATTACCGCCCATCATACCGCCATGAGAGATAACCGCCGCTTTTCGGCCATAAGCGGTAAATTCACGACCTAATGCAGCGATTGTTGTTTCTGGTACTTTACAACGCTCACTATATTCTGCCAGTGTCATACGTTTAGCCGCTTCATCAAGTAATTGGAAACTTGATTTAACCGTAACGGTAGCACCCGTTTTTAATGTCACAGTATGCGTAGCAAACAATTGTGCTTTATTAACTTGGGTCGATGGAACTAATTCACCTTCAAGTGATAAAACCAAGGTTTGCTCTTCCCCTTCTGCAACATCATTAAAATGTGCAGTTGTCAGCATTTGTCCTGACAAAGGATGTTTTTCATCACTGATCACAAGGTGGGTCGCATTCGTCCAGCTCTTCTCACCCACATTTTTCATTGAAACTTCGCTTGGTACTGACAGATATTCTGCATTGTAACGATTGTTTTCAATGATCCAGCGGATCATCCCCATAACTAAAGCGGCATCCGTTCCCGGTTGAACTGGAACCCAATGTCCATGATCGTTAGCTAATGTTGTTGTTAAAGGTAAAGCAGGAGCAACAACCACATAGTTAAACGAATCACGAATACGTGCGTTAGCTAACTGACGACCTTGACGCTTAAATGGGTTACCTGATTGTGCTGGAGATGTTCCTAAAAACAGTGCAAATTCAACGTAATCCCAGTCAGGCTTAACGTGGGCGTTTTTATCTAAATCGTTCATTAACGCACCAGAGCCAGCACGGTACGCCAATCCACAATAAGAGCCATGAGCACCAAAGTTTTTACTACCAAATGAGTTTTGAGCAAAGCGACGAATAAACGTATCTCGCCCATCATCACCCGCATTTGTCATTAATAATTGGTTAGCTTTAGGGCCTAAAGCGGGTTGCTTTGGATCGATTAAAGTATCTAAATCACGAATGGTACGTAAACCATCAACATGGCCTTCACCAAAGAGATCGCCACCTTCAACAATTTCTTGGATCAACTGCTCAAAACTAATGCGCTTCCATTTACCTTCACCGCGCTTACCCACGCGTTTCATCGGCTCAAGAATACGTGTTGGGCTATCAAGGCTTTCCATCATGGTTGCACCACGAGCACACGCAGTAGAGCGGTTTTCTAAACCACTTTCACCACCCATTTTTTCAAATGCTTCTTTAATTGGCATGTTATAGCCAAAATGATGGTCATGAGAAAGTGGGTGATAAGGATTACCTGCAATACGTAAAACTTTATTATTGGCTCTATCAACACGGGCACGAACGCCGCATTGTGTCCAGCACCCAAAACATTGCGTCATACAAACAGATTGCTCTGTATTCGCTTGCCATTTTGCGTCTTTTACAACTTTACCTTCGGGTAATAAAGAGTTTCCGTTGATCCTATCAAGTGTCACTTTGCCTGATGTGCCATCAACTAAACCATCTATGGCACGTTTAGCAACATCACGGTAGCTGGCAGCAAATGCGGCAATACCACCGATAACTAACCCACCTTTAAGCCATTGACGTCTTGTAAACTTAGCCATGCTGCACTCTCCTGACAACCCAACGAATACTTTCTCTAAATAAAATAGTTAACGCTATCCACAATCCAAATGTACCAACAATTGCCATCAATCCATCATTACCTAGCGTAAACTCATAAGGGTTTGTAATTATGTTATATTTTGGAATGTATTGAGCACCCATCAACATCAACCAACGTAATACCCACGCAAGTCCCATTGATACAAATGCCATGATGGTAATAAACGCAACCGAACGTACTTGTTTTGCCATCAAAAGTCCCATCGCAACAGAGATACTCCATAGAGCGATAACGCCCATGGCACTCCACCAGCCAAGGCTTCCCATTACTAATTGTTCTCTAATTGCCTGACCTGAAATCGTATCGCCTGCAACCCAAAAGCCCGTACATACTGCTAATAACATCAGTGAACTCACAAACCACATCGCTAATTCACGCTGATGTACAGGTTCACGACGTGTGCCTAATGCGAGTAATGTCGGTAGTACTTGCATTGCACTAAAGAACAACAGTATTGGTAACCAGTAGGTATACAACACAGGTCTTGCTTTTAAGATAGAGGCTTCGCGACCTGTATATAACAGCAAACCAATTGCAGTTAATGAGCAAGCTAATGCTACCCAACGAGTTAATTTGTATTCACGCTTCCAGACTAGACGAACGACCATCGCAGCAAAGTAAAGCATGCTAAATACTGAGAACAACGGCAGTAATAGTGATCCCCATGCCATCCAAGACCACGGTGTTGGATAAGCATAGAAATGCCACACGCGTGCTGTTTGGTGTAAATCTGCCGTTAAAGCAAGAGGTGCCGTAATGCCAGCGGTTACCGCAATAAAGACAGCAACCGCTTCTAAACGTTGATTACCTGCACCGCCTTTCCAGCACTGCCAGCACGCATAAAGCGTTGCACTACAAGCAATACCGATAAAAAAGAAATATTGCACAGCCCAAGGTAACCAAAAATATTCTTGAGGGATCGCGATGACTTCTTGAATTTGAGAAATTTGCGGGATCATGAGTGAACCTCCTGCTGCCATAATGCGGGTTGTCCTTGACCTGCTAACGGTTGTACAAATGCATCATCGAGGCCGAGATAGAAAACTTGTGGCAATGTACCGCTTTCTGGTTTTAATACTTTAAGCTCTTTTTCATGTGTACGTAGCATTTTGCTGATAGCGCTATTAGGATCTTTCATATCGCCGATAATACGAGCACCGCCAACACAAGATTCAACGCACGCAGGCAATAATCCAACTTCGAGGCGATGTGCACAGAAAGTGCATTTATCTGCTGTTTGTGTTGAGTGATTAATAAAACGGGCGTCATAAGGACATGCTTGAACACAATAAGCACAACCGACACAACGTTCATTATCAACGACGACAATGCCGTCTTTACGTTGGAAAGTCGCTTGAACAGGACAAACTGGCACACAAGGTGGTTCATCACAATGGTTACACAATCTAGGCAGTAAGACGTTGGTTATCCCCTCTTGCCCCTTGATAGCAACCTGATATTGGTTTACTGTCGTCCTAAATTGTCCTTGAGGCGTCTGATTTTCGATGTTGCAGCTCACAGTACAGGACTGGCATCCTACACAACGGCGTAAATCAATCAGCATACCGTAGCGTTTATCTTCCGAGCCCTCACGACGCTCAGGTGATAATTTAATGCCGGCTTCAGCTAAAGGAACCAGTGAAGCACCTGCAGTAAGGACCCCTAATTGTTGTAAAAATTTTCGTTTTCCAAGATCCATATTTGTCTCCAGCATCACTCAATAACACAATCTCACTATGAGTGAAGGAAATAGAAATTAAAAAGTATGTGTTTTGTTATAAGTGCATTGTAAAAATTACTGAAGATGACACCTATTGTGGTTTACCACATACCAAGTGCGAACTTGATCCAAGACAATATTTAACATTAGATATTTATGACGATAAAACAGACAATTGGGATAAGAAACGCAGTAAGTATCGGGTTATTACTGCTCTTTTTTGTACTTCCTCTACAAGCCACAGCAAAAGAGTGGACAATCGGTGTTTTAGCACTACGTGGTGATGCGTCCACTCAAAGACACTGGCATCCACTTGTTGATACATTAAATGAACAATTTCCGTCAGAAAATTTTGTGTTAATGCCATTAAATCTGGAGGAGATGAAATTAGCAGTTGCGAAGAAAAGTGTTGATTTCTTACTCACAAATCCTGCGCAATTTATTCAATTAGATAATGCATTTCCATTACGCTGGTTGCTCTCTTTACGTTCTGGCTATGAGCCTGATAACACGACACGAAATGTCATTGGGAGCCTAATTCTCGTCCGTAACGATAGCCCGATTACTTCTGCACATGAATTAATCGGAAAACGCGTTGGCGCCATTGCCCCTGATGCCTTTGGCGGCTATCTTTTAGGTTACAAAGCGCTACGAGAAGACGGTATTGATCCTGATAAAGATTTCACATTGCGTTTCACGGGTTTTCCGGCTGATGCTTTACTTTATCTATTACGAGATGAAGATATTAATGCAGCAATTATTCCCGTCTGTTTACTGGAAAATATGGATAGCGAAGGGCTTATTCGTAAAAGTGATTACCGCCCCTTGATTTCCTATCAAACCAATACGCCATGTTTAACCAGTACACCGCTCTACCCTAATTGGTCATTCGCAGCACTAGATACTGTACCTGATGAACTTGTTGATAAAGTCACTCGCGTTTTACTCACCGATGATAGTAAACCGATGAAATGGGGAGCCCCTGCTTCACATACACAAGTTGAAAAGTTATTAAGGGAAGTCAACCAACATCCTCGCCAAAGACAGCTTTGGCAAGATGCGCAAAGTTGGGCTATTCAGCACCAATTTATTATTGGTCTTTCATTGGCTGCTATCCTTTTTCTCATCCTAAACCAAGTCTGGATCAGCTATTTAGTTAGGCGTCGTAGTCGCCAACTGGAACACGCTCACAATCGATTAAGACAGCAAAAAGAAGAGTTAGAACACGCTCAACGCTTAAATATATTGGGAGAAATGGCATCAGGATTTGCTCATGAGCTTAATCAGCCACTTTCTGCTATTAAAAGCTATGCGCAAGGGAGCGTTATTCGCCTCAAAAGAGAGAATGAATCGCACCCATTGCTACCTGCATTGCAACAAATAGATAAGCAGGCGCAACGCGGCGCTGATATCATTAGAAATCTGCGTTTATGGGTTGGAAAACAAACACCTAACACTGATACTATTTTGCTTTCTCATCAAAATATTGCAGAGTGTATCCAACATATTTGGAAACTTTTACGTGTAGAAGACAAATACCCACAGGTTTCACTGATCACCCATATTGATGAACATGATACCCTGTGTTTACCCGAAACATTATTAGAGCAAATTTTATCGAATTTAATCACCAACAGTCTCCAAGCTGGCGCTAACGAACTAAAAATTAGCACCCATAAGGCTCCTGATAGGTTACTTATAGTCATTGAAGATGATGCGGGTGGAATGAGCCACAGCCAACTTGAACAGCCCTTTTCCCCATTCCAAACAACAAAAACGGAAGGACTTGGGTTAGGTTTGGTGATTTGCCAACGTTTATTGCTTTCTCAAGGTGCTGATATTCATATTGAAAACCAAAAGAATGAACAAAATAAAGTTGGAATAAAAATCACACTTATTTTCCCTAACAAAAATAAATAACGGAGAAAAAATGCCAATAATTCATCTTGTTGATGATGATCTTGCTGTCACTGATGCTTGTCAGTTTTTATTAGAAAGCTTAGGTTATTCAGCCCATGTCTGGAATGATAGCGAGTTCTTTATCAACAATGTCAATCTCTATCAGCAAGGTGTTGTATTGTTAGATATGAGAATGCCAAAACCCGATGGCAGGCAAGTCCACCAGCATTTAATTGATAAGCACAGCACCCTTTCTGTGATTTTTTTAACTGGTCATGGCGATATCCCCATGGCAGTTGAAGAGATCAAAAAAGGAGCTATCGACTTTCTACAAAAACCCGTTGATAGCAATGCATTGTTATCTGCTTTAGATGCAGCATTTCTTGAAACCAATACGCGTTTTACCGCACATGATATTCGTCGCCGTTATGCTTCATTAACCCCAAGAGAAAAAGATATTGCCTATTATGTTATTCAAGGATTAATGAACCGAGAAATTGCAGAAGTTGCTTGTGTTTCAATAAGAACTGTCGAAGTTCATCGAGCAAAAGTGATGGACAAAATGGCAGCTAAAAATATTGCCGAATTGGTGACGGCATTACAAGGCATCGAAATAATTTCACCTAATTTATGACAAAATTTCTGATCTGCACCAAAAAGTGTCACAATATAAGATATTCATTGGAAAAATAGTAAATAGATAGGCTTATGATAAAGTCACCTCCATTTAAAAAATCATTTTTGCAGCCTAAATATTGGCTGACTTGGTTCGGGATCGGATTACTCTATATTCTGGTTCTCCTTCCTTATCCTGTCATTTATTGGCTAGGTACGCGCCTAGGCCGTTTTTCGAAAGTTTTTTTAAAAAAACGCGTCCAAATAGCGGAACGTAATCTTGAGCTCTGTTTTCCACAGATGCCGAAAAGTGAGCGAGAAGCCTTAGTTAATAAAAATTTTGAATCTGTTGGTATGGGATTATTCGAAACAGGTATGGCGTGGTTTTGGCCAGAATGGCGTGTCAAACGTTGGTTTAAAGTCAGCGGGCTTGAAAATATCCAAAAGGTTAAAGACTCAGGACAAGGGATCTTACTTATTGGCATCCATTTTCTAACACTTGAACTTGGTGCTAGGATTTTTGGTATTTATAACCCTGGAGTCGGCGTTTACCGCCCTAACGATAATCCCGTTATGGACTGGCTACAAACATGGGGTCGATTACGTTCTAATAAATTTATGATTGACAGAAAAGATGTCAAAGGCATGATCCGTAGTTTAAAAGCAGGTGAAATTATTTGGTATGCACCTGACCATGATTATGGTCCTCGTAAAAGTGTTTTTGTGCCTTTGTTTGCAGTTGATAAAGCGGCAACAACAACGGGAACTTATATTCTGGCAAAAACGAGCAAGCCCGCATTAATTCCATTTACCCCAAAACGCTTACCTGAAGGCAAGGGTTATGAATTAATTATATCGCCACCTGTTGCTGATTTTCCTATTGATAATGAGGAAAATAGCGCGAAGGCGATGAATAAAGTCGTTGAACAAGAGATTTTACGCGCGCCAGACCAATATATGTGGTTACATCGTCGCTTTAAAACTCGTCCAGAAGGTGACGCTTCTTTATATAACGAAATAAAAAAAGTACACTAAGTACACTAACGACAAAGTGGCTGTTTTGAAATAAAACAGCCACTTTGTTATATTATAATGCACTGAAATAACAATAATAAAATCAATAACAGTGTAAGCTATAAACTCCTGCAAAACACATTATAAGAGCAAGACCTATCGCACTTATTCTGTATCATGGCTATATTCTTATTCATCATAAAATAAGAAAACCGACTTGTTGTTGCCACGCTCAACATCGCTACGGTTATTGTCAGTCTATTTTCTTGGTTTACTCTCTCGTTCTCGGCTAAAGGAGTAACATGGATCTCAAGCCCCGAAATAACTCTTGGAAACGTAATCTCTATATTGTCTGGTTTGGCTGTTTTTTAACTGGCGCCGGTTTTAGTTTGATCATGCCCTTTCTTCCTTTATATGTAGAAGAATTGGGTATAACCGATCACGAAGAGCTTAACCTTTGGACAGGTGTTGCATTTAGTATTACTTTCCTTTTTTCTGCCATTGCAGCACCTTTTTGGGGAAAATTATCAGATAGAAAAGGCCGAAAATTAATGCTGCTACGTTCTGCCCTTGGTATGGCGATTGTGATGGTATTAATTGGGTTTGCTCAAAATATATGGCAATTATTAGTACTGCGAGCCTTGCTGGGTATATTAGGTGGCTTTGTTCCGAATGCAAATGCGTTAATTGCCACTCAAGTTCCAGTTAAAAAAAGCGGCTGGGCATTAGGAACACTTTCAACAGGCGCAGTGAGTGGCGCATTAATAGGTCCTTTAATTGGCGGTATGCTTGCCGACCTCTATGGTTTACGTCCTGTATTCTTTATTACTTCTGCCGTTTTATTTATTTGCTTTTTAGTCACCCTTTTTTTTGTAAGTGAAAACTTTACACCTGTTTCTAAAAAAGACGCACTGACCACCAAACAGGTATTCTCATCACTTAAAAATAAAAGACTTGTTGTATGCCTATTTTTCACTACGATGATCATTCAAGTAGCAACGGGCTCTGTTACGCCTATTTTGACACTTTATATTCGTGAATTAACAGGTTCAGTTAGCAACCTTGCCTTTATTAGTGGTGTTGTCGCCTCGGTACCCGGTATTGCTGCACTTATTAGCGCACCTCGTTTTGGTAAATTAGGTGACCGAATTGGTCCTGATAAAGTCCTTCTTTTTACCCTCGGACTCTCTATTTTTATGTTAATTCCAATGGCACTAGTCAGTAGTTATTGGGAGCTTGGCGCGCTACGTTTTTTACTTGGGGCGGTCAACGCAGCCATGTTACCTGCGGTACAAACGCTTATTCTTTATAACATTACCCCTGTTATTGCGGGTCGAATTTTCAGCTATAACCAAGCACTAAGAGATGTTGGAAATGTTACAGGACCGTTAATGGGGGCTTTTGTCGCTGCAAGCTATGGATTTAGAGCTGTTTTTTATTTCACCGCAGCCGTTGTCTTTTTTAATCTAATTTATTCTTGGTTAAGCTTTAGAACACCACAAGAAAAGTAGTCAAAAAATCTACAAATTAGATTAGTTAATAGTTTTTTTTCTTCAAAAAATTACACTTTTACATTTAAAGGCCTAATTGTTATTTTTTTTATTCTATTTTTTGTAATTTATTGTTTATTAAGAATATTCTTGCCACCTATTTGTTAAGACCTATAAAATCTTCTTGTCCTCTTTTTTCAAAAAATTGCAAGGTTAACTATTGCAAAATGAGATTTTTATCGACTTTTGCACCAAAAAATGGTTTATAAAGTATTAAATATACTTTTAGTCACTAAATTCTGACAAAAGTATGTTAAAAATATATTAATTAAATGCAGTGGATATTGATAACAGAATGAAATAATTTTGTTTCGCCACTAGCTGATATTTTGTTCTTTTTACTTGCAAACGACCTGTAGAGGTTTTTTTTGGGAATTTAAGATGCAATCTACTCACTCAAAATCTAGCCGAACTTTCTTTGGCCACCCATATCCATTAAGCTCCCTTTTCTTCACCGAAATGTGGGAACGCTTTTCTTTCTATGGTATTCGCCCATTATTAATTCTATTTATGGCGGCAACCGTTTATGAGGGTGGCATGGAAATCCCCAGAGAGCAGGCATCTGCTATTGTGGGTATTTTCGCAGGCGGTGTTTATTTAACATCGCTACCAGGAGGTTGGCTGGCTGATAACTGGTTAGGCCAGCGCCTAGCTGTATGGTATGGCTCTATCTTTATTGCGTTAGGGCACCTATCCATCGCACTTTCAGCGTTTTGGTCACAAGATCTGTTCTTTATCGGTTTATTACTGATTGTATTGGGGACAGGGCTATTTAAAACCTGCGTAACTGTGATGGTAGGAACCTTATATAAAAGGGATGATACTCGCCGTGATGGTGGATTCTCCTTATTTTATATGGGTATCAATATGGGCTCATTTATTGCACCACTCATCACGGGTTTCTTAGTACGTGATTATGGCTGGCATTGGGGCTTCGGTATCGGTGGGATTGGTATGCTTGTTGCGTTACTGATTTTCCGCTTTTACGCAGTACCTACCATGCGTCGCTTTGATAGCGAAGTCGGTTTAGATTCAAGTTGGGATCGCCCAACCGTTGTTCGTCGTAATGTCGGTCAATGGATCTTAGCGTTATCTGTCGTTCTTATAGCAATTGTTGGTCTTATTATTTCTGGTGTTATTCCTTTTAACCCAGTTGTTGTGGCTAACTTTATGGTCTATGTAATTTCAGGTAGTGTTATCGCTTATTTTATCTATTTATTCCTATTTGCTGGATTAAGTAGTAGTGACCGTTCTCGCTTATTTGTTTGTTTCCTCTTATTGGTTTCAGCAGCCCTTTTCTGGTCTGCATTCGAACAAAAACCAACATCATTTAACTTATTTGCCAACGACTACACTGACTTAAACTTTATGGGTTTTGAGATCCCAGCAGTTTGGTTCCAGTCTGTTAACGCCCTGTTTATTATTATTCTTGCACCTGTATTTAGCTGGTTATGGCCAATGATGGCACGTAAGAATATGAATTTAAGCAGTATGACTAAGTTTGTGATTGGTATTTTATTTGCAGCGGGTGGCTTTACCGTCATGATGTTTGCATCTGAAAGCGTTATTGCAACAGGACAAGGCGTTTCACCACTTTGGTTAATTGGCAGTATCTTATTACTGACATTAGGTGAATTATGCTTAAGCCCAATTGGGCTTGCCACAATGACTATTTTAGCGCCAGCTAAAATGCGCGGTCAGGTGATGGGATTATGGTTCTGTGCAAGTGCATTAGGTAATTTGGCAGCAGGTTTAATGGGTGGAAATATCCGTCCAGACAAACTGGATGTAATGCCTGATTTCTTCTCTCATGTTTCTATCGCTCTGGTTATTTGTGCTGTTGTTCTTGCTGCACTGATTATTCCAGTTCGTAAACTTTTACAAAGTGCAGATAGCAAAGAGAAAGCACAAGCTTAATCTAATGCGTTAATTATTAAAGCCATGCCTAATTACTTAGGCATGGCTTTTTGCTTTTATATCCTACAATTTGTAACACTGTTTTTAAGTATTGCACCCAATATTTAAAACACTTAATCTCATTACCTTCTATTCATTGGCAGTTTATCACTAAGGTAATACGATGACAGTTCTTCCTATTTATTATGTTAATGCTTTTTCCTCTCTGCCTTTTTCAGGAAATCCCGCAGCTGTCATTTTGTTAGACGAGTGGTTACCTGATGACACCTTAATTACACTTGCTAGTGAGATTAATTTACCTGAAACCGCTTTTTTAGTTGGTGATCATATTCGTTGGTTTACACCTAAAATTGAAGTTCCTCTTTGTGGACACGCAACATTAGCCACAGCTTTTGTACTAAAAACGATAAAACAGTCTCCTAATAAGCTCTTTAAATTCCAATCTCTTTCAGGTGAGCTCACTATTTCTTGCCAAGGCTCTCTCTTTACACTTAATTTTCCAGCTATATCCGCGACATTAAATAACGATATAAAATCAGCGCTTGAAGAAAAATTAGTATTACAAATAGATGAAGTTTGGCAAGCGCGCGATCGTTATGTTTGCTTTTTATCTGATCCAGAAACCGTCATTAACTACCAACCGGATTTCACTCAAATCGCACAGTTGCCTTTACCTGGCGTTATTATCACATCTAAAGGTAATGCTCCTTTTGACTTTATTTCTCGCTTCTTTGCACCCGTGAAAGGCGTGAATGAAGATCCTGTTACAGGCACATCGCATTGTGTATTAGCACCAATTTGGGGTAATAAACTCAATAAAACACAGTTACAAGCAAGACAAGTTTCAGAACGAGGTGGAAATATCGATTGTGAATTAAAAGATAATCGAGTTTTACTAACAGGAGATGCTGCACTCTTTTTAACTGGTGAAATAACCTTTTAATTACAGACGGCATAATCAGCCATTCATCTACTTTGCTTTCAATTTACTCTATTTTATACTGTGAGGAATTTCTCCCTACAGTATAAAAGAAGAAGGCTTTATTGTTATGTCCATCTCTGACTTATCTCCTGAGCTACAAGATAAAATTAAAAATTCAGTCACTCGTGTATCTAAAGTCATATTCCCCACCACGACTAATCATCACTCAACACTCTTTGGTGGTACTGCATTAGCTTGGATGGATGAAGTTTCATTTATTACCGCCACCCGCTTTAGCCGTAAACGCCTAGTGACGGTTTCAACTGAAAAAATAAATTTTAACCACCCTATTCCATCGGGTACGATTATTGAATTAGTGGGTGAAGTTATTCGTGTTGGACGTACAAGTTTGACGGTAAATGTTTCTATTTTTCTTGAAGATATGTATGCAGAAGGCCGTGAAGAAGTTATCCATGGTCAGTTTAATTTCGTTGCGGTTGATCATGACGGTAAACCAACGCCATTATTCGATAAATAGCATCTTATAGAGAGATTTGTCATACTTTGTATCTCTATTAATTAAAAACTGTATTATTTTATTATGTGATTTATTATTTTGAATAATAACAAAGCATTAAGAACATTAATTTAAATGGATATTTTTCAATCAATATAAAATATCCAATAAAATCAATAGATAATAAGATTACTAACATGTAAGACAAGAGTTATCCACAGTTAATGTGGATAACTGATTAAGTTCAAAAATCAGAGAACACAGATTTTTGTTACTGCAAATTCAATCTGACAAATGGTCAGTTTCCTTCCTACAGTTGCACTTTCAGCAATAACAATATCCGCAGATTGTGAATACTGTCGCCCCACTTCAAGCGCTAACTCAATAGTGGGCTCAATCAGTAATATCACCCCAATCTGTTTAATATCAACAGGAAAGTCTGCAAGTGATCTAAGTTGTACCACTTGTTTTATCTTACTTTTAGCAATCTCTTGTGCTTTTTCTGTTGCGACCTGATTAACTCTTGTTTGTTTTTCAAAAGCGCCACCACCCGAATGAAGAAAGATCATAATTTACTCATTATAGAAAACAAAGGCTGTTACCTTTATTATTCAAATCCAAGCCATAAAAGCCAGCAGATAGATAAAAAAGAAACAGCCTTATCTCTATTTTTCATTCTATTGAGCACAATATAAAAGTGCTTTACCAACCATAAGAAACACCTCCGCCGACAACACCGCGATCTTCTGTATTCCATGAAGCAGAGACACGAATAATGGCACTTTCTGTTATTTGATACTGAGCACCTGTTGCAAGGGCATTAGCATCGCGATAATTACCCACACCCACTCCTAAACTAAAAGTATGATTAGTCACATAAGGAATATTGGCCATTGCCGCAACAGAGGCAATACCTGCACTTGCCCTTTTGTCAGCTTTATCTATTTTGTTATCCATATTATTGAGCGCAACATCATTATCAATAAAGATATTCTTAATCTTATTGTTGATATATTCATTCGCAATAGAAATAGAGTCTTTTTTTGACGAATCAATGTATTCTCTTAGGGACTCATCTCTTTCATTGATAACAGTATTGGTGATATTGATATATTCATTTCCTTTTTGAGTAATATATTTTTCACGCTCTTTTGTAATTTTTTCGTTATTTCTATTTATTGCACCCTCAATACCTGAGGAAATTTTACTGATTTCTATATCAGTATAATTATTGGCATTTTTTTCAGATTTTATAACTCGCCCTTCTGTCAATGATGTTATTTCATCTCGGGTATTCTTGATATGGTCTACTGTTTTTTCATGATGTTCATTGACTTTAAAATCAGTGTATTCTTTACCACTATTCTCAACTTCAACAATTCTATTATTGGTATATTCTTTAATATTATTTTCAGACTTGGTAATTTTATCATTGGTATTTTTCTCAATATTACCTTTCATTTCATCCACTCGATTATTAGTATAATCTTCAACGCCTGATTTTATTTCATCATATTTATTTTCACTATAGATATGAAATTCGTTTTTTACTTCATTGATATAATTAATCGTATTCTCTTGATGTTTTTCTATTTTACTATCAGTATATTGATTTGCTTTCTTCTCTGCACTATTGGCTAATTCATTTGCTTTTGTTTCACTTCTTTTTAGTACCTCCTCATTTGCTTTAGCAATATCGCCTTTTATTATTTTATTGTTATCATTTATTTGATTATTTGTCTCTTTAAGAATGCGATCTTTTTCTTGCTCAATTCTATTATAAATATTCTGATTATTGTCATTAATACGTTTATCTGCTTCAATAAGAATATTATCTTTTTCTTTTCTTAATTGAGAAACATTAACAGCATCATTATCTTCTGTACCTGCTGCTACATTAATAATTTGTCGCTGATTTTTATCACTGCCAATTGATAATGTATTATTGCGATTATTACTACTGTTATCGCCCAATATAATTGCATTACTTGCTGATCCTGAAGATTTGCTACCAATAATAACTGAATTATCTGCATTATCAGAAAGGCGACTGCCACTACCTAAAATAACCCCATTTTCAGCATTATTTATTGCCCCTTTCCCTATACTAATTGAATCTTTATTTTCACTATAAGCTTGAGAGCCAATAGAAAGAGAACCGTCACCGATTGCCATTGCACCACTTCCCAATGACATCGCATTATCTCCTATTGCTGTACTTTTATGACCTATTGCCGTTGCATTTTTACCTTCTGCTCCCGCATTAGCGCCAATTGCGGTTGATTGGTCTGAATGTGCCCATGTATTATATCCAACCGCGGTCGATTCATTACCATCAGCTTTACTATTTCCACCTAATAACGTGGTATTATTGGCATAGGAAGAAGTAGATGAAAATAATATAATAACTAATAGTTTTATCTTAAAATTTATATTACAAGCCATACCTATATCACTCCAAAATTAATAAACTCACATATAGAGTAATATGTATTTTATTTTTTACACATTATATATCTTATAAAATAACTTAATAACTCTTGACGATTCTATTAAATATAAATAGTAACATCATTAGATAATTTTAAATTTAATAAAAAAACAAATAACTAATTTTTATTTTTAAAATAAAATCAATCACTAAAGAAAAATCATAAATAATGAAAAATAAAAATAAACATGAAAAATTAAAATAATAAGTATTTTAATGAAATTAAAATATTCTGGAATTTGAGATAGAGATCAAATAAAAAAACAACGTTATTTTTTATCTTTTAGTGATATAATTAATTTATATTAAAATAGTATCTAAGTAAAAACCCCTAAACATAGTTACGTTTAGGGATTTTGCTTTACTCAATAAATTTCGCTTCTGCAATTAATAATTTATCAATTGATGATTGGCATAAATAAGGCCTCAGAGCATCAAATTTCTTTTCTGACCATTGGTAAATTTTTAAAGATAAAAGTTGCTCAATAACCTTTGGCTCAAAACGATATTTAAGATGTCGTGCGGGTGTTCCTCCAACAATGCTATAAGGTTCAACATCTTTGGAAACAACGCTATTAGCCGCAACAATAGCACCTTCTCCAACCGTCACACCAGGCATTATCATTGCACGCATTCCTATCCATGCACCATCATGAATATGAGTATCACCTTTACCAATATATGCCTCTTCAATTTTATCCATAAAAGGATAAAGAGAGAACCAATCCATACGATGTGTATGGTTTCCTCCCATTAATATGACGGCTTGCGCACCAATACAGACATAATCGCCAACATATAATTTATCAATTTCCCACAATGGTTCCCATTGCAGGCTAACTTCATCACCATAAAGATAGCGAACAACAGAGGTTTCAAAACCCTCATCCCAACAATCACTGTAATAGCTGTGTTGTCCTTTGATGATAATATTTTTATTTTTAACCGTTTCGTGTAGGTATTCTACACGCGACCAATGTTTATTTTTCATAATATGACTCGCAATAAATTAATGAGTCATCAAAGAATGCTTAATTCTCTGATGATGTGTTCGCATTCAAAACACATCGTCTTAAGCAATCCTTGGTTGAAGCAATAAGGGATTTTTTTTCATCTTATTTACGACCAATTATTACAACGCAATTCAATTATGCTTGCTATTTATGCGCATCATCATAACGGTTATTAAAGAAAAAGCCACGGTTCCCCTGAATAACACACTGTTATTCCCCGTGGCTTGGTATCACTATTTAAAAAAGTCTTTGCTACCATGAGGCGCACAACGTAAATATTGAGGCGCCACTTTTATGGTTTGTTTGAGTTTTTCCGCCGCATGCCAAGGCCAACGAGGATCATAAAGAATACCTCGGCCTAAAGCGATAAAATCAGCCTGCTCTGTAAGTAAAATGGCTTCGGCTTGTTCTGGCTCAGTAATTAGACCAACAGTAATAACAGGTAGTTGCGTTTCATTATAAATTGCTTGAGCAAATGGTACTTGATAATTAGGACCTAGTTTAATTTCTTGTTTTTCTGATAATCCACCAGAAGAAACATGAATATAATGGCAACCTAATTCTTCAAGATGTTGTGTTAACGCAATCGCACTTTCTAAGTCCCAACCGCCTTCAACCCAATCTGTCGCAGAAATTCTGACACCAACACAAACATTATCAGAAACTGCATTTTTCACAGCGACAAAGACATCCACTAATAACCGACTACGATTATTAAAATCGCCACCGTATTGATCCGTTCTGTGATTTGATAATGGAGATAAGAATTCATGCAATAAATATCCATGAGCACCGTGGATCTCAATTACATCAAATCCTGCTGACTCCGCTCTTCTCGCGGCATCAACAAAAGCTTGTTTTATTTCTTCAATTTCATCAATAGCCAGAGCATGAGGCTGATGATTCTTTCCAAAAGGAATTTCTGAAGGTGCAACTTTCTGCCATCCATTAGGAGAATCTGGCGCTAATGACGCTCCGCCATTCCAAGGTAAATCGGTCGATGCTTTACGTCCTGCATGTGCAATCTGTATACCAATTTTTGCAGATGAATATTGCTTAACATTATCAACAAGCTTTTTTAATTCACTGCCATGTTGATCAGACCAAATACCTAAATCTTTATAACTAATACGACCTCTAGGCTCAACCGCTGTTGCTTCAACAATCACTAGCGAAGCACCTGATAATGCTAGCTGCCCGTAATGCATCGTGTGCCATGCTGTCGGGTAACCTTCTTGTGCTGAATATTGGCACATAGGTGCAACGATAATACGGTTATCTAACTGATGGGGGCCTAGTTTTTTAGGGGAGAACAACAAACTCATTTAAAGCCTCCTGCTATCAATAAGAATTTATGCAAAGAAAAATATCTTCGCTTTTCGATATACCATTTAAATATACAAGTTTAAGGCTATCGGATCTTATTCATTTAGGCGATGGTTTACTTCACATTGTGAAAAACAAAGAGATCAGCATCAATTGCTGATCTCTTTTTTAATTAATCATTAGATTTGGCTGGTTTCACCAATAACAGTGAAAAGCGTCTTGCGATCGGCAAGACGAATAAAACAGTAGGAAAAGCAATCATCCAAGAGATCCCCCAAGAAGTTAACCACGGGGAGATAACGTACGTTCCCATTCCTAACGATTTGACGGTACTAATAAAAGCAACAATACCTGACATGATAAAAGAAAGGAAAAAGGGAACAAGAAAAATCATTGCTCGAGTAGGAAGTTTAGGAATACCTAAAAAGTAATTTTTGTCATGAAAAGACATAGATAAAGACTCCAATAATACGATTGTACAACAGCACATAACTGCCGATACAACAGGCTAAAAAAGTTATATGCGTTGATTAACGTAAACGCTTACGAGTCTTTTTGACCAAACTGAGAGCTAGTTTATTAATAAATATTTCTTTGTCAACTAAATTATTCTCATTATCATTTAGGTGATAATTGATAAAATTAAGATTAGTGAAAGATGAGAAAACACGATACGGTTTTCTCATCTTTTCCCTACCAATCTCGTGTTGCAATTAACTCTTCTATATCAGCATTTTCAAAACCATATTCATCAGCGATAACGCAAAAATCCTCAGCAATACACTCTCTTGCTACTGTTTCAATTTCGCTATTTTCTTCATAAAACTCTTCAGCTAACTCATTAAATTGATCTGTTGTTTCTTGCGTTAAAATATAAAGTTCTGCCAAATTTTTAGGTGAAGTCGCTTCTATTTTTACACAAAGTGCTTTTAGTAAATCTTGCCCTTTCTTTACAAGGTGTGTTGGATAATAATTATCATTGTCCATTCCCTTTAAAAAATAATGTGCTGCAAGTACTTTATTTTTAATCATGAAAAATATCCTTATCTAAGTATTTGTCTTAAGGTCATTAAAGTGCACTTATTATCTTAATTACGGGAAAGTATATTACGTTTATTAATTAAATGTCTCGCTTTTATTTCTATGAATTTATAGAATTCTGACCAGCAAACGGAAAATAGGCAATTAATTAAAATGGCTAAAAAAATACGATTTATATTTCTTTTTTTGACGATTGCACTACTCTCTTTTTTGATCATTAATAAATATTTTCAAAACTCACCTTTAGCGACATGGTACTTCTATGACAATAACGGTGAATATATTACAGGTCATTACTACCCACCAGCAGAAGATGATGCAACAGATGCCGTGATTTCCATTCCAGAAAAACCAACTAAAGAAGGTTTAACAATAACACATTGGGATACTTGCAGTATTGAACTGAACATTGATAATAAAACGCTTAATATTTCTTATTTTACTGATGGTCTTATTCAGGCCTCATTATCAACAAAAACCACACCTTATGTTGTATTAACTGAGCTGTATTTTTATCAACCTGATGATATGCATTGGTCGATAAATCGATTAGAGGATGGAACATACAAAGGTTGGGTTTGGGATAACGTTGCAAATCAGCTTATTTCCTTTCGTTATCAGGAAGATAAAACAACAATTATTGACGGTACAAAATATACATTGATGCCAGAAAGTTATTGGCTATTTCAGCGTTGGGCTAATGGCGTTTTGGTGGAAGAGTACACATTAGATGATTTACCAGCAAAAGATAACTTTATTCCTGATATAGATAAACAGAGGCTGATTCAAGTAAAAGCAGAGCTTCAAACCACGGTGAATGAATTAGTGGCGCCATTAAATTTACCATTTAACTTAATGTTGTGGGATAACTCACTTTGTCAGTGATAACATCATGTGAAATGCTCCCAGAGGGTTGGGAGCATTTCTGACACAGAATGATTTAATTTATACTAAATAACACCATCTAATTTCATGTAAATTCCTTTTATTAAAAAATAAATTCCTTTCAAGTAGTTAATTTTTACTGCAAGAGTATAGATGAATAGAGTAAATAATTTAAATCTAATAAAAATGTTGCACAACAGGGATATATTAAAACAGTTATCCATTTTCAATAAAAGAATAAGACATGAATTTAATAGTTATATTATTCAATAAAATTGATATTTTATATTTATATTATTTTAAATATAAAAACTTATTTAGTTAATGTTAATTTTTAATAATCTTCACTTTTAAATCCAAAGTAACTTAAATAAAGTATTTAAGTTACCTTAGCATAATAGAGCAAGGTATTTATTATTCACATTGGGTTAATTATACTAATTCTATCTAAAATAGATCTTTAAATTTAACATTAAATGCCTTAACGTGATAAATATGAAATAAATAGCATACTTATCTCAATCCATTCCTAAAAATTCTAGTCATTTATTTTTAGTAAACCGTATTAAATAAAAATTTATCTTACATTAAGAGTTCATTAATCAAACCTTGCTTTACATTTTATTATATTGCTCAATTTTTATTTGGCTCTTATACTTTCTTAAGACGATTTTAGGTAGGTATTATTATGAATATTTTATTAGTTGAAGACGATTTACAACTCGGTAAAGCGCTTTGTCGCGGGCTTGAAATTGCTGGTTTTCAACCATGTTGGGTCAGATTGCTTGCGGATGCTCGTGTTCAATTAAGTCAACGCCCTTTTGATTTAATGCTATTAGATTTAGGTCTACCTGATGGTGATGGGCAAGATGAACTGATTGCACTTAGAAAAAGTGGCGAGAAAATTCCGATTATTATTTTAACTGCCCGCACTCAAATTGATAATTTAGTACAAACATTAGATTCAGGCGCAGATGATTTTTTACCAAAGCCTTTTGCTATGCCTGAACTTATTTCTCGCGTAAAAGCGGTTAGTCGTAGAATGGCCGGTTTCTCTTCACAAATATGGTCTATTGGCGATTTACAGCTTAATCCAGCAAACCATCAAGTCACTTTAAATGACGAATTGCTTTTATTATCAGGTAAAGAATACCAACTATTATATGAATTAATGCGTAATACTGACAATGTGGTGCGTAAATCAGAGTTGGAACAGCGTTTATTTGGTTTAGACGATAAAATTGAGAGCAATTCCCTTGAAGTACATATGCATAATTTACGGAGAAAAATAGGCAAAGAACGTATTATCACGGTTCGTGGCGTAGGTTATTTATTAAAAAAAGAAACTAATTAAATGAAGATCCGCTCCTTCTTTATTTACACCATTGTCCTTCAGATTATCTCCATCGTTATGCTTTGGGGAGTTTGGTTAGCTTGGATACAATTTGATTATCTTGCTGAGTTCGAAAAAGTTTATAACAAACAGCAAGAAATTATTGCTGAGGGTTTTGCTAATACCTTAGAGATTGTTGCTGACCAGCCTGAAGTTCTCAAAGAAGTCGCTCATAATTTACAAGGCATGTATATCGACGCCATGCTTAATGGTGAAGATGATGAACTACAATATTTACCGTGGTTTATTGCCTTAGATGAAAATAATACTCTGATTTATACTAATCGTCCTGAGTTGCCTATCCCTACAAGAGTACTTTCATTAGCATCAGAAAAAGTGTCTGTCGCAGGTGAAAAGTGGATACTCTCTTTTAGCTGGGGAGAAAAACATAAAATAAAAGTGTTTATCGGTGAATCTGTTGAAGACAGAGGCCATGTTATTGGTAACCCTGTTGAAGGCACCTTTGTTCCTTTTCTATTTATTCTCGCAACTGTTATTTTTGCAATCTTAATTACTGCTTATTTTAGTTTACGCCCTTTAAGACAAGCAGCAGAACTTATTTCTAATCGTAAACCACGTAATTTAACGCCTATTAATGTCAGTCAGCAATTTAAAGAAATTCGCCCTATCTTTAAAGAACTAAACCAATTAATGGCAAGAATTGACGCTGCTAATATTCGTGAAAAACAATTTATGGCAGATGCCGCCCATGAATTAAGAACACCAATAGCTGCGGTTATTGCTCAATTACATCTGCTTTCTTTAGTCGATGATCAGCAAGAGCGTGAAGAAATTATTGATGATATGAAACAATCTCTTGATAGAGCAGCAGCACTTTCTCATCAATTAATAGATCTGGCACGATTAGAATGTGACGATTTCCCATTAAAAATAGAATCTATTGATATCTATAACGTCATTGGAAATGCAATAGCGCAACGCGTTCCTTATGCGATTACTAAAAATATTGAGTTATCACTTAATGAAGGCCAAAGTTTAATACTTAAAACAGATAAACAGGCTTTACTCTCTATATTTAATAATCTGCTTGATAATGCCATTAAATATTGCCCTGAAGGTAGCCAAGTTGAGGTAACTATTGAGAATCGATACGCCGAAGGGATACATGTTATCGTGCGTGATAATGGCCCTGGTGTCGCAAAAGAACATATTAATGTTCTATTTTCACGTTTTTATCGCGTTCCTGGCTCTAACGAAACAGGTAGCGGATTAGGTCTATCTATTGCACAAAATCTCGCTAATAAAATTCAAGCATCACTAATTGTTACTGAAGGACTGAATAATAAAGGAATTGGCTTTATTATTGTTCTACCTTTAGAAGCTAAATCATCAGAAAACGATTAATAAATAGATAGATAACCGATATTCCAGAATAAAGGAGGTAATTATACCTCCTTTTTATTTTATCGCGATGAGGCTCTAATGAGTGTTATCCCCAAAGATTAATTAACCAACGTAGACTTGCTGTCACTATTGCTGCACTAAGCACAATCATAATAAAGGGCTTTTTCTGCCAAGTAAGTACTCCCGCAACACCAACACCAATAATTTTTGAAATATCAGCAAGTTGGTCACCATCAAAAAATGTCGATGTCATCGCTACCGAAAACAAAATAACAATCGCAGATAATGAGAGGAGCTCTTTAACCCTCTCTGATACACCTGCTTTATTATTGAGTAATATTCCAGAAAGACGCATGGCGTATGTACCAACAGCAAGAATAATAATTCCTGTAATAATAGAAGCTGTGGACATTATATTTTCCTTATCACAAACAGTACGCCTAATAGCGATAATAAAACAGGTATTCCAGCAGGAAGGAATAATGTGGTTACGAGTGCAATAATGCTCCCTATGATTGCAGCATGACGTGTTAGTTTATTTTTTAATGCTGGCAAACTTAATGCGAGAATAATAGCTGGAAACATCGCATCCAGCCCTAGCATCTTTATATCTACGATAAATGACCCCAAGTAAACACCAAGCATGGTTCCCAAAGGCCAAACAAGTAAAATTCCTAACCCACAAGCCCAAAATGCTAATTTATTTTGTTCAGCGGTACGTTGAGATAAACCAAATACAACACTCTCATCATTTAATATATGAAAACCTAATAATGATTTAAGCCCTTTTCCCGGTAAATCCTTTACTGCCATGCTAAAAGGAATATGTCGTGCATTCACCATTAATCCCGCAAGAGCCGCATATATTGCACTTCCTCCCATCGCCACAACGCCAATAAAAAGAAATTCAGAAGCGCCCGCTAAAACAAAAATGGATAACACCAACGGCACCCAAAAATCAAAACCCTGTGTGTGAGCTAAAGCACCATAAGAGATACCGACAATACCGTCAGCTAATGAAACAAGCACAATATCTCTAAGTACGTTATTATCAAGACGACTGTTAATTTGCATAGAATGTAGTATTTTTTATCGAACAATTCGTTCATTATGTTGAACGATTTATTTTTTTGCAAGATGATTTTTGAAGGAAGCTATGATGTCATCGCCTTGTGCGCCTATTGAAATTATTTCTCAAGCACTAGCTAGAGAAAGAAAAAAAGCAGGTCTTTCACTTGCTGAAATAGCAAGACGAGCAGGTGTTGCAAAATCAACATTATCTCAATTAGAAGCGGGACAAGGAAATCCAAGTATTGAAACACTTTGGGCAATTTGTGTTGCATTAAATATTCCTTTTTCTCAACTTATTTCAGCACCACAACCTGAAGTTAAGGTGATCCGTAAAGGTGATGGCTTTAAAATTAGCGCAGAAAAAGCGTACTATCATGCTTTTTTACTTTCATCCTGTCCTGTAGGCGCAAAGCGCGATATATACACCGTGATTGCACAACCTGGGAAAGATAGAGTCTCTGATCCTCACAGTAAAAATGTGACTGAACATATTATTATTATCAGTGGAAGCGCAATGGTAGGTACTTTAGATAATCAACAAGAATTACAACCCGGTGATTATATTTGCTATCCCGGTGACGTCACTCATGTATTACGAGCTTTAGAGCCAGATACAACTGCCGTCATGATTATTGAGCATCATAATTAACATAGTAAAACGAATTAACATAGTAAATGGTAAATTTATCGCACTGCTATATAGCAATAAAAATCTGAAAGCAGTGCGATAAATTCGATAGAGAATGTCTATCTAGACAATTATTTTTTAAGTGCTTTATCAAGGTAAATATCTCGTAATCGTTGAGATAAATGCCCAACGGCTCCCTGATTTATATCTTCATTGTCGATTGAAATAACTGGCCAAATTAATGTAGTCGCGGAGCTAATAAAAGCTTCTTTTGCTTTTTTCGCTTCATCAAGTGTAAATCGGCGTTCTGTTATTTTAAGCCCTTCTTCTTGCGCCAATTGAATAATCGCTTGGCGTGTAATACCAGGCAAAATATCCTGACTTAGCGGACGTGTAATAATTTCATTATCACGATTAACAATAAAAAAGTTACTTGAACTGCCTTCTGTTATATAGCCATCTTTAATTAAAATAGCATCGTCAGCACCTTGTTGATGTGCATGGTGTTTTGCTAAACACGCCGCTAATAATGCCACTGTTTTAATATCGCAACGTTGCCAACGAATATCTTCAACACTGATTACTGAAATCCCTTTTTTTGCATTAGGATGATTAACAACTGTTGAATGTTGTACAAAAGCAACTATTGTGGAAGGAACAGATGAAGATGGAAAATCAAAAAAACGAGAGGAATCAGCACCTCGTGTTATTTGTAAATAAATAAGCCCTTCATGAAGATTATTCTTTTCGATAAGTTCATGATGAACATCAACTAGCAACTCTTTGGTAATAGGAAGCGATAAACCTAATTCTTTGCATGAACGCTGTAAGCGTTGAAAATGCCCATTAAAGTCAATGAGCTGACCATCAATAACAGCAGTAACTTCATAAACGGCATCTGCAAATAAAAAACCACGGTCAAAAACAGATATTTTAGCCTGCTCTTTAGGTACAAAGTGACTGTCTAAATACACGATATCAGACATTTTACCTCCGTTATAAATTTTATTAACAAGTTATCTCAATTCACTACCTTACTCCTTCAATTTTCTATTTTAAAGATGCTCCCCTCATCCCTACCTCTTTTTAATTATAGTTTTATGTAACTAAGTCATGTTATATAAGCAAAAATTGCTATAATTTAACTTATGTATCAAATATAAGGATAAGAGGTGGCTATGTTAGATATTAATAAAAATAATTTATCTCAGCTAACAGAGAAACTGGTTAAAAAACAATGTACTTTAATGACTGTTATTGCCACATTGGGCTTTATTGCAGGTTTTATCTGTATAATTAACCCTCTTTCTTCTGGCATTGTTATCAGTGTATTACTCGGTGTTGTATTTTTTGCCTGTGCGATATCCAGCATTATTGGTGGTTTTAATGCTCAAATTTCTTCTGGTTGGTCAATGTTGATTACGTTATTAGCGGGTTTTATTTATCTTCTGCTTGGCTATATTTTTATCACTGATCCACTAAAAGGTATGCTTAGTCCTGATGAATCCCCTAATGATTTTGGTAAAAATCATTAAGTTAAGGTGGATACACATCTTGTCATATGATCAAATGGTTTCGCGAAAAATCAATAATCAGACAACAAGATGTGCGAACTCGATATTTTACACGACTCTCTTTACCAATTCTGCCCCGAATTACACTTAAAACGACTCAACAGCTTAACGTTGGCTTGCCACGCATTACTTGACTGTAAAACTCTCACTCTTACCGAACTTGGCCGTAACCTGCCAACCAAAGCGAGAACAAAACATAACATCAAACGAATCGACCGATTGTTAGGTAATCGTCACCTCCACAAAGAGCGACTCGCTGTATACCGTTGGCATGCTAGCTTTATCTGTTCGGGCAATACGATGCCCATTGTACTTGTTGACTGGTCTGATATTCGTGAGCAAAAACGACTTATGGTATTGCGAGCTTCAGTCGCACTACACGGTCGTTCTGTTACTCTTTATGAGAAAGCGTTCCCGCTTTCAGAGCAATGTTCAAAGAAAGCTCATGACCAATTTCTAGCCGACCTTGCGAGCATTCTACCGAGTAACACCACACCGCTCATTGTCAGTGATGCTGGCTTTAAAGTGCCATGGTATAAATCCGTTGAGAAGCTGGGTTGGTACTGGTTAAGTCGAGTAAGAGGAAAAGTACAATATGCAGACCTAGGAGCGGAAAACTGGAAACCTATCAGCAACTTACATGATATGTCATCTAGTCACTCAAAGACTTTAGGCTATAAGAGGCTGACTAAAAGCAATCCAATCTCATGCCAAATTCTATTGTATAAATCTCGCTCTAAAGGCCGAAAAAATCAGCGCTCGACACGGACTCATTGTCACCACCCGTCACCTAAAATCTACTCAGCGTCGGCAAAGGAGCCATGGGTTCTAGCAACTAACTTACCTGTTGAAATTCGAACACCCAAACAACTTGTTAATATCTATTCGAAGCGAATGCAGATTGAAGAAACCTTCCGAGACTTGAAAAGTCCTGCCTACGGACTAGGCCTACGCCATAGCCGAACGAGCAGCTCAGAGCGTTTTGATATCATGCTGCTAATCGCCCTGATGCTTCAACTAACATGTTGGCTTGCGGGCGTTCATGCTCAGAAACAAGGTTGGGACAAGCACTTCCAGGCTAACACAGTCAGAAATCGAAACGTACTCTCAACAGTTCGCTTAGGCATGGAAGTTTTGCGGCATTCTGGCTACACAATAACAAGGGAAGACTTACTCGTGGCTGCAACCCTACTAGCTCAAAATTTATTCACACATGGTTACGCTTTGGGGAAATTATGAGGGGATCTCTCAGTGCTTAGTCTCGCCTTTTTTATCGGCTTCCTATTTATTTTTGCGGGTATACTGCGTCTAAATATAGGCTTTAAACAAATCAAAGATAATTTTTATGGCTGGTTTAATATCTTGGTTGGATTTTTAGATTTAGTGATTGCCTATTTCTTAATTGCTTTTGGCCCTGAAACCTCAGTCGCACTCGTCATGGCGTTAATTGGTATACAACTTATTTTAAGCTCTATCACCATTTTATCGATAATAAGTGCGATAAAACGAATGACTCACTAATTCACTATTTAGTGATAATAATCTTATTGATGAAACATAGATAAAGAGCCACACAAGGTGGCTCTTAAGTAGGAAACAGAATAGATTTGTATTAAGCACAAGGTAAGCGCAGAGATACCGTGTACATATTTTCTCCACAGAGGTAACAATTTCCTGTTTTTTCAAATACCATCACTTGGATACCGAGTTGCCCTACTTCAATATTAGGCAATGCATCAGCCAAAATACTCTCTAATGCAGGCTCAACGATTTCAACCATATTAATAGGATCGTTATTAGGTGTTGTATCGTGTAAGAAATTACCTAAGCGAGGATCATCAGCGTAGATTTCTAATGTTGAGCGATATACCAACGTTCTTTCACTGCTATTTACCTTAGAATAACCATTAAAAATGATAACCATTTTTTGGATATTCATTTTCGCTACACGATTTTTAATTTGTAAACATAAAGAAGGAACAAGTCTAATATTGACAGAATTAAAGTAGCGATCACAAATCTGAGGAATAGTGACACTAATGCAAGGCTTGGGTGCAATATTTTTAATTTGCTTACTGCATTCCCCAGTTAAAGAGTTATCAACAATAATACGCTCACGTCGAGAAAAACAGATATTATCGAAGATATCAACAGTGAAGAAAGAAATGTAATGAATGCCATTTGTTAATGACTGGTTCTCTAATCTCACAGAAACGGCTGATTTATCAGTACATGGCAACATCTTAAGTTGATCATTAAAATAAAATCCAACTTGGGTGCTTTCACTAATATCACGACCTAAAATAAGATTAGCGTTAACGCAATAGTTCTCACTATGATAGCTGAGAATACCATTTAATGTTGCAGGCACTTTAGGAGAAGGTAATTTCTCCGTTGTCATTTCAACATAATAATCTCTGGATTTAATTGGCTTATCTAGATCTTCACTATTTTCAGTTTCGGCATGAAATATAGCGACTTGTTTCGGTTCACTCTTTTTAAATTTGACTTTAAAATTCGCAATACCGTATTTATTCGTTTTGCTAATATTAATTTTCTCGCCATCAGAATTATAGATTTCTGGCTCAACAGCCAATGTACTATTCTCTACATCGTAAGTTAATTTAACCTCTTTATTTTGAACATCTTCACCTTCTTTATCTTGAAGATGTACCACAAAACTTTTAGAAACACTCTCCCACTGACTTGGCCATTGCATAGATTCTGAACGTATTGTCAACAAGTCATCAAATTGTTCACAATTACTCGATGAACAGTCAGTGTTAGGATTGGTTTTAGGTGGGGTAACACGAATTTGTATTGGTGTTGCATAATAAACAATATTCTCATTATCCTCATCTTTTAAGATCAATTGTAATGACGCCACACCACTTCGATTACCCGTTAAAGAGATTTCTGTTTTGCTGTTATCCACTATTGTGATGTAGACATCTTTGTTGTTTGGTAAAATTAAAATACCTTTCGGACTTGTACGCCATTCAGCTAAACGTAGATTAATCCCCGTTACACTAACTTCATATTTGATAACTCGATTCAGTTTTACTTCGTTATCAGGCTCATCAGGAGATGATTTTATCTGATTGAATTTAATATCCACATCAGCATCAATAACGGTTTGAGCATGGGCACCATAAACAGGTGGTGTTAGTGCTATTGCGCTTTTCTCACCTTGTAAAATTTTTTGTAAACGTTCTTCTTTTGTTTCGATATTCATTGAGTGATTTCCTTTCTTTTTCCGATTCCATTTTTAGCTTAAAGCAAAAAATTTGAGTGAAAATCACAATAGAAAAAAGTCAACTAAGCATTGTTGTTAGATGAAAGTAAAAAAGAGAAAATAAACAATAAGATAAAGAAAGTTTTCAATAGAAAACCCTCTACTTGATCGATAAAAAACATCTTTAAAATAAAAAATAATTTAAATTTTAAAATATTTTTGTATAAAGCTATTGACTGTTATGGAAATGTGATTAAAATCAATCTTAGAAAATATTTGTGACATGAATCACATTTTATTAATAGGACACTTAATATGAAATCAATGACTTCTTTTATTACTAACCTGCACCAAGTTGTTGTAAAATTATCATCAACTCGTTTACTGTAATTATTTGATTTAAAATAAAATACAGCATAAAGCCAGAAATAGCACCCTCATCGCACAAAAGACTATTTCTGGCTTTTATTCACTCTGCTACGCTTAATTATCATCTCGTTTACCCTCACATTTGTCGTAACAAAAAATTCACCTTCTTGAACTAAGCTCTCGTTTCTATACTCTTAATATACGACCCACATTAACTATGAGGATATTTTATGCAGCAGCAACTGCTTACATGGATACGTCAATTCAATGAAGAGTATGCCCAAGTCGCTTCTCTCCTACTCGTTTTAGCCATTATTTTTCTTGTCGCAATCATTCTTCATTTTATTTTGCACAAGTTGGTCTTACCTAAAATTTCCAAAGCCATAAGTCAGTACGATCAGAAATGGCAACTTTCTCTAGAAATAAATAAACTATTTAGTCGTTTTGCTTTTTTAATCCAAGGCGTTGTTGTTAATATCCAAGCGCTGGTGTGGATGGGAGCAGGTAAAACACAAGAGATCCTCACCACCAGCGCCCAAGCGTGGTGCTTAATTTTTGGCTTGTTAATGCTTTTCTCTATTATGGATCTCTGTATGCAGATCATGAGAAATTCATCCTCATTTGGCCGATTACCATTAAAAGGTATTTTTCAAAGCTTAAAACTCGCCGCCTCTGTGCTGATTGGGATAATGATTATTTCCCTACTTATTGGCAAATCACCTCTTATTTTACTCAGTGGTTTAGGCGCCATGACGGCTGTATTAATGTTGGTGTTTAAAGATCCTATTATGGGATTAGTCGCTGGTATTCAATTATCTGCAAACAACATGATAAGCCTTGGTGACTGGTTAGAAATGCCTAAATATGGTGCTGATGGCGCCGTCATTGATATTAGTTTAACAACGGTTAAAGTGCGTAATTGGGATAATACAGTTACAACTATTCCAACTTATTCTCTAATTTCAGATTCCTTTAAAAACTGGCAAGCAATGACAAAATCAGGAGGACGTCGTATTAAACGAAGTCTTGCTCTTGATATTAACAGCATCCATTTTTTAGATAAAAAGCAACTTGATGATCTAGAAAAGGCCCACTTGTTGGCTCCTTATATAAAAAATAAGGAAAGTGAAATTAATCAATTCAATGCAACCTTGGGCAATGAATATCAAACACCATTAAATCAACGTGGCATGACCAATATTGGAACCTTCCGTGCATATGTTGAAGCTTATTTAAAAAACCATCCTAATGTTCATAAGCAAATGACAATTATGGTAAGACAATTAGCCCCAACCTCGGATGGGCTTCCCATTGAAATTTACGCTTTTACGAACACCACCGTTTGGGTTCAATACGAGGCGATTCAATCAGATATCTTTGATCATATCTTTGCTATTTTGCCTCAATTTGGCTTAAGAGTTCACCAATCTCCAACCGGAAATGATGTAAGAGCACTCAGATTACCTGTCGAAAATAATCCGTAATAAATCATTTTTGTATAAAGTAAAAAAGGAGAATTATTCTTCTTTTTTACTTTTCTTATTAACAAATATTTTTAATCTCTTATTTTGTTATCATGTTAACAATCTTGTTTTTCTATATATTAATAATAATCGCTATATTATTTTTTATACATCGATTGATTGTTTAATCCTATTTATTTGATATTTTATTTACCACTAAAGTGGTATTTATCAAAAAATGTAACCATTTGTTTAATAATTATTTTTTTAGATAACGTTATTAACATTTTTTATATTGATATAAATCATTATAGGTAGAAGGGTTATAACTTAACATATATATACAACTTTACTTGTTGTGAAAAATGTTAGGGTAATGTCAATGTCAAAAATTAAAAATAATACTTCTATTACTGAAATGAGTCGGCGTGGATTCATTCAGTCTGCAGCTGTTATTTCTGGTGCTGCTGCTGTTGCAGGAACGGTTTCATTACCATTCGCTGCTAATGCTCAAACTCCCCAGGGTATTCGTCCTGATGAGACATCTGAAACTATCAAATACAGTGCATGCTTAGTGAACTGTGGTAGCCGTTGTCCATTAAAAGTTCATGTGAAAGATGGCGTTATTCGTCGTATTTCTAATGAAACTATGTATGACGATTCAACATTTGGTCTTCACCAAATTCGTCCGTGTCTGCGTGGTCGTTCTGTACGTTGGAAAACGTATAATCCCGATCGTTTAAAATACCCAATGAAGCGTGTTGGTAAGCGTGGTGAAGGTAAATTTGAGCGTATTTCTTGGGATGAAGCCACTTCAATCATCGCGGAAAAATTAAAATATACCATCGAAAAATACGGTAATGAGTCTATTTATTACCAATATGGTACAGGCTCTACAGGTGCAAACTTACATGGTAGAACGGCATGTAAACGCTTATTAAGTACTGTTGGTGGTTTTTTAAGTGACTATGGTACTTATTCATACTCTCAATTAACCGGTATTGTGCCTTATGTTTATGGCGACATGCTGGAATCACTGTTAACAGAAATTGAGAATTCAGATTTAGTTGTGATGTTTGGTCATAACCTTGCTGAAACACGTATGTCTGGTGGTGGTCAGTTCTATGAAACGTTAAATGCGTTAGATAAGAGCAAAAGTAAAGTTATCATTATTGACCCTCGCCGTACCGACAGTGTGACAACATTAGGTGCAGAATGGATCCCTATTTATCCGGGTACTGATGCTGCGTTAGTCGCTGCATTAGGCTATGTGATGATCCAAGAAGGCCTCACCGATGAAGATTTCTTACGTGAATATTGTGTCGGTTGGGATAAACAAACATTACCTGCATCAGCACCTGAAAATGGCTCTTATAAAGATTACATTTTAGGTAATGGCCCTGATGGCATTGCAAAAACACCAGAGTGGGCAAGCAAATTAACGGGTATTTCTGTTGCACGTATTATCCAATTAGCGCGTGAAATTGGCGGTGCAAGAGCTGCGTGGATCTCTCAAGGTTGGGGTATTCAGCGTACTTCAAATGGTGAACAAGCCTGTCGTGCGATTATGATGCTACCATTAATGTCAGGTCATATTGGTCGCCCTGGTACAAATACAGGTTGTTGGGGTGGTAACGTTGCTTATCCAGTTGCAAGTTTTGCTCTACCTAACCCAGTTAAGACCTTGATCCCAACATTTATGTGGTCTGAAGCAATTGCTCGCGGTGAGCAACTTACCAGCAAAAATGCGGGTGTCAGAAATAAAGATAAGCTCGATACGGGTATTAAATTTATGTGGTGTTATTCCAGTAACGTGATTGGTAACCAACACGCTGACTTGAATAAAACACATGATTTACTGCAAGATGAATCAAAATGTGAGTTTATTTTAGTGTGGGATAACCACATGACACCATCTGCAAAATACGCTGATATCTTACTGCCAGATGTGACAACCGTTGAGACAAACGATCTTATCAATAACTCTTACGCAAGTGGTGCTTACCACTATGTCGTCCGTTTGCAAAATGCGATTAAGCCACTTTGGGAAAACCGCCCTTGCTATGATGTCTTAACTGATATTGCAGAAAAGATGGGCACCAAAGAGCAATTCACCGAAGGACGTACTTACGAAGAGTGGATTGAATATTGCTATAACCAAATGCGTGAGAAAAATCCAGCACTGCCTACATTTGCAGAAACTAATGATGTAGGAATTATCGATCGTAAATTACCTAACCGTAATCAATACGTTGCACTTGAAGCATTCCGTCAAGATCCTATCGCGAATCCATTAAAAACAGCGTCAGGTAAGATTGAAATTTATTCTGAAAAGCTTATGCAAGATACCGATGGCTGGATTTTACCAGAAGGCGATCGTATTCCTGCAATTCCAGAATATTGTAAAAATGAAGAAGGCGTTGAAAACGTTGAGCTTAAAGAGAAATTCCCTCTGCAAATGACGGGTTTCCACGATAAAGGGCACGTTCACTCAAGCTACTATAACGTTGCTATGTTACGTGAAGCTATTCCTCATCAATTCTGGTTAAACCCAATTGATGCAGCTGAACGTGGATTAAAATCTGGCGATATTGCTGAGATTTATAATGCTCGTGGTCGTTTAAATATTCTCGTCAAAGTTACAGATCGTGTATTACCTGGTGTGATTGCAGTACCGCAAGGTGCATGGCGCTCACTTGATACAACAGGTGTAGATACAGGTGGATGTATTAATACATTAACAAGCTGGCACCCATCGCCGTTTGCTAAAGGAAATCCACAACATACAAACCTTGTTGAAGTGAAACGTGCATAAGGAGTTAACTCATGAAGCAATATGGTTTTTATTTTGACTCCACTAAATGCACTGGCTGTAAAACCTGTCAAGTCAGTTGCAAGGATGAAAAAGATTTAGATTTAGGCCCTAAATTCCGCCGTGTTTATGAATACGGTGGTGGTAGCTGGGCAAAACAAGACGGGATCTGGACACAAAATATCTATAGTTATTATTTATCCATTTCTTGTAACCATTGTTCAAACCCTACTTGCGTTGCAGGTTGTCCAACTGGCGCTATGCATAAACGTGAAGAAGATGGTTTAGTGGTTGTTAACCAAGATATTTGTGTTGGTTGCCGTTATTGCGAATTGCGTTGCCCTTATGGTGCACCACAATTCGATGAGAAGAAAAAACTCATGTCTAAGTGTGATGGTTGCTACGAACGTGTAGCACAAGGCATGAAACCGGTTTGTGTTGAGTCTTGTCCTCAACGTGCACTTGATTTTGATGATATTGAAGTGATCAGAGCAAAACATGGTACTGAATGTGGTATTGCACCAATGCCTGATCCTAGCTTGACCAATCCAAATATCGTGATCAAAGCTCACAAAGAAGCGAAACCTTCTGGTGATAAAACCGGCTCAGTTCAAAATGCGGCGGAGGTATAAACCATGCATGAACTTCCTCTAGTCTTTTTTACTGTTTTAGGTTCGTCAGCAGCAGGCCTGTTTCTTATTGCTTATATCAGTAAAAAATTAGGTCAAATTGATGAAAACCAACTACGCAACGCTAATATTTTAGCCCTGATTTTAACATTAGTTGGCTTAGGTATTGGTGGATTACACGTTGGTCAGCCACTGCGTTTTTTCAATATGCTCTTAGGCGTTGGCCGTTCTCCAATGAGTAATGAAGCGTTTTTAAGTGGTGTGTTTACAGGTTTTGCTTTTGCAACTGTTGCACTCACTATGATGAAAAAATGGAAGGGCTTACGTGAAATTTGTAACCTACTTACCGTTGTTTTTGGTCTAGCATTTGTTTGGTCAATTCCACAAGTTTACCATATTCCTACAATTGCTAACTGGAACACAGACTACACCACATTGCAATTTTGGATGACGCTATTAGTTGGCGGTGGTGTATTAGCAATGGCAACAGGTGCAAGACGTTTAGGCGCATTGTCCTTTATTATCGGTGCCATTATCACTTTTGCTACTCGCTCTGGTTATGTGAGTTTCCTTGGCTTTACAGGTCCAGAACTGAGCGCTGATCAATCTCTATTTTGGGGATTCCAATTAGCCGTATTAGCATTAGGTGTGGTTATCGTAGGATTTACTGCAGTAAAAGCCCAAGTATCAAAAATGACGCTGGCAACTTGTGCAGCCGCAGTTATTATTGCAGAGTTATCAGGTCGTATTGCCTTCTATAACTTATGGCATATTACAATGTAGTCTTAATTTTCTTACAAAGTAATCCGTAAGAGAAATAAACGAAGATGCATACCTTTTTAGGTATGCATTTTTTTAGAATGAAGAGCCAGGTTGCTGTAAAAAATCTAATTCTTCGGGTGTAGATGTTCTGCCTAAAATTTCATTACGATGAGGATAACGACCATATTTATCAATAATTTCTTTATGTCGCAGTTCATATTGATATGTATTTTCATCATTAAGCTGAGAAAACAAGGTAACCGCATCTTGATGAATTTTGGGTGATTCTGAATGCATAAATGGCATGATAATAAACTTACGTTTAACGGGTGTTAAAGTCAGATATTCAGATAACCGGGTGGCTTCTTGCGCTAAGATTAATGCCATATTATCTTGGGCGAAAGCTTTTGGCGTATCACGCCAAATATTACGTGAGAACTGATCAAGAATAATAATCTCAGCTAAGCGCCCTTCTATCGTTTCTCTCCATGATGCCAGCTCGCCACGACTCGCACTTAAACATAATTCACCAAATCTACGGCTAATTTCTTTATCAAACTGAATATCTTTTTTAAACCATTGCTCTGGTGTGCATTCTTCAAACCAAAACGTCAAAGTTGATTGATAAGGGATCATAAAAACTACCACGCTAGTTATTTATTAATCAAAACAGCGTTTATTTTCATCAAAATAAACGTTATTGACGGGTTACTACTTTGGTAAGTTACCATTTTAATATAGTGACGGCTATTAACCCCTATCCGAAAAGGATATAAAAATAAATCCCCTTTTCAATCTTAAAAGGGGATTTTAAATGCTTCCTAGCTAACGCTTAAATCCATTAAGTCGCGCCATCCATAAGCTCATTTATCTACAAGTATGTATAAAATGGCATTCATCCCATTTATTACATTCTGTCGATATCATGATGTAATATAATTAACCTGTGCATTTTACAAACATTGAATTTATCTCTTCATCACTATCCTGCCTTAAAAATCAGCATTTAAAAATTTTAATTTTTATAATAAAACCACTAAAAAAGATCGATACCATTTTGTTCTATTTTTAATAACCCTCTTTTCAAAACAATAAAGGTTGTTACAAATAATAAGCTAAATCAATCTACTACATTTTATTTTTTTGATTTTTAGGCTTTAACCTTGTTATTATCTTGTGTGACTACACCGTAAAGAAATCGGAGATCAAAAATGAGATGAATGTTTAAAATTTGCACATTAGTAATGACATTTATTGAAAAGTTTGCCCTATTCCTCTGTTTCTTTAACAATTTTGGAGTACAATTGTTGCAGTCTATTTACTGAATGATCTGTTATGTCTGCTATCTCTATTATTGGAATAAGCTACCTTATTGGGGCTGTAATATCGTTTATTATTACTTTCTTTTTAACCAAAGATCCTAGCCTAGCCATGCGCCTTTTAAGTGCATTATTAATAGCCTTAACTTGGCCTCTTAGCTTCCCTATGGCACTTATCTTCTCTATTTTTAGTTAATTTTCCAAAACAAAACGGATAATGTAGTTATATTCTATTAAATTAGAATAATAACTATTTATTATTCTACGGATAATTACTTATATTAATTTAATTATAAAAATAACACATTTAGCTTAGATTTTATTAAAGAAAAAATATTTAATTGTTGGTTTAAAACTTAAATGACATCAAATTACGCTATATATCAATCAGTTAAAGCTGAATCAATTTTTCAAAAATATAGATACCCGTTTAAATACACTTTATAAGTTATAATGTTTTTATAAATTTACAATCAAACTTAATTTCATTACAGTATCTAATGTAAATTGGTTAAATGCCTTTCTTTTTATATTACCGAAAATAAATTATTAATCAGAGCCTAAATATGTTTAGCGAAAATGTCATTACAGATATTATCTATTGGATTGAAGAGAATTTAGAAAAAGATCTCAAACTCGAAAATGTCTCACAGAAATCAGGATATTCGAAATGGCATCTTCAACGTATGTTTAAAGAACAAACAGGTCTGACATTAGCCTCTTATATTCGAGCAAGGCGTCTTTCGTGTGCTGCAGTCGAATTACGTTTACAAAGAACGCCACTACTTGATATTGCGTTAAAATATCGTTTTGATTCTCAGCAGACATTCTCAAGAGCGTTTAAAAAACTGTTTAATATAACGCCTTATAATTATCGTAGAAAAGAGAATTGGCAAGCTCACGGCTTTACACTACCGTTAAGAAAATTTAGTGGTTTTAACCTCGATATTGAAATTGTCACAATAGACTCTCTTCCACTGATCGGTATAGAGCATACCTATAAAGCGAATATGATTGATTGGAATTTTAGTACAGAAAAAGCGCGGGAAGATTACTGGAAAGTGTTCTTTCAAAATGCACTTTATAAACATGATAAAGTCTATGCGGTACATAATATTTTATCTAAGAAAAATGATGAATTAACCGTTAAATATTCAACTATGATGGGTAATACGCCTGAAATTTATAATGCTCAATTGACTCATCGAACTCAGATAGAAAACACAAGATATTTAAAATTTAGTATTCCTGAAGCATTATTAAAATTAGATTATAAAGATATCATCTATAACACCTATGGTATTTTACTTAGAAAACTCAATATACCAAGAAAGAACGGTGCTCCAGATATTGAAGAGTATATTTTTAAAGATGAATATCCTATTTCAATTCTTTTAAACAAACCTGCATCACTATTAAAAGATGTTAATTATTATATTCCTATTGAAGTAGATGATAAGGATAAAGGAAAAATAAAAGAGTAGTTTTATCTTATTGCTGATAAGCCACCTATAAAATAGGTGGCTTTTTTATAAAAAAATTATTTCAGGATCGTTTTTATCACGACTTTTAATATAGTCAAATTAAATAACTCTGAACTAAATAAGTAAGTTTCTCATTTTATTATTTGAAGTGAAAAACTTCTCAGTAGCGATATTTATTGAAAATAAGAAATGAATGCTTTGCCACAGTCCTCTGCTCATTTCGGTGTTAATTTCAAGAAATAAACAACTTGGCTATATATTATTTATAATTCATTATAAATTAATCAGAGGTGATTTTTTTACTCTTGATTGGGTACTTAAATTTTAATATCCTATAGCTATATAGGAAAAATATGCACTTTCAGTATCACCTTCCAAAGTGAACCCTTCTTTAGTATGCCGGCTCGTTCCTAACCTTCCCCATCCACTATTATTTGTCACAACAATAACGAAAACTGTATTAGGAAAAGGAATAGGGAATTTATAATCCCACGATCTTCCATCATGAAACCATTCTTCTTTACCCCATTGTTGAATGATTCCCGTATCTCCGCATTTCAACCATCCGTTAACATCTTTTTTAGCTGTATTTTTAGAACCGCTATTACCTACTAATGCATAGTTCCCTTTCGGTTGATATTTACTATCAGACTCACCTTTGGAATAGCTATATCCAGAAACTAAATAATTCCCTTTTGGCTGATATTTACCATCCGATTCTCCCTTAGAATAACTATAACCCGATACTAGATAATTCCCTTTCGGCTGATATTTTCCATCTGATTCACCTTTGGAATATGCGCCCACATCAGCTGCGGTCGGTTTATTTTGACTATTAAACTCTTTTGCCCATGGTGTAAAATTACCTTTATCATACTGGCTACGAGAATAAATACGGCTCGTGTTATAAACATAATAAAGTTGAGTAATACCAGCATTTTTTAAAACAATTAATGTACCCGCCATGGTTTCTGGGTAATTTAAATTTGTAGTCGCATTTGCATTCGCTGGCTGAAAATAAATACCCGCTGTTTTATAGTTATTTAAATTTTGATTAGCGCCAATTGAAATCGCCTGATTAGAAAAAATATCTTGCGATGTTACCGTCACATCGCCACTCAATGGCTTATCATTAACTTTACGTGTCGCAGTAACATAATTGCCTTTCGCTTGATATTTATTATCCGCTTCAGATTTTGAGTAACTATAACTCGCTACTTGGTAATTCCCTTTCCCCTGATATTTACTATCAGATTCTGCTTTAGTATAACTTTCACCTTTAGTCGCATAATCGCCCGACGGTTGATAACTTCCTTTTGGCTGATATTTACCATCAGATTCTACTTTGGTATAGCTATCGCCCTTAGTGGCATAATTTCCCGCAGGGGCATAATTCCCTTTCGGTTGATATTTCGTATCAGTTTCGGCTTTAGAATAACTATGACCTTCAACTTGATATTTACCTAGTGGTTGAAAGCGTTTGTCCGCATCGTCTTTAGAATAAGCGCCAACTTCATTCGCTGTAATATCCGCTTTTAATTCAATCCATGCATTACCAGCAATTGGCTCAACATTATTATTTTCAATTTTAGACTGCCAAGCTTTATTTTTATGATAAACCACACTACGAATAGGATAAGGTTTGCCTGCTTCCGACCACTTAGCAAAACCCTGCAATTGCATTTCACCAATAGACTCAGTGATATCGTGAAATAAACTATTCATTTTTTCACGTTCAATATCTTTTGCTGCTGGATCAGTAACTTGGTCACGTTCATAATCGTAACCATAACCTTGTGTATAAGACACAGAACCATCAGATTGAATTTCAACAGGCACAACTGTTTTATCCCCTTGTGTTGCAAAGGGGGTTTTAAATATTTTAGTCATAAGAATTATTCTCCGAAATTACTCTTCAGAAAGTTTTTACGATATTGACCATAACCAAAGGCCTTCTTGGTTACGATACGATATTTGACGCCCACGCCAGAAGGACGCGGCATTAAGTCGAAGTTTTCTAATAAAAGACGTAAACGTTCATCTGGATTAAAATTAAAAACATAATACATATACGTCATATCAAAAGGATCGAGCACAAAGACTTTGCTATCTTCACGCCAGAAAAAACGTTTAAGAAACTCATTAATATTGGTCACGGTAGGACTTTGAGTGAGATTAAAATAACGCATTCTCACCAGCATTCTTTTTTGATCTAAAGTCAGCGATAGAGTGTAATCCGCATTTCGTCTAAAGTTTGCCTTAAAATTGGCTTTATTTTTACCAAAACCAAGACCTATTTTATTTTTATCACTAGGAGGAATATCTATTCCTAAAGGTACATCTAAAATGCGTGACCATACTGATAAACCAAAATCGTTAGCTGTATCAATATTAAATACATCTCGATACCAGTTTTGCCAAAATGAAACCGTAGATTGATTAAAGTAAGCCGCTTTTAAATGTGCTAATGCTTTTAGCTTATCTGCATTTTCATATTGCCAGAGGATCGCTTTTAGTAGATCAGAATGAAAATCAAATTCTTGAATATTCATACGATCACCACTTGTACCGCCCCTTTTGGTAATCGGGCAATTTGATTAAGACCAATAGGAATTAATGCAACATTCCAATTTTTTCCATCTGTTGAAAGCTCCACTTTAGTGACAAATAAATGAGGCTCCACCGCATTAACCGCCGCTGAAATTTCAAAAGGAGAAACTTCTCGCCCGACCACCAGCCCGTTGTCTCCATCTATTTCACCCTGTACCCACTTCTCTAAAGCATTAGGAATAATGGTTTGTGCATCAATATTGGATTTTTTTACAGAAATACGGCAAAACACCGGTATTTCTTTCGGTCGTGAAAATTTAATAGGATATTCTTGACCACTTGCTGGCTCTATTACCTTTATTTCAATTTCACCATTAAATGCAGCACCTATTGTTTTTGTTCTTAATAATGATTTAGCAATTTCATGGCTATCCCCACCTTCTATACACACGTAAATGCTATGCGGTAATAATGAAATACCATCAACAATTAACGCTTTATCATTAAAATTTTCACGAAAAGAAAGAGAATTAACGCCCTCTAATTCATATAGCGAAGAAGTAATTGCTTCTGCGACGCTGACTGTATTTTTAGCGAGTGTTTGTTTACGCCGACGCCTTGCCTTTATATCTGACTCAGCATGACGACCAACAACTGCATGGGTTAAGTTATTCACTTTTTCCCATCCCAATACAGAACTTGCCACTTTATTTAATTGCCCAATACCACAACTAATAGAACCATATTCTTTGGCTCGCATATCGCCTTTAATTTTTCCATTATTAGCGATAATTAATGGTGATAACGTTTCAAAAACAGCCCCCATTATTGTGAGTGCCTGAGAACCTTTAGGAATAATAGTACCGGGAATACCCGTAAACTCGACATCACTTAAATAAGAATGTGTGGCATTAATACGCTCGCCGCCCATTAATGCCCATATTGCATCGAGAAAAATACCACCAGCAATATCTGGATTTATTTGATTTGCCAGTTCAGCATTATTACGAACAATCGCATCCCGATTTTCAATTTCCATAGTCACCAATACTCCTTGTGGAGTTTCTGGCGATAAATTAATGGATTGACCAAATACAGCACGAAATTCGTCTTCTACACGATTTCGTAATGTTGATGTATCAGGAACAATCACACCTTTATTATTGATATAACGATAGTCAGCCATTCAATGTAAATCCTCCATATATCGTGCGTATATCTGCCTGATATTTCAATGTTCCTTCTTCTAGAAAAGCATGGAAATAAGTGATAGAGACAACTTCCTCTATTTCAGCAATACGTTGTCGAAACGCCATTTCAAATAAAGGAAGATCAACTTGTCGGCTAAATGTAGCTGACCAATAAGGAATACCTTTATCTTTTTTATGTAGCATTTCACCACGGACAGCCTTAATAAAATGCTGACAAAGATTTTTTACTGCATCATCGTTGTCACAAATTTGAAGGTTACCATCAGCACCTATCGCAAAATCATTCTGCTGGTTTATTGAAAATGTCCTCATATTGGACTCCCTGTATTGTCTTTCCCTGCTTGTACCCCACTATGAGTATGTGTTGAGCCGATATCTTTTCCGTTATGGCGCATCAGCCCACCTTGTGAATCACTATTACCATTTACAGCGTAATTACCATTAACAGTAACATTGCCAGTAAATATCGTTTCAGGTGCGTTGATCTCATATTTTGGGGTTTCTAATACAACTTTATCGTTATGAAGAGAGAAACAGACTGAACCATCCATTGACTGAATAACTAAGGCATCAATGTTCTTCCCATCAATAGCCCATCCTTTGATCGTGTCAGGAAAAAACATAGCATCACTAAACGAATGTAATCGTGTTGTATTGGGTTGATCTTCTAAACCACCACGTTGAAAAATAAGGCTAATATCACGATCACAGGCTTTTAACCAGCCAAAATCACCAGGTTTAATGGGGGCTCTAATAAAAAATCCACCGCCACCAAATCGAAACACAGGAATGTTAGCAACAGGGGCTCGAGAGATTTTTTCATCATCCGTAGTCAACATCATGACCAAGGGCTTTATCATGGCTCGATTGGTTTTTTCATCATAATTAATGACAGTTGCGGGTAACATATCATCTGTATTCATCATTAAATGGCGAAATGCAGACGAAAAAGCCCCTGCCAATGAACCAACACTGGCAATATCATTATTGGGTTTACTCATAGTTAAGCTCGTTTACATGTTGCGGTATAGGCAAAATCAGCATCATGAGAGGCAACTTTAAATTCAAGCTGCTCAATAATGTAATCGCCATTTAGTGAGGTATTTAGTTTACTATCAAGGCGAAGCATTCCACCTAATTCAGAGGTACTATCGATAAGATAACTTACCGTCAATCCACTCTCCGTGGCTTTAGGAATGCCAATCATGCCTGAATTCATATTCAAAATACGAAATCGGCTTTTTAATGCTTTATCATCATCTTTTACGAATAACGTATCATCATCAATAAAAGCTTTAACATTTCCCGACTCTTGTAAACGCTCTATTTGATGTAATGCAGAGCCACAATAATACCAATTGGCAATATTTTTATCGGTCGCCTGAAAATCCAATTTCACGCCACAATCATTAGCAATAACTAACGCGATTTCACTCAATTTTTGAATTGCGCCACCACTAGAAGAAATAATTTTCCCAGAACAATGATGGCTAGTTTTTGCAGATAACGTTACGGTGACATTCGGAGGAGAGTCTATTTCTGCACTGACGATATCGCCAATAAAAAGCGAAAATAAACCAGAGTTAATTCGACCAACTTCTAAATAAAGCCGCCGAGCTTGCTTATTTTTATTATAAGGACTGGTTTCCGTCAGCAAATAATCCCTTGTCTCGGCATTAAGCCCTGTAATAGCGATTTTACATTCGTTTTGTAATGGATTTGCATATTTTTTTCCTCCTGCTGATATACGCAATCCTTCATACCATTGAAGCCTTTCGCCGACCTCAATCCCCACCCTTATTCGCCGAAGATCCATCTTCATTACTCCAATACACTAATGATTGTGTTTTTGTAAATTCCTCATACCACGGTAAAGCATCATTTTCTGTTAAAAAAACTAAATTAATCCCTTGTTTTAAATAACAATAAGGAATAATAGGTGTATTAGCGACCAAGCGAATACCTGTAATAAGCACTTCACCATCTCGCTCAATATCACAAAACATGGTTTGATTAGCGACCTTCAACGTAAAAATCCAATCAACACCAGCTATTTCGACAGAAAATCGCTGATTAGGAATAGCTTGTAATGGAATAGTTTGCATTTTATCTACCTCCTATTTTTCTTTTTTTCCTATTTGTGTTGATTTTTTACTTTTGACATTTCCACGATTGACTGTTGAGGTTTGCTTTGGTTTTTTTGTCGATTTAGAAGATTTTTTATTATATTCAGGCTCTATTGTTTTCCATTCTATAAATTTGAGTTTTAATTCGATGGCATTCACTTTTTGGGGATCTTCATCATGACTGAGGCTCTCTAACAACATCGGTTGATAGGTTTTGACTCTAGTTTGAATTCCCACTAGTGTGTGTTCGTCATAAAGCTGCTTGATAATAGAGTAACGATTCACAATATCACCCGTTAATAGTAATTCGACACTTATACTAATAGGGTCAACAATGATGTGGTCGCTACGATTTTCACCATTTTCAACCGCAAATTTAATAACTTGGTGACTATCAGTAATCGAAACTTTCATCGGATTAACGCTATCAAATAGTGTTGCAAATGACTCTAAATCAAAAATTCTAACTTCAGTTATCATAATTAACTCTTACCTCCGCTAGAGTAGTGCTCTGAAATTTCTTTAGCCGCTTCATTTATCAATGTTTCATTAATCGCTTTCACAACACCAGGCCCGTCAGTGGCTTGTGTTTCAATTCTGATTTCACCAATTTGAACATTACTTTCATTTTTAACGCTTGATTGGTTACTGATCATTTGACTGGTCATCGGGTTTAAACTATTTGTTGATGACAGTGCTAATCCATTATTTAACGCATTTACATCTTGTACTGGATTATAATAGGGTATTGCTGGCTTTGGTTGTGGAATGGTGTAATTGAGACTGCCTTCATCAGATAATTTCCGTTCCACCTTTTGAACAACAGTGATTTCTTTTTCTGTATCTTCCATACCTAAAAAGCTTTTTGCTGATTGCCAAATCCCTTTTATGGAATCAATACCTTCATTAACCCAACCTAATATTTTCTCTATATATTCCCACATCCAACTAAATACACCGACGATAGCCTCAGAAACAAAAACAAAGACACTAATAATCGATTGACCCCATTCAATAATATTATTAATGCCCGCTTTAAGAACCATAATAAATTGATTAAATGATTCAGATATAAAATTCCAAGCGGCAATAAAATATTCAGCAATAGCACTTGAGGCAATTTTTAACGATTCAACAAAGGTTTGCCATGCTGCCCATACAACCATAATTGCGTCTTTAAGCGCGGGGTATTGATCCAAAATACTGCCTATCATTGAATCATTACCATTAATAAAATTCATAATATCGTCATAGACGAGTTTAAATGCCGTCGCTAAGATCCCAATAACAGCAGCAATAGCTAATATAGGGAGTGCCGTTGCAAGTGTAGCAACTGCCGCAGACACCATTGCAGGTAAATAAAAAATGGCAACAGCACTACCAATAGCTGAAAAGAATCCGATAACAAAGTCTTTATTCTCAATACAAAAATTAACTAATTTATCAAACCACGTTATTCCTTTTGCAAGAACGGGAATAATTATCTCTAAAAAGTTATTTTTTAATTGTGCCGCTAATTGATCAAACTTATTCATTACTGCATTAAGCTGAATAGAACTTTCGATACTTTCATCATTAATACCAGAAAATTGTTTTTGAACCCCCATTGTGCGCTCTAATTCTTCGCGCCCCTTCATCATCAATTCAATGGTTTTTTCATCGACAACACCCAGTTTTTCCAGCTCTTTTTGGGCATCATCAAAGCTCATTCCTTTGACTTTATCTGCGGTTTTTAAAAGTTGTTCGATAGGATCTTCTGTATCATTAAATGCATTGGCCATTGCCGTCAAATCAGCTTGAGCGGCCTCTTTTGTGCCCCCAATTTCAGCCATAGCACCTGAAAATGCATCGATATCGATAGCTGCGATACCTATTTTTTCACTCAGTTTATCTAGCGACTCTATTTCTTTGGCGCGATCTAATGAAGCAGAAAAAACCTTTTGCAAAGTCCCCGTAATATCCTTAGCGCCAATGGCGTTAAGAATATAGTCCTTCATTTTCGCTGTGGTTTTCTGATAGCTTTTACCTGTTTCATCAACACTATCACCTAATCGACGTTGGGCCTTTGCTTCTTTAACTGCCGCCTCAATGCCTTGCGTTTGCATTGTAGTAATAAAAGTATCGTAATCAGCACCTAATTGTTTAATCAGTGCATCGATGACAATTTTACTTTCTTTATTTTTCTTTTCAGTTTCGGTTAAAGAATTCAACTCACCATTAAGTGAAGATAATTGCGCCTCCATTGCCTCATATTCAGTATTCAGGTTTGCTAAAATATGCGCTTCATCACCGCCACTATTATTGATCAATTCTCTTTGGTAATTTAAAACCGACATAGAATCTTTTAGGGTATCAATACTTTGTGTTACTGAATTAATTTTATCTTGAGTTTCACTGATATTAAGATCAATATTTATTGGCTCATTCAGTGATAAGCCCAGCATGCCCACTAAGATTTCTTGCAAGAATTTATCAAACTCTTGCGTTCCCATTAGAGCGCTTTTAACAATGCTTTGAATTGAGTTTTCAATAGTTACAGAAGCACTTGTCATTTCATCACTATTGAATGAAATACTTATGTCATGATCTTCGGGTAATTCCCCAAGATTGAAGTGAATTTCTTGAACAAAGTTATAGAAACTAGTAATACCTCCTGAAACCCCCTGTTCAATATTTTTCATTTCAACAAGAATTTCATCTGCTGATTTTCTAATATTTGCTAATGCACTATCAGATACTTCAGCCTCCAACATCAGTACCTGAGAAAATACCTGTAATAGAGACATTATCTCTCCTTTAACGCCGCTAGCGCCTCGTTATAACGATTAGTAATCGCGATCTCCCACAGATCAAAGGCTTCCTCTAGATCTATAGTTGTTTTGAGTTCTGTGAAGGAGGCGAAACCCGCGGAGATGATGACTGCAAAGAAGCCATCAGCGTTTTTATAATCGACGGGAGAGAACCGCTGAACTTGCCTAGAAGGTATTGTAGGAAATTTAGGCTCCCGTCTTTGCCGAAAAAACTGGTGTTGTACTTCAGCATTTCGAGTTCAAGACGAATCAAGGCTTCCCCATCAGGCACATGATTATCAATTAATGTGCTGGTTTTTAGATAAATCTCTTGCCCTTCTTTTTCAACTGCCACATAAGCCATCATTTTTAACATGGCTTCTTTGCTGACTTCATAATCACCAATTTTAGGTGCATTCGATAAAGGATATTTAGCGAGAATTTCTCGTCCAATCGTTGCAGGTAATCGGCTAATAATAAAAGTATGTTCTTCACGATCACTATCAATAACAGTGATCTCTTTTGGTTTAATTAACATAATTAAATCCCATAAAAAAGGCGGCCGAAGCCGCCATTAGATGAATAAGAATAACGCTAAAAATTAACGTGCTCTGACACGATCAAAATCTTGGAAAATAAAGGTGTACTGCTTAGATTTGAGACGCCCAGCACTCGCAATTGAATTACCACGACTACCATTAGTAATTCGACCATTACGAGCAGTGGTAATAGAACCATCACCATAAGAAGCCACTAATGTAATAATATCGCTTGCATGACGACGTCCTCGTCTTGCTGTATTTGCATCAAGCAAAATAGCCAAGTTTTCATCTTCTTCACTACCTGCTAATACATTAACCGTCACAGTTTGAGGTGTAGGCGCTGACCAACTCACTAAATTACCATTAATATCTACTGCGGTTTGAGTGATATCTACTGCTGGTAAATCTAAAGGATCACCATCATCTGAAAATGTGGTAATAGGAATACCTGCAGGAAATGTGTTACTTGCCTGAATAATTAAACTTAAACCTGTTGCTGAAATATCGTTCATTGTTTGTTCCTTAAACTAAATTGTGTGAGCCTTCAACTTTACGAACCCAATCGCCTTTACCGTAAATTAATACATATTTCATGATGTATTCTGGTAAATTAGAAGGACCTGTTTCTTCAACGATTTCAGCGTTATACCAATAACCTTTATTTTGTACATCGTGCCACGCTAAATCATCACCTGCTGCATCTGTAATTGCGATTTTTTGTACTTCAGCCAGCGTTTTACCCGTAAGAATAGTGCCATTATTTAATGCTTTCGTAACTGCACCCGCAATAACCATCATCGCTCTTGCTTCACCATCTTTATTCGCTGGAATACCACGAGTGGAAAGCAATAAGCTTAACCATTGCTGTGCGATATGGGCTTTTAGCCATTGCTCATTAGTATGAACACTCATATCTAATGGATTAGAAGCATTTCCACATAAAAAACCACGTTGATAGAAGCTAATATCAGTGCCAGTAACAGCTGTTTCACCGTAATAGTTCACGCGTAATTTATCTAATCGATCCGCCGCAATATCGGTCTTAACTTGAGATGGGAAAGTGATACCAAATTGACGATACATATAGTTAGTCGTCGCATTTGTGCGATCAAAATCTGTTGCAGCCATAATTGCCATCGGTAGAGCTTGAACAAAAAAGTCATCATCTGTTTTTAAATTTAATCCCGTTGATGCGGTACCGATTAATGCTTTACTATAAATTTCGGCTTGTTTATCTGGAACTGATAAATAGAGCTGGTATTTTACATTTTCACCCGCAATATACTCTGCTAACTCAACACTTTGCTCTACTGAAAGCTCGGTTAAGAATGTCGCACTACCAAATGAATCAGAAATCGCTTCGGCAGCGATAAATGCTTGAAGCGCTGTTTGTGCCACATTACCCTCAGATGCATCTCCGTCACTTAACCCCATAGCATCAGCTAAAGGTGAGTGATCTATGGTGATCTTCGCTTTTTCTTGTACACCACCACTCATCAAGAAAGCACCATCAAGTGCATTAAAAGTGACGTAACAATTGGCAAATTGAGGTTCGCTTTCAGCGTTTAATTTAGCTTGGATCAGAGAAGCAACATCAGCGTAAGACTCAACATCTTTTAGGGAAATATCAGTAATATTTTTAGAGATATCACCGATAGTCAAAGTAAATGCACCCTCTTCAATTAACTTTAATTTATCAAGAGTTGCTGCTGGTGTACCAAATAATGTCGGAGCACGACCTACGGGTTCAAAAGAAGCAATTTGTAGCTCTTTAGGTTTACTAATAGGTGCGGGACTAACATAACTAAAATATTGACGAGCAAATTTCGCTTCTGGTGATCCTGCACCAAGTAATTCATCCACTTGCCCACTAGCAAATTCAAGTACTTTCCCTGCTGGAATTTTAGGGTTTGTTGAGAAAATACGAGCTGTAAGTTTGCGCATAGGTGCGGCTGATGCACCAATAACCGCGCTCGCAATATCAATATAGCGCGTTTGTTTAATAGACATATTTATCCTTAAATACGATATAAGTTAGAAATAAGTAAATTTGTTGCAGCAGTGTCTAAAGATAACGTACTGGAAAAAGTGACATTAAAATCAAATGAAGGATTATGCTCATAGCTATTTCCAGCATTTATTATCGGCGCTCGTCTAATTTCGCTCGCACGTTGTATCCCTATTCCCTCTTTTCTCATTGATTCGACAAAAGACAACGAATTAATAATCATCCGAGTCATTCGAATTAAATCACCTGCTGTTAAATTTGGATGTTGTTTAATAAAACCTTGAACCTGAAATGTTAATTCGAACAGTTGTTGTTCTTTATGGTTTGCATTATTACCTTGAATATTATAATTTCTTTTTTGCCAACCTTGGCCAACCTCCTTTATAGGAAAAAACATAATAATATTATTATCTTGCTTTTTATCTGGTTGATAACCAGCAATAACATCAACATTAATACTTGCTGATCTAAATTGTTTTAATAGTTGTTCACGAATGGCAATATTAATATCATTATCTTTCATTTCACCTCCTTAATATAACTCTCCTTTTCTTTATAAAAATTCAATCTATTTTATAAATAATTTTTATTGATTATAAATTAATTAAAGTGATTTTTAATTAATACACTCTTGCCGAATATAATCTTGTAAACCTAAAATGATATGTTCTGATTGCGCAATTCGTTCTCTGAGTACCCAATAATTTCGGATAGCGGTGTCAGTAGGTCTGGCGGTGCTTGCATCAACCAAGCCGGCGGTGGAATTGGCTGATATTTTGGGGCATTCTGCTTTGATATACACCCGCTCAGGAGTACGTTCACTAATATCACGCAACTGATCAATTTCTTTTTTTGCATGCACAAGTTCCTGTAAATGACGATTATCAAGTTGATTAAGCTGACTTATTCTTAATTGATAATCTTTATTCTCTGCAATCTGTTGAATAAGAGATTGATTAATATTATTGTATTCCTGTTTCAAGGATTTATTTTTATCAATTAACCAAATCGATCCTATACCTAGGCATAAAATCACTATTGCCATTATCTTTAATAAATAATTCATAATAACAACCAAGCATCTTCAAAAACTTTTTCTGAATAAGGTTGATAGCCAAGTTCAATATTAACAATCGCTACTGCTAAAGGAATAGCGACATTTTTTAATTGTGTATTAATTGGATTATCAGCCTCAATACCAATTTCTTTTGATGCTCGACTAATATAGCCTACCGTATTATTTTCGTTAGGTGGAGCATAACGATTGATAATTGTTTTAATGGTATTTAACCCATATTTTTTTTGGTACGTTTGTAATAATTTGTAGATGGCTCGTATTCCATATTCAGGTGAAATAAATTGGCAAAAATCTTTATCGGTTTGCTCTATGGATAATCCTTGCCATTTCGAACCGTGCCGGATATTACCGGGGTTATTATTACGCTCACCTCGTGCTATTTTAGCCATTTTTAACTCCTGCTCTTCCTTTAAGGAGTTTACTCACGGAATCTACTCCGACATAACCAATAAACACACTGGCTAAGTAAGCAAACTCATGATTAATATTAAATAAAATTAGAATATCTTTAATAAACCAAGCAAACATTGCACACATCAGCCCATCTATAGAGGTTTTTTTCCATCCTCCGCCGTTATATAAACCTCGAAGAATAGCCATTCCTCCAGCAAGAGAGGCTGATATTCCTTGCTCTTTCATTGAAGAAAGGGCAATAAATATCTGTTCCCATAGATCTGGATTTTCTTTCATTGTTTCTCATGGCTTACCTCCAATAGGAGGAACTGTAATAAATAATATACTCATCCACAGCACTTAAATTTAAGCACTGTTTTAACATGAGTATGTTTATGTTTTATTTATCTAATTAGATAAATGGCAGATATAAAAAAGACCACATTGTGGTCTTCCATTGAAAATAAAATTTAACAGATATCGTTAATTTATATTAGCTAAGAAAATAGAGATACAAAAAAGCCCCACTTCAAAAATTGGGGCTTTTTATATTCTGTTGTGAGGTTTTTAGATACAAATATCTCACTGTGGAGTTATAGTATGCTTATTTTTCCTAAAAATCAATAACTATTTTCTACAAAAATAAATAAATAGAGAAAATTATTACCTAATGGTCACTTCTTGCAGAATTTTTTCTGATAAGGACTCTTCTTTAAAGCATTCTTCAACTAAATGTTCAAATAACGGCTTGTAGTTACTGTACGCAACAGTTTTAGAAACACTCACCACCATTTGTACTTGCTCTAATACTTCGCTGAATTTTAAACGAGGATATCCGCGTCCTGAACATTGATTACAAGGTTTGAAAACAGACATACCTTGCTTTTCACTCTCTTTTTTATCTAAAACTTGACCACGTCCATGGCAACGACATGCTAAACGAATTTCAGCTTTCCCCTTACATGTAGGGCAAACCACTCGAGTTGTTTCTCTTACTTCACGGTAAGAAGTTTTATTTTGGGGTTTAACTTTAAGCTCATTTTTAAAATTTCGCTCAAGCTCTTTAACAGATTTTGAGGTGTAGCTTTTTGTAGTAAAAACGTCAACTTCAATAAATCCATTACTGCAATCAGGACACGCTTTCTGACTTGCGGCACTTCTTGCGTAATCTTGGAAAGCATAATTAGCAATAATGTGTAAAACATTAACTTTCACATCTTCATTAAGTTTATCAATGGCTTTATATTGATAAGCCTGAGTTAGTGCATATTGATAAAGGCTTTCTATTGCTTCACTGGGATGATTAATACTATGTTTAGCTAAAAATAACTCTATGCCCATTCGCCCTTTTCGAGTTACTAAACTAATTGATGTCATCACATCAGTCACTGACAGTGAATCTACTGCCTTCACTGTTCTTACATCACTTAATACAATGCTTTTTGGTGAAAAATATTTAGGTAAGTCTGCTAGTCTCATTTAATGCTCCTTTTGATTTCCTATCACTACTAATTGGTCATCCATGTACCACGACAAGGCATGGCATTTATGCATCTAAATCACCCGCATTTTACGGCGTTATCTCAACGTGATTTTTACTTACCACTCTTGCATTGGTTTATTTAGTTAATTTTTTGTACTTTTCGTACTTTTATTAACTAATAGTTAATGCTATATTTTAACTAAAGTGACGTCAAGTAGCAAAGGAAATTAACCAATGGTTAAAAATGATAATAAAACGGAGTTCACAAAAAGGCTTCAAGAAGCTTGCTTAGATTCAGGGATTGCAGGACGTGGATTAGGTAAAAGAATTACAGATGCACTCGCTGAGCAAGGTATAAAAGTCAGTGCTCCAGCTGTATGGAAATGGCTGAACAATGAGTCAATTCCTGATCCAACAAATATCTTAGCATTAAGCCGATGGCTCGATGTTCGAGCAGAATGGTTAGAATATGGGCGAGGAGCAAAAAGAAACGATGGTGTTTCAGTAAATGAAATGACACCTGTTGATGATTGGGATAATAATACGCCGATAGAACGAGATGAAGTTGAGATCCCCTTCTATACTACTATTGAATTGGCTGCAGGTTTCGGAAGTTGTACCACTGATAATCAAAAGGTGGAATTATTGAGATTTTCTCGTTCTACATTTAATCGCTATGGCGTTCAACCTAGTGATGCCGTTGCTTTTAAAGTTCATGGTGACAGTATGTCCCCAGTTATTCCTGATGGTTCGATTGTCACTATCAGTACAGGACATACAAAAATTGTTGATGGTGGTATTTATGCTATTCAACAAGGCGATCTTTTGAGAGTTAAAATTTTACACCGACTCCCCAATAACACCATTATCATCCGTAGCTATAATACTATTGATTACCCAGATGAGCGTTCGACATTAGAAGAAGTGAAAATTTTGGGACGAGTATTTAATTGGTCTGTGATGGGGTGGTGATCACGATAATACACAAAAACACCACCATCTTTTTATGTGGTGTTTTTTTACTATATCATTTCAATATTAAAATTGATCCAAGAAAAAACCCGCTATCTCTTGCGAGATAACGGGTTCTTATATGGTGCCGGCTACCGGAGTCGAACTGGTGACCTACTGATTACAAGTCAGTTGCTCTACCAACTGAGCTAAGCCGGCTAATTCTGGCGGAAGGATAGAGATTCGAACTCTAGGATGGTTTCCCATCGGCGGTTTTCAAGACCGCTGCCTTCAGCCACTCGGCCATCCTTCCATAGCGCGGAATTATGCCTATCTCTGACCCCGCTGTCTAGTCCTGATTGTAAAAAAAATGACTTTTTTATCTGTTTGCTCAATCTTCAAACGCTTTCTGCTTAAAAAATGCTAACTCACTAATATATTGATTAATTTTTGATAACTAAAGATAAAAAATCAGAGTGATATTGAGAAATAAACGGAGTACCCCGTAAGGGTTTAAATAAAAATAAATAAGAGGAAAAATAAAAAAAGAGAATTATAGATAAGAAAAAACCCGCTACCTCTTACGAGATAACGGGTTCTTATATGGTGCCGGCTACCGGAGTCGAACTGGTGACCTACTGATTACAAGTCAGTTGCTCTACCAACTGAGCTAAGCCGGCTAATTCTGGCGGAAGGATAGAGATTCGAACTCTAGGATGGTTTCCCATCGGCGGTTTTCAAGACCGCTGCCTTCAGCCACTCGGCCATCCTTCCATAGCGCGGAATTATGCCTATCTCTGACCCCGCTGTCTAGCTCCGATTGTAAAAAAATTGGATTTTTTTGTTTGTTTGCTCAAAGTTCATCCGAATATCCCTTTTAAAAGGATAACCTGTTAATATAATGGCTGAATAATGGTGATTGTTTATTCAATTTTCTATTTTTAATTACATTGTCTCTTAAAGGCTCGCAAACTGAATGCGTACATTGAACCAACTCAAGCCAAATACACTAACTCGTCTATATGCCCTATTTCTTCTTTTTATGGTCATATCGCTTTTTCTCTACGCTTACAGTTATTTTGACACTTGGCTAGATAGCAAAAAAAACGCTATCAACAATACAACTCTCAAATTCTCTCGACAGGTTGAAGATTATCGTTACCACTCTAATCAGCTTTTTCAGTTATCAAATAAAATAACCGATACCTCGATGTTTCCTGTATTGCGACTTAATCCAATAAAATTGCGTTCTGATGTATTTTGGCTTGAAGGACGAGACCAAACCGTAGATTCCATTATATTTGGTAAACCCAATGAGCAAACCTTTCAGTTAGCACAACGATTTGCAAATTCACTCGAAATTCTTTGGGGTGTGCGTAATGATTACAGTTCACTTTATTATCTAAATGGTAAAGGGAATGATCTTATCTTAATTACAACTCATTCTGTGCTTAAACCGGAGATCCGTTACAAAGAAAGCTATTTAACATTAACGGCTGAAAGTAAACGGTCTGAGTTATTGATGCAATCAACTGCATTAGATGAAAAAGAGAGCCTTTCTCCTATTAGGAAAATGTCTACGGAAAACATTTATTACTATACTTATCGTATTATGTTTAATGTACCGGGTCAGCTAACCAGCGTAGTGGCGTTTGATCTGCCTATCAATAATTTCTTGCCTTCAGAGCTATCTCCACACTACTTAAGATTACTTCCGACAGGTCAGCAATCTGTTTATGACAAAAATAACATTGAAATATCAACCGATGGCTCTTCACTGATTTTTTCTCAACCGATTATTGGGATCCCATATTCACTCTCTTATGAATACCCTATGAAGTCGATTATAAAAGAGATTGCCTACAAAAATATTTGGTTATTAATCAGTCTGCTGATATTTATTTCTATCTCCGTTTTTGGCCATATTTATATCCGTAATAAGTACGTTTTTCCTTATATCTCGATGACTCGTAATCTACGGATCAAAGAAGAGATGACAAACGACATCATTTCAAACCTTCCGATAGGATTACTAGTCTATAATTTTTCCTCTAACCATAAGATTATTAGTAATAGTCATGCGGAAAAATTACTGCCTCATATCGATTTATCTAAGATCCGCCAAATGGCAGTTGAGCACAATGGCTTAATTCAAACGGCTATCAACAACGAAATTTATGAAATAAGAACAAGTAATAATAACAATATTGACAATACATCATTATTCATATTTCTGAATAAAGATAACGAAGCGCTAATCAATAAAAAATTACAACTTGCACAGCAAGAATATGAGAAAAATACCATCGCACGACGCAAGATCTTATCTAATATGTCATTAGAATTAATGCGTCCTATCAAAGATATAAATGAGATGGTTTATCAATTTAAAGAATTATTACCCGAAGACACTCATCAACAATTGCTTAGCTTATTATTAGAGAAAACAAATTACATTTCTGAATGGATAGAAAACATTACATTAATTAATAAGTTAGAAAACCAAGAATGGAAAATTCATAAGGATGAATTTGAACTATCAACATTAGTTGAATCTATTCTGATAACAGCATCACCTTTTATGATAAGAAAAGGCCTAACACTTTATTTCCACAATAATATAAGACCTGGATTACTTTTAATTAACGATGGTCCCGCTTTAAGTAAGATTATTTTATCATTGATTAATTATGCCATTAGCACGACTAATTATGGAAAGATAACCGTTAATCTGAATTTAGTTAAAAATAAAGATAAAGAAGAAATACTTATAGATATTATTGACAGTGGAAGCGGGCTTACACCTCAAGATATTGCTAATATAAAATACCCATTCTTAGGACAAGCAATGGGAGACAAATATTATTCTAATTCAGGTATCATTTTTTATTTATGCCATTTGCTATGCAACAAAATACAAGGAGAATTAACGATTAAGAGCCAAGAAAGTATTGGTTCTCATTTCCAAATTGCACTCCCATACCAGCATATAGATACTGAAGAACGAACATTTAACGTATTATTAGAGGGAATAAACGCAAAACTCGCTATAAAAAATCCTGAAATAGAAAAAATTATCTGTCAACAGCTTGATAAATATGGCGCCACATACTTTGATAAAAATAGAGAGAATCTTTATCCTGAATACGATATCATACTTAAGGATACACCGAATGATAACCCTGAATCTCCAACAATATTATTAATGAGTTCTATTGTTGGATTTGAAAAAATATCAAAAGATTTAATAAAGTGTAACTATAACTTCGGTGATCCTTTAATAGAGGCTATTACTTATTTAATTGAAGAAAATGAGTCATTTTCCCTAGATACAACTAAAGAGAGTATTTGGGATGAAAATAATAACCTTGATAAATACGAAGTAATTCTTAATAATTATAGGAAGAAGTTGAATGGTAGTGATTATAAGGAACTATTTATCAGTACTGTTCCTATTGATGTTGAAAAACTACACTTAGAAGCAACAAATAAAGACTTTCATTCTCTAGCCCAGACAGCTCACCGTCTAAAAGGGGTTTTTGCCATGTTAGATTTAGAATATCTCAGAGAAAGCTGTGAATATTTAGAGCATGACATAAAAAATCATAATGAATTAGAGATCAAAGAACGTATCACTCAACTGGATAAATGGATTCAACAGTTGCTGCAGCAAGGTAACAATTAAACATGAATAACCTTAATATTATTATTGCCGATGATCACCCAATCGTTTTATTCGGTATTCGTAAATCTTTAGAACAAATTGAATGGGTCAATGTTGTAGGTGAATTTGAAGATTCGACTTCACTTATCAATAACTTACCTAAGTTAAATGTGGATGCTTTAATTACTGACTTGTCTATGCCTGGCGATAAGTATGGTGATGGTATTACACTCATTAAGTACATCAAAAGACATTATCCTAATTTGTCTATTATCGTACTCACAATGAATAACAACCCAGCTATTTTGAGCGCAGTTCTTGATCTTGAAATTGAAGGTATTGTGCTTAAGCAAGGTGCTCCGACTGATCTACCAAAAGCATTGGCTGCACTACAAAAAGGCAAGAAATTTATGCCTGAAAGCGTTGCGAAGCTACTTGAAAAAGTAAATGCAAATGGTTATGGCGATAAACGTTTATCACCAAAAGAAAGTGAAGTGCTGAGATTATTTGCTGAAGGCTTTCTTGTGACTGAAATCGCGAAAAAACTTAATCGTAGTATTAAAACGATCAGCAGTCAGAAAAAATCAGCCATGATGAAATTAGGTGTCGATAACGATATCGCATTACTTAATTACTTGTCATCAGTGACTATTGATAAGGAAATTAACGGCCCGGATTAATTTCACCGTAGTTACCCTAGTCGCACCGATAAAATCAGGAAGCTCATCCCTTTGTGGGAGCTTCTCTGCTTTTTAATTTTTACTCTTTATCCCTCATTTTCTTTGGGTTTGCCTTTCTCTTTTCTTGCAAATATTTCCTGTTCAGAAGCACCTTATAAGCTACATGGCTTTATATCTGTACCTTTACTAGTTTTTTCGCTTATAGGCTGTTACAGAGACTCCCTCACTCTCCTTTTAATCAGCTTGTCTTATTATGGCTGTACTTTGCTTCATTTTATCTATCAAAATGCTTTGTAATTACGTCATTTTTACCTTATTTTGACTTAAAAAAAACCAAGGCTAATAAATTAGCCTTGGTTTTTAACTCGCTTTATTGTTCACGATCTAGAATTATTCTTTAGGTATATGCTTCACCAATACTTCTCTTAAAATAGAAAGCGAAACAGGTTTAGATACACAATCATTCATTCCTGCATCAATACAACGTTGTTTCTCTTCTGCAATCGCATTCGCCGTCACACCAATCACAGGCATATTACTGCCTATTTCTCTTATATGTGTTGCCAGCTGATAACCATTCATGTTTGGCATATTGACATCCGTCAGAACGATATCAACATGATTTTTAGCTAAATACGTTAATGCGTCACAACCATCTTCTGCTGTTACTGTATTAAAACCGATTTTTTTCAGTTGATCGGTCAACAATAAGCGGTTTATTGGGTGATCATCGACAATAAGAATCGTTAAGGTTTGTAAGCTACAATCAGTATCTTGCTCCACCATATCCACACAATTTGCTTCCACTTTATTTTGTGGCAATTGCAGTATTATTTTTGTTAACTCGTTTAATTTATAAGTACCGCAGACCCATACGTTTCCAGCTGTTTTCTTCGACGGCTCAAAATAATGCTCATTGATCCTAATAAATTGGCAGTTATCTTTTCTTGGTATATCGTAATCTGTGATAATAAAATCGGTCGAAGATAACACCACTTCTTCAGTAAGTAATTCACAGCTCAAGCCAAAATAACGAAGGTATCGACCAATAAAACCTTCTAAATAGAGATTTTTAATATCAATAAAACAGCGAACATTACTTTCTTTATAAATATTCTGTTTAAAAGAAGGCTCAATTCCTTCTAAAGCACCATAAAGAGGTATACGAACTGTAAAGCGGCTACCAATATTTTCTTGGGAAACAACGCTGATATCCCCATCCATTAAGTTAATTAGCTTTTCACAAATAGCTAAACCTAATCCTGTCCCTTCTGATGCACTTTCTGTATTTTGAGATACTTGGAAGAATGGTTCAAAAAGCTCATGCAATGCTTTATCGCTGATCCCTCGCCCTGTATCGTGAATATCGAAATAGAGATAATAATCATCTTTATAAAGATGCAAGGTAATACACCCTGTCGTAGTGAATTTAATACTGTTATTCAATAAATTAGAGATAACTTGTTGCACACGAACAGGATCACTATTTACAATTTTAGGTACATCAGGTTCGATAAAACAGTAAATAGCCAAGTCTTTTTTCGCAATCAAAGGTAAATAGTTAGAGATAACAAAAGAGAGCACTTGGCGACAATTAAATGGCTTAATATCAATTTTTAACTGTTTAGACTCAATTTTCGAGAAATCGAGGATATCACTAATAATTTTTAGTAATAACGATGAGGAGTTATCCATCGTTTTTAATAATCGAGCAGTATCATCGCTTTGTGTAAGAGATTGTAATAACTCTAAATTACCAATAATGCCATAAAGTGGCGTTCGTAATTCATGGCTGACAGTTGCCAAGAACATCGATTTAGCTTGGTTAGCTTGCTCCGCAGCTGTCGCCATGTTTTGTAATGAGCGCTCCATTTTAACCCGTGCGCTGATATCCACTAAAACACAGATAGCCACATCTTCATTTTGATAACGTGAATTAACAAAGCTGATTTGCAGATGATTACGATTGTTGGTCACTACATCGACCATATTGCTACTTTTCTCAGCAATAATAGAGAGGATATTTTGTTTATCGCTATGGCTAAGTAAACGAAAATAGTTATGAGCGAGTTCGTTACTTAAAATGATCATGCCATCACGTATTCTAAGAATACTAATCCCGACTGGCGCTGATGCCACAATCTTATGGTTAAACTGCTCGTGTTCTTCTAGACGAGAGGCATTGTTTTCAGCTGGGGAGAATATTTTTCGCTCAAAGATCCATACGAAGATAAAAATCATAATGGCTGAAATAATATTTAAGATCAGCGCATTAAAAATCGTAAATTTAAATTCATTTAAAATTTGTTTGAGTGGTAATGAATACACCACACTAAAAGATGAAGGCAATAATTTACGCTTAGCAACTAAGTCACTAAAGTCTTCATCAAAACCAAAATAAGGGGCACTAACATCAGGAACTTGTTTAACGGCATGATAGTTATTTTCTGCTGGATAGCTTAAAACAGTGGTGTTTCTACTATTAAGAAGGTGAATTGAAATCACTCTGTCTTTGGCGGGAGAAAAATATTCAAGGCGAATTGCCCTTTCAATACCGATCAAGCCAATAAATTTACCTGAGGCATAAACTGGCGACATAACATATAAAATTCCGCTATCTCCTTTTGCATCTGGCACTATCCAATATTGGTTAACCTCTTTACCTTGTGCGCGTTGATTGATGTAATTACGTGTATTTTCGTAAACCATCTTTTTCAACATTTCAGTATCAACAGGGGATGCGCGCAAAGGGAAGTTAATCATACACATGCTATGGGAGCCAACCATAAAGACTTGGTTTATTCCTTGCAGGGCGGGCGTATTATCTTTCCAATAATATAAGATGCTGTTAAATGAGCGAAAATAGTTATTCGTTTGCCCTTTAAACAATTCACAATCCGCAGTGTCATTAAGTTTATGAAGTGAAAAAGGTCCTTCATAAAATAATGAATTTTTCATACTCGGATTTAAATTGATCTGTTCTTGATGTCGTTCTGCGAGGTATTGTAAATCACGGATGGTGCCAGAGGTTTGCCTAAAGAAGCCAAGGAGATTGGTGTAGTTATTACTATACTCTTGCCGAATATCTGACTTTGTGTCATTGAAAATATTGATGAGGTAAAACATGGTTAACAATGCACCCATCGCCCACAACATGATACCTAATACACGAAAAAGGTAGCGGGAAATTTTTAACGATGTTTTAAAGGACGAGAGATATCTCAAACAACCACCCTAATCAATAATGCCTACCGCATAAGAAACTTATTCTATTCTAGCAGAAGTTACTGTATGTCTGAATGATATGATCTTTATCATCAAGATAATTTTTTCTGATGATGAACTGATCCTACCATATAAAAAAAGCAGGCAATTATGCCTGCTTTCTTTTATTTATACATCACAATAATGATAAATATTATTCTTCGTCTGCATCGTCCGCTAAATCTGAATCAGGTGCTTCTGATAACTCTTCGTTAATAACTTCATTAACTTCATCGTCATCTAATGCATCATCTTCATCTTCAACACGTTGCAAGCCAACGACCAACTCACCTTCGGTTGTACGAATTAAGGTAACACCTTGTGTATTACGTCCAACAATGCTGACTTCAGAAACTCGTGTACGAACTAATGTACCCGCATTCGTGATCATCATAATCTGGTCAGTTTCTTCAACTTGAATTGCACCAACAACTTTACCGTTACGCTCACTGACTTTAATAGAGATAACGCCTTGTGTTGCACGATTCTTCGTTGGGTATTCGCTTTGAGCAGTACGTTTACCATAACCATTTTCAGTTACGGTTAAGATATCACCTTCACCACGAGGGATGATAAGTGAAACCACTTTATCGTCATCGCTCAGTTTCATACCACGAACACCAGTCGCAGTACGTCCCATTGGGCGAACACAATCTTCTGCAAAGCGAACCACTTTACCATCCGCAGAGAACAACATAACTTCGTTAGTGCTGTCGGTTAAATCAACACCGATTAACTCATCACCTTCATTTAAGTTGACGGCAATAATACCTGCACTACGAGGACGGCTGAAATCTTGCAGAGGTGTTTTCTTCACGGTGCCGCTTGCTGTTGCCATAAAGACAAACTTACCTTCTTCATACTCTCTCACTGGCAAAATAGCCGTAATACGTTCATTTTGCTCAAGAGGTAATAAGTTGATAATTGGGCGACCACGAGCACCGCGACTTGCTTCTGGTAACTGGTAAACTTTCATCCAGTAGAGACGACCACGGCTTGAGAAGCACAGAATGGTGTCATGGGTGTTAGCTACCAACAGACGATCGATAAAGTCTTCTTCTTTAATTCTTGCTGCTGATTTACCTTTACCACCACGACGCTGTGCTTCGTAATCGGTAAGTGGCTGATATTTAACGTAACCTTGATGAGAAAGTGTCACAACAACATTTTCTTCATTGATCAAGTCTTCGATATTAATATCTGCTGTATTTTCAGTGATCTCAGTACGACGAGGATCGTTATATTGCTCTTTAATCGCATTTAGCTCTTCACGAATGACTTCCATCAGACGCTCTGGGCTTCTTAAGATATGCAATAGCTCAGCAATTTGGAGTAATAACTCACGATATTCATCTAACAGTTTTTCATGTTCAAGGCCGGTCAGTTTCTGCAAACGCAGATCCAAAATAGCCTGAGCTTGTTGCTCTGTTAGATAGTACTTACCGTCATGCACACCATATTGTGGCTCTAACCATTCAGGACGAGCAACATTGCTGTCACCAGCACGCTCTAACATGGTAGAAACGCTACCTAAATCCCAAGGTTGTGCAATTAACGCCGCTTTTGCTTCTGCTGGATTTGGTGCTTGACGGATCATTTCAATAACTGGGTCAATGTTCGCCAAGGCAACAGCCAGTGCTTCTAAGATATGAGCGCGGTCGCGTGCTTTACGTAATTCGAAAATAGTACGACGAGTAACAACTTCACGACGATGACGAATAAAGGCAGAGATAATTTCTTTTAAATTTAATAATTTTGGCTGGCCTTGGTGAAGCGCAACCATATTAATACCAAAAGAAACCTGCATTTGTGTTTGTGAGAATAAGTGATTTAATACCACTTCACCCACAGCATCACGTTTGATTTCAACGACAATACGCATACCGTCTTTATCAGACTCATCACGTAAGCCGCTAATACCTTCAATACGCTTATCTTTAACAAGCTCTGCAATTTTTTCAATTAAGCGAGCTTTATTCACCTGATAAGGAATTTCTGTCACGATAATAGTTTCGCGGCCTGTCTTCTCATCAGTTTCGATATCAGCCTGAGCACGGATATAAATTTTTCCGCGACCAGTACGGTAAGCATCTAAAATTCCTCTGCGACCATTAATAATAGCGGCAGTCGGGAAATCAGGCCCCGTAATATGTTCCATCAACTCTTCAATCGTGATGTCTTCGTTATCAACGTAAGCAAGACAGCCATCGATAACTTCGCCTAGGTTATGTGGAGGAATGTTTGTTGCCATCCCTACCGCAATCCCTGAAGAACCATTGACTAACAAGTTTGGAATACGGGTTGGCATTACTGCCGGAATATGTTCTGTTCCATCATAGTTAGGAACAAAATCAACCGTTTCTTTTTCCAAATCCGCCAGCAGTTCATGGGCGATTTTCGCCATACGAACTTCGGTATAACGCATCGCAGCCGCCGAGTCACCATCAACTGACCCGAAGTTACCCTGCCCGTCAACCAACATGTAACGCATAGAAAAAGGCTGTGCTAAACGAACAATCGTTTCATAAACAGCAATGTCACCGTGCGGGTGATATTTACCGATAACATCCCCAACAACACGGGCTGATTTTTTATAAGGTTTATTCCAATCGTTTCCTAGTACATTCATCGCGAAAAGTACTCGGCGGTGTACTGGCTTCAGTCCGTCTCGAACATCGGGTAATGCGCGTCCTACAATAACAGACATCGCATAATCCAAATATGAGCTTTTCAGCTCTTCTTCGATATTAACTGGTGTGATTTCTCTGGCAATGTCGCTCATGGAGCCACTGTCCCTCATACTACGGATTCAAAGGTTTAGAACTATACCACAAATCGCCAATTTTTGGAAAAAGGAAACGACTAAATTAATGATCCTTTCGCTATTCTCTTCGATTTCACCGTCTAACGTTGGTAGAATCATGGCAATATGAAAATAGGAGTAATACTTTCTGATGAATGATAAAACAACCTCTTTACATGCTAACGTGGATCAGCATGAAATCGACAAGTTTGAAAGCGTCGCATCACGGTGGTGGGATCTTGAAGGTGAATTTAAGCCATTACACCGCATCAACCCACTAAGACTCAACTATATTCAAGAACGCGCAGACGGCCTATTTGGAAAAAAAGTCCTAGATGTCGGTTGTGGTGGCGGTATTTTGTCTGAAAGTATGGCATGCGCTGGGGCTGAAGTAACTGGACTTGATATGGGTACAGAGCCATTACAAGTTGCACGTTTACACTCACTGGAATCGGGTATTCCTGTCACTTACATTCAAGATACCGTTGAAAACCACGCGAATGACAACCCACAAACTTACGACGTCGTTACCTGTATGGAGATGTTAGAGCACGTTCCTGATCCATCTTCTGTGGTAAGAGCCTGTGCAAAACTGGTAAAACCTGGTGGACATGTTTTCTTCTCAACCATCAATCGTAATAAAAAAGCGTGGCTAATGCTGGTAGTAGGTGCGGAGTATATTCTGAATATGGTACCTAAAGGCACACATGATGCTAATAAGTTTATTCGCCCATCAGAATTGCTTAGTTGGGTCGATGAAACCGATTTACGTAGCAAAAATATGATTGGTTTACATTATAACCCAATCACTGACAAATTCCGATTAGCGCCAAATGTCGATGTGAATTATATGGTGCACACACAATCGACACATAACTCGAATTCATGAAACTGAAAGTTTGATTTGGTTTAATAAAACATCAAACGATCACATTTTTTAAAATTGACTTTACATCGTTGTCACTTGAATTTGTGTTTCTTACTGCCTGTATTTATGCAGGGTACAGGCAGTTATTAAAAAATTTATCCCCTATTTATCCACAGAAACTATCAGATTTGTACACTTGATCAATCTCTCAATTACCTTTATCTTGTTATCACCATTTGAACCAACCCCTATATATTGTGTTTCCTTAAATTTCACACCACAAGACTCCTTGACACAAATTGTCATCGGGAGCGTTTTTTTGCGGTATAAAATTTCAGGTAACACTAATGCAAGAAAGGTGCATCGCTCATGAATCACAGCCTGCTCGTCACAAAACGTGATGGTCATAAAGAACGCATTGACTTAGACAAAATTCACCGTGTTATCGCCTGGGCCGCTGAAGGTCTAGAAAATGTCTCTGTATCTCAAGTTGAATTACGTTCTCAGATTCAGTTTTATGATGGTATCAAAACTGCTGATATCCATGAAACGCTGGTAAAAGCTGCTGCAGACTTAATCTCTGGTGAAACGCCTGATTATCAGTATCTCGCTGCCCGTCTTGCCGTATTTAATTTACGTAAAAAAGCGTATGGCCAATTTGAGCCACCAGCTCTGTATGATCACGTTAAAAAATTAGTCGATTTAGGCAAATACGATCGCCATCTTCTCGAAGATTACACGCAAGAAGAGTTCGAACAGATGAATAACTTTATTGTTCATCAACGTGATATGAATTTCTCCTACGCTGCGGTTAAACAATTAGAAGGCAAATACTTCGTTCAAAACCGTATTACAGGTGAAATTTACGAAAGTGCGCAATTTTTATACGTTCTAGTCGCTGCTTGCTTGTTTTCTCGTTATCCACAAGCAACACGTATGGACTATATCGAACGCTTCTATAATGCGATTTCAACCTTTAAAATTTCATTACCAACGCCAATCATGGCGGGTGTAAGAACACCAACTCGTCAATTTAGCTCTTGTGTTTTAATTGAGTGCGACGACAGCCTTGATTCTATCAATGCAACATCAAGTGCTATTGTGAAATACGTTTCTCAACGTGCGGGTATTGGTATCAATGCAGGTCGTATTCGTGCATTAGGTAGCGCTATTCGTAATGGTGAAGCGTTCCACACAGGCTGTATCCCTTTCTATAAACACTTCCAAACTGCGGTGAAATCTTGCTCACAAGGTGGTGTTCGTGGTGGTGCGGCAACCTTATTCTACCCATTATGGCATTTAGAAGTTGAAAGCCTGCTGGTACTGAAAAATAACCGTGGTGTTGAAGATAACCGTGTTCGTCATTTAGATTATGGCGTGCAATTAAACAAATTAATGTATGAGCGTTTAATCAAAGGTCAGGATATTACTTTATTCAGCCCTTCTGATGTTCCTGGTTTATACGATGCATTCTTTGCAGACCAAGACGAATTTGAACGCTTATATGTACAATATGAGAAAGACAAAAGCATCCGCCAAAAACAAGTTAAAGCGGTTGAGTTATTCTCATTAATGATGCAAGAACGTGCCTCAACTGGCCGCATTTACATTCAGAACGTTGACCATTGTAATACACATAGCCCATTTGATCCGGCTGTTGCACCAATTCGCCAATCAAACTTATGCTTAGAAATTGCACTGCCAACTAAACCATTAAATGATATTAAAGACCCTAATGGTGAAATTGCACTGTGTACGTTATCTGCATTTAACTTAGGTGCAATTGAAAATCTTGATGATTTAGAAGAACTTGCTCGTTTAGCCGTTCGTTCACTTGACGCATTGTTAGATTATCAAGACTATCCAATCTTGGCAGCTCAAAAAGGGGCAATGGGTCGTCGTACTTTAGGTATTGGTGTTATTAACTTTGCTTATTATTTAGCAAAACACGGTGTCCGCTACTCTGATGGTAGTGCAAATAACTTAACCCATCGTGCATTTGAAGCTATTCAATACTATTTATTAAAAGCATCTAATGAATTAGCGAAAGAACAAGGCGCATGCCCATGGTTTAATGAAACCACTTACGCTGAAGGTATTTTACCTATTGATACTTATAAAAAATCATTAGATGTACTGACCAATGAACCACTGCATTACGATTGGGAAGGCTTACGCAAAGACATTAAAGAGTACGGTTTACGTAACTCAACACTATCCGCGCTGATGCCATCAGAAACCTCTTCACAGATTTCGAATGCGACAAATGGTATCGAGCCACCGCGTGGTTATATCAGTATTAAAGCCTCTAAAGACGGTATTTTACGTCAAGTGGTTCCTGAGTATGAGCGTTTGAAAGGCGCTTATGAATTACTGTGGCAAATGCCAAGTATTGAAGGTTACTTGCAGTTAGTCGGTATTATGCAAAAATTCGTTGACCAAGCGATTTCTGCAAACACTAACTACGATCCTACTCGTTTCCCTAGCGGTAAGGTTCCAATGAACCAACTGCTGAAAGATTTGCTGCTCGCTTACAAATATGGTGTGAAAACACTTTATTATCACAATACCCGTGACGGTGCAGACGATGTTCAGGGTGATCTGGAAGAAGTCGTTGAGACGGAAGATTCAGATTGTGAAGGCGGCGCGTGTAAAATTTAATTGAGGAAGCTATGTCTTATACTACTTTTTCACAAGTTAAAAATGATCAACTTCAGGAGCCCATGTTTTTTGGGCAACCTGTTAACGTAGCGCGTTATGATCAGCAAAAATATCCTATTTTTGAAAAGCTAATTGAAAAACAGCTCTCCTTCTTCTGGCGTCCAGAAGAAGTGGACGTTTCTCGTGATCGTATTGACTATAATGCGTTACCTGATCATGAAAAACATATTTTTATTAGTAACTTAAAATATCAAACGCTGTTGGATTCGATTCAAGGAAGAAGCCCTAACGTGGCATTCTTACCTTTAATCTCAATCCCAGAGTTAGAGACATGGGTTGAAACATGGTCATTCTCTGAAACCATCCACTCACGCTCTTATACTCATATTATTCGTAATATTGTTAACGATCCGTCAGTTGTGTTTGATGATATCGTTGAAAATGAAGAAATTTTAAAACGTGCGCGTGATATTTCTTCTTACTACGATGAACTGATCAGACTCACTAATCTTTACCATATGTTTGGTGAAGGTGATCATGAAGTCAAAGGCGAGATGGTACACGTTACACTGCGTAAACTGAAAAAACAGCTTTACCTGTGCTTAATGAGCGTCAATGCATTAGAAGCGATTCGTTTCTACGTTAGCTTTGCCTGTTCATTTGCCTTTGCGGAACGTGAATTAATGGAAGGTAATGCTAAAATCATTCGATTAATTGCTCGTGATGAAGCCTTGCATTTAACAGGAACACAGCACATGCTGAATTTACTGCGTTCAGGTCAAGATGATCCTGAAATGGCAGAAATTGCGGCTGAATGTGAGCAAGAGTGTTATGACCTGTTTGTTGAAGCGGCAGAGCAAGAAAAAGAGTGGGCGGAATACCTGTTCTCTGAAGGCTCTATGATTGGTTTAAATAAAGATATCCTTTGCCAATATGTTGAATATATCACCAATATTCGCATGCAAGCAGTGGGTCTTAAATTACCATTTAAAGCACGTTCTAACCCTATTCCATGGATCAATGCATGGTTAGTGTCTGACAACGTTCAAGTTGCACCTCAAGAAGTTGAAGTCAGTTCTTACCTCGTGGGTCAAATCGATTCACAAGTTGATACTGATGACCTAAGTAACTTTGAACTGTAATACTGAGAAATAACACCGATACGTTATGGCATCTCATAAAGTGACCCTGCATCAGCAGGGTCTTTCAACACCTTTAGAATTTCATACTGACACCCATCCTTCTTTGCTTGATGCATTAGAGCATGGGAAAGTCCAAGTCGAATACCAATGTCGTGAAGGCTATTGTGGCTCTTGTCGTCTACGCTTAGTGAAAGGCAAAGTGTGTTATCGCAATGAGCCTTTAGCGTTTATCCAAGCCGATGAAATACTCCCCTGTAGTTGCCATCCCATTAGTGATATCGAAATAGAAATTTGCTCTGAGTAATTTGAATTATCTTAATTTTGGCTTTTTCCTAACACTCTTGTTCATCTTTGACTAAAGTTACAAATAACATTGATAAAAAAGGAAAAGTATTATGAAATTAAGTTCTATTTTCTCCGCTGTTGCTATTTCCACATCAATTCTGCTCGTCGCGGGCTGTTCAAGTCCACAAAAAATAGAAACAGTTAATGGGGAAACAATTTTAACGACAGATAAACCCCAAGAAGATGAAGCAACTGGATTAATTACCTACAAAGATTCAGAAACAGGGCAAATTAAACAAATTAATCGTGATCAAATAAGACGAATGGTAGAGCTTGACGATTAACGCTCCTATAAATATCTCTCTTAAAGCGCCAATTCATATTTATAATTGGCGTTTTTTTATTCACAAAATCCTTTTTGTAAACTAATCATTACAGTGTACGTAATTAAAATTTGACAGAAATTTACCATTCTTATACCCTGCTTTTTAAATAAATAAAATAGTTTAGAGAACAGAGGATTTTGTGAAGAATCGCACTATAGGCAGTGTTTTTATTGTTGCAGGAACAACAATTGGGGCAGGTATGCTGGCAATGCCACTGGCTGCCGTGGGTATTGGTTTTAGCACCATGATGCTATTGCTTGTTGGCTTATGGTTATTGATGAGCTATACCGCGTTACTGCTGGTGGAAGTTTATCAATACAATGATCCTCATACTGGTCTTGGCTCTATTGCAAAGCGCTACCTTGGTGTTGGTGGTCAAGTGATCACAGGACTTGCACTATTACTATTAATGTATGCGCTAACAACTGCTTATATTAGTGGTGCAGGTGAACTACTCTCATCCACACTCTCATCTTGGATTGGTCATGAGCTTTCTGTCACACAAGGTATCATTATCTTTACAGTGATTGGTGGAGCGGTGGTAGGAATTGGTACAACATCGGTTGATATGATTAACCGCCTATTGTTTACCGCAAAAGTTTTCTTCCTCATATTTATGCTGATTGTGATGTTACCTCACGTTGAATCAGTAAACTTAACCTCAATGCCTGTGGCATATGGGCTTATTCTTTCTGCTATTCCTGTTATTTTTACCTCATTTGGTTTCCATGGTAGTGTGCCAAGTATTGTAAGTTACATGAACGGCGATATTAAAAAGCTACGTATTATCTTTATTATTGGTAGTGCTATTCCGCTTGTTGCTTATATTTTATGGCAAATTGCCACTTTAGGTGCCATCCCAACAAATACTTTTATGGGAATTATGGCGCAACAATCTGGATTAAATGGTCTGCTTACTGCTATCCGTGATGTTGTTGCTACACCTCGCGTGAATATTGCAGTTAACCTATTTGCTGCATTAGCTTTAGCTACCTCGTTTCTTGGTGTTGCATTAGGCCTATTTGATTATCTTGCTGACCTATTCAAACGCAGTAATCGTGCAACTGGGCGTATACAATCAAGCCTATTAACGTTTGCGCCTCCTTTACTATGCGCGCTTTATTTTCCTAACTTTGTACAAGCATTAGCCTATGCCGCTATTGCCCTGTCAATCTTAGCGTTGCTTCTACCTGCTTTATTAGTATGGAAAGTTAGACAAGAACAAAACGGTGCAGATAAATACAAAGTTAAAGGCGGGAAAGGTGCATTAGGTATTGTGTTTATTTGTGGTCTGGTGGTTATTGGTATTCAAATCGCTATCACTTTTGGTTTATTACCACAAGTCGGCTAAATACTCACTTATACTAACAACAAAAAAAGCAGGTGCTGATTTTTCAACACCTGCTTTTTATTTGATCTTATCTGCTTTTTCTAAATTAGAAGCTTAAACCAGCGCCAACATAGAAACCATCAGCAATTTTATTATTACTTCTATTATGTGAGTTTTCGATTTCAATTACACGGTAACCTGCATTAACATGCAGTGGTTTAAATACTGTTAATTGAGCACCCACATCAGCTTCATAATAAGATTTGCTGCCAGAGGTTAATCCTTCAGGAGAAGCATAAGCTTCACCATAAACATTCAATGAAGGGAATACATTCCAGTTTAAACCTACACCACCCGCTAGTGCAGCACCATCATCACCATTTTTTGGTGATAAGTAGAGTGCTTTACCTCCAACACTCGCAGAGAAAGGTCCTAATGGTAATGCGAATTTTGCACCTAGACTACCCGTCTGACCATCATGATCACTTCGTGCCCAGTTACCATTAAAAGATAGCCCTGCGTTAGGATCACCTAAACCCGCACGAACATCAGTGTAATGCTTACCCGCTTGAATATTCATTGATACTGCATTTGCATTACCAGCCATAAATAACGCACTTACAGCGCCGACCAATAAATATTTTTTCATTGTTATTACTCCAGCAAATAATTGTCCTAACTTATAATTATACAACAAATTTATTAAACAACTTTAGCTAAAATTGAAAGCTAATCTGTAGAATTTTCAATCTATGTAAATAAGTTACGTCTATCAATGTTATTGGTCTAATTGGTTTTATTAATGAGTTTATTATTGCTAAAGTGGAATTACAGTCAATATTAACCATAATAAGTATAAGGCTGTTCGCTTCGTTTTATTCACACATGCTATTTTTTAGAACGTTCATTATTTCATAAACTGGAGATATGTGATGGAAAAGAAAAAGCTAACAACGGCATCTGGTGCGCCAGTTGTAGACAATAATAACTCGATGACAGCAGGCCCTCGCGGCCCAATGTTACTTCAAGATGTCTGGTTTCTAGAAAAGCTTGCTCACTTCGATCGTGAAGTTATTCCTGAAAGACGTATGCACGCAAAAGGCTCTGGTGCTTTTGGTACATTTAAAGTGACTCACGACATTACGAAATATACTCGTGCTAAAATATTCTCTAAAGTGGGCAAAAAAACAGACATGTTTGCTCGTTTTTCCACTGTTGCGGGTGAAAGAGGTGCAGCAGACGCTGAACGTGATATTCGCGGCTTTGCGTTAAAATTTTATACCGAAGAAGGTAACTGGGATATGGTGGGTAATAACACGCCCGTTTTCTATCTTCGTGATGCCCTGAAATTCCCTGACTTAAACCACGTTGTAAAACGTGACCCTAAAACTAATCTGCGTAATTTAGCTTACAAATGGGATTTTTTCTCTCATTTACCTGAAGCATTACACCAGTTGACCATTGATATGAGCGACCGCGGTTTACCAAAAAGTTATCGCTTTATTCATGGTTTTGGTAGTCACACTTATAGCTTTATTAATAAAGATAACGAGCGTTTTTGGGTTAAGTTTCATTTCCGTTGCCAACAAGGCATTAAAAATCTGATGGATGATGAAGCGCAAATGCTAGTAGGTCAAGACAGAGAAAGCTCACAACGTGATTTATTTGATGCTATTGAGCGCGGTGATTTCCCACGTTGGAATTTACAAATTCAAGTAATGCCAGAGAAAGAAGCTTCAAAAGTTCCTTATAATCCTTTTGATTTAACTAAAGTTTGGCCTCATGCGGATTATCCATTAATCGATGTGGGTTATTTTGAATTAAACCGTAATCCTGAAAACTATTTCTCTGATGTAGAGCAAGCAGCATTTAGCCCAGCCAACATCGTTCCTGGTATTGGTTTTTCACCAGATAAAATGTTACAAGGTCGCCTATTCTCTTATGGTGATGCACATCGCTATCGTTTAGGTGTTAACCATCATCAGATCCCTGTTAATGCCCCTAAATGCCCATTCCACAATTATCATCGTGATGGTGCAATGCGTGTTGATGGTAATAGTGGCAGCGGTATTACCTATGAGCCAAATAATGGCGGTATGTTCCAAGAACAGCCTAATTTCAAAGAGCCACCATTATCTATCGAAGGCGCGGCAGATCACTGGAATCATCGTGAAGATGAAGATTACTTCAGTCAACCTCGTGCACTGTATGAATTACTGAGTGATGAAGAGCACCAACGTATGTTTGCTCGCATCGCAGGCGAATTAATTCAAGCAAGTAAAGATACACAAAAACGTCAAATTGCCCTATTTAAGAAAGTCCATCCTGAATATGGTGCTGGTGTTGAAAAAGCAATGAAAGCATTAGCAAAAAAAGACGCTAAATAACCGCATAATAAGAAGCCCTGTGAGCAACTCGGCACTCATGCCCCTAGTTAAAAGCTAGGGGCATATTTTTATATTAAAGAAATAGTTAATTATATGAATTAAAGACTTCGCCTTTAGTATTAATAAATAAATAACAATTATATCTTCTTAAGAGCCATTTGCCCTTTCACCCACTCTTGCACTTGTTTACGGGAAATTTTAATTCCGCCATTCTTTAGGCTTTCAGGGAGTTGCAGGCAAGCAACGGGTCGTTGAAATCCAGCTAATCGAGAGTGATACCATTGTGGTAATTGATTGATTATTTCAATATCAGCATCGACAGCCGCGACAGGACGTTGCCCAAATTCAGCATCATCAATAGGGACAACAAAAGACTGACTAACACTTGGATGTGTATTAAGAATTTTTTCTATATCTTCTGGTTGAATACCTTCGCCAGCACTAAAAAAGAGATTATCCAAGCGTCCTAAAACACACCATTCATCAGCGATAAAGTCACCTTTATCTCGTGTTGAATACCAGCCATCCGCAGTGAGTGATAACGGTTTTAATTTACCATCAAACCAATAACCTAAAGCAACACTGTCTGATTTAATCTGAATTTCATCATCGATTAGTCTTACACCTTTGCCTTTTAATGGTAGCCCTACTCCCGCTTTACCATCTGCGCGTTTGGCGCAAACAGTGGATGCCATTTCGGTCATGCCATAACCACACCAGCATTGAATTCCGCAATGCTCTGCTTCTTGCGTTAATTCAATGGGGATCATCGCGCCACCTAATAAAACAGATTTTAGGCTGATCGAGTATTGCCTATCTTGTTGCGCTTTATTTTGTAAGAAACGCCAAAGCTGTGTAGGGACTAAAGAAGCATGAGTACAACCTTGTAATGCATCAATAAAAGGATGCATTTCACGCACCACCAGCGTTGCGCCACGTAACAACCAACGCCAAAAAATGCCTTGTCCTGATACATGAAACAAAGGTAAAGAGAGCAACCAGCTATCACCTTTCTCAAAGGGCATTAATGATAAAACACCTTCCGCACTGCAAAGATGCGCATCAAAAGTATGGACAGCCGCTTTAGGTAAACCTGATGAACCCGATGTCAAAATAAGCGTTGCCATGCGAGATGGCTCCCACTGTACATCTTTTATTTCATTTTTATGTTGACGTGGTGCGTTATTAAACTCAACACCATTAAGATCAAGCAAAGCCGCATCCAGATCTAGCGTTGATTCACTCAGATCAGCATAAAAATCAATATGTAAATGAGGTAATAAATCATCAAGTAAAGACTTTGGAATTTGTGGATTTAAAGGTAAAACCTTAGCTCCACATTGAAAAACAGCGAGTAATGCAAAAACAAGATTAAGGTTATTTTTTCCACGCAACAGCACTGTGCTTTGTGTATCAACACCTTGTTTAGCAAAATTGTTAGCTAAGTGATTAATATGACAACTGAGTTGCTGCCATGTAATAGGTGAAACACCTGAAATGATGGCCGTTTCATTTGGGTAGAGTTGTGCCCATTGATGCCACGGCCATTGTTTAAATGGAACTACTGTTGCCATACTGTCTCTAGTTGTTCAAGAGAGATAAGTGGAATATCCACATTTGGCCAAGGACGAATAAGTTGTTGTTTAATTAAATCAACGGTATCGAGCCCTGGAGTGCTATTAGGCGTTAACCACTGCGCAATTCTTGCCAATTGAGTCAGCCCAAAGCTGCTTTCAATACTTGAACTGATAATGGCGTCTAGTCCTAAAGCATGTGCTTGTTCAACAAAAGATTGGCAACGTTCAATGCTTCCCACCAATGTAGGTTTGATAACAATCGTTGTTACACCCGCTTGAGGTTTGATTTCAAAACCTTCATCACGCACAGTTTCATCCCAAGCGATGTTAATTCCTGTTGCCTGTGAAAAAGCGAGTGACTCTTCTGGTGTTTTACATGGCTCTTCTAAGAATGCAATGCGATCTCGCCATGCAGGGTTTACATATTTCGCAAATCCTTCGGCTTTTGCTGGCGTCCAACTTCTGTTTGCATCCAATCTTAATTTTAAGTCTGGAATGGCTTCTAATAACAAATTAACGACTATTCCATCACGCACAGCTTCATATAAACCCACTTTGATTTTAGCGACTTTTTCACCGTCCATATCATTAAGGCTTAAAATCAAATCATCAGGATCGCCATTACATAAAGGTGCAGCACGATAATTCGCTTCTTGTGGCAAAGTACCTTCAAGCTCTGCTAATGCACAGCTAATACCAAAAGCGACACTTGGTAGTTCACTATAAACAGGGTTTTCACCCGCACACCAAGCCGTTAACCAAGATTGTGCGGCTTCTTGGGCTTGTTCTAAAGTTTCACGGCTAAACTCAGGAAGAGGTGAAATTTCACCCCATCCTTGTTTGCCATTTTGCTCTAAACAGACAAGAAAACCATCACGCGATTTTAGCCTTTGATAACGCAGTACAACGCCTGCATCAGCAGGAAGGCTGAATGAATAGAGTTTGGCGTTTCGCATTATGGGTTACGTTTAAATCGAGAGAAATCAGGTTGACGTTTTTCATTAAAGGCGTTGCGGCCTTCTTGACCTTCATCAGTCATATAGAACAGCATAGTTGCATTACCTGCTAATTCTTGAAGACCCGCTTGACCATCACAATCTGCATTTAATGCAGCTTTTAAGCAACGTAATGCCATTGGGCTATTTTCCAGCATTTCACGACACCAACGCACCGTTTCTTTTTCAAGGTCAGCATAAGGAACAACGGTATTCACTAATCCCATTTCTAATGCTTCTTTTGCATCATATTGACGGCATAAGAACCAAATTTCGCGTGCTTTCTTTTGGCCTACAATACGTGCCATATAAGAAGCACCCCAGCCACCATCGAAAGAACCGACTTTAGGACCAGTTTGACCAAAAATCGCGTTTTCAGCAGCAATGGTTAAGTCACACATCATATGAAGCACATGGCCACCACCGATAGAATAACCCGCGACCATTGCCACAACAGGTTTTGGACACGTACGGATTTGGCGTTGGAAATCCAACACGTTCAGGTGATGTGTACCGCTATCATCACGGTATCCGCCGTAGTCCCCGCGAATTTTTTGGTCACCACCTGCACAGAACGCTTTTTCACCAGCACCCGTTAAAATGATAGTACCAATGGTGTCATCATAACGAGCATCCGCTAATGCTTGGATCATCTCTTTCACTGTCAAAGGACGGAAAGCATTACGCACTTGCGGGCGGTTAATCGTAATTTTTGCAATGCCATCGACTGATTTATGATAGAGGATATCTTCAAAACCTTCAGAACAATCCTGCCATTCAATCGGTGCATATAATTTTTCTTCGCTCGGGTAAAGCATAATTAGGTTCCTTTAACCAAAGAGGGATAAAACATGATTTATCACCGCAGCGTAAGCAACAGGCTGTGCCTGATGGGCATTATGACCAGCTTGCGGGATAGTCGTTAATGGCAGCGAATACTGCTGCGCAATAGATTGAAATTTATTATCTTTTTCACCACAAAGCCAAATAAACGGCAATGTGAGTTGCTGCAACTCTGTGACAAGCCAAGGTTGATTACCTAAAGAAAGCGTTTCTAAACTTTCTGCAATACAAAAACCAGCGTTATGACAACGTTTTTCAACGAGTAATTGGCGTTTCTCATCACTTAGATCGGCAAATACGGGTTGCTGATACCACTGTGCCAATACGTCACTGATAGGTTCATTACGGAAACGCTCAGCCCAGCGTTTATCATGTGCAATACGATTTTGTCTTTCTGTTGCATCATATAAACCTGGATTTCCACCTTCTACAATCAACCCCATTAATCCCGTAGTATCACCAAAACACGCATGATACATCGAAATTCTGCCACCTAACGAATAACCAATTAGCCAATAGTGGTCAACACCTTGCTCTTTTAGTGTATCTGTCAGCAACGTACTCACTTCAACAAAATTTTTCGCGCTGATAGAAGCAGAACCACCATGACGAGGCAAATCAATCACAAGTGATGGATATTCATGGCAAGCTTGAATGACAGGCTCCCATTCACAACCCTCACCTAATAGCCCATGCAACCAAACTAACCAAGGCCCTTCATTATGGGTATTATATCGCTGACATGCTAAAGTCATGAGATGTTACCTGTTTTACCAGCTGATTTAATGTTTTTGCACCATCGGTATCATCAACAATTAATTCAATTAATGTCGTTATTGGCGCCCCTGCCCAGCATTTCTGAACAGTCGTTAACAGTGCATCCCAACTTGTTGGTGATACATAATGCAAACCAAACATTGCAGCTGCGTGTTTGAAATTTAGTGAATGAGGCATACAGTAAAAGCGTTCTCGCTCTGCCTCTGGCGTTGGTAGCATTGAAAATATTTGCCCACCGTTATTATTCACTACGATAATAACATTAGGCGCATAAACTTGTTGATGCAACGCTAGACTATTTAAATCATACAGTGCAGATAAATCACCCAATATTGTTAATGTTGGCTTTTCTGTTGCACGATGAGCACCCGCAGATGTTGAAATTAAGCCATCAATACCACTTGCGCCTCGATTGCTCATCACAGGATAACCTTGTGGTAACTGAGCAAATGCATCGATTAATCGTACTATCAGACTATTGCCAACAAATAATTGTCCATCATTAGGAAGTAATTTATCTAATTGGTGCGCAACCTGTGCTTCACCAAAATAATCGGTTATTTCACTAACTTTTTGATAGGTTTGTTTGGCTATATTAGTTAATGCATTAGTCCACGGTGAATTATCAACCGCAGAATGTGCCGTTAGCCACTGCATCGGTGATAACGTAAATTTCTCACCTTGATGATGACCAGGATCTAAGCGCCCCGGAATAGGATCAATGATCCAATACGTTTTTGGAGAGCACCCTACTTGCCATTGTAATAAGCGTTTACCTGTTAAACTTGAACCAAATTGAATAACGATTTCAGCCTTATTTAATTCTGATTTTGTCTGTGGATTATTCAACCATAAATCGGCACAAGGCAACGGTTGCCCCGTTTGTGATAAAACATCACCCAATAAAGGCCAACCTAATTGAGATGCCCATTTTGCAACTTCGACACCTTCTTCTGGGCTAATACGTCCTGCGATAACCACCCCTTTTTTCTGACGTATAACATCCCATTGAGGATGCGTCGATACAGAGGTAAAAAGGGATTCTTGTAACCACGGCTTATCACTTTGCCACCAATGGCCCAATGCCTCAGTCCACGGCGTAGATGTTTTAACATCATCACCATATAACGGTTCAGCAAAAGGGCAATTAACGTGTAATGCGCCATGAACCAATGTATTCATCGCATTATCAAGTGTAGAAACTAACCAACTTGCGGGAATATCAGTTGTCGGTCGTGGTAAAGAGAGTGTTTTTGAAGGATGAGTTGCAAAAATACCTTGCTGACGAATTGCTTGATTCGCACCACAATCAATTAATTCTGGCGGTCTATCTGCGGTTAAAAAGATCACTCGCTCACCCGTTAATCCTGCTTCAATTAAAGCGGGATATAGGTTAGCCACCGCGGTACCCGATGTCACAATAACAGCAACAGGTTCTTTCGATGCTTTTGCAAGCCCTAATGCTAAATGCCCCAACCCACGCTCATCAAAATGTGTATGACACGTTAATTTATGATTTGCGGCTGCGGCAAGTGTTAAAGGTGTCGAACGAGATCCGGGTGCAATACAGATATGGCGTAAACCATGACGAGTCAAAGCTTCGAGTATAACTTTAGCCCATTGGCGATTAAACGAACTATTAGACATTGATCATCCCAACAACGAAAACCTGCAATTGCTATTATAATATCTGTTCCTAAATACTTTTCTTTAGCCTAGTTCAATGAACAGTCGTTTTCGTTAAATAAATCGTTAAAGAAACACTCAAAGAGTGCATTATTTAGGCTAATCATCCACTCTATTTTCAATGAACTCTTTTTATCGTTAAGAATAAGAATAAATAGCACAAGTGGCTTAAAGAATAGCATCAATTAGTTAACAAATCGCAATAGTTAATTGAAAAGTAGCACTAAAAATGCGCTTAAAATAAAACCATCAAATTTTGATGGTTTTAATAAATTTAAGATTATCTGTAATAAATTAATTTTCTTTTTCTAGCAATGTACGTAAACCCGCAGCTTTATTCTCAATTTCAGTCCATTCTTGTAGCGGATCTGAACCAGCAACAACACCTGCACCTGCATAAAGTGTCAGAGTATCATCATGCAGTTCACCACAACGTAGGCTTACGGCAAATTCTGTGTGTGGTAATCCTAAATATCCTGCTGAACCCGCATACCAACGACGCTCAAAAGGTTCATGTTGACGAATAAAAGCGCGAGCAATACTACGAGGTAAGCCACATACTGCGGCAGTAGGTTGAAGTCGTTTTAAACAGTCAATATCATCAGAATCAATCAGTTTCCCATGTATATAACGACGAAGATGTTGCACTTTACGGAGTCGGATCACATCCGCTGCTGAAACATCAATACCTTCAACACCTCCTTGTAATCGCTGACAAATATCATCGACCACCACCAGATTTTCATGCTGATTTTTTTTGTCATTCATCAGCCAATCTGCAAATTCTGTCGCTTGCTGTTCATTGTCAGAGCTGGCAGCCGTTCCTGCTAACGCTTCGGTATACAGCATTAACTCATCACGTTTATATAATCGTTCTGGGGTTGACCCCATAAATGCATCAGAAGGTGAAAAAGCCAACATATAATGATAGCAGTGATGATTAACATCACGACTTGCTTTCATAAATTGAATTGCTTTTAGCGGATTATCCAACGTCAAGCAAGTTGCTCTTGCAGGTACTACTTTTTCAAAATGATTTTGACGTATTTCATCTAATGCAAGAGTGAGATAATCGACCCACTGAGCTTGCGTTAAGGAGTGATTCACCGAAACCACAGAAACAGCAAGCGGCTCAATATCCAGCGCTTGATTTAAGGTTTGCAGAAAATCTAAGGTGCTTTGTTTATCACCTTCATTCAACATATTTAGATGAACAGAAAGCTGTTGCTGGTGGCGTCGAATTTCAATCCATGGCAGAAAAAGGTAGGCGTCATCGCCATTCTTTTCATCAATACGACCAGGAATAATAGTATCCCATGCATTTAAGCCCCAAATACGTACATCATCAATACAGGGATCCGATTGGTGCACAGCTAAAAATTGGTGTGCATCTTGAATATGATTGAAACAGCGTAATTGTCCACAGGCTGCCACTTCTTCATGTTCATCACGATGCTGCCAATAAAATTGAGGATAATACGACTGCGCAGCAAGCCATGAGAGCAATGAAAATGAAACCTCTGCTGGCAAGGTGACTTTCAAATGTAAAAGATTACCTTGTGCTGTCAGATTTATATTTTTAACTTTTTCGTACAGTGTCGAAAACACAGGATTAACCTTTTCCACTCCAAATACCCACAACTAATTAAAAAGGAGATTATACGTCTCTATACGAATTATCAAAGGACTGATTAATTATAACCTTTGTCATTTATCAAAGTTTTGTATTTTTCATGTTACAAAGTAGAAGTATTAACTCGCACTTCTGAAATAACCAACAAATCTTCATTAGATAAAGTGGTAAAGATAAAAATTTTCATACATAAGTGAGGTTATATGGATACAACCACCTTTGAACACGTCGATAAAATTATTGAGACGTCCGATATTCCTAAGGTTGCTTTGGGATTAATATTAGGTATAGATATTGAAGATGGACGACTACCTGGTATTGTGACATCTCATGATTTAATAAAAATAAAGTCTTATGTTAATAAAGCACTTTCTCTTCCTTACAAAATAGATGATGTCATCAAATTTATTCATTATAGTAAAATAAATGAATCACAACTCTCTCCTGATAATATTTTGTCTCTATTCATTCAAATACGGGAGCATGCATTTGAATGGAATCAAATTGAATATGCAATAAAGCAACAAGCAATTGATTTAGAAATAATGGGTAGAGAAATCACTTCTACAGGTGAAAATGTCATTTTATTTATTAGTCAAATGCCTTTATTAGCAAAAATATCTACTATTATTAATGACATTTCTGAGCAAGAGTTAAAAAACATTCGATACACATCTCAAGATAAAGAAGTTTCAACACAATTAATTCATATATTAGAAAGTATGAAAGAGGATATTGAAAATGAACGTGATAAGACCATAAAAATAAAAGACAGTTTATCTACCTTTAGAAGTAAAATAATGGGAGGCAAAGATAGCCAGAATGTCAATCATCATTCTATTTATCACGACATTCTTAACAAGAAAAGATTTATTAATGAGTTTTATACAGATAATAGTCGTTCACTTATTGAAGAACGAGATTTACTCGTTGAAGAAATAGAAATGCTCAAAGATGAATATAAACACTATATAGGTCTTGCATTTACGGGACTCGCGATTGGCATTATTGGTGTTATTATCACAGGTGGAATATTCGGGGCAAAAGCCGAAGCCATACGTAAAAAGAAAAATGAACTTATTCAAAAGGTGAAAGAAATCAATGCTGACATCGATATCTATGAAGGTTTATCTTTGCATTTAAATACATTTTATATTGAATTATCTGAAATAGAGCAATTTATTGAAGATGCAAATATGGCGTTAGAACATATTGAATATGTATGGCAAGCCATCTTAACAGAAATAGAAACATCAATAACGCATTTTAATAAAATTAACAATGCATTAGAGCTGATTAAATTTAGTATTTACCTAGAAAAAATTATCGCACCTTGGTATATGGTCATTGGTTACTCAAAGGAAATCTTACTCTCTTTTGATGATGCTCTTTCTACATTTTATTCATCTAAAGATTAACAAAAGGATATTGTTATGAATCATAATGAAAAACCCGTCAATTTAGAAGAATGTTTTAAACATAATCAATTATTTCATGCGCACAGAAATATTCTCTCTTTAAGTAATAGTAAATGTTATCTAGATAGTACACTTGAGGGAGAAGTCAATAATCTATTAGAAACAAACAATAAAAATATTGAACGCATTATTTATTTTTCACTTAGTTTAAAAAGCAGATTAAGGCAAAGTTTATTTAATGATATTTTTAAAACAATAAATGAAATTGACAATGAGATAAAAACAGGAAATCTTGATAATGAAATAAAAAATAAATTAGAAAAAAAAAGAAAAGAAATAATCAATATATTTTCAAATGAAATAGATGAAATAGAGAAAATGATAAATGAACATGGTCATTCACTTTCAATTGAAATCAATAAATTAAAAAATAAATTCCTCACAAATAAAGTAATGCCTTTTATCTATGATAAAGAAAATGATGTTAAAATATGTTCAGAAGAGATTATTACCTTAGAAAGTACATCAGAAAAAACAAAAAATGAGTTAGATATTATACGTGATAGTGAAGATATCTTACATAAAAGAAATTTTTTCGATCTTTTTAAAAACAAACTTCCTCAGCAACAACAAATTGATGTTCTTAATATTGAAACACAAGAAAAAAACGTTTTATCTTCATTGGTAAAAATACTGAATAATTTATTTTCCACGTTAGATACTGGCTTTTCTTATAGTAAAGTTGTTAAAACTCGGCATCAACTTACTTCGCTTTATTTATCACAAATAAAAAGTCTTCATCAATTAAAAACTAAGCAGCAAAAAATATTATTAAATATGAAACATCATTATAATATTATGGATATTGATTACTTTCTTCATATATTGATTAAACAGTTAACATTTCTATCTGAAAGTTGGCGGGAAATAGCCTTGAAAATATCAATTTTAGAAAACAACATCTTATTAAATGAAGAGATTATTATTCCTATCTTCTCATTTTTAGATGATTTCTCTTTATATTATGAGAGTGCAGACAAAATAAATATTTATCAATAATAATTAAAAAACGGCTCTATAAAAGAGCCGTTTTATTATTTAACGATTCGTTATTACGATTAGTTGATTGCTGGAGCAATAATCGCAAAATTCGTTAATTCAATAAGTGGTTGTGGCCATACCCCTAAGGCAATCACAACAACAGCACAGATTAGCGCAACAAATATTGCCATATTTTGTGATGTTGTTGAAATAGCTGGGGTGTTGTCATTGTCTGGTTTGCGTAAAAAGACAATAGCCGCAGCACGTAGGTAGTAGAATAAGCCAATTGCACTACCTAACACAACCATGCCTGTTAACCACCACAAGCTTGAGCTAATACCTGCAATGATGACATACAGTTTACCAATGAAGCCTAATGTAACTGGTACGCCTGCCAGTGATAGCATCATCAGTGACATCACCACAGCAACTACAGGGCGGCGCCAGAATAATCCGCGATAATCTTCCAGTGAATCCATTTCGCCTTCACGATAAGGACTTGACGCTACTGCAATAGCACCAAACGCCCCGAGACTTGCAAACAAGTAACCAGCCAAATAAATTTCAGCGGTTTCTTGTGCTAATACAGGGCTATATTGCAGCACAATTAATGCCACTAGTAGATAACCAAGGTGTGATACTGAAGAGTAACCCAATAAGCGTTTTACGCTCTTTTGCGTTAACGCCATGATGTTACCAAACAAGATAGAGGCAATTGCCATGAAACCTAAGATCATTCGTAAGGTTTCACTATCCGCAGCTGGCGCATCAAGGAATAAACGCATAACAACAGCAAAAATACCAATCTTACTTGCCGTCGCTAAGAACGCGCCAGTGGGTGCTGGTGCACCTTGGTAAACATCTGGTGTCCACAATTGGAATGGGAATAAAGATAATTTAAATCCAATTCCCACTAACATCATACCTAAACCTGCAAGTACTAATGGTTTATGGATATTGCTATCACTTAAACTTTGTCCCATTGCAGCAAAGGAGAGATCCCCTGCTTCTGCATAGAGAAGTGCCATACCAAATAGTAAGAAAGAAGAGGCTGCCGCAGAAAGCAGCATATATTTGATACCTGCTTCCAGTGATGGACGTTGTTGGAATGCGTAACCGATAAGACCAAACAGCGGTAATGTCAGTAATTCAATACCAATAAACATCGATGCAAAGTGGTGGGCAGACGAGAGTAAAATCCCTCCAACTACCGCAATCGCAATCAGCAGATAAAATTCTTCTTTGTTATCTTGATAGCCTTCTAACCAAGGATAAGCAAAAGCGATAGTTCCAATACCAGAAAGGATCACTAGTGCAGTAAAGAAGCTTGAGTATCCATCAACGTGATAAAGCGTGGTCACGTCCACTACGCCTAATGCATTAACGTAATAGAGCGAGCCCAGCGCAATGATGAAACCCGTAGCTGTCAAAGTGGCAATGGTAAAATGATCGCGTCGCCATGCAATGGACAGCATCACAACCACCACCGTCAATCCGACGATCAATAGCGGTAGCATTGCGATCAATTGTTCAGGAGTTATTGTCATGGCGAATTACGGCCTTACTGTTGAAATAGAAGCGGAATACCAAGTCTGGAGATTTTCCATCGCTGATATTGATGTGTCTAATACAGGTTGTGGGAAGAAGCCCAAAATAACCAGTAAAACAACCAATGTGATCAGGATAAAGAATTCTCTCAGATCTAACCCTTTATAGGTTCTTTCAGCTGTTTTCGGTGAACCATAGTAAGCCTGTTGCATCATCCACAGCGCGTAGACAGAAGCAAAGACTAAACCAAAGACCGAAATAATAGTGATCAGCTTAAAGTTACCATAAGTACCAAACAGGATCATAAACTCACCCACGAAGTTACCTGTTCCTGGCATACCTAAAGAGGCAACCGCAAAGAACAGTGAAAACGCAGGTAAGAAACGGATGCTTTTCCACAATCCACCCATTTGGTTCATATCACGCGTACCTAAACGCTCATACAGCATGCCACACATGATAAATAAACCCGCAGCTGACAAACCGTTGGTGATCATTTGAATAATCGCACCTTGGTAAGCCAATACAGAGCCGGCATAAATCGCAATCACGATAAAGCCCATGTGAGAAATACTACTGTAAGCCGCAAGACGTTTGATATCAGTCTGACGGAAGGCTAACAGTGCTGCATAGAATACGGTAATTAAACCTAACCACATCGCCACAGGTGCCAGTAACGCTGACGCTTCTGGGAAGAGTGGTAAGTTAAAACGTAATAGACCGTAAGCCGCTGTTTTTAGCAAAATACCTGATAAGTCAACAGAGCCTGCTGTTGGTGCTTCTGCGTGAGCATCCGCTAACCAGCCATGTACAGGTACGATAGGCATTTTTACTGCAAATGCAGCGAAGAAACCTAACATCAGAATAAATTGCAGTTCAGAGCCTAATACCGTATGTGCTTGTAATAAGGTATCGTAATTAAACGTCCAAATACCTGTTTCACGGTAGAAAGCAACCGCTAAACCGATAATGGCCAGCAACATTAACAAGCCACTTGCCTGTGTATAGATAAAGAATTTTGTTGCCGCACTGACGTGTGCTTTATCACTACTTCCTTTGTGTCCCCATAAAGAAATCAGGAAATACATTGGGATCAACATCATTTCCCAGAAGAAGAAGAATAAGAACAAGTCTGTCGCTAAAAATACGCCCATCACACCGGCTAAAATCCACAGCAGGTTAAAATGGAAAGCACCTTGTGATGGCTGATTTTCATTCCACGATGAAAGTACCGCTAAGATACCTAAAATCGCAGTTAATACAGTCATCAGCAATGACATACCATCAAGTGCAAATTGGATATTAATCCCTAAAGCAGGGATCCACGGCACAAAGAAAAACTCTGTCCAACGTGGTGCTCCATCAGCACTAAGTAGTTGATAATCGCCTTGCAACCAAAGTTGCACAGAAATAATGAGTGTTAATCCCATCGTCAGCAACGCAACCCAGCGAGGGACTTGCGAGCCGATTCGTTCAGCCTGCCAACTTAGCAGGCCACCGATGAAGGGAATAAGTATTAGCCAGGGTAATAACATGGCGCAATGTGTCCCTTAATTAAACCAGAAGCAGCAGAGCGATAACCAGCACTGCACCTAAACCGAGAGAAGCCGCATACCAACGTGCCAATCCATTCTCACTGAAACTTAATCCTTTATTGGTACCTTTAAGCAGGCAACCGAATAAATTAAAGAATTGGTTAACAGGATCATTTTGGATAAGCCACGCCGCCCCTTTATAAGGTTTGACAAACAGCACTTCATACAGCGCATCGAATCCCCAAGCATGGAACCACCATGTTGAGAAGAAACGACCTGTACGAGTATTAGCAACCTTAGAAACACATTGACGCTGTTTCAGGTATAACCATGCTGCAATGGCAACGCCTACTATCGCTACCACACCAGAAAGTGCTTCTAATACATATTTACCCTCATGTGATGCGCTTCCTTCAGGGAAAACAGCACCTAACGGTTGAGTAATTAACGCACCGATAAATGTTGATAACAGTGCTAATACCGCTAATGGGAAAGTATGCGCAAACCCTTTAACTTGGTGTGCTTCGGTTTTGGTTTCACCATGGAATACGATGAAAATCAAACGGAAGGTATAAAGTGACGTAAATAACGCACCAACTAAACCTGCAAGCATTAAGTTAAAATGCCCGTTTGAATACGCACCCCATAAGATTTCATCTTTACTGAAGAACCCTGCTGTTAACAGTGGTAATGCCGCTAATGCGCCACCACCAATTAGGAAACAAGCGTAAACAAATGGGATCTTCTTACGTAATCCGCCCATCTTAAAGATATTCTGTTCGTGGTGGCAGGCAACAATCACAGAGCCTGCAGATAAGAACAGTAATGCTTTAAAGAAAGCGTGAGTCATTAAGTGGAAAATTGCCGCATCCCATGCTTGAGCGCCTAAAGCCAAGAACATATAACCAATTTGGCTCATGGTTGAATAAGCAAGGATACGTTTGATATCGGTTTGTACTAAAGCCGCAAAGCCCGCTAACACTAATGTGACTGCACCAATAATACCGACTAATTCGAGTACTTCAGGTGCCATTAAGAATAACGCGTTACTACGTGCAACCAAGTATACACCTGCCGTAACCATCGTTGCGGCGTGGATTAATGCAGATACTGGTGTAGGGCCTGCCATCGCATCCGCTAACCATGTTTGTAATGGAAGCTGTGCTGATTTACCTACTGCACCGCCTAATACCATTAACATTGCCCAGTTAATGACGCTTGATCCTACTGCTAATTGCTCAGGAGCCAGTACTGCCATTTCACGGAAGCTCAATGTACCTAATTGGTCAAATAGGATAAACATACCGATAGCTAAGAACACATCACCGATACGCGTTACGATAAACGCTTTCATCGCAGCGGCACCATTAGCAGGATTGCTATAATAGAAACCAATTAACAGGTAACTACATAGACCAACCCCTTCCCACCCCATATACATCAGCATCATATTATCAGCCAGTACTAAGACAACCATACTTGCGATAAATAAGTTGGTATAAGCAAAGAAGCGAGAATATCCTTCTTCGCCACGCATATACCAAGATGCATACATATGAATAAGGAAGCCAACACCGGTAATCACACCCAGCATGGTTAATGAAAGACCATCAAGAACCAGTGTAAACGGAATATTGAAATTCCCTGCTGACATCCAGTTCCATAAAGTCAGAACATACGTTTCTTGCCCATTAGCAAAGAAATCCATACCTGCCCAAAGTGCAACAAGGGCAGATAGACCAACAGAACCTGTACCAATCCATGCTGATACGTTTTCAGACCAACGACCACGCGAGAAAGCGAGCAGTAAAAATCCCAGCAGTGGTAGCAGAATGGTTAAATAGAGTATATTCATCCGCGCATCTCACTGACTGTATCAATATTGATGTTTTGGCGATGTCTATGAAGCTGTAACAACAATGCCAGACCAATACTTGCCTCTGCCGCCGCCAAACTGATTGCCAGAATATACATTATCTGACCATCCGTTTGACCCCAAAAGCTACCACCGACAACAAATGCCAGCGCAGCTGCATTAATCATAATTTCTAGTCCGATCAACATAAACAACAGGTTGCGGCGAAGTACTAAGCAGGTAAAACCTAACACAAACAGTACCGCAGCCAAGATCAAACCATGTTGAAGAGGTATCATTTTTGCTCCCCTGCGTTTTCGTTTTCGACGAGATCATCATGGCTCTTATCACGACCAATGTGGTAAGCAACAATCAATCCAGACAATAAGAGAACAGATGCTAACTCAACAGCCAGAATATAAGGCCCAAATAAGCTAATACCGACCTCTTTCGCGCCAATCACCTCTCCAGCAATTTCGCCGTGAGTGACACTACTAATGGCGTAAATTAACACGACTAATAGCGTCAGAGATAAAAGCGCAGGCCCAATCCAAAACTTCGGTTGTAGCCACTTTTTCTCTTGATCAACAACGGATTTACCTAAGTTGAGCATCATCACCACGAAAACGAATAACACCATAATGGCGCCAGCGTAAACAATGATTTCTAATGCACCAGCAAAATAGGCGCCTAACGAGAAGAAAACCACAGAGAGCGCAATCAATGAAATCACTAAGTACAACAAGGCGTGTACAGGATTGGTATGAGTGATCACTCTCAATGTTGCAAGGATGGCAATCAGCCCCGCGATGTAAAATGCAAATTCCATGAATATCGCTCCTTACGGTAACAGGCTTTTGACATCAATAGGTTTAGCTTCATCATCCGCATCACCTTTATCTTTGCCGTTAATCGCCATACCTGTTTTACGGTAAAAGTTATATTCAGGATATTTGCCTGGCCCTGAAATCAACAGATCGTCTTTTTCATAAACCAAATCCTGACGCTTAAACTCACCCATTTCAAAATCGGGCGTTAATTGTAACGCCGTTGTTGGGCAAGCTTCTTCACATAAACCGCAGAAAATACAGCGAGAAAAGTTGATACGGAAAAACTCCGGATACCAACGACCATCTTCATGTTCTGCTTTCTGTAATGAAATACAGCCAACTGGACAGACTGCTGCACACAAGTTACAAGCAACACAGCGTTCTTCACCATCAGGATCACGCGTCAACACAATTCGTCCACGATAGCGTGGTGCAACATTGACAGGTTCTTCCGGGTACATCTGTGTTTCGCGTTTGGCGAAGGCATGTAAGCCAATCATCCAAATGCTTCGTACCTGGGTGCCGAAACCAGTCAATAACTCTTTTAAAGTCATGGTTCAATCACCCCTTATTGAGCGTTGTAAAGTATCACTGCAGCAGTAACCAGCAGATTAATAAGCGTTAACGGTAAGCAAATTTTCCAACCAAAAGACATCACTTGGTCGTAGCGCGGACGCGGCAACGATGCACGGATAAGGATAAACATCATCATAAAGAACCCTGTTTTCAGTGCAAACCAAATGAATGATGGTAAGAAAGGTCCTTGCCAACCACCAAAGAATAACGTCACGATAAGACCCGATACCGCAACGATACCGATATATTCACCAACAAAGAATAAACCGAATTTCATACCAGAATATTCAATGTGATAACCATCAGCCAGCTCTTGCTCAGCTTCTGGTTGGTCAAATGGATGACGGTGACAAACAGCAACCCCAGCAATCGCAAACGTAATAAAGCCAAAGAATTGTGGGATGACATTCCACATATTTGCTTGTGAGTTTACGATGTCAGTCAGATTAAAAGAGCCAGCTTGTGCAACAACACCTAAGATTGAAAGTCCTAAGAACACTTCATAACTTACGGTTTGTGCTGATGCACGCATTGCACCTAACAGGGAATATTTGTTATTACTTGACCATCCTGCAAATAACACGGCATACACCGCAATACCTGCAACCATCAAGAAGAACAAAATACCGATGTTTAAGTCAGCAACAACCCATGTTGAGCTAACAGGTACAATCGCAAATGACAGCAGTAAAGATGAAAACGCAATCACTGGTGCAATGGTGAAGATAAAGCGGTCAGCAAATTTCGGGATCCAGTCCTCTTTAAAGAACATTTTAATCATATCCGCAATTAGCTGTGCTGAACCTGCATAACCTACACGGTTAGGCCCATAACGGTTTTGGAATAAACCCAGTAAACGGCGTTCCCCCATACTCATAAAAGCACCACAAGTGACCACGACAAGCAAGATCACAACGGCTTTTAATACGGTGAGTAAAATCTCTGTAACTTCAGGAGATAACCAGCTCATTATGCAATACCCCGCAGTTGACGAACCGATACACCCACCAGCGATGGAGAAATACCTGCCATACCTAACGGCAAGCCAATTTGACCTTGAGTCAGGTGAGCACTGATTTTCACAGGTAAGGTGAATTCACGGCCTTCGTAAGTAAACATCGCTTGCTGACCTTGAGTTAACGCTAATGCTTGGGCATCAGATTCACTCAATGTTAAATAAGCGGTTTCCATACGAGATTGGATAACTTCAGCGCGTTGTGATAACTCTTCACTACCAAATAAACGGTAGCAAGGTGCGACAGTCCATTGATTTTTCTGTGCATTAAATGGCGCAGGAATATCAGTGAAGTAGCCAAGTGTATTATCACCACATTCAATTAAACGCACACCCGGATCGCCAAAACGTAAGCTGCCACCCACTTCTGCTTGGAATTTATTCCATGCTTGAGGTGAGTTCCAACCCGGTGCCCATGCAAATGGAATTTGCTGACGAGGTGCTGTTGGGCTGTTATTACCTTCCATTGAGAACGCAAATGGGGTGTCGATATCTTTTGGTTGACGCTGTTCATGAACAGACACATTCGCCAGCATAGATGTACGACCACTATAACGATGTGGTTCACGAGCCAGTTTTTGTCCACGAATACGGAATGACGCATTTGGTGCCGCATCAACAATGCCAGCAAACTGAGGAAGACTCGTCGCACAATGTTCAATCACATTGTCTAACTGTGTCCAATCCAGTGTTCTTTCATGCCATTGTGAATCAACCGCACTCAACCAACGCCAGCTTTCATGCATCACCACTTCTTTGTTATAGAAAGAAGGTTCGAAAACTTGGAAATAACGTTGTGCTCTGCCTTCTTGACTCACCATTGTTCCATCACTTTCAGCGAATGAAGAAGCTGGGAGAACAAGATGTGCTTTCGCCATAATGTCAGTTTGCTGGTGGTCGATGACAATTAAGTTATCTACTTTAGCAATCGCATCATCAATCACGTCGGCATCAAAATGACGATATAAATCGTTTTCCATGACAACAACGGTGTTAGCTTGACCACTACGCATCATTTTTAATGCGTCATCAAGTGGCTGTGCATTCATCATGGCAAGACCCATGCTGTTTGCATCATCAGCAACGAAAGAAAGCCCTACTTCATTACCTTTCGCTTTTAATGCAAAAGCAATGTTAGCGGCTGCTTTGATAACGTCTTCGCTCCCCGCATGGCTACCACTGATAATTAATGGTTTCTTGGCTTGAGAAAGTGCTTGAACAACCATTTCGATGTGTTTATTCAGTGCTTCATCAATGCCATCAACAGCAGGTGCATCACCGTTAATGTTATTCGCAATCGCAAAACCTAAACGCGCTTGATCAACAACGGGTGCACGATAACTCCACGCAGCAACATCATCGAGGCGAGTTTCATCAACATGAGTGACAAACAGTGGGTATTTTGCACGTTGCCCAATATTCATAATCGCAGCAATTTGCCAGTCAGCCACTTTTTGAGCTGCCGCCATTTCACGCGCTTTACCTTTCACGGCCTGACGTACAGACAATGCCATACGAGCACCAGTTTGTGTTAAATCTTCACCTAACACTAAAACGGCATCGTAATCTTCAATTTCACGCAGAGATGGAGTATGAACGCCACCTTTTTGTAAAATATCTAACATTAAGGTCAGACGTTTTTGCTCTGATGCAGAGATACCGCTATAGAAGTTTTCAGCGCCAACAACTTCACGTAATGCGAAGTTACTTTCAATGCTTGCACGCGGGGAACCAATACCCACGATACGCTGACTTTTCTTCAGCATATCCGCAGCTGCTTGAGTCGCTTGAACAGCGTTAATTTCTAACCAGTTACTGCCTAAACGTTTTTTAGGCTGACGAGGTCTGCTTGCTAAATTCACATAGCCATAGCCAAAACGACCACGGTCACAAAGGAAATAGCGGTTTACAGTCCCGTTATAACGGTTTTCGATACGACGTAATTCACCGTAACGTTCACCAGGGCTGATGTTACAACCCATGCTACAACCCTGACAAATGCTTGGTGCAAACTGCATATCCCATTTGCGGTTATAACGAGATGAGTGGGTTTTATCGGTGAAAACACCCGTCGGACAAATTTCAACCAAGTTACCTGAGAATTCGCTCTCTAATGTGCCATCTTCAACGCGTCCAAAAAATACGTTGTTATGTGCACCAAAGACACCAAGATCAGTACCATCAGCATAATCTTTGTAGTAACGAACACAGCGGTAACAAGCAATACAACGGTTCATTTCGTGAGAAATAAACGGTCCCAAGTCTTGGTTTCTATGTGTACGCTTAGTAAAGCGATAGCGACGCATAGTGTGACCTGTCATTACCGTCATATCTTGAAGGTGGCAGTTACCGCCTTCTTCACAAACTGGACAGTCATGAGGATGGTTTGTCATATACCATTCAACAACGCTTTCGCGGAATTTCTTCGCTTCTTCGTCATCGATAGAGATAAACGTGCCATCAGTCGCAGGTGTCATACAAGACATCACTAAACGACCGCGGGTATCCTCAGCATTTTGATACTGCTTAACCGCACACTGGCGGCAAGCGCCAACGCTTCCCAGCGCTGGATGCCAGCAAAAATAAGGAATATCTAAGCCTAAATTAAGACAGGCTTCTAACAGGTTATCAGCCCCGTTAACTTCATATTCTTTGCCGTCTACATGAATCGTAGCCATAGTCAGCATGCTTCCCAAAGGCCTGCACAGCAGGCGTTAAACCTAGAATGTGTCGTGAAAAATTACCAGCGGCTTTTCAGCAAGTTAGGCTGAATACCTCTGATCAAGTTGGCATTGGTATAATCTTCTTGAATAATGCCAGCCTCAAATTCTTCACGGAAATATTTAATGGCGCTTTGTAAAGGTTCTACTGCACCCGGTGCGTGAGCACAGAATGTGTGTCCCGGACTTAAAGAACGACATAAATGTTCAAGGGTTTCGATATCACCAGGGCGACCTTTACCGTTTTCTATCGCACGTAAGATTTCGACACTCCATGGCAAGCCATCACGACAAGGTGTACACCAGCCACAAGATTCACGAGCAAAGAACTCTTCTAAGTTACGGGTTAATGAAACCATATTAATTTCATTATCTACCGCCATTGCAAGTGCTGTACCTAAACGGCTACCTGCTTTTGCAATCGTGCCAAAATCCATTGGAAGATCGAGGTGATCTTCTGTTAAGAAGTCAGTACCTGCACCACCCGGTTGCCATGCTTTTAGCTTAAGACCATCACGCATACCGCCTGCGTAATCTTCAAGGATCTCGCGCGCTGTTGTACCAAATGGTAATTCCCATAAGCCCGGATATTTCACACGACCTGAGAATCCCATTAATTTAGTACCCGCATCTGGGCTTTTACCTTCACTTAAGCCGATATACCAATCTTTGCCATGTTCAATAATCGCAGGCACATTACACAGTGTTTCAACGTTATTGACACAAGTTGGTTTACCCCATGCTCCTGATGTTGCAGGGAATGGAGGTTTAGAGCGCGGGTTAGCACGACGACCTTCTAATGAGTTGATTAATGCTGTCTCTTCACCACAGATGTAACGACCTGCACCCGTGTGAACAAACAGTTCAAAATCAATGCCTGAACCAAAGATGTTTTTACCCAGAAAGCCTGCTGCTTTTGCTTCTTCAATAGCATGGCGCAGATTCTTAGCCGCTTCGATATATTCGCCACGAAGGAAAATATAGCCACGGTAAGCTTTTAGTGCGTGAGCGCCGATAATCATCCCTTCAATTAACAGATGTGGAAGTTCTTCCATTAAGAGACGGTCTTTATAAGTACCCGGCTCCATTTCATCTGCGTTACAAAGGATGTAACGGATATTCATGCTTTCATCTTTTGGCATCAGGCTCCATTTCAAGCCTGTTGAGAATCCAGCACCACCACGACCTTTTAGGCCAGCATCTTTAACTTCAGTGGTCACCTCAGTCGGTGACATACCTTTTAATGCTTTTTCTGCCGCTTTATAACCGTTTGTAGCACGGTATTCATCCAACCATACAGGCTGACGATCATCACGTAAGCGCCACGTTAGCGGGTGCGTTTCTGCGCTACGAATAATCGGTTTTGCTCCTGAAATTGCTGTCATGGATACTGCTCCAGTAACGTTTCAATCTCTTCAGGTTTAACAAAGCTGTGAGTATCGTCATCTACCATCATAGTAGGACCTTTATCACAATTACCTAAACAGCAGGTTGGCAGTAACGTAAAGCGACCATCTGGTGTAGTTTGACCAGGAATGATATTAAGGTGCTTTTCAATCGCTGCTTGAATGCCTTGATAACCTGTAATATGACAAACCACGCTGTCACAAAAACGAATGATGTGACGGCCAACGGGTTGACGGAAAATTTGGCTATAGAACGTCGCAACGCCTTCAACATCGCTTGCAGGGATCCCAAGAACATCCGCAATCGCATAAATTGCGCCGTCTTCAACCCAACCGCGGTTCTTTTGCACAATTTTCAGTGCTTCAATAGAGGCTGCACGCGGATCTTCGTAATGATGTTTTTCTTGTTCAATTTCAGCACGTTCTTCTTCAGTTAAAACAAACGTTGCTTTCTTTGAATGTGTTACATCAACGATTTCGATCTGCACAGCATCATCTTTTTGGTTTAATTCATTTTGCATGATTAACGATCCACATCCGACATTACAAAATCAATACTTCCCAGATACACAATCAAGTCAGAAACCAGACTACCGCGGATAACCGCTGGGATTTGTTGCAAGTGAGCAAAACTTGGCGTACGAATACGGGTACGGTAGCTCATTGTGCTGCCATCACTGGTTAAGTAATAGCTGTTGATCCCTTTCGTGGCTTCAACCATCTGGAATGATTCATTAGCAGGCATAACAGGACCCCATGAAACCTGTAAGAAGTGGTTAATCATGGTTTCGATATGCTGTAATGTACGCTCTTTTGGTGGAGGCGTTGTCAGTGGATGGTCTGCTTTAAATGGCCCTTCTGGCATATTTTTATAGCACTGTTCCAGAATACGTAAGCTTTGGCGTAGTTCTTCTACTTTCAGCATTACGCGGTCATAACAGTCACCATTACTTGCGACAGGGATTTCAAATTCAAAGTTTTCATAACCTGAATATGGACGCCATTTACGCACGTCAAACTCAACCCCAGTTGCACGAAGACCGGCACCTGTGACACCCCAATCTAATGCTTCTTTAGTATTATATGAGGCAACACCAATAGTACGACCTTTTAAGATACTGTTTTGCAGTGCTGCTTTTACGTAAGAATCTAGACGTTTTGGCATCCAATCTAAGAATTCACGTAATAAGCGTTCCCAACCGCGAGGTAAATCATGAGCAACACCGCCGATACGGAACCATGCAGGGTGCATACGGAATCCGGTAATTGCTTCAACGATGTTGTAAACTTTTTGACGGTCAGTAAAGGCAAAGAACACGGGTGTCATCGCACCAACGTCTTGGATAAAGGTACTGATATACAGTAAGTGGCTATTAATACGAAATAGCTCAGACAGCATGACACGAATGACTTTAACGCGTTCAGGCACTTCAATACCGGCAAGTTTTTCCACTGCAAGTACATAAGGCATTTCGTTAACGCATCCGCCGAGGTATTCAATTCGGTCTGTGTATGGGATATAACTGTGCCAAGATTGGCGCTCACCCATTTTTTCAGCACCACGGTGGTGATAACCCACGTCAGGCACACAGTCGACGATCTCCTCGCCATCAAGCTGAAGAATAATACGGAATGCACCGTGAGATGATGGATGGTTAGGGCCGAGGTTTAAGAACATAAAGTCCTCATTCTCAGTACCGCGTTTCATCCCCCACTCTTCAGGTTTGAATGTCAGCGATTCCATTTCCAGATCCTGTTTCTGCTTTGTCAGCACATAAGGATCGAACTCTGTCGCACGAGCAGGATAATCTTTACGCAACGGATGACCTTCCCAATCAGGAAGCATCATAATACGGCGTAAATTTGGATGCCCATTAAAGACAATCCCAAACATATCCCAGACTTCACGCTCATACCAATTCGAGTTAGGAAAGATAGATGTGATAGTCGGAACATTAAGATCATTTTCACTTAATGCGACTTTCAGCATGATATCTTTATTACGATCGATTGATATCAGATGATAGAAAACAGAAAAGTCTGCTGCTGGCAAGCCTTGACGATGCGTACGAAGACGCTCATCAAAACCATGCATATCAAACAGCATGACATAAGGTTTTGGTAAAGATTTGAGGTATAGCATTACCTCAATAAGTTGTTCCCGTTTTACCCAAACAACTGGCATGCCAGTACGAGTAGGCTGGAACGTAAACGCATCTGGCCCAAATTTCTGACGCAGTTCATTAACCACCTGATCATCAATATGATCGGTCGTTTCCCACGCTGGCCGAGCGCCTTTTTGCGCTATCTGATCGGTCATTTCTATTCACCACAACTTTGATCAGGGTTACTATGATCGCAACACATTGCTCTGGTTACGTCTTAGGCAAAAGCCTTTAAATTTCGTCAGGAGTACGCAGGTTTTTCACTGCGATACGTTCACCGTGTTTTCTTTCTCGTTCTGATTGCATATTGGCACGGTAAACACCTTGGTCGCCGACAACCCATGATAATGGGCGACGTTCTTTACCAATGGACTCTTGTAATAACATCAGTGCTTGCATGTAAGCTTCAGGGCGTGGTGGACAGCCAGGAATATACACATCAACTGGAATGAACTTATCAACACCTTGCACTACTGAGTAGATGTCGTACATACCACCAGAGTTTGCACATGCCCCCATAGAGATAACCCATTTAGGCTCTAACATCTGATCGTATAAACGTTGAATAACGGGTGCCATCTTAGTAAAGCAAGTACCCGCAACCACCATAAAGTCAGCTTGACGAGGTGATGCACGTAATACTTCTGAACCAAAACGAGCCACGTCATGCACAGCCGTAAATGACGTCACCATTTCAACGTAACAACAGGAAAGACCAAAGTTATATGGCCATAAAGAGTTTTTCCGTCCCCAGTTCACAACATCATGCAACGCATGTTCCAGTTTTCCCATATACACGCTGCGATGAACGTGAGCATCTAATGGGTCACTGACAATTTCCTGTGATTGCAGGGGATAACGGTCATTCTCACCGTTCGGATCTATGCGGGTGAGCGTATAATCCATTTCTAATGCCTCGCTTATTACTGCTGCGGATGTTTGCCGCTGGTTAATCGAACATGGCTTTTACTCGCGGTTTCACGACGAGAGCGAACAGGCGTCCAATCTAATGCGCCTATACGAACCAAATAGAATAATCCAGCTAATAAAATAGCGATGAAGACTGACGCTTCAATAAAGCCTAACCAGCCAACTTCACGAACGGAAACAGCCCAGGCATAAAGAAACAGTGCTTCAACATCGAAAATAACGAAAAACATGGCAACTAAATAGAATTTAGCTGACATGCGCAGACGAGCGCTGCCAACAGAATCAAGACCAGATTCATAAGGAACATGCTTTGCCCTTGCCTGTGCGCGTCCGCCTAAATAGCGGGCACCCAACAACATGAGCGAACATAACCCCAATGCGCCTATGAGGAAGACAGCAAATGCCCAATGATGGGCGATAACTTCGGTGGTTGTAGACATACTCATTGCTTACTCATCAAAGGTGGTGTCAATTAACCAACTCTTATCCGGCGGTTTACACCACATTTCTAATTACGAAAAAAAAGGCGAATTAAACAGACTTGCTAATTAAAGAAATAATAACAGTCTATTTATACCTTTCTTATTTTTTGGAAAACTTTGCGACAAATCCCTCAGTTTTCCATCGCGATTTAACAAATTTAACACTCATTTTTAACACTCAATTACTGGCTAATGCTAAAACGTGTCAGTCAATCGACAAACTTTATGCTAACACGCTTAGTCTAACCGATAATTCGATTTTACTACACCAGTATCTCAGGAAAAACCTGACTCAATACAGGCAAATGTGCCTTATTTTCTTGATCAAACTCACAAAATAGTCGAAAAAATACTTAATCAGTTTAAAATTTATCCAAATTTTAACAAATTAACTTTCTAATATTGTGGAGGAGGTCAAATATCCGATTAGATTTACTTTTTTATTCTCTTAAAACCTAGACAATCTTTTTATTTGTTAACAAATCCTACAACTGATTAACCAAGGGGGAAGGTAAACATTTTTTTAACAAACAGTTAAGGTAGTTTTGGAATGAAATGTCACAAAGATAAATACATAAAACAACATAATTATTAACAAGGTGTTACTATTTCAAAAAATGGCAATAAAAAAACGGAAATAAACGCACTTAATTGCATCTATTCCCGTTTATCACTATTCATCACTATCCAGTTTTATTTGACTCTTTTTTAATCTTTAATTTTTGTGTTCTAACGCTAAAAATTCACACAATTATTAATGTGATTATTCAAGTTCAGTAGAGCTAATATCTTCAGATGCAGTGACGGTATAAGGTGTTTTCTTGTTTTCAATCGCATTGAATACCGTTAACACCGCTTCATTTTGTTCATCAGAGTTACGATACAACCAATACTGTGTTTCAGGTAAACGAGGTAATCCTTCGCTTTCGCCTAAAATACGTAAATCGGCATTTTGCATTTCAAGTGGACGTGCAGTAATACCCACTTCTGCATTAACTGCGGCACGAACAGCTGATAAAGAAGCTGCTTCATAAGCAATACGCCATTGGATCCCAGCATCATCTAACGTGTTTATCGCTAATTGACGGAATGGGTTCGTTTCATCCATTACAACTAAAGGAATAGGCTCATTCATTTGTAATTGAAAATCTGGCGCACAATGCCATAGCACTGGTGCAGTACGTAACGCTGTACGAGGATGATGACCAATACGTGCTGTTGTTAATGCTAAATCAATTTCATGATTATCTAGCATTGTTTCAATATATTGAGAACGCTTAATGCGAACATCAACAGCTAAACGTGGATACACTGATGCGATACGGTTTAATAAAAACGGTAATAAAGTATCAACAGAGTCATCAGAAGCACCAATACGTAGCTCCCCTTCTGCATCGCTATACGTTAATGATGCCGTTGCATCATCATTCGCACGCAGAATTTGACGAGCATAACCTAACAGTTGTAGGCCATGCTCTGTTAAAAGTTTATTACGACCATGGCGGGCGAAAAGCTCTCTACCTACCAATTGCTCTAAACGTTGCATCTGCTGACTCACAGCAGATTGGGTTCGACATACAGCAGCAGCGGCTGCTGCAAAAGTGTTCAAATCTGCTACAGCTACAAACGTTCTAAGCAGATCGAGGTCGAGATTCATTATCGGACGATTTGCATTAATCATTGTTTATTCTTCACTTATTTTTGATTTTTAAATTACATATACCTGGTGTTTTATATCAAAAGTCTAAAAAAGACTTCCGATTCAGACAGTACTCTACTCTGAAAAGGAGAGCAAAGACATACCGAATACTTTACATTTGTTTCTTATCGTTTACACCTCCTAGATGGAAAGGAATTGCATCTTTTTGTAACAAATTAAATTTTATTATCATTTCAAGCATTCACAAGAAAGAACTGTATACCGTCACCACAAGTTAGACTTAGATCATACTATATTGCTTTCTCATTCATAAATTTTAACATTTTGAAAATAATTTAAATTATCTTAACTATGCATTCGAATTTAAGTATCTTCCCCTATAAACTAAATTTAAGATTTAAATTTAATTTATACTTAAACTAATTGATTGCTATAGAATTAAATAGATTTAACCATATTATTTGAAAATTTAATATATTAAGCCAGATAATACAAATCCGATAAAATTATTCAATAATTGATTATGCAACATTTCATCTACCTGTGTATCACATCAACTTCTTTCTAATCACCACACTAAAAAGCCCTCTTTCAACAGAATAATAATCCAGATTATTTTTCAAAACTGAAACATAAATCTGACATAAGCAATATAATCAGTCATCAAAATAACATTCCAAGAATAAACTGACCTTTTACACCAAAAATTACCTAGCATCTTCAAAAGTTTGTAACGTAAGAGTAGAGTGATAGAACAGTTATTTGCTGGGACAGCCTTTTCATTTGTATCTTTCTATATGAATAGCAATCGGCGATAAATTTCGCTAAGTCGCCATAATCACAATAAAGATACGAGTCAGACCCTATTAGGTAAACGCGCTATGAATCAAATTAAAAAATCAAACAAACTCGAACATGTCTGTTACGACATTAGAGGTCCGGTTTTGCAAGAAGCAAAACGTCTGGAAGAAGAAGGTAACAAAGTTTTAAAACTCAATATTGGTAACCCAGCACCTTTTGGCTTTGAAGCACCTGATGAAATTTTAGTAGATGTGATCCGCAATCTACCAAGCTCTCAGGGTTATAGTGACTCCAAAGGTCTGTTTTCGGCGCGTAAAGCTATCATGCAGCATTATCAAGCTCGTGATATGCGTGATGTCACTGTTGAAGACATTTATATTGGTAATGGTGTTTCCGAGTTAATCGTACAGGCGATGCAAGCCTTATTGAATAATGGCGATGAAATGCTAGTGCCTGCGCCTGATTACCCATTATGGACAGCAGCAGTTTCTCTTTCGGGAGGAAATGCCGTTCACTATATGTGTGATGAGCAACAAGGTTGGTTCCCTGATTTAGATGATATCCGCAGTAAAATTACAAAAAATACCCGCGGCATTGTTATTATCAACCCAAACAATCCAACGGGTGCGGTATATAGCAAAGATATTCTGATGGAAATCGTTGAAATAGCTCGTCAGCATGATCTGATTATCTTTGCAGATGAGATCTACGATAAAATTCTCTATGATGATGCAGAGCATTACTCTATTGCCGCAATGGCACCAGATTTATTAACCGTCACTTTTAATGGTTTATCAAAAACCTACCGTGTTGCTGGTTTCCGTCAAGGTTGGATGGTATTAAACGGCCCTAAAAAACATGCTAAAAGCTATATTGAAGGCTTGAATATGTTAGCGTCTATGCGTTTATGCGCTAACGTTCCGATGCAACACGCCATTCAAACTGCATTAGGTGGTTATCAAAGTATTAGTGAATTTATCCTTCCGGGAGGTCGCTTATACGAACAACGTAATCGAGCTTGGGAGCTGATCAATCAAATTCCTGGTGTTTCTTGCGTTAAACCAATGGGTGCTCTTTATATGTTCCCTAAGATTGACTTAAATCGCTACAGTATTAAAGACGATCAGAAAATGATCCTCGATTTATTGTTGCAAGAAAAAGTGCTATTAGTACAAGGTACTGCCTTTAACTGGCCATACCCAGACCATTTCCGTATTGTGACTCTTCCGCGTGAAGATGACTTAGATATGGCAATTCAAAAATTTGGCCGTTTTATTGTGGGTTATCACCAATAAAACGCATCAAATTAAAATAAAACGCAGTATAACAGCCCGTTATATTGCGTTTTTTATTTTCTTTTTTATTGCCGTTTACATCTACTGATTATCCACTCACAATAATGTCTTCAATCACGCAATTGGGAGATATTATGAGTTACTTTTTTGCCCACCTTTCTCGCTTAAAACTCATTACTCGTTGGCCTTTAATGCGTAACATTCGCCAAGAAAACGTTTCTGAGCACAGTTTACAAGTGGCTTTTGTTGCCCATGCCTTAGCGGTGATTAAAAATCGTAAATTTAATGGCAATGTCAATGCCGAACGAATTGCATTACAAGCGATGTATCATGATGCAAGCGAAGTGATCACTGGCGATATGCCAACGCCTATTAAATATCACAATCCTCAAATTGCTCATGAATATAAAAAAATAGAAAAATACGCGCAGCAAAAACTAATTGAAATGTTACCCGAAGAATTACAAGATGACTTTCGCCCTCTTATTGATGAGCAATTACATAGCGAGGAAGAAACATTTATTGTAAAACAAGCAGACAGCTTGTGCGCCTATTTAAAATGTCTTGAAGAGTTAGCCGCTGGCAATAGTGAGTTTAATTTAGCGAAAAATCGGTTAGAAAAAACCCTAGCAGAAAGGCATAGCCCAGAAATGGACTATTTTATGAAGGTGTTTGTACCAGGGTTTAGTTTATCGCTGGATGAGATTAGTGAGTGAGCAATTAAGTAAACCATTTTTATAAAAAGGTGAGTGCTAACAATAATCACTCACCTTAAAAATTGAAACTGCACTTTAATTTTTATTGATTTAATAATATGAATCAATCTTCATTATTAACTTTGTTTTCGTCAGAAGACATATTCTTATCATCCATATCTGCTGTTTCTGTTCCATCTGCTATTTTTGTTGCTATTTCTGTTTCATTTTTTATTTTGTTTTCCTGTTCCATTTTCTTTACCAGTGCCGGTGCCACTTCATTTATCTTTTCCATTATCTTTATATTGTCTGCTAAAATCCTTACTGTATTAGATTCAAAACTGTTGATCAAACCTGCTGTTAATTTATTTAGTTTATCGACTTTGCTATTATCTTTACCAATAACTAAATTTCTTATTCCTTTCATACCTCTAATAAATACATTACTTCTATTAACACTTTTTACTTTCCCCATAGCAAGCCTTATTATATCATTTCTATTTATTTGAGTTTTTTTCTTATCATTTAATGTTTTGTTAATTGCCAAATTAACTTGCTCTAATCGCTGTTCTGGGTTTAATGAGGCAGCAAAAGTTAATCCTGTGTCTTTTATCATTTGTTTAAAAATGCTTTCGGCTTCCTCTAAACCAATATGAATTTCAGCATAATTAATATAATTTTCAGCAACGTTTTGGAAGATATCATGTATATTTAAATCACTTTCTTTTTTAACAATATTTTTATTTTTAAAATCATTAACAAGTTCAAAAAGATCTTCTATTTTTTTATCAAACTTATTTGACTCCATCGTTTTTAATATATTTTTCGCTCTATTTGTGATATTTAGTTTATTTTCTCTAGCTTCTATATACCCTTTGTATTTCTGCCTTAAATACTGCTTTACATCATAAGAAGAACTATTCTTATCATTATTTTCTAATATATGAAAAATTATTGCCTCATCTGCATTTTGTAATTCTAGTAAAATAGAAAAATCAGTCATTGCCTTTGCTGATTTATTATGAAATTCAGGTGCTAATGAGGTGAAATTATTATAATCTGATAATACCTTTCTAGCCAAAAGTTTATTATCATCATGATTATTAATCGGTTTAGTAAAAAAATCAGAATTGTCAGTGATAGCCCGACCTATCTGCGCTAAGTCATTGATAACACTTTGAGTTTCATTTTCATTAGGTTTATTCGGAAAAATAAGGTTTTTATTATTCACTCTTGTTGTTAATTTACCTTGAATATTTTTTTCTATTTTTAACTCTTTTATTTTACTAATTAATACTTTATTGATTTCTTCTGATTTAATCTTATTAAAAATAGCTTTACATTCCTCCGTAGTATTTTCTACGCCATTTATACCATTATTAATTTCATTAAATTCACCAGACTCATTAACTTCATCAATTTTATTTGAATGTGAAATAGGTGCATTACCATCTATTGAATTAAGCATTATATATTTCTCTCTTATTAAAATTATTTATTAACTCAAGAATATGACTATACTTTTTTTTCTAAAAAAGATTTTCAAAAAACACACATCCATAGATATGACGCATGCATCAAATAAAAAACCACCGTTCAATAAATAAAAAACGCTGTTTATTAATTAACAAACAGCGTTTCAGCAAAACAAAAGTATTAATATTTAGAATGGAAATAATAGCGGGATCAAGAAGACACTAATCAACATCACAATAATAGTAAATGGCACACCAATCTTAATAAAATCGGCAAACTTATATCCCCCTGGTTCAAGAATAAGCGTATTAACGGGTGATGAAACCGGTGTCATAAAGGCTGCGGATGCAGCAACACCAATCACCATGGCAAACGGTAATGGTGACACATTCATTTGATTCGCAGCAGCGATAGCAATTGGTGCCATTAATACCGCCGTTGCCGTATTGGAAATAAACAACCCAATTGATGCACAAAGTATAAATAAACACACCAACATCACTTGAGGACCAGCACTACCCGCAACATCCATTAAACCATTAACAATAAGCTCTATACCGCCTGTTTTTTGTAATGCGGCTGCAAAAGGCATCATACCAACAATTAAAATAATACTAGGCCAATGAATAGAGCGATAAGCACTTTCCATATCAATACAACGGAATTTACCCATTAATAAACAGGCAATAAGTGCTGCAATAAAATTAGGCACTTCATTCGTCACCATTAACGCCACCATTAATGCTAACGAAAACAGTGCATGGGGTGCTTGGGATGAAGCAGGGGCAACAGTTTCAATTTCTGCTGCTAAATTTAACACGATAAAGTTACGTGGTTTCGTCGAAAGAATACGGATTAATTTCCAATCACCAATCACCAATAACACATCACCAAGGCGTAATGGCTCATCGACAATTTTACCCGGTAAGGCACTTCCTTCACGACGAATAGCAACCACGTTTAGTCCATAACGGGTACGAAATTTAATTTCTCTTAATGATTTACCTAATAATTCGGAATCAGGATTCATGGATACTTCAGCAAGCCCTACATCACGAGATTGTTCAGAAAAATATTCACCTCGCAATACCATTGGCTCTAATAGCTGTTCACGGCAAAACTCACGTAAATCGACATCACTGGCTGACATATCAACCAATAAAACATCACGCTCTCTTAATTCAGTGCCACCGGTTGCACTAACCATAACACGCCGAAAGCGCCTCCAGCGTTCAATACCGACAACGTTTGCACCATAACGAGAACGTAAATGTAATTCATCAAGAGAATGACCGACTAGCGGAGAACCTTTACGAATGGCTAAACGACGAGCACGCCCAGCTAACTGATAATCACGAATAAGATCACGGAAAGTCCGACGATAAGCTTCTTTTTGCTTACCATTATCGTTATTTCCTAGCCATCGACGTACCACCAGCATATAGAGAATGCCTGCGAATAATACGGCGATACCAATAGGTGTAATGGAGAAAAACTGAAAACTCGGTAAACCTTCTCTGACTAATTCACTGTTAACAACCATATTAGGTGGTGTTGCCACTAAGGTCATTAATCCACTAATAAGTCCAGCAAAGCCTAACGGCATCATTAAACGACCTGGCGATGTTTTCATTCGAGCAGCAACACTCAATACAACAGGAATAAAGATGGCAACAACACCTGTTGAACTCATGAAAGCACCTAAACTTGCAACGCATATCATTAATAGCACAAGCATTTTAACTTCACTGCTACCCGCGACACGAACTAGCCAGTCACCCATTTGATAAGCCACACCGGTTCTCACTAACCCTTCGCCAATAACAAAAAGGGCAGCAATCAGTAATACGTTAGGATCGCTAAACCCTACCGTGGCTTCATTTAATGAGAGTGTACCGCTAAGAACGAATGCGATGATGACAAGTAAAGCGACCACATCCATGCGGATTTTGTTGGTCGTAAAAAGGACAATAGCTATCAATAGCAGGCTTAAAACCCATAATAATTCGCTATTCAAAATGGCCTCGATCAGCAATAAGTGAAAACAGTTTAAGACATCAATTCACTACATTGATAAGTAGACCATTTTTACAACAATAAATCTTCTAATATGATCAAAGAAAAGACTATCTTTTGTGCGTTATTATTACTTTTTCAGCTTGCTTATCGATTTGAATATCATTTAAAGAATCAATAATTAAGTGAATCTCATTACGGCGAGGGAGAGAAAGAGGGGCATGAACGGCAACAACTTGGCATCCCGCATCTAAACCAGAGTAGATCCCCGCAGCTGCATCTTCAAAAACCACACAATCTTGTGGTAATAATCCCAATTTTTTGGCACCTAAAAGATAAGGCTCAGGATTAGGTTTACCTTTACTAATACATTCCGCTGTAACCCAATGCTTAGGTTCTGGAATACCCGTAACAGATTGGCGTGTTGTTGCGATCGGAACCGTACCTGATGTGACAATCGCCCATGGAATATTTAAGTCATTAAGGCGATTAATTAACTCAATAGCCCCCGAAAGCGGGGCTAAACCTTCTATTTGTGTTGATTCTAATTTCTCTAACCAACGAAATGTCTCGGTTATCTCTTGTTCGGTGGCATTAGGCATAAAATGGCGAATCGACTCAATAGCAGGCTTTCCGTGGATGTAGTCATTAATCTCTTGTGTTGATACACCGACACGCTCACCAAATAACGCCCAACAATGTTCAACAACGGGTAATGAATCGACTAATGTTCCATCTAAATCAAACAGAAAACCTTTACATGTGATTGCCATATTTTATGCCTACTTTTACCTTATAGTGATGCGTTAACCATAATGTACTGCAATTACGCATTAAGTATTTGCTGGATTTCAACGGCGCTAAGGTGATATTGGCGAGGGCATGCTAACCAAACATTAAGCATTCTTTGGTATTTTTCCCACATTGGTGTTTGAGAGTTAAAACCATGACTGCCACTATCGAAATGCGTGTAACGCCCTTCTGTATTCACCATAAAACGCACATAGCTAAGATAGCGGGATTCTGTCGCCGCATCAAAGCCTATAAATGCGACACGTCGAGCATCTGGCATCTCTTGTTCTTTTAAGTTATCACGAGAAACTTGCAGTGCATGGTACATTTCCATGACGTTAATAATGGTACGGCAAGTCTCTTCTGACATTTCATCGAAGTCACGATCAAGTTCACGTAATTGTAATCCATAACCACGTTCAATAATTGTCTGATAGCGACGATAACGTTCAGCGTTATCAGGATCCATCATAGTCATCATTTTATACTGATTAGAGAGGATCAAGCGTTGTGCGTGTGTCATTTCCATCATTAATTCTCCAAAGAAATCATTGAGGAGAGCATGACATTAATCAAAAGTATTGAGTAGTGCTAACTACGCGTTTTTTGATCTCAACGGGGTAATTCAGATGACAATAATGACAAACGAGGAAGGTAGAACAAATGTTCTACACATCATCAAGAAAAGAACGATCCAGTTGCTTAAAAGCACGTTTTAATAAATGGGCTAAAGAAAGGTAAGTCGGTGTTTGCTCAACAGGTGCTAAAGCGATACCTGCTTCTTCAAATTTCTCACGAATTTCATAAAACCAGCGCAATAACGTAGCAGGAAGAGGCGTTGCTGCACGCTTGCCTAACCACCATAATCCTTGCATTGGCAAGCTACAAGCAAAGAGCGCGGTTGTAATTGCTGGCCCCAAATTACCACCCAATGCGATTTGCCATGTCATTGTAAAAATGGCGATAGGCGGCATATAACGAATACCAAAGCGAGTGGCTTTGACAATACGATTTTCAGGGAAAACAGGCGCTAACTGCTTTTCAACCGGCCAGGTTTTTAAATACTCGTTACCCAAACGAAGCTTCTTAAAAAAGCCGGGGGGAGTCACTGTCGGTTCGCTCATAATGACCTCAATCAATTTCTTCTGTAACTTTTAAAAAATATCTATAAAGAATAAAAATCTTTTAGTAGAATTAAGTATATTTTGTCTTTGTTGCCTTTACTCTGTATCCTGTGCCCATTCTAAAGGTTTGTGGCAATAAAGCGCTATATTTTGTTTGCCGGCGTGATTTTCAACCCTTTTCGACGATTTTAACGCGAAAAGTTAATGGGTGAATAAAAATCGTCCAATTAATGATTGGCAACTATAATTAGCATCAAGTTTTTTACTTTAAGCATGATGCGCGTCATTAATGTCATCATAGGAATGCGATAGGCTTTTATGATTGACGTTTTATTAACCACCGTCTTTATAATATAAAAGACACTACGACAACAAGATAAATAGGTAATTCCATGTCAAGTAAGCTGGTGCTGGTACTGAACTGCGGTAGTTCTTCTCTTAAATTTGCAATTATCAACCCAGAAAATGGTGAAGAATTCCTGTCGGGTTTGGCTGAATGCTTCAACCTTCCTGAAGCCCGCCTGAAGTGGAAAATGGATGGCCAGAAACACGAAGCTGCGTTAGGCGCAGGTGCTGCTCATAGCGAAGCATTAAACTTTATCGTAAATACTATTCTGGCTCAAAAACCAGAACTTTCTGCACAAATCGCGTCTATTGGTCACCGTATTGTTCATGGTGGCGAGAAATTCACTAAATCTGTCGTGATCACTGACGAAGTTATCAAAGGTATTGAAGCAGCTATCCCATTTGCACCATTGCATAACCCAGCTCACCTTATTGGTATTGAAGAAGCGCGTAAAGCATTCCCTCACTTAATTGAAAAAATGGTTGCTGTTTTTGACACGGCTTTCCATCAAACAATGCCAGAAGAAGCTTATTTGTATGCTCTGCCATACAGCTTATATAAAGATCACAGCATCCGTCGTTATGGTGCTCACGGAACTAGCCATTTCTTCGTTTCTCGTGAAGCCGCTAAAATGTTAAACAAACCTGTTGATGAACTGAACGTAATCACTTGCCATTTAGGTAATGGTGGTTCTGTTTCTGCTATCGTTAATGGTAAATGTGTTGATACTTCTATGGGGCTGACTCCATTAGAAGGTTTAGTCATGGGTACTCGTAGTGGTGATATCGATCCTGCTATCGTGTTCCATTTACATGATGCTTTAGGCATGAGCGTTGAAGACATCAACAAACTGCTGACTAAAGAATCTGGTCTATTAGGTTTAACAGAAGTCACTAGTGACTGCCGTTATGTTGAAGATAACTACGACACTAAAGCAGATGCTAAACGTGCAATGGACGTTTACTGCCATCGTTTAGCGAAATACATCGGTTCTTACTGTGCACTGATGGAAGGTCGTTTAGATGCTATTATCTTTACTGGTGGTATCGGTGAAAACGCAGCAATGGTACGTGAATTATCACTGAAAAAACTGGCTCTGTTAGGTTTTGAAGTTGATCATCAACGTAACTTAGATGCACGTTTCGGTAAATCAGGCACTATCACTACCGATAACAGCCGTCTTGCTGTTGTTATCCCAACTAACGAAGAGTTAGTTATCGCTCAGGACGCAAGTCGCCTGACCGCTTAAGTTCTTTGATGTACTGCCAGTGTAATACTGGCAGTACTGTTTTACATAACGAGCAACCGATATTTAAAGAGGTTTCCGTGTCCCGTACAATTATGCTAGTCCCAACTGATACACGCGTAGGTTTAACCAGCGTCAGCTTGGGTGTTATCCGTTCTATGGAACAAAAAGGCGTTAGCCTGAGCGTGTTCAAACCAATTGCACAACCTCGTGTAAAAGGCGCGTTAGATCAGACAACTGCGATTATCCGCTCTCACTCCACTATTCAATCATCAGAACCTTTAAACATGGATTATGTTGAGTCTCTACTCAGCTCAAACCAAAAAGATGTTTTGATGGAAGAAATTGTTGCTAGATACCATGAAAACACCGCTGATGCAGAAGTTATTCTCATCGAAGGTCTGGTACCTATGCGTAAGCACCCTTTTGCACAATCATTAAACTATGAAATTGCAAAAACATTAGGTGCTGAAATTGTTTTCGTTACTGCATTAGGTAACAACACTGTTGAACAGCTAAAAGAGCGTATCGAATTTGCGCGTGCTGAATTCGGCGGTGTAAAAAACCAAAATATCACAGGCGTTATTGTTAACAAACTAAATGCACCTGTTGATGATCAAGGCCGTACTCGCCCTGACTTATCTGAAATCTTTGATGATTCAAGTAAAGCGATTATCTCTAATGTCGATTTAAAAACCATCGAAAAAAATAGCCCACTGCCTTTACTGGGTTGCATTCCATGGAACTTCGATTTAATCGCCACTCGTGCAACCGATATGGCAAAACACTTAAATGCGACTATCGTCAATAAAGGCGATATTGAAACCCGTCGTATTAAGTCTGTTACTTTCTGTGCACGTAGTATTCCACACATGTTAGAGCATTTCCGTCCTGGTTCACTTTTAGTGACTTCAGCGGATCGCCCTGATGTATTAGTTTCAGCATGCCTTGCAGCAATGAATGGCGTTGAAATTGGTGCAATCCTACTAACAGGTGGTTACCAAATCGATGCACCAATCAAACAACTTTGTGAACGTGCATTTGAAACTGGCTTACCAATCTTTATGGTTAGTGCGAACACTTGGCAGACCTCTTTAAATCTGCAAAGCTTTAGCTTAGAAGTTCCTGCTGATGACCATGAACGTATTGAAAAAATTCAGAACTACGTTGCTCAACATATCAATACACAATGGATTGATTCACTGACAGCTAACTCTGAACGCCCTAACCGTCTATCACCACCAGCATTCCGTTATCAGTTAACAGAACTAGCACGTAAAGCGAAAAAACGTATCGTTTTACCTGAAGGTGATGAGCCACGTACTGTCAAAGCAGCAGCAATTTGTGCTGAACGTGGTATCGCAACTTGCGTACTGTTAGGCGATCCTGAAGAAATTCGTCGTGTAGCAACTGCACAAGGTGTTGAATTAGGTACAGGCATTGAGTTAGTCGATCCTAAAGAAGTCCGTGAAATCTATGTGCCTCGCTTAGTTGAACTGCGTAAAAGCAAAGGTATGACAGAGGTTGTTGCTCGTGAACAGTTAGAAGATAACGTTGTTCTTGGCACATTAATGCTGGAAAAAGGTGAAGTAGATGGCCTAGTTTCTGGTGCTGTTCATACTACCGCTAACACTATTCGCCCACCATTACAGTTAATCAAAACTGCACCAGGTAGCTCATTAGTGTCTTCTGTGTTCTTTATGCTGTTACCTGAACAAGTTTATGTTTATGGTGACTGTGCAATTAACCCAGATCCAACAGCAGAACAACTGGCTGAAATCGCAATTCAATCTGCAGATTCTGCAATTGCATTCGGTATCGACCCACGCGTTGCGATGATCTCTTATTCTACTGGTAACTCTGGTGCAGGTAGCGATGTAGAGAAAGTTCGTGAAGCGACACGTTTAGCACAAGAAAAACGCCCTGATCTGATGATTGATGGTCCTTTACAATACGACGCGGCTGTTATGGCTGACGTTGCTAAATCTAAAGCGCCAAATTCACCTGTTGCAGGTAAAGCGACTGTATTTATCTTCCCTGATCTGAACACCGGTAACACTACTTATAAAGCAGTACAACGTTCAGCTGACTTGGTTTCAATCGGACCAATGTTACAAGGTATGCGTAAACCAGTGAATGACCTTTCTCGTGGTGCATTAGTGGACGATATCGTCTACACCGTTGCGTTAACAGCAATTCAAGCAAGCCAACAAGAAAACGCATAATTACTGAAGTTCGCTTCAAATAAAAAAACGCCAGATGATTGATTTCATCTGGCGTTTTTTTATTCTACAGATTTTTAATTTACTAAAATTCGAAGCAGTGTCAACATCGATTCTGTCTCCTTTATAAAGGAGAGTCAAGAAAAATCTCGCATATACCTCCCCAATACAAATACAACTAACATATTGATTTTAATCGTTTATTTATATTGTTTTATTCAAAAAAAGATAGAAATGAGGTAGGTTTCTGTTAGTATGCAGGTGGGTGCTTGGATCATTTTGGTTCAAGCATTAGTGAGAGCCAAAAAGACGAAAGCCCCGAATTCTATTTTATTAAAATCCGAGGCAGTCTCAAACCAGACAACTTGATTCTGTCTCCTTTATAAAGGAGTGTCAAGAGAAATGGCTAAATTTGCCCTGATGGGGCTGATTGCTGTCTGTATGACAGCACTGTGTTTATCATTACTTAAACATGAAAGATTATGCTCTTTCAATATTCGTAGTGGTCACACAGTAGTTCAAGCGACTTTATCTTGCGATAAATAGCTTTGTGGGGGAACTTTCCCCCACAATTTCTCAAACAGGTTGTTGTGTTTTGTGGTTACCAAGCACCCTACTTTAATCCACTAATATCCGTTGATTGGTTGCACCCCATAAAATCGACATTTCCGTAAACAGTGCGCCACTAATATCTTCAACTTCTTCTGCCGTAATTTCGCTATTGCCTTGCTTACCAAAGAATACGACTTCATCCCCTGATTTGATATTTTTAAGATCTGTAATATCAACAATCACCGTATTCATTGACGTTTTACCTAAAACAGGGACACGTTGGCCACCAATTAAGGCATGTCCAGCATTACTAAAAACTCGACGATAGCCATCTGCATAACCAACAGGAATATTAGCTAATACCGAGTCACGTTTTAGTGTGTAAGTACGGTCATAACCAACAGTATTACCTTTAGGATAATAATTGATTGAAGCAATATTCGATTTAAACGTCATAACACGTTTGTAATCTGTACTTGCGATAGTATCGCCATAGAAAATTCCGCCCACACGCACCATATCTAGCCATGATTCAGGTACGGTAATTGTGGCGAACGTATTTGCCATATGCAGAGTGACATCTTTACGATTTAGCCCTGTAACATCCAATACTTTTTGTGATTGCTGTTTAAAACGAGCAAGATCTTCTCTTACTTTATCAGCATCTTCTTCAGGATAGTGAGACATAATGCCAACCACTTTAAGGTTAGCTAATTGAGCAATTTGCTTCGCCTCTTCAAGCCCTGCATTATTATTCACTTCTAATCCATTACGAGACATTCCACCTGAATTTAAAGCTAAATGAATAGGGATCACTCTATTTTGTTGTTTAGCAATGGCATCTAATTTTCTAGCCATATCTAAATTACCAATCAATTCCTCCACGTTATAGCTTGTTGCCTGAGCCATCTCTTGCTCTGTGGCATTACGTACACGCATTAAACGACCTTGGAATCCTAGATCACGAACTTCTTTTAGCTCTTGGTTATTCGTTACGCCAATACATTGCACATTATTTTCAATCATAACAGGTGCGACTAATGATAAATCATGACCATATGCATCGCCTTTTAAAACGGCACAAAGAGAGGATTTATCACCTAAAAGTGATTGTACTTTCTTCACATTAAAATCGAGCGCACTACGTGAGATTTCAATCCATGAGTTATTCACGATTGCAGGTTGAACCTGCGCCGTTCGAGTCACGGGTGGATTGTGATTAATCGGTTGTTGGCAAGCAGTGATAACAAAAAGTGGTAACAACGCAAGATATCGAATACCAAAAGACATCTTCTTTTTCCTTAGTGATTGTGATGTAAACCTATTTTTATAATTAATTAGGTACGAAAATATACACACAGTGAATATTCACTCAGGATAATAGCATTATTATTCATAAAATAAACATATTAATTCATATAAAAAAACGCCCCAATGAATTAATTTCAATGAGGCGTTTATCTATCTTAATTCTTAAAACAATCAGCGAACAATAATACCTAACAGAATACCAATAACACCAAAGTCTGCATCACTAAATGTAGTGTTAGCAATACCGATATCGCCAAGTACAGGCAAGAGGAATACAGGTAAGAAGGTAATTAATAAACCTTGAGCAAAGGCACCTAAAATAGCACCACGACGTCCACCGGTTGCATTACCAAAGACCCCCGCTGTTGCACCTACAAAGAAGTGAGGAACAACACCTGGGATGATCACCGTCCAATCTAAGGCATAAAGAATGAACATACCGATAACGCCAGCGGCAAAGCTACTTAAAAAGCCGACCAATACCGCATTAGGAGCATAAGGGAACACCACTGGACAATCTAAAGCGGGTTTTGCATTAGGGACTAACTTATCAGAAATACCTTTAAATGCTGGAACGATTTCAGCAATCACCATACGTACACCTTGCAGAATAATATAAACACCTGCTGCAAAGGTTATGGATTGCATCAATGAGAACATAAACCAGTTTTTGCCACCACTGACTTCACGAACGAAAGCATCGCCCGCAAATAAACAGGTAATGATAAAAATAATACCCATTGTAAAGGCGATGGCAACAGGCGTATCACGTAAAAATAGTAAACTTTTAGGCACATTCATCTCTTCGGTTGAATGCTCTTTATTACCAAATTTACTGCCGATAAAACCAGCAACAACATAAGAGATAGTCGAGAAGTGTCCTAATGCCACATCATCAGAACCGGTAATTTTTTTCATATAAGGATGAGCAATGGCAGGGAAAAACACCATTGAAATCCCAACAACTAATGAACCTACCGCAACTAATACTGTGCCTTCTAAGCCTGCTGTTGCCAAAATAACCGCCACCATCATCGACATAAATAATGTATGGTGACCGGTTAAGAAAATAAATTTCCATGGCGTTAAGCGTGCAATTAAGATATTGATCAACATGGCAAAAAACATAATTAATGCCATCTCTTTACCAAAGCTCTTTTGTGCAATAGAGACAATCGCCTCATTATTTGGCACAACGCCTTGAATACCAAATGCATGTTGGAAAATTGTTGAGAAATCACCCAGTGAGTTGATAACTAACCCTGCACCTGCGCCTAAAATAACAAAACCCATAATGGTTTTTACGGTGCCTTTAATACATTCTGTAACTGGTTTTTTTTGGGCAATTAAACCAATCAATGCGATCAAACCCACTAAAATAGCAGGCTCTGAAAGCACATCACTCATTAGAAAGCGGAAAAAGTCCATGATAGGCTCCTTATAACGCGCCTAATTCACGTAATGCGACTGAAAGCTTCTCTTTCATCGCCACTTTATCAATCATGTTATCCAGTGAAACAACTTTTCCATTTACCGCTTGTGAATTGAGTTGCTCTGCAATATCACGGGTGCCAACATAGATATCACTTGGAGTACCTTTTGCTGATCCCAGATCAACATGATCGACTTCTGCATTCACAGAAAGATCTTTTAGGATACTTTTGATGCTCATTTCCATCATTAAGCTACTACCTAAACCATTTCCACACACAACAGTAATTTTCATGATATTCCCCTCGGTAATTTAAATCGTCATTAATAATTGTTGATAACGGCTAATACATCCGCTTTGCTTTTCGCATTAAATAGCTTTTGAATATCTGCATCGTTATCAAAAAGTTCGGCTAATTTCACAATGGCATTAATATGACTATCGTTATCTGTTGCAGCCAAAACAATCAGTAATTTCACCGGATCGTTTTCATCAGCACCAAATTCAACACCTTGCTCAACAATCGTTAATGCAAGAGAAAGTTGATTAACACCATCTTCAGGACGAGCATGAGGCATCGCAATACCGGGGCCTAAAACATAATATGGCCCTATTTTTTCGTGTGATTTGTAAATTGCATCGATATAACGAGGTTCAATACAACCTTTATCAATCAATGGCTGACATGCCACTTTGACTGCATCTCTCCAATCGATAACGTTTGGAACCACTTGCACCACATCGGGCGTTAATAACGTTTTAAGCATACTTGCAACCTCGATAAGACTCTCTATGAGCTTCGTTATTAAGGATAGTAATCATTAATGGTAGCGCTATCTAGATAGATCATTCGTAATTGTGATAGCGCTATCATTTTAATGAAATGTTAATTGCAGAAAATGCCAACAATTGACACTGTATTGTTTCAGCATAATAGGAAGATTTCAGGTAGGATCTGCGGTTAATAAAATAGGCTAGGCAAGCATAATAACAAATGATCAAAACACGTAAGCGCCGAAATACAGGTCGCGTCACATTACAAGATGTCGCTAAACATGCAGGAGTCGGATCGATGACCGTCTCTCGTGCATTGCGAACCCCTGAATTAGTTTCTGATAAGTTACGAGAAAAAGTTAATCAAGCAGTAGAGGAACTTGGCTATATTCCTAATGCCTCGGCAGGTGCTTTAGCTTCAGCACAAAGTCATATTATTGCGGTACTGTTGCCCTCCTTCACAGATAGGGCCAGTGCAGATTTTATGCAATCTTTACAACAAATACTCAATCGCCATCAATATCAAATTTTAGTGGGTTGCTATGAGCACCAACCTCACAAAGCCAGTGATGTGATTAATATGCTGTTGCAAAGTAATCCTGCCGCATTAGTTGTCTTTGGTTCACAGCTTAGCCCAACTCATTTTTTGCATATCAGTAATGCCAATGTGCCTGTTGTCAGCGTTGCCAGCCAACCAGATGAACAAGCCGCTATTAGTATTGATTGTTCTTATGAGCAAGCGGCATATGATTTAACAAACCATTTAGTCACCCGAGGAAAGCGTTGTATTGGCTATATTGGTGCGTTACAAGGACAACGCCTGCACCACCAGCAAATAACCGGTTGGTCACGAGCGTTACTCAAAAATTATTTAAATGCTGAGCAAAGTGTCACTACACCTGATCCCGCATCTATGGCATACGGTCGACAAGCATTAACAGAGATTTTATTGCGCCAACCCGAACTAGATGCGGTCATTTGTAGCCATGAGAGTATTGCACTAGGTATGATTTTTGAGTGTCAACGTCGATTAATTAAGATCCCACAAGATCTGGCTATCGCTTGTTTAGAAGGCTCTGAAAATAGTGATCAGATATCCCCTTCTCTCACATCAATTCGTTTTGATTATCACAAAATGGGAAAAGAGGCAGGAAAACATCTGATAGCACTTTTACAACGTTTAAGAGACGAAGATGATAACGCTATATTCGAAGATACCGTTATCAACTATGCTTATCGATTTGAGTTAGGGCAAAGCACCCCTTAGTCCACAGTTTCTCTACTTTCTAGGCGTGTACTGTTGTTACGTGTTAACCAAAGAGAGAGGGCTTTTAATGAATCAGGCGTGAATTCATCACAGCGCTCAGTAATTTCAGAGGGAGTTAACCAACACACTTCCTCAATTTCTTCTGCTTGCAGTGCGAAGGGTCCATGAGAAACACAGCTAAACAAGCTTCCCCATACACGGCAACTTTCATCATCATAATAAAATTGACCATGCTCAGCAAAAGGGACTCCAGCAATACCTAACTCTTCTTCTGCTTCACGACGCGCACTTTCAAGTAAATTCTCACCTTGCTGAACCACACCACCCGCAGTAGCATCTAACCAACCAGGATAAAAATCTTTTATTTCAGTTCGACGCTGCGCCAAGATTTTCCCCATTCCATCATGAACAACGATATAAGTTGCTCTATGTCTTAGATTTTCAGCTCGCATTTGTTGACGTGTTGCTTGTGCAACGACTTCATTTTTATCATCAACAATATCAACCCATTCAACCAATGCCGTCTTTTCTTGTTCCATCCTCAACAAACCTTTTTTAACCGATACTAAACGATCGTAATTTTTATCCTGAATATACCAAAATCACTATTTTTCACCACTACAATAATCATACGTGACTTGTTTTATCCATCTTGCGCTTTTTTGCTTTTTATGATGTTAAAAGGCAGACTGTGATTATATTGTCTATTTAGTGCCTACTTTATTTTGGAGCTTTTAATGATTGACTTATATTATGCAGATACCCCAAATGGCCAAAAAATAACGCTTTTTCTTGAAGAAACTGGCATACCTTATCAGTTACATCGCATCGATATTAGTAAAGGCGATCAATTTAAACCTGAGTTTTTAGCAATTTCACCCAATAATAAAATTCCCGCGATTGTAGATAATTCACCTATTGATGGTGGTGAGCCTATCTCTATTTTTGAATCAGGTGCTATTCTTATCTATCTAGCTGAAAAAAGTGGCAAATTGCTCAGTCAAAATTTACGAGAAAAAACAACACAACTACAATGGCTGTTTTGGCAAGTGGGGGGATTTGGCCCAATGTTGGGACAAAATCATCACTTCACCCGTTATGCCACAGAAAAAGTCCCTTATGCGATTAAACGTTATACTGAAGAAACACAGCGTTTATATAGTGTATTAGAGAAAAGGTTAGCGCAGTCACCTTACCTTGGGGGCAAAGAGTACAGCATTGCGGATATCGCCACATATACATGGGCTCGTCTGCACGATCACCACAATATTGATTTAGCAAATTATCCCGCAATTGATAAATGGCTAAACAACATTAACCAACGCCCAGCTACGAAAAAACTCTTTAGCTAATATAAGCAATTCATATATCAGGATGATATTTATTCTTTTCAAGCAAGTAGATCAGGAGGATTGTGATGAAAATACTTATCACAGGTGGTACAGGATTAATTGGCAAAGCATTAGTTTGTGAGCTTGCGCTCGCCAATAATGATATTACGGTGCTTTCTCGTTCGCCTCAAAAAGTTTATTCGCATTTTTGTAATGAAATCACCTGCTGGACTCAACTCAACGATAAACAAAATCTTAATGAGTTTGATGCCGTTATTAATCTTGCTGGAGAACCTATTGCTGATAACCGTTGGACTCCCTCTCAAAAGCAAAAACTGGTTAATAGCCGTTGTCATTTAACCCAGAAATTGGTTGATTTGATTAAAGCTAGCGATTCTCCTCCAACAGTTTTCATTTCTGGCTCTGCAGTAGGTTTTTATGGCGACCAAGGTGATACACGAGTTACAGAAGAGACGCCAGCAAATCCTGAGTTTACACATGAACTCTGTGCAAAATGGGAACGTATTGCGCTTGAAGCTCAAACACCATTAACACGAGTTTGCTTGTTGCGTACAGGGATTGTACTTTCAACTCTCGGTGGTGCACTGCCTAAAATGAGCAAACCTTTCAAATTAGGATTAGGTGGCAAATTAGGAAGCGGAAAACAGTATATGCCGTGGATACATATCGATGATATGGTCAGTGCGATTGTTTTCTTGCTTAAGACCCAAGATGCTAAAGGCGCTTTTAACTTAACAGCACCTAACCCAGTACAAAATAAAGAGTTTACTCGCCTATTAGGAAAAGCTTTTAATCGCCCAGCATTAATGATGGTTCCCGAAAGTGTATTGCGTCTAGTGATGGGAGAAAGCGCGGCATTAGTATTAGGTGGACAACAAGCCATTCCTGAAAAATTACTCAATGCAGGCTTTGAATTTCGTTATCCACAATTAGAAGAGGCATTAAAAGATATTATTAGCACTGGAAAATAATCTCTTTTAATTCGGATTAGGTATTCTACCAAATAAACGCAGTCAACAACGCTACAACTTGAAGTATGACGAGTAAATACTCTAAATAATTCAAGATGCGGCTAGGCGACAAGTGAATCTATTCCTTGAAAAAACGCCTAGGAGCATACAATAGTATGTGACTAGTGCGAATAAACGCAGTCAACAACGCTATACCTTGAAGTATGGCGAGTAAATACTCTAAATAATTCAAGATACAGCTAGGCGACAAGTGAATGAGTCGCTAGGAGCATACATCAGTATGTGACTAGTGCGAATAAACGCAGTCAACAACGCTATACCTTGAAGTATGGCGAGTAAATACTCTAAATAATTCAAGATGCAGCTAGGCGACAAGTGAATGAGTCGCTAGGAGCATACATCAGTATGTGACTAGTGCGAATAAACGCAGTCAACAACGCTGCAACTTGAAGAATGACGAGTAACGCTGCAACTTGAATTATGACGAGTATACTTAGCGAGTGGGCTTATCGCCCTCCCACCTTTGAAATAAATCATCAGGTAAATCAATCTCAAACTGATCAAGTACACGATTTACTGTTTGATTAACAATATCATCAATTGTTTTAGGCTGAAAATAGAAGGCAGGTACTGGTGGCATAATCACTGCACCTAACTCAGCAGCCTGTGTCATTAATCGCAAATGACCCAAATGCAGTGGCGTTTCACGCACACATAATACTAACTTACGCCCTTCTTTTAATACCACATCCGCAGCGCGAGTGACTAAGGTATCTGCATAGCTATGAACAATACCTGACAGGCTTTTAATTGAGCAGGGTAATATGACCATTCCATTGACACGAAACGATCCTGAAGAGATAGATGCGCCAATATCGCGATCGTCATAAATCACATCCGCTAAAGCATGAATATCTTTTAGCGAATAATCAGTTTCTAATGAAATCGTACGGCGTGCAGCTTGGCTAATCACTAAATGTGTTTCAACTGACGGCACAGATTTTAGTATCTCTAATAAACGTATGCCGTAAATTGCACCACTGGCACCTGTTAGCCCAACTATCAGCTTTTTCATTATAATCCTCAGAATATATACCTTTGTTAATCATTATGATGATTAACCCTCAAAAAACAAGCGTCGATGCAGAACACACTAGCATCGACGCTTTATAAGGAAGGTATCTTACCGAAAAATCAGCCTTCGTTATAGATTTCCAAATTTTCTATTTCATTCTGATCACGAATTTTATGTTCATCATCACGACGTAGATTTTCTAAATAATCCAAGTAATCTTGATCGATATCTTTCGTAATATAAACACCGTCAAATACAGAACATTCAAACTGATTAATATCAGGATTCTCTTCTTGTACTGCGGCGATTAAATCAGTGAGATCTTGGAAAATAAGTCCATCAGCACCAATTAATTTACGAATTTCATCCACTTCACGTCCATGAGCAATAAGCTCATTGGCATTTGGCATATCAATACCATACACATTAGGGAAGCGAACTTCTGGCGCTGCTGAGGCAAAATAGACTTTCTTCGCACCCGCTTCTCTTGCGAGTTCGACAATTTGCTCTGACGTTGTGCCACGGACAATCGAGTCATCAATCAACAGAACATTTTTATCACGAAACTCTGCGCGATTTGCATTCAGTTTACGTCTAACTGACTTACGACGCTCTTGCTGACCCGGCATAATAAAGGTACGACCAACATAGCGATTTTTTACAAAGCCTTGGCGATAAGGTTTATTGAGAATATGCGCAATTTCTAAGGCAATATCACAAGATGTTTCAGGGATTGGGATCACAACATCAATGTGTAAATCATCCCATTCTTTGGCAATTTTAGCGCCTAATTTCTGCCCCATACGTAAACGCGCATTATAAACCGAAATTTTATCGATAAAGGAATCAGGACGAGCAAAGTAAACATACTCAAACAAACAAGGCATTAACTGCGGATTTTCAGCACATTGGCGAGTAAAGAGTTGCCCTTGCTCTGTGATATAAACCGCTTCACCCGGTGCAACATCACGTAAAAATTCAAAACCTAAAGTATCAAGCGCAACACTTTCAGATGCGACCATGTATTCATAGCGACCATCTTCTAAGGTACGTTTACCCAATACTAAAGGGCGAATACCAAAGGGATCACGAAAAGCCAGTAAGCCATGACCGATGATCAAAGCAACACAAGCATAAGCCCCGCGGAGTTTTTTATGCATTGCCGCAACGGCTGCAAAAATATTATCAGGCTCAAGCGGGAAATGGTCAAAACGGTCTAATTCGTATGCCAATACATTGAGCAGGATTTCAGAATCAGAGGTGGTATTGATATGGCGACGTGCTGTTTCAAATAATTGGCGACGTAATAAATGCGCATTGGTTAAATTACCATTGTGCGCCAACGTAATACCAAAAGGTGAATTCACATAAAAAGGCTGCGCTTCTGATGCACTAGAACTACCCGCAGTTGGATAACGGACATGCCCTATCCCGATAGTACCTTTTAAACGCAACATATGACGAGTTTCGAACACATCTTTAACCAGTCCGTTCGCTTTGCGAAGACGGAAACCGTTGTTGCCGTCTATTGTTGCAATGCCTGCTGCATCTTGACCTCGGTGTTGTAACACCGTTAACGCATCATAAATTGATTGGTTTACTGGATTAGCTCCAGCGATACCGACAATACCGCACATGAATAGATCCTCATCAGCCAGACGGAGAGGTTATATTCTCTCCGACACGAAACTTGACGCATTTTGCAGGTAGTCAAAGAACCACCTAATAATATGGTTGAATTGAGGAATAAGCTCAGAACGTTGCCAATCAGCGCTATCTGCCATAGGCGTAAATGCGCCTAAAACAAAAAGTAATGCTGAAACTATCAGCACGCCTCTTAAAGCCCCGAAACAGATCCCCAAGACACGATCTGTACCTGATAACCCTGTGCGTTGAACAAGAGAGCTAATCACATAATTCACAACAGCACCGACAATCAGTGTCGCAATAAATAACGTGACTATTGCAATCCCGTTACGAACCAGCTCATCTTCAAACCGGGTAAAATAGACGGCAAGATAAGGATAAAACTGACTAGCAACAAAGAAACCACAACCCCAGGTGATGAGTGACAATGCTTCACGAACAAAGCCACGGATCAGGCTGACTAATGCGGAAAAACCAATAATGGCAATGATGGCGTAATCTATCCAGACCATAAATTCTTTATCCAATAATGATGCTCCGCATTAATACGGAAGCATTCTAACAGAAAACGAAAACGTTTGCGTAATGCTAATTTTCGCTAATTTCAAAATAATTTACGGCGATATGAAAAATCATAATCGCCGCAATAAGTTAACGCTTTGTTACATCACTCATCTGATGACTCGTTTAGAAAAAATTAAGGCTTATATGCCCTTACCTCACCTTGTAAGCCCGTAAGCTCTTTTAAATGAGGCAAAATAGCCTGTAATTCTGACTTAGATGCACTAGGACCAATGTAAATTCGAGTCACTTGTCCAGCAACAGGGCGTGCGGGTACGGTATATACCGGATAACCTGAGAAATGCATTTTCGCAATAATTTCTTCTACCTTCGCCGCATTTTTCAACGCACCTAATTGAACAACCCAAGCCTCGCCTTTCGGTGGCTGAGTTTCTTGTACGGGTGGTGCTGGTGGTTGTACTGGTGGCGTAACCACAGCCTGAGGCTCTGGTATAGGCGTTGGCTGTTGTGGTGGTTGTACCGGTGGTGTAACAGGTACAACAGCAGGTGGTTCAGGTGTTGTAACAGCAGGTTGCTCGACACCTGTCACTGCTTCAGAAAGCATACCTTCAGATGCGCCTTCTGATGGAGTAGAAGGCACTGAAGTTTGCTCTATCGGGGCGATAGATTCTATTTCTTGCTCATCACCTGGTTTGGGTACTAAAGGAATAGAGGCGAACTGGTCTTCGTTATATTTCTTATCGCCGTCGAGCAGTGCAGGTAAAAAAATGACCCCTACTGCCACCAATACAACGGCACCGACTAAGCGATTTTGAAATTTACTTGCCACCCACACTCTCCTTTTCCAAAAGTTCCATCACATGCGCGACTGTATGAAATGAGCCACAAACCACAACAATATCGTTAGGAGCAGCATCGGACATTGCTTGTTGCCATGCATTTTCAACACTATCGAATACCATTGGTTTCTCGAGATGTTGAGCTAACACATCCGCAGAAGCACCACGAAATTCATTAAGTGGAGCTACATACCAATGATCAGCCAATGGTGTTAAGCACGCTAAAGTGCCTGCGATATCTTTATCACCCAGCATACCAACAACAATACGCACTTGAGTATCAGATTTTTGTGGTAATTGTGATAACTTTTCCGCTAAATATCCTGCTGCATGAGGATTATGTGCCACATCAAAGATAACCAAAGGATGTTGAGAAATTACCTGAAAACGACCTGGTAATTGTGCACGAGACATACCGTCGACAATACTTTGCTGTGTTATTGCTTGGCTGACTTTGTCATCAGATTTAAGCAAGCAACGAATAACCCCCATCGCTGTCGCCGCATTGGCTAGCGGAATATTAGGGATTGGCAGCGCATCAAATTCACAATCAGCACAACGCCACTGCCAGTGATCGCCTTCAATAACAAAAGACCAATCTGTTCCACGACGGAAAAGCTTGGCTTGTTTTTCATTGGCAACTTGTGCAATGGAATGAGGCATATCTGGCTCACCCACAACAGCATAATGATTGGCTCGGAAAATACCGGCTTTCTCGTGACCAATATGCTCTCTATCTGCGCCTAACCAATCAGTATGATCGAGGGCAATACTTGTGATAGCAGCAATATCGGCATCAACGATATTTGTAGCATCTAACCGACCGCCTAATCCTACTTCAAGAATAACAACATCAAGTTGTGCTTGTTGAAATAACTTCAGCGCAGCCAGAGTGCCATATTCAAAAAAAGTGAGCGAGATATCGCCTCTAGCTTGTTCAATTTCTGCAAAAACATCACAAAAAGCATTTTCGGAGAGTTCTTTGCCTTGGATACGAACGCGTTCTGTATAACGAACAAGATGAGGGGAGCTATAAACGCCGACTTTCAATCCTGATGCTATCAAGATTGACTCTAGCATATGACAGGTTGTGCCTTTTCCATTTGTGCCTGAGACAGTGATTACCTTAGGCGCAGGACGTAACACGTTTAATATTTTTCCTACCTTGCCGACTCGCTCTAACCCCATATCAATGGCGCTAGAGTGTAAATGTTCAAGATAAGAAAGCCACACCGACAAAGGCGATGTGGCTTTAGGAGCAGTTATGATATTAGACATCTTCTTTTTTATTCGTTTCGATGTTAATTTCTGGCTCGTTGTCTGTAGATTCAATTTCATCAGCAATCATTTCTTCACCGATGATTTCATCTTCATCTTCTACTAAATCATATTGAGTCAGCTTAGCCAGTAATTCAGCCAGCTCATCACGCATTTGAGGACGACGAATAATCATATCAATCGCCCCTTTTTCTAACAGGAACTCACTACGTTGGAAACCAGCAGGCAGTTTTTCACGTACTGTTTGTTCAATAACGCGGGGACCTGCAAAGCCAATCAATGCTTTAGGTTCAGCAACATTAATATCACCTAACATCGCTAAACTTGCAGAAACACCACCCATTGTAGGGTCAGTCATAACTGAAATATAAGGTAAACCACGCTCTTGCATTTTTGCTAATGCTGCACTGGTTTTGGCCATTTGCATTAATGACATCAGCGCTTCCTGCATACGAGCGCCACCACTTGCAGAGAAGCAAACTAATGGGCAGTTATCTTCGAGTGCTTGTTCAACCGCACGAACAAAACGCGCCCCAACAACAGAAGCCATTGAACCGCCCATAAACGCAAATTCAAAGGATGCAGCAACAACTGGCATCTTTTTCAGCGTTCCTTTCATCACGATTAATGCGTCTTTTTCTTGCGTTTGCTTTTGAGCAGCGCTAATTCTGTCTTTGTATTTTTTAGAGTCGCGGAATTTCAGAATATCTTTAGGTTCTAATTCGCTACCTAATTCTGTTGTACTTCCTGTATCAAGGAAAGTCTCAAGGCGACGGCGCGCTGAAATGCGCATATGGTGATCACATTTAGGGCAAACCTCTAAATTGCGCTCTAATTCTGCGCGATAGAGTACCTGCCCACAGCTGTCACATTTAGTCCAAACCCCTTCAGGGATATTGGCTTTACGTGAACTTGTGATAGTGCTTTTGTTTAGAATTTTTTCAATCCAGCTCATTAATGGACCTTTTCGTCTGAATCTGACCTTCGCCAGTAAAATTATTGTTAGCGTATCAACCACAATACACTGGCTGTGTGGTTAGCAAAGTTTATGATGATACCGCTTACTGAATTTCAGCGCATCTCTTTATTATGGCTATTCTACGGCAAAAACTGATGATAACTGCTCAAACCTCTTTGTTATCACTTTCTTTCTTTGCTTTTGCACTCGCTCTACGATGGCGTAAGATCTCAATAACGCCCGGTAAAATAGAAATAACAATAATGGCAACAATTAGCAATTTTAAGTTCTTTTGAACTATATCTAAGTCACCAAAAAAGTATCCTGCATAAGTAAATAGCAGTACCCATGCAATTGCCCCAGTAACATTATAAAAGGCAAAGTGACGATATGACATTTTACCCATTCCTGCAACGAATGGCGCAAAAGTTCGGATAATCGGCACGAATCTTGCCAAAATTATTGCTTTACCACCATGCTTTTCATAAAAAGCATGGGTTTTATCTAGATATTCACGACGGAAAATCTTTGAATCAGGCTTACTAAACAGTTTTTCACCAAAAAGTCGTCCAATAGAATAGTTAACGGCATCACCTAAAATGGCGGCACAAAGTAGCAGTAAAACAATAATATGAACATTCACATCATTAGTTTCTAATGAAGCTAAAGCGCCAGCAACGAATAATAAGGAGTCTCCGGGTAAGAAAGGCGTTACTACCAACCCTGTTTCACAGAAAACAATAAGAAACAAAATGGCATAAACCCATGTACCATATTGTGCGACAAGCTCTGCTAAATGTGCATCAATATGTAAAATGAAATCAATTAGAAATTTAATTAAATCAACAAATTGCGTTAATATTTCCATAAATCCTCAGAAAACTGGGTGTTTTTATGATTGAGATATCTCAATAGGGTTATCCGCTAAAAATAGTGGACCCATTGCAGGTTTTGGTAATTCAAATTGCTCAGGATAATCCACAGATACCAAGTACAGTCCATTTGCTTTGGCTGTTGCAGCCGCTTTGGTTCTGTCTTTTAAGGCTAATAGTTCAGCCATCCAAGTAATATCCTGATTGCCACACCCTATTTCTAGAAGACTGCCAACAATATTTCTCACCATATGATGAACAAACGCATTCGCTTTAATATCCACGACAACATAGTCACCATATCGAGAAACATTGACATGCATAACATTACGCCATGGCGTTCGAGATTGACATTGGACAGCTCTAAAAGAGGTAAAATCATTTTCACCCAGTAGACATTGTGCTGCTTGATGCATGCGTTCAGCGTCTAAAGGATAATGAAAATGTGTCACTCCTGATGACAAGATAGCGGGACGATAGCGATGATTAAAAATCACATAGCGATAACGTCTTGCTGTTGCACTAAAGCGAGCATGAAAATCGTCAGAAACCGTTTTTACCCAACGTACTGCAATATCCGCAGGCAAATGGGTATTCACTCCCATAGTCCAAGCGGGATCTTTGCGATGTGCCGTTGTTTCAAAATGGACAACTTGCCCCGTTGCGTGCACACCAGCATCTGTCCTTCCAGCACAAAAAACCGATATAGGCTCATTAGCCACTTGTGAAAGTGCTTTTTCTAGCCGTTCTTGTACACTACGCACTTCATTTTGGCGTTGCCAGCCATAATAGCGACTACCATCATATTCAACGCCTAAAGCAATTTTGATTGTTGTGCTTTCAGAGGCAACCGCTGACTCAGTCAAGGGCTGTTCTGTCACTTCAGCACTCACTTGCACATTCATTAGTAAAACTGCTCCTGCATTAATTGCTCTGCTACTTCAACAGCCATTAATGCCCCGCCAAAGCGCACGTTATCTGCTACTGACCAAAATTGTAAGGCTTCTGGCATACCATAATCATTACGGAAGCAACCTAAATTCAAGCTCACATTGCCTGAAGCATCAGTCACTTGTGTTGGAAAATCATTTTCATCACTGATATTCAGATCTTCATTTTCTTGTAATGTCTCACGCGCTTCATCACTCCCCATTGGACGAGATGTTTCTAATTGCACGGATTGCGCATTACCATAAAAAACGGGTGCTTGTAATGTGGTGATAGAAATAGGCAAACCTTCGTCTTGCAAAATTTTACGAATTTGATCAACCATGCGACGCTCTTCTTGTATAGAGCCTTCGTCATCAACCATTAAAGGTAAAATATTAAATGCTAATTGCTTATTAAAACGACCTAATTCAGGAGGAATACCGTTAAGTAAACGGGCACTTTGCCCTGCCAGTTCATCTACGGCTTGTTTTCCAAAACGAGAAACAGACATTAAGTTTGTCACGCTAAGGCGTGTTAAACCCGCAGATTCTGTTAATGGGTTAATGGCGCGTAATAATTGGCTTACCATGCTATCAGCTATTGAAACAATATTACGAGTACGGTATTCCGCTAGCATTGCACTGTTCACGCCAGGAACAACCAATGGTATATCCCAATCCATTGCAAAAATGCCACTACAATCAATAACAATACAGCCAGCATCAGCCGCTTGTTGTGCATATTGCGCACTGATTTCTGTTGGTGCGGCAAAGAAAGCTAATTGAATATCAGCCCACTCGATATTGTGAATATCTTGAACCGCAACACTTTTGCTGTTTACACGCACCGATTTTCCAATGCTATCTTCACTTGCGATTGCAGTTAATTCACCAATGGGAAATTCACGCTCTTGTAGCAGTTCTAAAATCGCTTCACCGACAGCGCCTGTTGCACCAACAACTGCAATATTCCAACCTTCTCCCATAAGATATCCTCCAATAACATAAATTTTTAAAAATAATATTTTGCTTTATTTGTGTGTAGTACTTTTATATGTAGCACTAAAGCCAATTGCATTTAATATATCAACCGTAGTTTGATTGTCACAAATGACATGGAGTGAAGACCACTCACGACGAACAGGATAAAATTTGCGTAATTTATCAAACTCCCCTTTTATTCCTGCTACTTTTCGTAATGGAGCATCATCACGACGCACATCATAAACAAGGTGAATAAGTTGTTTTAAAAGTGTTTGTGTTAACTCACCTTGTACTGAAATGGTGGAAATAGTAGGTGCAGGTAACAGAGTTGATAATTCAACTTTTTGAGGTTGTCCAATAAAATCACAATAAGCTTCAAAAACTTGAGTTGTACCACGCGCCTTACCTTCTAAGGTGTAACCCGCAATATGTGGTGTTGCGATATCAACTTTATTTAATAACTCAATAGAGAGATCTGGCTCTGGCTCCCAAACATCCAACACAACGCGTAAGGATTTACCTTTCTCAAGTACAGACAATAATGCTTGATTATCAACAACCTCGCCACGGCTCGCATTAATTAAAATACGACCTTCAGGTAATTTTTCGAGGTTGCTCTCATTAATTAAATGATAACTTTTGTATAAGCCTGATTTATTGAGAGGTGTATGGAAAGTTAGAATATCTGCTTTTTCTAACAATGTTTCCAAGGGATGAAACTCTTCATCATCACCATTATCCGCTCTTGGTGGATCGCAAAGTAAAACATTTACACCCAATGCGCGAAGGCGTGTTGCTAATCGACCGCCCACATTTCCCACACCAACAATACCAACGACTTTATCGGTCAATTGAAAGTTATCTTGCTCTGCTAACATCATCAGAGCAGAAAATACATATTCAACAACCGCGATAGCATTACAACCTGGGGCTGATGAAAAACCAATTTGTTGCTGTTTTAACCATGCAATATCTACATGATCGAAACCCGCAGTCGCGGTTCCAACAAATTTTACTGGCTTGCCTGATAATAAGGATTCATTGACTTTAGTAATTGATCTCACCATTAAGGCATCAGAATCATTAAGCTCATCAGTAGGTAATGGGCGACCAGAAACAGCTTTTACCTCACCTAATTGGCGGAAAAGTTGTTCCGCATAAGGCATATTTTCATCAACCAGAATTTTCACGGTGTTATCTCACTGATTTGGTATTTATGTGTGTAAACAATCAATCGAAAAACAAAATTAAGCGATCTATTTTGCCACTTATTCACAGTAAAGCCTATTATTGACAGTAAAATCCGCCTAGATTTTAAGTAAATATATGAAAAGAAGGCTTAACAATTGGGTAATCGACGAAAACGTTCTGGTGTTGTGCCAGCATATTGTTGAAACATCGCAATAAATGAGGATGAAGAGCTATATCCCACATCAAATGCTATTTCATTCACACTTTTCCCTTGTTCTAATAAAGAAATTGCATGTAAAAAGCGTAGGCGCTTACGCCATTCACTAAATGACATGCCTAATTCTTGTTGGCAACGACGAGAGAGTGTTCTTTCTGAGGTATAACGCTTTTTAGCCCATTCTTCTAACGAGGTATTATCCGCTGGGTCCTGCTCTAATACAGAAAGTATGGGAGCAAGTAATTTATCTTTAGAAGACGGTAAATAAGTATGATGTATTGGCGAAACTTTAAGTTGATCAATCAGTACTTGAGCTAAACGAAAATCTTCTTCTGTTTGTGGTTTACACACACCACGATGAAAAAAGTCGGAAAATATGGTTGAAAAAATAGCACTTAATTGAATCAAACAAGGTTTATCTAATAATCCATCACACCAACTTGGCGCGATATCTAGCACCTTAAAAGAGAGTGTTTTTTTATTGTAACTAGCATGCCCTACATTTTTGGGTATCCATACACTAAATTCTGGTGGCGCTAAAAACCGCTGTCCTCCAGCTTCTAAATCCATGACACCAGAAATCACATAAAGTAACTGACCAAAATCATGTTGATGATAAACAAACTCTGTTTCAGCTAATAGTTGCTCATCACGAAATCGAACTGTATCTGGATCAGACAATAACCATTGCATTTTTTGTTGTTCAATTGTCATCTTTATGTTGATCTCTTGTCATGTTGTCTTTATTGGCCTATCTATTGTCTGGTTTTCATTATATATATCTAATCAGACAGACTTACAATAGCGACCTGGTTTAAAAATAGATGTGAGAACAATGAAAAACGCAATTTTTCCGCTTTTAGCGGTGTTAATCTGGTCCATTAATGCAGTCGTCAATAAAGCAGCCGCGTCTGTTATCGATCCTGCTGCAATCTCTTTTTATCGTTGGTTCCTCGCCTTTTTAATTATGACACCTTTTTTGGTCATGCCAGTTTGGCATCATCGTAAAACCGTCAAACAATATTGGTGGAAATTATTTATTCTTGGTGCATTAGGGATGGTGATGTACCAAAGTTTAGCTTATTATGCGGCACACTATGTTAGCGCAACATTTATGGGGATTCTGAACTCTCTCATCCCATTATTAACCGTTATTATTAGCATTTTTGTTTTACGTGTTGTACCTACGGTAGGTATTGTTTTAGGCACAGTGCTTTCAATTAGTGGCTTAGTTTGGCTAATTAGCCGTGGCGAACCCTCTCAATTGCTTTCTCAAGGTTTGGGTTATGGTGAGCTGATGATGTTTATTGCTTCGGCGTCATACGCCCTTTACGGTGTATTAACAAAACGATGGTCAATTGCACTACCTAACTGGCAATCACTTTATGTGCAAATTGGATTTGGTGTTCTGTTATTATTGCCAAACTTCTTTCTTGCCGAAAGTGTTGCGTTAACAAAAGATAATATTGGATTAGTTATCTTTGCAGGTATCGGAGCTTCTATTCTTGCACCTTATCTGTGGATTTTAGGTGTGATGAAATTAGGTGCAAATACGACCTCTATTTTTATGAACCTAATGCCATTATTTACTGCAATGATTGCTATCGCGCTTCTCGGTGAAGAAATGCATAGTTATCACTTAGTGGGTGGTGGTATTGTGTTACTAGGTGTGCTCTTAGTGCAACAACTTAGAACACCACTGAATTTCCGACGTCAGTCTGCTCAGAAAAAAGCAGATTGTCATCAGGAGATGTGAGTCAATGTCAAAAAGACAACAATAAAAAAATGCCGGCTAAATTCTTAGCCGGTCACATTCATATGCTAGGTTTAATAAATAAAACTGACACAAGAAATCAAAGTATAAAATATAAAGTAATACAAGTATCCGAGGCAAACATTACCAACTTTTATATTAAATAGCTCCTACTTATTTGTAATAAAATAACCCAGATCAATTTTTTTGCACTCTTTTTGTCTTATTCAACTTTTCCATTCACCTAACTCCATATAAAACAAAATAATTAATGATTTTGGATAGAATTAAATTAAACGATTGAAATAAAATGAAGCTAATTTATTTTTCTCAATATAAACAATACATTAACAAATTTTGTCTATTTTATTAGAATAATAAAATGAGTAACTATTAGGAAAGGTATTTTTAAACGTTATTTATATAATCTTTTTTTAATGATTTTTATTCGAAAAATATCTTTATTAGAATAATAAATTATTTTTCATAATAAATTTCAAATAAAAAAGCAGACTCCATTAAAATGAAGTCTGCTTTTTTTAATAAGTAAATATAAGTATATCTAACTATTTTTTATATTTGCTCATGACTAATGAAGCATTTGTACCACCAAAACCAAAGCTATTTGACATTACAGTCTCCAGCTTCTGTTCTGTTGGTTGAGTAATGATGTTCATCCCCATTGCTTTATCGTCTAATTCTTCGATATTGATGCTTGGTGCAATAAATCCATGCTCTAACATCAGTAGGCTATAAATTGCTTCATGCACACCAGCAGCACCTAATGAGTGACCAGTCATTGCTTTTGTTGCTGAGATAGCTGGAGTATGCGAGCCAAACACTTCCGTGATAGCTTCAAGCTCTTTTAGATCACCAACTGGCGTTGAAGTACCGTGTGTATTGATATAATCAACTTTATCAATACCTTGCATCGCCATTTGCATACAACGCACAGCACCTTCACCTGAAGGAGCAACCATGTCTGCACCGTCAGATGTTGCACCATAACCTACGATTTCACCATAGATGTGTGCACCACGCGCTAATGCGTGTTCTAATTCTTCAACAACCACAATACCGCCACCGCCTGCGATAACAAAACCATCACGATTTTTATCGTAAGTACGAGAAGCTTTGGTTGGGGTTTCGTTATATTTAGTTGAAAGTGCACCCATGGCGTCAAATTCGCAGGTCATTTCCCAACTTAACTCTTCACCACCACCAGCAAATACAACATCTTGTTTGCCTAACTGGATCAGCTCAACAGCGTGACCAATACAGTGTGCTGATGTTGAACAAGCAGAACTGATTGAATAGTTAACGCCTTTAATTTTGAAAGGTGTTGCTAAACAAGCTGAAACACCTGATGCCATTGCACGAGTTACCATATAAGGACCTACGCCACGTAGGCCTTTAGCTCTCATGCCATCAGAACCTTGTACTTGGTTACGTGGAGAACCTCCACCAGAGCCAACGACTAAGCCAGAACGAATATTAGAAACTTGGTCTTCTGTCAGACCTGAATCAGCTATCGCCTCTTGCATAGATAAATAGGCATAAACCGATGCGTCGCTCATAAAACGGCGGATTTTACGGTCAATAAGACCTTCAGTATCAAGCTTAACGTTGCCCCAAATGTGGCTACGAAGCCCCATCTCTTTAAATTCTTCTGAGAAAGTTATCCCGGAACGACCTTCCTTTAAAGAATCCAGCACTTCTTTCTGGTTATTACCAATGCTCGAAACAATACCCAGACCCGTGATCACTGCGCGCTTCATTCATACCTCTTTACAATAATAGTTGTAGCTGCGGGATTTCTGACTAGCACTTTAGCGTACAGTTGTACGCCGAACAAGTCCGATCAGGATCTTTTTTACAAAAATACAGATAACCTAATAAAACGCTTTCCCCTTTAAGGCTGGCACAAGCTACCTAACAGCGCTAAGATGTTGGATAATTTTTTCGAGAAATACAGGCAGTTCCGTGAATAATAGCCCGATAAATACTGCGTCTTTAAGTTGGAATGAACTTGGTACGCCTATCTCTGAACAATTTGGCGATATTTACTTTTCAAACCAAGACGGTCTAGAAGAAACTCGACATGTGTTCTTACATGGAAATCATTTTCCATCACGTTTTGGTACACATGTACGCTCTGAATGTGTTATCGCAGAAACAGGATTTGGTACTGGCCTTAATTTTTTAACACTATGGCAAGCTTTCGAGCAATTTAGACAAACGTCTCCTAATTCTCGTTTAAAACGCCTTCATTATGTAAGTTTCGAAAAATTCCCTCTGACTAAAAGTGATTTACGAGCCGCACATCGCCATTGGCCTGAACTCGAAAAATATTCACAAGCGCTTTGTTCTCAATGGCCATTAGCCATTGCAGGTTGCCACCGCATTATTCTTGCTGATGGAACAATCACATTGGATTTATGGTTTGGTGATATCAACACCTTGTTACCCCAAACTCGCCAAGCGCTACATAACAAAGTGGATGCATGGTTCTTAGACGGTTTTGCTCCTTCTAAAAATCCACAAATGTGGAGTGAAACTCTCTTTCAATCGATGGCTGATTCAATGAGAGAAAACGGTACATTTGCAACATTCACCGCCGCAGGGATCGTCAAACGAGGTTTGCAAAGTGCTGGTTTTGAGATAAATAAAATCAAAGGATTTGGTCAAAAAAGAGAGATGCTGACAGGTGTTTTTCCACATACTCCATCCCCTGAGTTTCTCCCTTACTATGCAAGGCCAAGTGCAACCAAAGCACAGAATATTGCAATTATAGGTGGCGGTATTGCCAGCACATTTACGGCACTTTCGTGCCTAAGAAGAGGCGCCAATGTCACCTTATATTGTGAAGATAAACAACCTGCAACTAATGCCTCAGGCAATCGACAAGGTGTGTTATATCCTTTACTTAATGGCAAATCCGATGAACTAGAACAATTTTTCACAACCGCATTTCTATTTGCTCATCGCACTTATGACAATTTGAGTAAAGCAGGTATTCCTTTTTCACATCAATGGTCTGGTGTCGCACAGATTATTTATAACGAGAAAGTTCGTAAAAAAGCACAGAGAATTATGGATAATTCTATACCTTTTGCTCAAATAGCATGTTATCTCGATGAAAATGAAATCAATAAACTCAGCGGAGTAGATGTTAATTGTGATGCATTGTTTTACCCACAAGCGGGATGGCTTTCACCGACTGAGCTCACGATCAATACATTAAAATACGCTGAACAATTAGGTTTAACGTTGCGATTTAATCATCAAGTCACTCAAATAAGTGCGCAGAAAGCATCTTGGTGCTTAGATATTGTTCATCACGATGGAGTGAGTGCGACACAATTTCAATCACAATATGATTGCGTTATTTTGGCAAATGGACACCGAATCACAGACTTTACTCAAAGTGCAAAATTACCCATTAGCGCAGTTAGAGGTCAAGTTAGCCATATTCCAACAACAAAGGCATTATCAAAACTAAAAACGGTACTTTGTTATGATGGCTATTTTACGCCTGTTGATCACCAAGATAATTTGCATTGTGTAGGAGCAAGCTTTCGTCGCGATCGATTAGATTTAGCTATTTCGACTCAAGAGCAAGAAAATAACCAAGCTCATCTTATACAGTGTTTAGCAAAAGCCCCTTGGGTTAAAGAAGTTGATTTTAGCCGAAATGAAGCGCGAATTGGGATTCGTTGCACTATTCGCGATCACCTACCGTTATTAGGCGAAGTACCTGATTTCGAAAAATTGCGCGTGGCATACACGCACTTAGATAGATTTAAGCGTAGAAGACAAATACCCGCTTTAGCTCCTGCTTATCATCAACTTTATATTATCAGTGCGTTGGGCTCTCGTGGATTATGTTCAGCGCCTTTATCAGCTGAAATTCTGGCAAGTCAAATTTTTGATGAACCTTTTCCGGTTGAAGATGATGTATTGAATGCCTTACACCCTAATCGTTTTTGGGTAAGAGCATTACTACGAGGAAAACCGATTGAAGTGAAATAGCCAAGGTGATAAGTAGTATTGAAGCACTTAATTGAAATGATTATTAATAATAAAAGAAAATATTTTAGCCAAATAACTCATATCATACCTCCAAACGCCATAAATGTAGCTACAATGTAGCTACATTTAATGACGAATATATTACCTTTCTATCTTATATACCATTAGCTAAAAAACGTTTCTTTGTATAAAAAAACTAAACCTCAAATTTCATGGCACAGCGCGTTTCTTTTACAAAACCCCCGCTTTCAACTTCATTATTTAAGATTTCTTGCAAAGAATGAGGAATTTCGCTTTCTGACAAAATAGAAAAACCTAAGCGTTGATAATACGGCGCATTCCAAGGAACATGGCGAAATGTCGTCAACGTAACGGCACTAAATTGATGTGCCTTTGCTTCATCTTTTACTTTTTGAATAAGTAATTTACCAATACCTCTATTTTGCCAAGCTTCACTCACTGACAACTCATGAATAAATAAACTTTCAGGTAATGGCATCGTCATAATAAAACCAACTGGTTCATTTTCACTATTAACAGCCACCCAATGCCCTTTATGATTAATAAAGGCTAAATGTTTTTCAACACTTTGTACGCCACTCTCACTTATCCAACTTAAATCTTCTAAAGTACTAAAGAGTTGCCCTGCTGATTGCTCGATAGCAGGTAATTTAATTGCATCATCAATTTGTGTGGGGCGAAGAGTAATATCGTTATTTTTTATTTCGTTTTGTGTTGTTGTCATCTCTTTTCCAGCTCAGGTGTTTTTATACTTTTATGCTTAATTTATTAAAAAGCCATCCCGTTGGATGGCTTATGTTAAAGCTAAAATAATTTCTTATTTTTTAAATCGTTAATCTTTAGGTAATATGCCATAAGATTTAAATTTACCACTCTCTTCCATAAACTGATTATAATACTTGTTGTCTTCTACAGAGTCTTTCACGGCTCTATTAGCATACGCGCTAGAGACAGCCAGTGTCGCCTTATAAAGTTTATCTTTTAATGTGTTATGGATCTTCGGATCTTCACTTTCTTGAATTTGATTTAATAATGAAACTAGCTCTTCTGCTTCAGCTTGAATATCAGGATCAGTAAATTCTGCTGTCGGTAACATATAGTCTAAATCAAGATTAACAGAATCGTTATATTCATCTTCTTGAGTAAACGGAGCTAAATCTTTACCGTATTCCGCTGAAATATATTTAATAAATTCAGGTTTATCAAAGCATTTGTTTTTTATGCTACCGTCATTATTTTTATTGCGAGTGCGAATTTCATTAGGAAATGGCTCGCCTAAGGCATAAGTACACTGAAAAACATTACCATCAATTAATGTGGCATTAGTACTACGCACTGGAAGTTCAAATTCATAGCCATTAATAATAACTGGGTAATCGACAGGTTTAAATTGATCTGTTTTTCCCTTTACTGCATAAACTTCAGAAAGGGTGTAATACATAAAATTATCAGGATTTAATATGCCACCATTATTATTATCATAAACCATAAATCGAGCATCATTACCGGCACTATCTTTTAAATTATGCTCACCAGGTGACAGCGTTATGTAGCCATTTTTACCCGGCTCTACCTGATATTCTTTATCATCGACGCTAAAACTAATGACTTTTTCACTTGGATTACTGTAATAAAACTTATTTTTTTTATTATCTAAATCAAATTGATCACAAGCAGATAAAAATAAAACAGCGCTAGTCAGTAGTCCTATTTTAAAGAAATTTTTCATCGTATCGTTATCCTTATCATAAATATTCTATGCAAATCATTTGCATCCCGAGAAACATTCCTAAAAAACATTTAAAAGTAATTTTACAGAAATGGCAAGGAGTTACAAAAGATAGCACTATTATGCTTAATCAATGAGAGATACATCGACTTTGAAAAATCAAATAAAAACAATTGATAAATAGTAAGGATCAATTTTTGTATAAAAACCAATCTAATTCAACAGTAAATATCTTAAATATAACTTAGAGGCTGTGATCTTAATAAGATTTTAAGAAAGAAAAAAACAACCGATTTATGCCGGTTGTTCTCTTAGTAGACATGCCGAATTAATTAATTGAGTTAACTAAATCATGCCATGTAGACAAAACTAACGCTTGATCTGGAGGTGAAAGCTCGCCTGCTTTTATCGCCTTTTGAATGCTCTCTTCTACACGCGTTCTTAACGCTTCTAACTGTGTGTTATTTTCTTGCTCAAGTTCAGCAATAGCCAGTGTAATATGGCCTTGCAAATACCCGCCTGCAAATAACTCATCGTCAGAGGCATGTTCAACACGGCTATCAATTTTATCTAATAAGTACGCTTCATACTCAGAAAGCATTATTTATCCTCAATATATAATGTTGCTACTTTTTTATATTTACCTTGTATTAGCAAAGCATAAATACGTATGTTCTAGCAACCTTACTACTTCAGACTCCACCCTATTGGGTAAAACCTTCACAGTGGATAGGCGATAGTTATTCTCGCAATCCTTAATTAACTAAAGGATTTTCCTGATAAGGAAACATCTCTTCCGTTAGCTCTGGGGTATTGTAAAACAAATGTAACGCATTAATAAATAGCTGTGCACGAGGTGGCGTGTTTTTATCTCGTAAATAAGCGAGTACTTGTTCTCTAACTTTATTTCTAAATTCATAGCGATCAGGTTCAAAGTTACCTTCTAAATTGTCACAACTGACATTAAAAGGATAACCAGCAGCTTGGCAAAATAACCAATCCAATGCTTGAGGTTTGATTTCTACAACTTCAAACTGTCCTTGAGTGGTTTCATCTCGTCCATCTGGGCAATACCAGTAACCATAATCAACTTGTTGACGACGAGCCTCTCCGGCGATACACCAATGTGATATTTCATGTAATGCACTAGCATAAAAACCATGAGCAAAAATAATTTGGTGATAAGGTGTCTCTTCATTTGCAGGCAAATAAATCGGCTCATCATCCCCTTTAACTAAACGGGTTTGGAAACTTTCGCTAAAACATTGATTAAAGATATCAATTAACTGTTGATAATGATGTGCTGACATTTAAAAACCATCTATTCCTAATTAAAAAGTGCAGAAAACCAAAGTGCAATAGTATCACCATGATTGTCATGTATGAGTTTGATGCTCATCAAAAAGGAGATAATGACCAGCATAGGTCTTATTAATTTTTGCCCTTTTGTTAATACTAAACCTGCACCTAAGCGAGCACCAATAAACTGCCCACAAAGCATAACTAAACCAATAGTCCAAATAACCTGCCCACCAATAATAAAAAACAGTAAAGAGCCAAAGTTAGAGGTGAAGTTAAGTAACTTAGCATGAGCCGTCGCTTTTGAGAGATTATACCCAAGTAACATGACATAACCTAAAGCGAAAAAAGAGCCTGTTCCTGGTCCAAAAATACCATCATAAAAACCGACACCACCACCAAGCACTGCACCAAATGTATAGTAGCCAATACGTTGTTTACTGTCTTGAGCGCCTATTGATGGAGTAAGAAGAAAATAGAGACCAATAGCTATGGTAAGAATAGGAAGCGCTTGTTTAAGGATTTCTGGATTAATAAACTGCACCAACATGGCACCAGAAACCGCACCAATAAAAGTCATTAAAATTGCAAATCGCTGCGCTTTTAAATCAATAACTTTTCGACGTATAAAATAGAGCGTAGCTGAAAACGAGCCACCTACCGATTGCAGTTTATTCGTTGCTAGAGCTTGAACAGGCGGAACCCCTGCTGATAACAAAGCTGGAATAGTGATTAACCCACCACCACCAGCAATCGAATCAATAAAACCTGCGATTAAAGCAACAAAGAAGAGAAGAAGGTAGATGCCATCTGAAAAGAGCCAATCCATTTATCTATCCGAATTATTAGGAATGAAGGACGTGCTGCTGTGTTTATCTCATTTATTTAAAAAAGCCACAGCAACACTATCTGAGCATAATAAAATTAGGCGCTCACACCTTTAAAGCTAACATCAAACTTACAACAGTTTATCGACTACGTTATTGACGTAGAATGATTACCATTGCATTAACGGAGGTACAACGTCACCACATTGACCACGTTGGCGCAATGCATGATCGAGCAACACAATTGCCATCATTGCCTCTGCAATCGGAATAGCGCGTATTCCCACACAAGGATCATGACGACCTTTGGTTATCATATCGACTTCTTCGCCATCACGATTTATCGTTTTACCAGCAATAGTAATGCTAGATGTTGGTTTTAAAGCGATATGAGCAACAATTGGCTGACCACTGCTAATTCCACCTAAAATGCCACCTGCATGGTTGCTAGTGAAACCATTCTTAGTGATTTCATCTCTATTTTCAGTGCCTTTTAATGTCACAACACCGAAACCATCACCAATTTCAATTCCTTTAACAGCATTGATACTCATTAATGCGTGTGCTAAGTCTGCATCTAGTCTGTCAAAAACTGGCTCTCCAAATCCTGCTGGCACACCCTCCGCAACCACAGTCACTTTTGCACCAATCGAGTTGCCTTCTTTTTTAAGCGCACGCATATATTCATCAAGTGCTTCTAAACGAGAAGGATCTGGGCAGAAAAATGGATTGGTTTCAACGATAGACCAATCAACAAGATCACAAGTAATTGGGCCTAGCTGAGAAAGATAGCCTTTTACTTCAATACCCATTTTCTCTTTTAGGTATTTTTTTGCGATTGCACCAGCAGCAACACGCATTGCGGTTTCTCGTGCAGAAGAGCGCCCACCGCCACGATAATCACGCAAACCATATTTTTGCTCGTAGGTATAATCGGCATGACCAGGACGAAAAACATCTTTGATTTCACTGTAATCTTGAGAACGTTGATCTGTGTTTTCAATCAGTAAACCAATGCTTGTTCCTGTTGTAACACCATTAAATACACCTGATAAAATGCGCACTTGGTCGGGTTCACGGCGCTGAGTGGTATAACGTGATGTTCCGGGTCTACGTCTATCTAAATCAACTTGTAAGTCAGCTTCTGTTAAAAGCAATCCAGGAGGTACACCATCAACAATGCAACCTAATGCAATACCATGAGACTCACCAAAAGTCGTGACTCTGAATAATTGTCCGATACTGTTTCCTGCCATCCCTTTATTCCTATCTTTTACTGTGTGATGTTATCAATATGTTATTTGCAATAAATAACAATCTACCGTCTCATTGCTGTTACATCAACGTTTATCAGTAGAACGTGTTGATCTTTTCTGCTTATTTTAAAGTCAGCACACTCTAGAAAAACACGCTGAATGTTCGACGAGCTGTTCACGAGTCAGCATAAAGACACCGAGTCCACCATTTTCAAACTCAAGCCATGTAAATGGAACTTCTGGGAATTGCTCAATAAGATGAACCATACTATTACCCACTTCACAGACTAAAATGCCATTCTCACTCAGATATTCAGGGGCTTTCAGTAAAATTTGTCTCGTAATATCTAGGCCATCAATACCCGAAGCTAATGCTAATTCAGGTTCAACTTGGTATTCATCAGGTAAATCACCCATATCTTCGACGTCGACATACGGAGGATTTGTCACAATAATATCGTAAGGCGTTGGAACAATGGCGTTAAATAGATCTGATTGCATTGGATAAACACGATGCACTAAACCATGATTTTCAATGTTAAATTCAGCCACTTCCAGAGCATCTTCAGAAATATCAACCGCATCGACTTCAGCATCTTCAAACTCATGAGCACAAGCAATCGCAATACAGCCACTTCCAGTACATAAGTCGAGAATGCGTGTTGGCTCTTGCTGAATTAAACCATCAAAATGGTTATTGATTAATTCACCAATAGGAGAGCGAGGGATAAGCACACGTTCATCAACATAAAATTCGTGACCACAGAACCAAGCGCTATGAGTTAAATAAGGGACTGGGATTTTTTGCTCAATTCGGCTTTCGATAAGCGTAATGATTTCCATCTTTTCAGAAGTTGTTAACTTGGTTGATAACAGTGCATCTGGAATATCTAAAGGAAGTGCAATGGTTGGTAATACAAGCTGTAATGCTTCATCCCATGCGTTATCTGTGCCATGCCCATAATAAATATCAGATGAATTAAACTGACTCATAGCCCAACGTAACATATCTAGGATAGTGCTTAGATCAGCAACCGCTTCCTCTTTTAGTGTTATATCCAAAACTGTTGTCCTCTGAAGAAATAGAAAGTCTGTAGTTTGCCATGAAGATGGCGATAAATCAGCGGGAAACCATAAAAAAACATCACTACTCTATTATTCTCTTTGCCATAACCATAGACTTACTATGGTTTTAAACTTCAATCAGCTAATCAAAAGCAAAATTTACGATCTACTCATAAATAAAGATTAGTGTTTTATACTTTTAATTTAACTTTTATTAGCAAGTTAATGGAATTGAACCATACTTAGTACATGAAAGAATTAACTGTGTACTAAAATGCGCCTATGGATTTTTTCATTCGATATGCAGTCATTTTAAAGCAAATAGCTAATTTTAAAGACTATTTTTGATATCAATTTATCGTTTTTTATCGCAACCTGAAGATATAACAACGTTTTATGTTCCACAGATATCATGAGTAGAGCAACTTGTTAACCAGCCTATATTTGCTAACTATGTGACTATTTCGGCAGGGTAAATTCCCTGCCTTTTTTTATGCTAAATTTATAGCCTATATTTTTTATCTCTAACACTATTTCATGTACTATTGCCTGATAAAGACAGTAACACTATGAAGAATCGTAAAAAATGAATAAAAAATTTTCATTGCCACCTTCTGAAATTGAGTTATTTCAGGAGATGATAAAAGGCACTAAGAAATTAGCTCAAGATAAAATACTTCATTCACCAAAACGTAAAAAAGTGACACACTACGCTGTTGAACGTTTACAACAAGAGCAAGTTGACGCCTCTTATTATTTTTCAGATGAATTTCAACCTAACTTAGCCACAGAAGGCCCAATGCGCTATTTAAGAGAAGGCGCTAATGCTTATGAATTAAAAAAGCTACGTCGTGGTGATTATGTACCTGAGTTTTTTCTAGATTTGCATGGATTAACACAACTAATTGCAAAACAAGAGATTGGTGCATTAATTGCGGCATGTAGACGAGAGCATGTTTATTGTGCCTGTATTATGCATGGTCATGGCAAACATATTTTAAAACAACAAACGCCACTTTGGTTAGCACAACACCCTGATGTAATCGCTTTTCATCAAGCTCCAAAAGAATGGGGAGGCGATGCTGCATTATTAGTCTTAGTGGAAAACGACGATATCGCTCGCCGCTAAACCCAAAAAATTCTATCGCATTAACCCTTAAATCACCTATCAGGTGAAATAAGGTGTTAATTACTTACTTAGATAATTGATTTAAATTTCATTTCAATGTTGAGGGTGACACTTGCCATAGCAACTCCCCTGCTCCTTTTGATAAGTCAAAATCAACACAAGCAATGGTTGATGTTGAAAACATAGGAGCACACACAGCTGGGCAGAGTTCAGCGACAACATAGCCAACTAAAGGTAAGTGAGAAATAACAAGAATATTTTTATATCCTGTATCTCCCAAGGCACGTAAGTAATGTGCAACATGTGAAGGATTACCACCGGGGATAAGTCCATCATCTATTTCTATTTTACTAGGTAGCGCTAAATCTGCTTTTATGGCATTCAATGTCTGTTGAGCACGTAAATAAGGACTAACTAAAACATAATCGATTGTATGTCCCTGCGTTGTCATCCATTCAGCCATTTTTATTGATTCACTTTTCCCACGTTCAGTCAGTGGTCTTAGTGCATCGCTAGCAGCATCAAGCGCCGCTTCTCCGTGGCGCATAATAAAAATTTGCATAGTAAATTATTAAACCTATTTTATTTTTGTAATTACTGGTATTTACACTTGTAAGATACTTAATTTAATTCAGTTTAAATCAATATGTTCCCATATAAAATCGTCAATACCCTAATTGCAATAGCATTATTAATCTTTTTAAGATCATGCCCTTGGTTTACAAATTAACATCATTTTCAGAATTTTATTTTAAAAAACTTTGTTTTTAAATTTATTTTCAAATAACTATTTTGCCATATCTGGCTATAATTAACACTTTCGACCTCTTTTTCCATTAAAAATTCACCAATTATTAATCTGACGCAAAAAGTACAAGAAAAAAGGCGCCTAAGCGCCTCAATCAAAACAAATGTCACAAAAGGAAAAAGCAATGGTAAAGAGATGATATTAATCGTAAAAACGTTCATTTCGTTTAGCCATTTCCACTAAACGCTCACAAGGGCGATATTTTTCTCCATATTTATCGGCAAGTTGGTTAAGTTTTTCTTCCACCTTTGTTGTTCCCATACTGTCCATATAACGGAATGGGCCACCAAAAAAAGGAGGAAAACCGATACCAAATACAGCACCAATATCACCATCTCGTGGTTGCTTTATAATATTCTCATCTAAACAACGAACCGCTTCATTTAACATCAATAATAAACAGCGTTCCGTAATTTCAGAGGAAGATAGTTGGTTTTTAGGCTTAATTTGTAATAGTCGATATATGGCTGGATCAGGTTGTTTTTTATTTTTACTGAATGAGAAAGGTAATGCATGTTTTGCATAAAGATAAAAACCTCGTCCATTTTTACGACCTTTTCTATCATCAGCAATAATGGCATCCACAGCAGGAGGAGAGGCAAATCTTTCACCAAATGCATTCACTAATATTGGCGTTATTTTTGTGCCAATATCAATACCCACTTCATCCAATAACTGAATAGGCCCTACGGGGAAGCCAAACTGAACAAGTGCTTTATCAATATTCTCAATAGGCTCCCCCTGTACTAAGCATGTCAATGCTTCACTGATATAAGGAGCAAGAATACGGTTAACATAGAATCCAGGTTTATCACCAACAACGATTGCAACTTTGCCCTGTTTTTTAGCAAAAGCGACAGTTGTAGCAATCGTTTTTTCATCAGTGTTTTCATGTGGAATAACTTCAACCAAAGGCATTTTTTCTACTGGACTAAAATAGTGAAGCCCGATCACTTTTTCTGGGTATTTTGCTGTTTCTGCAATTTTATGAATAGGAAGCGAAGAGGTATTTGAAGCAAAAATAATTTTACCTTTCCCCACGCCTTCAATATCTGCGACCATCTTCTGTTTTAAAGCAAGATCTTCAAAAACTGCTTCAACAATAATATTTGATTGATGAAAACCGCTGTAATCCAAGGAGCCCGAGAGCAGCCCCATTTGGCGCTGACGTTCACGTGCAGATAATCTTTTTTTACTCACTTTGGCTGAAAGCGCTTTCCAACTATAATTAAGTGCCTGAGCAATTCCCTTATCACTGATATCTTTAATTCTTGCTGGCAAATTACCTTTTGTCGCCGTGACAAAGGCAATACCACCGCCCATTAATCCACCACCTAAAATACCGATATGATGCAAATTATCTGGTTTTTCGGATGATCCTGTCTCATTCTTAAGTGCCGTAGAAGCAAAAAAGAGATGTCTTAATGCAAATGAAACTGGCGTCATAGCAAGTTCACCAAACGCATTTGCCTCTTCTTTAAACCCTGCTTGAATATCTTTTTCAAGACCACGTTCTATAACATGAAGAATACGCTCTGCTGCTGGATAGTGGCCTTTTGTCTTTGCTAATGTACGTTTTTTCGCTTGCCCAAAAAGAATATTTCTACCTAGCGTTGTATTAGCCCAGAAACGATCCATCACTGAATGTTTTTTCTGTTCTTTTTTACCCAATAAAATCCATTTAGCAGCAACTTCTAATAGAATATCTTGTGAGACAACATCATTTACAAGACCTAATTTTAAGGCTCGCTTCGCATTAACTTGTCTCCCCGTTAAGATCATATCTAACGCAGATGTCACACCAATAAGACGTGGTAAGCGTTGAGTACCACCAGAGCCAGGCAGCAATCCAAGTTGCACTTCAGGAAGCCCTAAACGCGTTTTGCTATTATCAGAACAAATTCTCCCATGACAGGCTAAGGCCAATTCAAGCCCTCCGCCAAGGCATGCGCCATTGATAGCGGCCACAACGGGCAATGGGTAGTTTTCAAGTTGAGTAAAAAGATCCTGTCCTGCTTTTGCTAATGCACTCGCTTCTTCTTTAGTTTTACAACCCGCAATCATGGAGATATCCGCACCCGCAATAAAACTGTCTGTTTTACCTGAGGTGATAATTAATCCTTTTACACCAGAATGTTGCTGAGCTTGCTTTAAAACATCTTGAAATTGCTGCACAAATTCTGCTTTTAACGTGTTTACTTTTTCACCAACAACATCAATGGTGATAACACCCACTTTGTCATTACGAACTGAGAACTGAAAAACAGATGATTTTTCTAGTGTTGTTTGTTGTTCCATTATTCCACCTCCAAAATCATCGCTGCACCCAATCCACCCGCAGCACAAGCTGTAGTTAACCCAAAACCGCCACCTCGACGTTTAAGTTCCTGTAGTGTTTGTGTGACCATTCTTGCGCCAGTCGCAGCAAAGGGATGCCCATAAGCAATAGAACCACCTAGCACATTAAATTTATCCATATCCACTTCTCCAATCGCCTTGGATAATCCTAGTTGCTCTTTAGCAAACCGTTCACTAGCAAACAACGTCAAATTACTGAGTGTTTGTGCGGCAAAAGCTTCATGCATATCAATTAACGTGAGATCACTCAAAGAAAGACCTGCGCGAGAAAGCGCAAGTGGTGTGGCATATGATGGCCCCAATAGCATATCTTTCCAGACATCTGTCGCGGTAAAAGCATAACTGCGTAAATAACCTAAAGGTTGATAACCAAGACTTTTTGCAACTGATTCTTTCATCATTAATACCGCGGCTGCGCCATCCGTTAATGGCGTACTGTTTGCGGCGGTGACACTACCATGTCGACGATCAAATGCCGGTTTTAGTTTGGCGTAAGAATCAAGAACAGAGTTTTTACGGATATTATTATCTTGATGAAAACCTTCTTTGTAAGGCGGAAAAAAAGCGGTCATCACTTCATCATTTAGTTTTCCCATCTCCCATGCTTTAGTTGCTAATTGATGGGAACGATGTGCTAATTCATCTTGAGCAACTCTAGAAATATGATAAGTCTTTGCCATTTGCTCTGCGGTGTCTCCCATGCGTAATCCTGTTGAATACTCAGCAACGGCAGGCGCTACAGGGAGCAAATCTCGAAATCGTAATTGGCTTAAATAACTTAATCGTTGACCTAATGATTTAGCCTTATTAAGACTTAATAAAACATCTGCAAGCTTTTTACTAACACCGATAGGCAAAACTGAAGACGAATCTGCGCCACCAGCAATACCGACAGAGACATGTCCTGCCATCATACTTTCTGCAACATTAGCAATCGCCTGAAAGCTTGTTGCACATGCTCTTGTTACACTATAAGCATCAGTTTTTACACTTAATCCTGCACCGAGCACAATTTCTCTAGCAATATTAGGTGCTTCTGGCATTTGAACCACTTGTCCGAAAACAAGTTGATCAATAATTTCGGGAGGAATTTCATTGCGAGTCACTAATTCTTGAACCACTGAACGCCCTAATTCAACCGCAGGTATTCCTCGATACGCAGTCGCTTGTTTAGCAAAAGGTAAACGTAGCCCGCTGACAATGGCGATGCGATCTTTCATAGCACTGTTCGTTGATGACTTCATAACGGCTCCTGACAAAATGATTTCCTAACACCAAAGAGGTCTGACCTGATAATAGTGTTAACAAAAATTTCACTTTTCAGAAACGTCATTTTACGAGAAGTGGGAGTTAGCGCTCAATATTTCGATGAAATGTCTGAAACTTAACAATAATGATAGAAAAGATAATGGTGTGATCGAGAGATATAAAAAAGGCTGTTGAATTTCAACAGCCTTAAATCTATTAATTTCAGAGGATTAACGTAATCCTAACTGGAAAATTAGGTTTTCTGCTTCACAAGAGAATGTAAAATCAGCGGTTAGTTGAACACCACCATCAACATCAGCAAATTGTTGATTAATTTTGCAAGGTTCTGAAGCGATAGATTGTGCTTTTGCACTGAGTTGATCTAACATTGCTTGCGCTTGTACTTTATCAGCGAAGACATGCTGATATGACGCTGTGCAATTCTTATTGTCAATAATAGTACCCACATCTACACAACAGCAAGCAGCGGTTTCTTCTGCACTACAACGATTAATTGCGTCTGCCATTTTAGTCTCCCAACGAAAGAAATGTTAATTATCTATCATAATCATAAAAAAATAAAATAAACTGCTTTAGCTCAAATTTTATTACAATTTTACAAAAATAATTGATTTTTCTGTTTATTTAACAATCAAAAACATCTTTATCGGGATATTTTGTGAAAAATATGTTAACCAAATCCCAATTATTGAATCAAAATAGAAATATTTGTAAAACATACTTGCAACATTTAGGGTAATCAACTTTATACTTAATCAACTGGTCTGATTTGTCATAACGACAACCGCACCTAAAATCCAGCGCTTCTAATCAGAAGTTACTAACTTAAAAAAATTATGAGGGTTTAGGTCATGAACCGTAAAAACCTGTTTACTCGCACAGCACTAGCTGCCATTGTAGGAGCAATCTCCTCTCAAGCAGGCGCTGCCGGTTTTCAGTTAAATGAATATTCAACTTCAGCACTAGGGCGTGCATTTTCAGGAGAAGGCGTTATTGCCGATGACGCAAGCGTAGGTAGCCGAAACCCAGCTGCACTGACTATGTTTGATCGCCCCGAATTTTCTGTCGGTGCTATCCTTATTAACCCAGGCGTTGATGTTAAAGGTAAATCACCTCTTACAGGTACTGATACCACTGCAAAAGATATCGCACCAAGTGCATTAGTACCTAATATCCACTTTGTAGCCCCCATCAATGATAAATGGGCCATTGGCGCATCAGGTACAACAAACTTTGGTTTAGCGACAGATTTCCCTAACGATTATCCTGCAGGACTTATCGGCGGTAAAACTGATCTGAAAACCATGAACTTAAACTTAAGTGCAGGTTACCGTGTAAATAACCAATTTAGCGTAGGTTTAGGGTTAAATGCTCTTTACGCTGATGCGGAAATTACTCGTCATGTTGGTGAAGCAGGTAAAGTGTTAGGTGGTGCATTATCTCAAAAACCTGGCATGGGACAATTAGGTAGTTATTTATCAAGTTTATCTCCTAGCGATCGCTTTGCTCAGTTAAAAGGTGATGCATGGGGCTTTGGCTGGAACGCAGGTCTATTATACGAATTTGATGAAGGTAACCGCATTAGCTTCACTTATCGCTCTAAAGTAAAAGTGAAATTTAAAGACGGCGAATATCAAAGTGATTTACGCCCTATTCCACAACTCGAAGGAATGGGAATTGTCGGCACTAACGGTGAAACCATTAAAGGCAAACTTGATCTTAACCTACCTGAAATTTGGGAATTTGCAGCTTACCACCGCGTCGCACCAAAATGGGCTGTTCACTATAACTTCGCTTACACCAGTTGGAGTGCGTTCGAAGAGTTAAGAGCAACGCGTAAGAGTGATGGTCAACAACTGTTTAAGAAAGAAGAAGGCTTCCGTGATGCATGGCGTGTGGCTTTAGGTACAACCTATTATCACGATGATAACTGGACATTCCGTACTGGTATTGCCTTTGATGATAGCCCAGTTCCTGCTGATAAACGTTCTATTTCCATTCCAGACCAAGATCGCTTCTGGTTAAGTGCAGGTACAACTTATGCATTTAATAAAGATATGTCTGTTGACGTGGGCTTAGCGTATATGCACGGTAAAAAAGTCACAATCAAAGAGAAATTATCTGAAGATTTACCATTGCCTGCTTATGAATTTGAATCATCAGGTAAAGCATGGTTATACGGTATGAACTTTAACTACCGTTTTTAATTTTCACTGTATTTTTTATACAAAAAATGGTCTTTTTTAAGACCATTTTTCATTTATACATAAAACTAACAACAAAGGTTAGTCAATGGAATCTAAGTCATCTTCGATAGCTTTCGCATTAGGGTTTTCTTTTACTGTACCCGCTTGGAAGTCATTACTTTGGAAATAGGCTTCACGCATCATTAGATAAGGATCAGACGAGTTTTGTAAAATTGCATCAGAGTCGAGCAATTGTGCTCGTGTTTCAATGCCTTCTAATGCCCATTTACCCGCCGACATCCAAAATGTTAAATAGCTCAGCATAGGATACGTTAAATCAGCCCAATCACCACCTTCTTCACGGACAGTAAAGCTACCATAGCCCGGTACAACAACATAAGGGCCGTAATCCATACCATAATGCCCTAATGTGCTACCAAATCGCATTGGGACTTCTTTTTCCATCGTCTCTTTAGACATGCCAGCAACATCTATTAAACCACCCATACCAAAAACGGTATTAATCCAGAAACGACCAAAATGTTTTGCACCCTTTTCAAAGTCACCACGCAATACGCTGTTTACCATACTTGCAGGCTCTTCTAAATTACCTAAAAAGTTAGATAAGCCATTTCTTGCTGGTGGTGGCACATAATCACGCCAAACAACGGCAACAGGACGTAAGATATAGGGGTCTAAAACATAGTAGTTAAAATCAAACATCTGGCGGTTAAACCCTTCTAATGGGTCAGAGCGCCCCTCCCCATTATTAGGGGTACTTGCACATCCTGAAAGTAAGGCGACTGAAAGAGCAACACCGCACAGGCGATACTTCATAATGTTCTCCGCTAATTATCTTATGATGAGCAGCATCATAGTTCGCATATTCATAAACTCTAGACATAATACTGTCAATGCATGATAAGTGGTACTTTTATTAGGTTTTGATCTTATAAGATAATTCGGGTTTTGTGATTACCTTATCGAGCGGATTTAAAATATTAGCCCAATATTATTAGGCTAATATAAAAATACATGATGTGATTTAATTATATTCTTTTATCGCTAATAGCTCTTCTGGATCTAGGTATGAAAAATGCTTTTTTAGTGAAGGCTTACCAGAAATATGCAAATCATCTTTAACCACTAACGTGCCATTTTCAGTATAAAAATTCACTAAATACTCAAGATTTTCGTCAGTAACAGCTTGGTTTGCATCGGTTATTAATTGCGTTAGCAATTGGGTATGTTGTTCCAATTCTTCAGTAGTGAACATTTTCCTCTCCTTATCTTTAAGCCAGATAAGGAATTTAAATAAAAAAACCGCTCATCAGGAGAGTTCTTAAATACAATCAATTCCCACCACTAAGTGATGGTAATAATAATTGCTGGAAAAGTTGTATAATATGACATAAAAATAAACCTTATAAATAGACTAAATAAAATCTAGCAGTAATTTATTTTTTAAACAAAAAATACAGGATCAGACATGCTATTTATTTTACACAATACCTCAATAATGTCCTTATCAGTAATTCTATTAGCGTTCATTTTTACTTGGAAGGTTTCTAATTGTGTACCTTTTACATCATCACTATGATATTCGCGTAAGTTAATAATCGTTTTGATGCCTTGGGCTTCTAACCATTTCATTTCACCCGGTGTTGGCTGTCCTGAACGATAAACTTTTCCTGAAACTTGATGGAAATTTTCAGGAGGTACAAGAATATCAATTGACCTAGAGTTACACCCCGCCAGTAGAAAAAAATAAGTAATAAATAAAAATTTCAGATATCGAATATCATTAATTGATTTTATGTCCATATAAAAATCTAAATTTATTATTGGTGATTGAACGAAGAAGTAAAACAAGGGTGATAATAGCGTGAACTGATAAACACAGCTCTAGGAATAATATCTAAATTTACAGGATGGGTAATAGATGGCGTTCCCTACAGGAATCGAACCTGTAACTAGCCCTTAGGAGGGGCTTGTTATATCCATTTAACTAAGGGAACATACGTAATAAAATTAAGTACAACTTATGGACGGGCTATATTTTACCCCCCTCACTCTCTATTAATCAAGTTTTAACGCACTGATATTGGAAGGAATTTTTTTGTTTCTTTTTTGAACAATGTAATTTGGCTTAAAAACCATCTGATAAATATCAGCATCAATGATTATGGCTTGTTCTTATATATGTCTGTTCTATTAAAACTCTTTCAGTTGTTTTAAAAACAATTTCGGTGAATATCCCATCTCTTTATTAAACATCGCACTAAAGGCACTCGGATTTTCATAACCCAGTTCTAAAGCAACTTCAGTAACTGAATCACCTCTCTTTAAAGCGGTTAACGCATACATTAAACACGCTTTTTGACGCCAGTCTCGAAAAGAAAGACCCGTTTCTTTATGAAAAAGACGGGTAAAAGTACGTAGGCTCTTATTTAATTTTTCAGCCCACATTTCTGGTGTCGTGCGAATATTAGGTTGTGACATAAATTCAGTACACAATTCATCTAATAAAGCATGTTGCGGTAATGGTGTAAAATAAGGCAATGGCTTAGCATGAGCTAATTCATGACAAAGCAAAGTCAATAATGCGCTATCTCGTCCACCTAAATCATAAAGTAAAGGAAGTTCATTGGCCGAAAGTAATAGCTGATGAAGCAGAGGGGAAACTTGTAAAACCTCACAATATTCTGAGTGACGGGGAATTTTATTAGGCTCAATATAGAGACTATAAGTACTACTCCCCAACATCAGCACTTGATGTACCTTTTCTGCTAGGATCCACACGCCACTGTAAGGTAATACAATCCATTGACCATCTTCTGTTTTAACTTTCATTACCCCATTAGGGGCATATAAAAATTGAGCTCGTCGATGATGGTGAGCTTCAAGTAATGTGTCATAAGGATAATCAGAGCCTAATGCTAAAATATCACGAGGAAGGTTATCCACACTGTTGATATCGATATTACGCATAATATTTAAATTGTCCTAAATTCGTATAAACTTGTCATTATCGCGTGGGTAAGCCATCATTTTATTCTATATTGTTAATCTCCTGACTCAACAGGAGATTTGAAATGACACTCTGGCTGATTTCTTTTGGTTTAATTTCAGGCATCACAACATGGTTATTTGGCTTTGGCGGTGGCTTTGTCACTGTTCCCTTACTCTATACACTGATTCTTACACTCTGGGGAATAGACAGTTTACCTGCTGAACATGCTATGCAAATCGCGGTTGCTACCTCTGCATTAATTATGTTGTTTTCTGCAACAGTCACAACCATTAAACACCATAAGGCAAAAAGGCTTGATTGGAATATCATGTCCATTCTGTTTATTGGTATTGCTTTTGGTGGGATCTTAGGTGCTCTTCTCGCCTTAACGGTTAAAGGTGTGTGGATCAAATGGATCTTTATTGGTTATCTTTTTGTCACTATATTAGACTGCTATTTTCGCCCTGGTTTTATGGCTCCTACTCACAACTCAAAAAAAGTGACCAAAGCAAAAGAAAGCATTAATGGCACAGTAATTGGTATTATTGCCGCTTTTCTAGGGGTTGGTGGAAGTGTGATGACAGTACCTTTATTGCGCCGTAGAGGAACACCAATGGCACAATCCGCAGCAATCGCCAATGCATTAACCTTACCTTTAGCACTCACTGCAACATTCACTTATGTCGCCCTCTCTTTTACGTCACCTTTAAATAGTGAATCTGGTTTTATTGGTTATATTTGGCTAAAAGCTGCACTTATTCTGATTTGTAGCACTTGGGTTGGCTTGAAGATCTCTGAACGCTTTTTATCTCGTATTCCCGACAAATGGCATGCAAGAGTTTATCCTCTGTTACTGAGTCTTGTTTTAATTGTCATGCTGTTTTAAATCCTTTCTTCTATTTCTATATAGAAGAGACGAAGGCAATAAACAACGAAAAAACAATAATGGCTACACATAAAATAGTGGCAAATGGTGGTTTTGAACGTTCAAAAAATCGCCATTTTTTTAACATTTCACCCTATCTTTTTCCTACGCACCTTCACTTAGCATTAATGATATTAAGACACATAAAACAAAAAATATCTCTTTTTGACAATCACGATACAGTTCCATAACTATTAATATCATTAATTAATATTTAAACATAATGAACAATAATTTATAAATTGTCTCGTATTTAGCACCAGTCTGTTCACGTTTTACTGAGCCTTTTTTGTACCATTAATCACCAATTTATTTTTCTTTTTTATTTGTATTTATCATCAAAATAATAAGTTAGCTGTTTTTCAAAAGAAGATAATTTAAGAAGAAACTGGATTTAAACAACATAAAAAATATTATTTATTCTCATTTTTAAATAACAAATTAATTACAATATAACGAATCACCGATATATAAATTATTATATATCGATAGACTTTTTTGTCAAATTTTAATTATTATTAATCATATATTTTAAATACACTTTAATAAAATAGATTGATACCATAAACCAGTGAATTTAAAAGAACAATCTGTAACTGTTATATCCCTTAAAATCTCCTATTTCTTCTCCAAACTTTTATAATAGTATCCAATGAAAGAAAATAATTATCATTTGATTTTGTCTATTTTAGTTAAATTATTTAGTGACATTTATTAACGTCTTATTCTCTATTATTTATTATTTACAACCAAGTCATCACTTATGGATTAATAAAATGGAGACGCCTTCAAATATTTATTTAACCGTCTGTATATAATATTTAGCTATAAGAAGAAACTGGAGGTTATATGAGTATTAGTCGTCGTTCTTTTATTAAGGGGATGGGAATAGGATGTGTGGGTTGTACCGTGAGTAGTTTGCCACCGGGTGCACTTGCATTTAATCCAGTAGATTCTCTTAAGGGTCAGTCAAAATTAACACCTAGCCTGTGTGAAATGTGTTCTTATCGTTGTCCAATAGAAGCTCAGGTTGTTAACAACAAGACCGTTTTTATCCAAGGAAATAGAAATGCGGAACACCAGAGTAGCCGAGTTTGTGCAAGAGGTGGAAGTGGCGTTAGCCTAGTTAATGATCCAAACCGGATTGTCAAACCCATGAAACACAAAGGCCCTAGAGGTGCTGGTGAATGGGAAGTAATAAGCTGGGAACAAGCTTATCAAGAAATTGCAGAAAAAATGAATACCATAAAACAAAATTATGGTGCAGAAAGTATCTCTTTTTCATCTAAATCAGGTTCACTCTCTTCTCACCTTTTCCATTTGGCAGCCGCATTTGGTTCACCGAACACGTTTACACACGCATCGACTTGCCCTGCGGGTAAAGCCATTGCAGCATCAGTGATGATGGGTGGCGATCTTGCGATGGATTTAGCAAATTCTAAGTATATTATCTCTTTCGGTCATAACCTTTATGAAGGTATTGAAGTCTCTGAAACGCACGAACTAATGAGCGCCCAAGAGCGTGGTGCAAAACTAGTCAGTTTTGATCCTCGTTTATCTGTCGTTTCAAGTAAAGCTGATGAGTGGTTCGCAATCCGCCCAGGCGGGGATTTACCTGTTTTAATGGCAATGAGCCATATTCTTATTAAAGAAGATCTTTACGATAAAGATTTTATTGAGAAATTTACCGTTGGCTTCCCACAATTAAAAGACGTTTTACAAGATACAACACCTGAATGGGCTCAAGCACATTCTGATGTTCCCGCTGAAGATATTGTTCGTATCACACGCGAAATAGCAGCAAAAGCACCTCATGCACTGATTATGCCTGGTCACCGCGCAACCTTTAATAAAGAAGAAATCAATATGCGCAGAATGATCTTCACCCTCAATGCCTTACTCGGCAATATTGAACGTGAAGGCGGTATGTATCAGAAAAAAGCAGCTTCAAAATATAATAAATTAGCAGGCATTAATGTTGCTCCTGAATTAGCGAAACCAAGCGTTAAAGGTATGCCTGAAATTACCGCAAAACGCATTGATGCAACAGCACCTCAGTTCAAATACATCAATAAAGGTGGTGGTATTGTTCAGTCCATTATTGATTCAACTTTAGAAGGTGTGCCGTATCAAACAAGAGCATGGATTATGTCTCGTCATAATCCATTCCAAACGGTCAGTTGTCGTCCAGAGTTGGAAAAAGCAGCACAGAAATTAGATTTAATTGTTAGCTGTGATGTGTATTTAAGTGAAAGTGCTGCTTATGCAGATTATCTGTTACCTGAAACCACTTATTTAGAGCGTGATGAAGAGATTTCTGATGTTTCAGGGCTAAATCCTGCTTATGCCTTACGCCAGCAAGTTGTTGAACCTATTGGCGATACAAAACCAAGCTGGTTAATTTGGATGGAACTAGGTAAAAAATTAGGTCTAAGCCAATATTTTCCTTGGGAAAATATGGGCGTTCGTCAGTTGTATCAAGTTAATGGCGATGAAGCACTGTATAAAGAAATCCATAAAAAAGGCTATTTATCTTATGGTATTCCATTGCTATTACGTGAACCTACCTATGTTAAAGCGTTCGTAGAACAATATCCTGATGCGATTAAGCATGTTGATGACAATGATATGATGGAAAAATCCCTCTCATTTAAATCACCAAGTGGCTTAATTGAAATTTACTCTGAAGAATTAGAAAGCCGTTTAGAAAACTATGGTATTCCACGCTTCCACAACTTCCCATTAAAAGAAAAAGACGAGCTTTATTTTATCCAAGGTAAAGTCGCCGTTCATACTAATGGTGCAACACAATACGTACCATTATTAGCTGAATTAATGTGGGAAAACCCAGTTTGGCTACACCCTGAAACAGCTAAAAATCATGGAATTAAACATGGTGATGAAATCATTCTGGAAAACAGTATAGGCAAAGAAAAAGCACATGCTTTGATCACTGAAGGCATTCGCCCTGACACCGTATTTGTTTATATGGGATCAGGTGCAAAAGCAGGTGCGAAAACAGCAGCGACTACAACAGGCGTTCACTGTGGCAACTTATTACCTCATGAAATTAGTCCTGTATCAGGTACTGATGTGCATACATCAGGTGTCAGAATTAGTCGGGCTTAAGGAAAAAAATAACGATGAACAATAATGATAAACAATTTGTCATGTTACATGATGAGAAACGTTGTATTGGCTGCCAAGCTTGTACTGTTGCGTGTAAAGTCATCAATGACATTCCAGAAGGATTTAGCCGACTTCAAGTCCAAATTCAAGGTCCTCATGACGACGAAGCAGGTAACCCACATTACCAATTTTTCCGTGTTTCTTGCCAGCATTGTGAGGATGCACCTTGTGTTTCTGTTTGTCCTACTGGTGCCTCTTTTATTGATGAGAATGGTATCGTTCAGGTGAAAAAAGAGCTGTGTATCGGCTGTGATTACTGTGTTGGTGCTTGTCCTTACCATGTTCGTTATATCAATCCAATGACGCATATCGCAGACAAATGCAACTTCTGTTCTGATACTCGATTAGCTGAGGGTGAATTACCTGCATGTGTATCGGTATGCCCAACAGATGCACTTGCTTTTGGTCGCATCGACTCACCTGAAATTCAGGCTTGGATCAAACAAAAATCCGTTTATCAATACCAATTAGATAATGTCGGAAAACCAAGTTTATTCCGTCGTAAAGAAATCCATCAGGGAGATAAAGCATGACTAGTATCTGGGGAGCAGAACTCCATTATACGCCAGATTATTGGCCTGTATGGTTAATGGCAGCTGGTTTATTAATCGTTGCTATGATAGCAGTATTAGTTATTCATGGCTTACTACGCTATGCCCTTGCGCCAAAACACTCTGGTCATTATGAAGAAGAGCGAGTTTATTTATATTCTAAAGCAATTCGTTTTTGGCACTGGGGTAATGCTTTACTGTTTATCCTATTACTATTAAGCGGATTTTTAGGGCATTTCTCTATCGGAAATGTCACTTCAATGGTGCTATTACATAAGATCTGTGGTTTTGTACTTATCGCATTCTGGATTGGTTTTATTTTTATCAATCTAACAACCAGTAACGGTGTGCATTACAAAGTAAGATTTAGCGGATTAATTGGTCGTTGTATCAAACAAGCTCGCTTTTATCTTTACGGTATAATGAAAGGCGAACCACATCCTTTCGCAGCAACTGAAACTGATAAATTTAACCCACTTCAGCAACTCGCTTACCTAGGTGTGATGTTTGGCTTAGTGCCACTGTTACTTGTTACTGGTTTATTATGTTTATATCCTGAAGTCCTCGGTTATGGCTATTGGATGCTAAAAGCACACTTAGTATTAGGAATAGTGGCATTAATGTTTATTTGTGCACACTTCTACTTATGTACACTGGGTGATACTTTCACTCAAACATTCCGTAGCATGATCGATGGTCATCACCGTCACCAGAAACATGATGATCATGGTTCCATAGCAGAAAAAACAGAGCATTAATTTCTCAATATTCCTTCTGTTACGTTTCATTTCCTAAAATGCCCGTTTGAACGGGCATTTTTTTGATCTTAATTCAGAAATAATTTTATAGTTTTATTATTAGCAAATATATCATTTTATTTACATGTTATTCGGTGTATATTCGGCGCCCCTTTCGATATATAAATATTTATATAATGATATACATTGCATTTGCGATGGGTATCGTTATATATATTTTTTAATATCACCCTCACCGATCAGCAACTCAAACACATTCTTAAACCTCTCAAAGACTAACTGTTACCGCCTCTTCATATTCACAGCGAAGAGGCAACAATAGTCCATCCCAATGTGATATTAACTACTATTATCCATAGATAGTCATTTAATGATAAATACTTAAATTTTGATCTAATAACGTATTCCCTCCAATGCACACATTTTGTCTTTATCATATTAAAATTCATTCTTTTTAAATTTATTGGTATAAAAGGCATAAGTTATACGTTTAATAGCTTCAAAAATGTTATCAGGAGGTGAAATCGTGGTGGATAATATAAGAGGTAATTTTATGGGAAGCTTATTCTAAACAAGTATTAATTAGCTGTTTTTTTCTCATACAAATAAATACGAGAATATATTTCTCTAAGTATGAAACTCTCAGTTCATTTGTAATAAAATTATTCTTTTTTCTTGAAAATTAAAAATTCTCATTCTCTATATACGTAAAATGCCCTAATAAGGGCATTGGTTTCATATAGAGGCTTTATTTCATCTATTAAGAAAATTCTTATTATTAACTAACCAGAGAGAAACACTTACATATAAGAATTATCTTACTCAATTTAGTTATTCTAAAATGAGTTACTTTCTAATTTAAGAATATTATTAGAAGATAGAAAGAGCCTTGCTATCGAAATGAGCTGGAATATGTTGTTCATGACGCTCAGTTTCTTGAGCTATTCCACCTGTTACTTCTTCAAAGAAGCTACCAATATTAACGCCTAGTACTTCAAGAACTCTAACTAAGCAATCAATATCAATACGGTTTACACCACGCTCATAACGAAATAACTGTTGTTCACTAATATCAATCTCTTTTGCTAACTGAAATACAGTATAACCTTGAGATTTTCTTAATGACTTAATTTTTTGTCCAACTGCATAAGCGACTGGATACTTGCTACTCATAATATTGTTCTCGCTTTTCACTTTGATTGATATCTAATTTTATAATGGTGTGTTCCTGCGCAATAATATGTAAAAATATATACTATCGAGGACACCTTTTTGTTTTAATAAAATATTATTTTTAGTAGATAAGAAATATTACAATTCATAACATGACTTATCATATGTAAATAATATACTACGCATTTAAACACTTTCAACTAGTCAAAAAAAGACAGTACAAGTACAATGATTTACTCATACTAGTAAACAATACCTAGGATAATGGTACATTCCCTTTATTTTCATGCAGTTAAAATATTTTATTTATAAAATTACGCTTTTTTTTCCTTAAACTTTACTCATTAATTAGAATTATTATCTACTACAAGCTTAATTTAAAGTGTGATTGTTTGAATTGTGTAAAAATAAATCAACTTATATCAGTCTAATTTATTTAAAATAATAAATTAACCTCATAAAGGTAACGATTTTCTTATTTTTATTAAATAACTTAAGCAATATCAATGAAATCTGATGAGTTTACAAAAAAATCAATATTATAGTTTAATTTCAATAAATTACATGCATTGCATTGAAATATAGATATAAATCTCATTTTAAACATTTGTTAATTAATTTATATAAGCATAAACCCTTACTCTTTCAACTAAATATATTACAAAACCTACAATTCTTTATTACTCTAGAATAAAAAATTATAGATTTAATTACTCATTTTTTTTGAATTTTTATTAATGAATAACTTATTTTAATTTTCAATTAGATTAAAAACCTTCTTTATGAAATAGAAAAAAGGTGAATGTTAATATAAATATATTTTGTTTTATCAGTAAGTTATTAGAATACTACACTTATTACCATAAAAACTATTCTTTTTATGAGCATAAAATACTATTCTTTCTTTTTCACTCAAATACGCGTATTTGATACATTACAAAAATAATGTAATCATCGCATCTTAAGCCAAATTAACGAGGGAATGAACTATTAATTATCGCCTTTAGCATGATCTAATTTTGTTAAAAAAAACAAAAATTAATCTTTTTACGTCCTAAGTAACTATACTCATTCCATATAAGAGTTATTCTTAGGGCAAAATAAACATTAATATTTTTATATAATTTATATTCCTGCTAAATGCACAATTTTCTCCATTTTTCTTAAAAAATGAAATTAACCACTTCAGGACAAATCAATTAATGATGAAACAAGTGCTTTTTGCTTTATATCATTTACTATCTAGTTCATTATGATGAAAAAATTGATAGATATCAAATTTTGAAATTAATTTATTTTAAATCATAGAATTAAGCAAGATATCCCGCTCTATCATATCTTTAAAAAAGAAGAATAAAGAAGATAAAACATCATTATATTTTATCTTTCTTCTTGTTAGCAGTATCCTATGATTTATAAAAAGTAAGAAGTATTAACTATAAAACCCTATTCTTATCTTTTAATCTTCTGAATTTTTTCTTAAAAAATGCGCACCACATATTTTTCAATGCTGATTTAAAATGTTTTAACTTACTCATTTTATGAGAGATATCGCTCATAAAAAGTGCTCAAAAAATTTATAACAGCGCATCTAAGGTTATTTAATTTTATTAATAAACTGGAAATGCCTATATCTACGTCTAAATAGAGTAGATCTTTCTTTTTCAGTTAGAGTAATTTTTTTAATATTTTCAGCTCAAAAATAAATACATACTTTCTACTGAGCACCCCCTCATCCAAAGTGATTAACTTAACAATAGAAGAGTGATTTTCTTTTTAAGCGCCTACACTTTAAATGATAAAGACATGACAGAATGTAAAAAAGCGTAATAAAGAAACTGAGTGACTGCTCCCCGCCCGTATTGGCCGAGGGTTTACGGCGTTTTTCGCTAAGTATTGCCTTGGGTATAGGGTATATGCCAATACAAGGATTAGGAAAGCATGTGGGTAAGGATATGCAGCCATGAACGGGGCATGCATGAGCAAGGTGATAAAACAGCAGATATAGAAAAAACAATTAAGGCTTAAAAGAATACAACTAAACTGCAATAACACAGGTATTAAAAACAAAATAACTATTGTTGCTTGTTTTTGATAAGTACTAGGGAGGACAAAGAAGAAATTATAACGAAGGAATAAAGAAGTGGTGGGCGGTATTGGGCTCGAACCAACGACCTCCTCCTTGTAAGGGAGATGCTCTACCAACTGAGCTAACCGCCCGCTTTATTATTAAATGGTGGGTCGTGGGCGATTCGAACGCCCGACCAATTGATTAAAAGTCAACTGCTCTACCGACTGAGCTAACGACCCATTTAATAATTTTGCGTAAATCTGTAAGTAGCTTTGTGAATGGTGGGTCGTGGGCGATTCGAACGCCCGACCAATTGATTAAAAGTCAACTGCTCTACCGACTGAGCTAACGACCCGGCACAATGTTCACTACTTTATGTTGTATTTTTAGGAATGGTGGGTCGTGGGCGATTCGAACGCCCGACCAATTGATTAAAAGTCAACTGCTCTACCGACTGAGCTAACGACCCATACCTAAATGTGTGATATTGCGCGAAATAACCGGATGAAGTGGTGGGCGGTATTGGGCTCGAACCAACGACCTCCTCCTTGTAAGGGAGATGCTCTACCAACTGAGCTAACCGCCCACTTCATGATGACTAAATTCTCACTACCACGCTTTAATGTAATTGGTGGGCGGTATTGGGCTCGAACCAACGACCTCCTCCTTGTAAGGGAGATGCTCTACCAACTGAGCTAACCGCCCAACTACACTAAATCATACAACTTATCACAACGAAAATAATGGTGGGCGGTATTGGGCTCGAACCAACGACCTCCTCCTTGTAAGGGAGATGCTCTACCAACTGAGCTAACCGCCCGTCGTGATGGGGTGCATTATAGGGATACTGCGCTATGAGTCAACGATTTTTATCAGTTTTTTATCGTGAAAATGATCGTTCGTTTTATTTTTAGTCAAGATGCTTTTTTTAGCACCATAAGTGACACAGCAATTAATCAAAGTAATCCTACGGATACTCTTCGTCAAACAAAAAATCATCAATTTGAAAAATTTATCTCTGTTAAAAGCTTAATGCCATTGAGGAATTAGCATCCAGTGATAAAATAAGGCAACCATTTCGTTTTTTTGATAATCACGATTACTTATCTATATATAAGTAAGACGTACAAAGGCAATCCCAATGAGTAAAATAAAAACCCGTTTTGCACCAAGTCCTACTGGCTATCTACATGTTGGTGGTGCGCGTACCGCACTTTATTCCTGGTTATATAGCCGTCACAATAAGGGCGAATTTGTACTGCGTATAGAAGACACCGACTTAGAACGCTCTACACAGCCAGCCATCGATGCAATCATGGACGGTATGAATTGGTTAAATCTGAATTGGGATGAAGGTCCTTATTATCAGACTAAACGCTTCGATCGCTATAACCAAGTGATTGATCAAATGTTATCTGCGGGTACTGCATACCGTTGCTATTGTTCTAAAGAGCGTTTAGAACAACTACGCGAAGATCAAATGGCGAAAGGTGAAAAACCTCGTTACGATGGTTGTTGCCGTGGCGGTAACCATAATCACAGCGCTGATGAGCCTCATGTTGTGCGTTTCTTAAACCCACAAGAAGGTTCTGTTATTTTTGATGACAAAATTCGTGGCCCGATTGAATTTAGTAACCAAGAACTTGACGATCTGATTATTCGTCGTACTGATGGTTCTCCAACTTATAACTTCTGTGTTGTTATTGATGACTGGGATATGGAAATCACTCACGTTATTCGTGGTGAAGATCATATCAACAACACACCTCGCCAAATCAATATTCTCAAAGCATTAGGTGCACCTGTACCTGAATATGCCCACGTATCAATGATTTTAGGTGATGATGGCAAAAAACTATCTAAACGTTATAACGCAGTCAGCGTAATGCAATATCGTGATGACGGCTATTTACCAGAGGCACTATTAAACTACTTAGTACGTTTAGGCTGGTCCCACGGTGACCAAGAGATCTTTACGATTGATGAAATGATTGAACACTTCACTTTAGAAGCTATCAGTAAATCAGCAAGCGCATTTAATACTGATAAACTACTTTGGTTAAACCATCACTACATCAATACATTGCCAGCAGAGAAAGTTGCGGTTCATTTAGATTGGCATATCAAACAGCAAAATATTGATACCAGCAATGGTCCATCATTAGTTGAGCTGATCAAATTATTAGGCGAACGTTGCAAAACATTAAAAGAGATGGCTGAAAGTTGCCATTACTTCTATGTTGATTTCGAAACCTTTGAAGAAGCTGCCGCGAAAAAACATTTACGCCCAGTAGCTCGTCAACCACTAGAAGTTGTTCGCGATAAATTATCAGCAATTACAGAGTGGACGGCTGAAAATGTTCACCAAGCCATTCAAGATACTGCTGATGAATTAGAAGTGGGTATGGGTAAAGTGGGTATGCCGTTACGTGTTGCTGTAACAGGTGCAGGCCAATCTCCTGGCTTAGATGTTACTGTTCACGCTATTGGTAAAACGCGTAGTATTGCACGTATTAATAAAGCATTAGACTTTATTACTGAAAGAGAAAACCAAGCTTAATTACCACGTTAATCTTGCTTATTAAGAAAGATACATTCCTAAAATGGGGAATGTATCTTTTTTTTGTACTCTTTTTCAGCAATCAATAAATAATGTGAGATTAACTGATTGACAGTATTGTGCTTGTTGCCTATTATCAAGCCCGTTCCAGTATGTTGGGGCTATAGCTCAGTTGGGAGAGCGCTTGCATGGCATGCAAGAGGTCAGCGGTTCGATCCCGCTTAGCTCCACCAATATACTTCTAGAACAATCCAATATGTGGGGTTATAGCTCAGTTGGGAGAGCGCTTGCATGGCATGCAAGAGGTCAACGGTTCGATCCCGTTTAGCTCCACCAGAATTTTAAGATCCTGAAGAGAAATCTTCGGGATTTTTTGTTTTCTACTCCCTCCACTTTTTAATATCGCAGATATGCCCATATTCAAACATAAAAAATGAATGGCCTGATCATATTAACTTTAGTTAACATAATGCATGAGTGGCATATTTATGAAAAAGAGTGAATTAGAAAATGTATTGTCATTATTTATTGAATTAAGCCAAAAAATTATTAATGCATTACCACCTGAAAAACCAGGTATGAACAATAATTAGCATCACCGCTTTAATGGCTTTAATAACCCTTCTAGACCTTCAATTTTAATTGCTAAGGTCATCTCCATAAGTTGACCAAGCTTACCTTCAGGAAACTCGCCTTTCTTTGCAAACCACAATAAATATTCTTCAGGTAAATCAACCAACATACGCCCTTTGTACTTACCAAATGGCATTTGAGTGTTTGCTATATCGATAAGGTGCTGTTTCTCTAACATGTTTTCTACCACGTTGTCATTGAAGGAATAGAACCGATTATAGGGCAATTTAAAGATAAAAAAAGCAGTACCCAAAGGTACTGCTTTATTTTCTGTTACTTGATTAACAAGTGACGCTGTTTACATTGTTATTTTATTCACATGCTATCTGTTTTATCTTCAGAGATTAAACAAACAGACCTGCGATAGCTGCTGATAAGAAGCTTACTAATGTAGAGCCGAACAGTAATTTCAGACCGAAACGAGAAACAACGTTGCCTTGTACTTCGTTCAGACCTTTAATCGCACCTGCTACAATCCCGATTGAAGAGAAGTTAGCAAATGAGACCAAGAATACAGATAAGATCCCCACAGAGCGTGGTGTTAACTCAGAAGCGATATCTTGTAAGCTACCCATTGCAACGAATTCATTAGACACTAATTTTGTTGCCATCACACTACCAACACGTAATGCATCTTGTTCTGGCACACCAATTACCCATGCTAATGGATAGAAAACGTAACCTAAACAATCTTGGAAGCTGATACCAAAAATCATGCTGAAAATCGCATTCACAGCAGCGATTAATGCAATGAAACCAATCAACATTGCAGCAACGATTAATGCAACTTTGAAACCCGCTAAGATGTATTCACCTAACATTTCAAAGAAGCTTTGGCCTTCATGCAGACTACCCATTTGAATATCTTCTTCATTTTCAACAGCATATGGGTTAATCACAGAAAGAACGATAAATGTACTGAACATATTCAGTACCAGTGCAGCAACAACGTATTTTGGATCTAACATTGTCATGTATGCACCAACAATTGACATAGATACTGTCGACATTGCTGTTGCAGCCATAGTGTACATACGACGCTGAGACATTTTGCCTAATACATCTTTATAGGCAATAAAGTTCTCTGATTGACCAAGAACCAGTGAGCTCACCGCGTTGAATGATTCCAGTTTCCCCATACCGTTCACTTTAGAAAGCACAGTACCGATAATGCGGATCACGAAAGGTAATACTTTGATATGTTGAAGAATACCAATTAATGCAGAAATAAAGATAATTGGACATAAAACATTCAAGAAGAAGAATGCTAAACCACCTTTCATCATGCCACCGAATACAAACTCAGTACCCTGTGCGGCATAGCCTAATAAGTGATCAAATAATCCAGCGAAGCCACGAACAAAACCTTCACCAACATCAGAGTTGAGGAAGAACCATGCTAATGCGATTTCAATAACTAATAACTGCACGATATAACGCAGACGGATCCCTTTGCGGTTGTTACTCGCAACGAATGCTAATGCGCCAATAACGGCGAGTGCTAAAACGAAGTGAATGATAGAGGACATGCATGCTCCAAAAATAAAAATAAATCTTGTAGAGCATTTTATGTAACGCGTAACATTACGATGTGACTACTGTCACAATCTCATGAAACCGCATACACACTATTTATTAAATAAGATAGGTTGATCACACTTTGAAAGTTACTTAAGAAACATTAAATGTAAATTTAGCTTAAGTGAAAATGCCACTGAGAAGGTTTCCCAGTAGCATTTATTAAATATTAGGATGATTATTTCGATTGATCAAGTAATCGTATCATTTCATCTTCATCGATAACAGTTATCCCTAATTCGTTAGCTTTCACTAACTTAGAGCCTGCTGCTTCACCCGCAATGACCATGTCAGTTTTTTTAGAAACACTTCCGCTTACTTTTGCGCCTAACGCCACTAATCTGTCTTTTGCTTCATCACGCGTTAACTGTGAAAGTGACCCAGTTAACACAACGGTTTTACCAGCAAAAGGATTATCACCCGCTTCATGAGTCACAATAACAGGCGCTTGCCATGTAATACCGGCATCATTGATCAATTGATCTATAACCGTTTTATTGTGTTCCTCTTGGAAGAAATTAACGACATGTTTAGCGACGACATCACCCACATCAGGGACTAATTTTAGCGCTTCTACATCTGCATTTCGTAATTCATCAAGGGTTGAGAAATGTGTTGTCAATCCACTTGCTGTTGCTTCACCAACTTCTCGAATACCAAGTGCATAAATAAAACGTGCAAATGTCGTTGATTTAGCCTTATCTAAAGCAGTGATCAATTTTTTAGCTGATTTTTCACCCATTCTCTCTAAACCAGATAGAATTTTTTCATCTAAACGGAAGAGATCTGCTGGTGTCTTGACATATTCTTTCTCAACCAGTTGGTCGATAATTTTATCGCCCATTCCATCCACATCCATAGCTCGACGTGAAACAAAATGTTTAAGTGCTTCTTTACGTTGCGCTCCACAAATTAAGCCGCCAGTACAACGAGCAACCGCTTCGCCTTCAATGCGCTCAACATCAGAATCACAAATAGGACAATGTGTCGGAAAGACAATCTCTTGAGCATCATCAGGGCGCTTTTCTTCAATCACACTGACAACCTGAGGAATAACATCACCAGCTCGACGAATAACGACCGTATCGCCAATGCGTATTCCTAAGCGTTCAATTTCATCAGCATTGTGTAACGTTGCATTACTCACAACAACACCTGCAACTTGAACAGGTTCTAAACGTGCAACAGGTGTAATCGCTCCAGTGCGTCCTACTTGGAATTCGACATCTTTGATAATCGTCATTTGCTCTTGAGCTTGGAATTTATAAGCAATAGCCCAACGTGGTGCTCTTGATACGAAACCCAGTTCCTCTTGCAATGCAATATCATCAACTTTGATAACAACACCATCAATATCAAAACCTAAATTGGGGCGAACTTCTTCTACATGGTGATAAAAATCAAGTACTGCTTTGCTGCCGGTGCAAAGTTTTACAGCATCGCTAACGGGCAATCCCCACTTTTTAAATTGTTGTAGGCGCTCATAGTGGCTTGTAGGTAATTCGCCACCTTCAAGTACACCGACACCATAACAGAAAAAGGTTAATGGACGTTTTGCTGTAATACGAGGATCAAGCTGTCTTAATGAGCCAGCTGCGGCATTGCGAGGATTAGCAAAAACTTTTCCGCCTGTGCGGCGCGCTTCTTCGTTTAAATATTCAAAGCCTTTTTCATTCATAAAGACTTCGCCACGAATTTCAATACGAGCAGGAATATCTTCACCATATAAACGCAGTGGAATGGCTTTGATTGTTCTCACATTCTCAGTGATATTTTCCCCTGTTGTGCCATCACCACGCGTTGCAGCTTGTACTAATACTCCATTTTCATAAAGTAAACTCACTGCCAATCCATCTAATTTTAATTCACAACAGAAAGTGATCTCTTCACTATTTTTTAAACGATCACGTAAACGCTTATCAAAAGCCAGATAGCTTGTTTCATCAAAAGCATTATCTAAGGAGAGCATCGGAATTTCATGTCTCACTTGCTCAAATGCCGTTAGAGGTAAAGCACCAACTCGCTGTGTAGGCGAATCAGAGGTAATTAATTCAGGGTGTTCAGCTTCTAATGCTTTTAGCTCATTCATTAAGCGATCGTATTCAGCATCAGGTATTTCAGGTGCGTCCATGACATGATAGAGATATTCATGGTGACGTAGAGTAACGCGAAGTTTATCAATTTTTTGTTGAGTGTTTTTATTCATGATTATCACCAAAGAAGAAAAACCCCCGCAAGCGGGGGCTTTTTTTACAGATATAAAGCTATTGATTTAAATCCAGCGTCCTACGAATTCTAGATTTATAAAGCTCGATTTTTTGTGGTGTTAAGAGTTTGCGTTCATCATCCAGCACAACACCACCTACATCAGATGCTATACGTTGAGCCGTAAGTAACATCAATTTAAAGTTTTGATTAGCATCACCATAAGATGGCACCATCATAAACATCGATACACCTGGTGTCGTTAATTCAGCCATCGTATCAATGTTAAATGTTCCTGGTTTCACCATATTCGCTAAACTAAACAACACAGGCCCATTGGCTGTTGGATTGAGATGACGATGGAAAATATTCATTTCACCAAACTGGAATCCAGCTTGAATGATACTTTGCATCAACACTTCACCATCCAGCATTTGACCATGATGTGCACTTACGTTTAGAACAATAACCAGCTCTTTCTCTGCTTCTGTTGCTTGCGGAGCAGATTCAACTTTTGGCTCTTCAGCCGGAGCATGATGCGAAGCCTCAGTTTCAACAGGAGTCACATGAGCCGTTGTCTCTGAAATTAAAGGCTCAAAACTCGTTGATGGGCTTACTGTATTAACGTGTGATTTTATTTCACTCGCAACATTAACCATAGGAGCTTGTTTTGGCTCATCCCTAACAATCGGTACAGGCTCATTTTCAATAACATCAAAAACACCAAGACTTGGCTCTTGCTGTAATGATGTGTCGTGAGAATTCCCTTTTGTTTGGTTTTCAGACATTAATGGATCTCTATCTACCACTGAAATTTCAGGTTCATGTAGAGGCTCCGATTTTATCGGTGGCTCACTCTCCCGCTTTTCAGTAGAGGATAAAGTTGATGTCTGATGACTAACCTCAGCATATTGTGGTTCGTCATCGTTCTCATCTGACTGATAATTCTGTTTCTGACGTTTTACTGGGCGATTACGGAAAAGCTTAGAACGCTCTTTTCGACCAATCCATAAGCCGTGTAATAACAAAGCTATGATTAAAATCGCACCAACAACGATTAATATCAGACGCAAATTTTGCTGCATCATTTCTATCTCTGTTGTCTTGAGGTTTAATAGCCACGTTGGCAAATATTACTTTTTACTAAGAGTATTTGCCAATGCTCATAAGTGCAAGCCAATACTTAATTTTCTTGTCACAAAGATACACACATCAATCTCTTATGCGCGTTTTTTAGACAATTCATGACTAGTAAGGCTGATTATCTCCCTATATGATACTAGCTTGCCCTCACTGGAGAGAATAGGAAGTATGACAAATTTGACAGAAACGAATAAAAATTTAAATGGATTTCATTATTTTGCTCTTGGTTGGCGTTTAATTACACGCAAAGGGCTGAAGCGTTTTGTTATCTTACCCTTACTTGCCAACATTATTATTCTCGGAAGCGCTTTTTGGTGGTTATATGGTCAAATTGGTGGCATGGTCAATTGGATGATGGAAAAAATTCCTGATTGGTTACAGTGGTTGAGTTATTTGATCTGGCCATTATCCGTTATTTTTATCTTATTAGTGTTCACTTATTTCTTTAGCACCTTAGCCAACATTATTGCTTCTCCGTTTAATGGATTATTGGCTGAAAAATTAGAAGGCCAAATAACTGGTATTGCCCCACCAGATACGGGTGTTGCAGGTATATTGAAAGATGTTCCACGTATTTTAAAGCGTGAGTTAACTAAAATAGCTTATTATTTACCTCGCGCTATTGTTTTGTTATTGCTCTATTTTATTCCTGCTATCGGACAAACCGTTGCGCCTGTTTTATGGTTTGCTTTTGGTGCTTGGATGATGGCAATTCAATATAATGACTTTCCATTTGATAACCATAAAATTTCATTTGCAGAGATGAAATCTTCGCTTAAACAGGATAAATGGAATAATCTTCAATTTGGTATGATTATTAATATTTTTACCATGATCCCTATTCTAAATTTAGTCATCATGCCAGTTGCGATCTGTGGTGCAACAGCAATGTGGTGCGATCGTTATCGTAAACAACATGTGCAAGATGGACAGTGGTAAACCTAATTTAGCGACGTATCGATAAATATAAAAGACCCCGTTTTATTCTTAGACGGGGTCTTATTTTATGGTTTTTCTAAAATGTGATTTGGCTTATTTTGTTATTAACCAGACTACTCAATTAATGAACGAATATAATCTTTCGTTTCTTCTCTATCCATCGGCTCACGCTCATTAATACCCATTTCAAAGATATTTAATGCGCCATCTAGTTTTTCAATAATCTCTTCATCATCTCGAATACAGAGAATATAAGCATTTTCAAACGGTGTGATATCGACCAATCGTAACCCTTTTTCTGTCAAAAAGTGGTTAATATATTCCAAATAAGGTAGTTCATAAGGCAACATATAAGGATCTACACTCACCTCATCCCAGTCAATATTTTCAACTTGAGATAAAATCAACGCACTCGGCGATTCAGGCAAAGAGATGTGCTCTAACGATTTTAGATCAGGAATATCACCGAAATATTCTGTCCACTCCACATAGTCCATTAATCCTTGAGCTGAGAGTGATTCATATAGCCAATTAAGGACATCTTCTTGAGCATCTGACTCGGGTAAATTTTCACGCAAAGCTTGCGCATCTAATTCAGGTACGGCGAGTTCAAGCGCACTAATCAACTCTTCAATGGTTTCCATTATGACCCCTGTATTTGCAGTAAATGTGGTTAAAAATAGATTATCAGCCATCAATATACTGTACATCTCTTGATTTATTAATTTGTGAATCGTCTCACTGACTCTTGATTAGAACCTTTTGGAATAAAAAGAGAAAAAAGTTATAAGTATATTCATAAAGCTTATTTCCATCTTTAGCTTGATGGCGTATGGTAATTTCATCTGACCTTATAAAAATTATGTACCGAGGATAAAAATGAGCAAGATTTTCGAAGACAACTCGCAAACTATTGGGCACACGCCCTTAATTCGCTTAAAACATTTCGGAAATGGCAACATTCTGGCTAAAGTGGAATCTCGTAACCCAAGCTTCAGTGTAAAATGCCGTATCGGTGCCAACATGATTTGGGATGCAGAAAAAAAAGGCATTCTTAAAGAAGGTGTTGAGCTTGTAGAACCTACCAGTGGTAATACTGGGATTGCTCTGGCTTATGTTGCAGCAGCTCGTGGCTACAAATTAACACTGACGATGCCAGATACCATGAGTGTAGAACGCCGTAAATTACTCAAAGCATTAGGTGCTAATTTAGTGCTGACTGAAGGCGCAAAAGGCATGAAAGGTGCCATTGATAAAGCCAATGAAATTCGTGATAGCGATCCTAAGCGTTACCTTTTACTACAACAATTTAGTAATCCAGCTAACCCTGAAATTCATGAAAAAACCACAGGCCCTGAAATCTGGAATGATACTGATGGTGAAGTAGGTGCTGTTATTGCTGGCGTCGGCACTGGTGGTACTATTACGGGTATTGGTCGCTATTTGAAAAAGACACAAGGTAAAGCGGTAACAATGGTTGCTGTTGAACCAGTAGGCTCCCCTGTTATAACTCAAGCTCTCGCAGGTGAAGAAATAAAACCAGGTCCACATAAAATCCAAGGTATCGGAGCTGGCTTTATTCCTGAAAACCTAGATTTATCGTTACTGGATCGTGTTATTCAAATCACTAACGAAGAAGCCTTTGATACTGCTCGTGAACTGATGACTAAAGAAGGTATTCTTGCGGGCATTTCTTCAGGTGCAGCTATTGCAGCAGCAGTAAAACTCGCAAAAGAACCAGAATTTGCAAATAAAGAAATTGTGGTTATTTTACCTTCTTCAGGTGAACGTTATTTAAGCACCCCACTTTTTGCTGACATTTCTGACAGCTAAATCGCGTCATCTCAATTGTAAAATATTTATTAAAAAAGCACCTCAATGGTGCTTTTTTTGTGGTAGAGATCAAAGTTTGTTATCCAGACAGGTGATTTATTTCTTCGAGTTTAGTATTTAATCAATTAATTATTTCGAAGGTCGAAATTAATCAGAAAATAACCGAGATGACAAAACGAACTCTTTTATCTTTCTGAACACTATTTTTATCAGATGACGCTTTACGGCTTAATATTATCTGATATTGCTACGCAAAGCAGGACAAATTCATCTACACTTACTAAGTCCTGACTTAATGTGAACAATTGAGTTATAAAAGGAAAAAATCCTATGTACCAGCAAGAAGTTACTATTACAGCACCAAACGGCTTACATACTCGTCCTGCGGCACAATTTGTAAAAGAAGCCAAAACATTTTCTTCTGATATCACGCTTATCTCTAGCGGTAAATCTGCCAGCGCTAAGAGCCTTTTCAAATTACAAACTTTAGGCTTAACCCAAGGTACTGTTGTAACTATCTCTGCTGAAGGCGAAGATGAAAAACAAGCTGTTGAAGCATTGGTAAAATTAATGGCGGAATTAGAGTAATTCGCAATTAAGCATTAACGCACTATTTATTCCCCTGAAACCATTCAGGGGAGTTAATTTCAATGATGATTTTAAAACAACAGTATTTTGCAATCCTATTCTTTTAAGATTATCACCAGCAAGTCGTAGGATAAATTATGATTTCAGGAATTTTAGCGTCACCCGGTATCGCATTTGGTCAAACCCTTCTCCTCAAAGAAGAACCCATCATCATTAGCCAACGTAAGATCCAAAGTGATGAAATTGAAAATCAAATCGAACGCTTTAAAGACGGTCGTAACAAATCTGCACAACAACTAGAAATTATTAAAGAGCGTGCTGAAAAGAACCTTGGTGCGGATAAAGCCGAAATCTTTGAAGGCCATATCATGTTGCTAGAAGATGAAGAGTTAGAACAAGAAATTGTTACTCTCATCAAAAGTGACAAAAAAACCGCTGAAGCTGCGGTTCAATCTGTTATTGAAGATCAAGCAACCGCATTAGAAGCGTTAGATGACGAATATCTAAAAGAACGTGCAGCTGACGTTCGTGATATTGGTAAACGCTTAATGCGCAATATCTTAGAAATGCCAATTATCGATTTAAGTGCTATCTCAGAAAAAGTTATTTTAGTTGCAACTGACCTTACCCCTTCTGAAACTGCGCAATTAAGCTTAGACAACGTATTAGGCTTTATCACTGACTTAGGTGGCAGAACATCTCACACATCTATCATGGCTCGTTCATTAGAAATTCCAGCTATCGTGGGAACATCTACTGCGACACAAACTATTAAAAAAGACGATTATCTTGTTCTTGATGCGATTAATAACAAAATCATTATTAACCCATCAGATGAGGAACTCGAAGCATTAAAAGCCATCAAAGAAGAGTATCTACACGAAAAAGAAGAATTAGCAAAACTCAAAGACTTACCTGCTATTACACTTGATGGGCATCAAGTCGAAGTTTGCGCTAATATTGGTACAGTTCGAGATGTTGCTGGTGCTGAACGTAACGGTGCTGAAGGTGTTGGTCTGTATCGTACAGAGTTCTTATTTATGGATAGAGACTCTTTACCAACAGAAGATGAGCAATTCCAAGCCTATAAAGCAGTAGCCGAAGCTGTAGGAAGCCCAGCGGTCATTATTCGTACTATGGATATTGGTGGCGATAAAGACTTACCTTACATGAACCTACCAAAAGAAGAAAACCCATTCTTAGGCTGGCGTGCAATTCGTATTTGTCTTGACCGTAAAGAGATCCTTCATCCACAATTACGTGCTATCTTAAGAGCATCTGCTTTTGGTAAACTACGCATTATGTTTCCAATGATTATCTCTGTTGAAGAGATCCGTGCATTGAAAGCAGAACTTGAAATACTGAAAAGCCAGCTTCGTGAAGAAAAGAAAGCTTTTGATGAATCTATTGAAGTCGGTGTTATGGTAGAAACCCCAGCCGCAGCAGTGATGGCTCGTCATATGGCAAAAGAAGTTGACTTTTTTAGTATTGGGACTAACGATCTAACACAATATACTCTGGCTGTAGACCGTGGAAATGAGCTGATATCTCATCTATATAATCCAATGTCACCTGCAGTACTTAACCTGATAAAACAGGTGATTGATGCATCACATGCTGAAGGTAAATGGACTGGAATGTGTGGTGAACTTGCTGGAGATGAACGAGCAACATTGCTCCTTCTCGGCATGGGATTAGATGAGTTTAGTATGAGTGCGATTTCAATTCCTCGCATCAAAAAAGTGATCCGTAATGCGAATTACGATGATGCAAGAGCACTAGCAGAGCAAGCACTTGCTCAGCCAACTGCAAAAGAATTGATGGACTTAGTAGAAACTTTTACTAAAGAAAAGACACTATGCTAATCGCATTAGCCAGAGCCCGGTCCCAACTACAATAATTAGGAGAAGATTCATGGGTCTGTTTGATAAATTAAAATCACTGGTTTCAGAGGAAAAGAAAGGCAGTGGCACGATTGATATTGTTGCACCACTTTCTGGTGAAATCGTCAATATCGAAGATGTTCCTGATGTTGTTTTCGCTGAAAAAATCGTAGGTGACGGTATTGCTATCAAACCTGCTGGTAATAAAATTGTTGCGCCAGTCGATGGTACTATCGGTAAAATTTTCGAGACTAACCATGCTTTCTCTATTGAGTCTGACAACGGTATCGAGTTGTTTGTCCACTTCGGTATCGACACTGTTGAACTGAAAGGTGAAGGGTTTAAACGTATCGCTGAAGAAGGTCAGCAAGTAAAAGTAGGTGATACGATTTTAGAATTTGACTTAGCTGTATTAGAAGAAAAAGCAAAATCAGTTCTAACTCCGGTTGTTATCTCTAATATGGATGAAATTCAAGGTTTAACCAAAATGACAGGCCCAGTTACTGTTGGTGAAACCGTTATTATTCAGATTAAAAAATAATCTTCTGTGATGTTCTCTATTTAAACCGCCACCAATAATGTGGCGGTTTTTTATATTCAAAAATCCAAGAGCGAAGATCAAAAATACGCTAACTCATTCGACGATGTTCTTACTCTAAATAATTCAAGGTGTAGCTAGGCGACAAGTGAATAAGTCCCTAGGAGCATACATTAGTATGTGACTAGGGTGAGTGAACGCAGTCAACAACGCTATAACTTGAATTATGACGAGAAAACGCCCGTAGATAAATAACGATCGCCTCTATCACACACAATCGCAACAATCACCGCACCAGGATTCTCTTTTGCAACGCGCAGAGCGCCAGCAACAGCCCCTCCAGAACTTACGCCACAGAAGATACCCTCTTGGCTAGCTAAAAGGCGCATCGTTGATTCTGCTTCTTTTTGTGACATATCTATCACACTATCCACCAACTCTTTTTTAAAGATACCCGGTAAGTAAGCAGGTGACCAACGACGAATACCAGGAATTTGACTTTTCTCTTCAGGCTGAAGACCTATCACTTGCACACTATTAGATTGTGTTTTTAAGTAACTTCCCACACCTGTGATTGTGCCCGTTGTTCCCATACTTGAAACAAAATGCGTAATACGACCTTGTGTTTGTTGCCAAATTTCAGGGCCTGTTGAAATAAAATGTGCTCTTGGATTATCGGGGTTATTAAATTGGTCTAATACCTTACCTTCACCCTGTTGTTCCATTTGTTGTGCGAGATCTCGTGCACCTTCCATACCGATTTCACGACTCACTAAAATCAATTCTGCGCCATAAGCTTGCATTGATGCTTGACGCTCTTTACTCATATTCTCAGGCATTAGCAGCTTTAAACGGTAACCTTTTACCGCCGCAATCATCGCTAAGGCAATCCCCGTATTACCACTGGTTGCTTCAATCAACGTATCACCCGGCTTTATTTCACCGCGTAATTCCGCTTGTTCAATCATCGATAATGCAGCTCTGTCTTTTACTGAACCTGCGGGATTATTGCCTTCAAGCTTAACCCAGATTTCAGCGTCTACCTCTTGTGTAAGTCGTTGTAGTTTTACTAATGGTGTATTACCAATAAATTGTTCTAACCCTGCCACAATAAGTCCCTGCTCATTTGTTTGTCTGTATTAATGAAGAAATCACATTTAACTTATTAACGCAATAACATTAACGTAATTCGATAAGTCTCTACACTTTCGTAAAAACCAAAACACCCACGCTAAAAATAAGCATGGGTGAGAAATAATAAAAGGCTATGCTATTAATAAAATTAAGCGGTATAAGCTAACGATACTGTATTTAAGGGAGTATCTCCCGTATATAAACGGGCTTGAGCACCTCCCATATAATAGGTATTTCCTTTTGTTGGCGCCGAAGAAATATCATTCCAAACTGCAGTAATAGGTGTTTCACTCCAACCTAATGGCTGTAAAATTAACTGCCAATAATGCCCTTTGGGTGATACCTCAATAACCTTAACGGGTAATCTGCAAACACTATTGGCATGTACACTTAATGCAATTTCCCACGGACGTAAGAACACATCTACCGAACCTTGATAAAGCGGTGTCACAGATAATGGCAAGTGATATCCCCCAATCTGTAATTGAGCGCCATTAATTTTACCTTTTAGGTGGTTCACATCACCTAAAAATTCTAAAACAAAGCGACTTTTTGGTGATTGCCACACTTCTTGTGGTGTCCCTACTTGCTCTATTTTGCCATTTCCCATAATCACAATGCGATCAGCCACTTCCATCGCTTCTTGTTGATCATGAGTGACGAAGACACTGGTAAATTTAAGCTCTTCATGCAATTCACGTAACCAACGGCGTAATTCGGTTCTCACCTTGGCATCTAAAGCACCAAAAGGCTCATCTAATAACAAAATTTGAGGTTCAACGGCCAATGCTCTTGCTAAGGCTACACGCTGTTTCTGTCCGCCTGACAATTGTGCTGGATAACGTTGAGCTAAATGAGGCAATTGGATCATCTCTAATAACTGCTCAACTTTTTTATGAATTGCGTCTTTGCTAGGGCGCTCGCGGCGGGGCAATACGGTTAAACCAAAAGCGATATTCTCAAATACGGTCATATGGCGAAACAATGCATAATGCTGAAAAACAAAACCGACTTTGCGATCTCTCGCATGTAATCGGCTAACATCCTGCCCTTCAAAACGAATACTTCCTTGGGTTTGATGCTCAAGACCTGCAATAATACGTAAAAGTGTCGTTTTTCCCGATCCTGAAGGACCTAACAGCGCCACCATTTCACCTGAAGCCACATCAAGACTGACATCATGCAACACTTCAGTGCGATCAAAATATTTTGTGACACTATTAATTTCAATACTCATATTTTGCCTCTACTTTTGTGTAAATAATGATGTCATTGCTGACGAGCTAAGTGCCATTGCAATGCACTTTTAAACATTAAAGTGAATATTGCCATCATGGCGAGTAATGCAGCCGCCGTAAATGCGCCAACGGTATTGTAATCTTGATGAAGTAATTCCACTTGTAACGGTAGTGAATAGGTTTCGCCACGAATAGCACCAGACACCACAGAAACTGCACCAAACTCACCAATTGCTCTAGCATTCGTTAATACAACACCATAGAGCAATGCCCAGCGAATATTAGGCAACGTCACACGCCAAAACATCTTCCACCCACTCGCTCCTAATAACACGGCGGCTTCATCTTCTTGGCTACCTTGGCTCATCATCACTGGTACCAGTTCTCTGACTACAAAAGGGCAAGTGACAAACACCGTAACTAATACCATTCCCGGCCATGAGAACATAAGTTGGATATCAAATTGCGATAACCACTGCCCAGCCCAGCCATTGCTACCGTAAAAAAGCAGATAAAGTAATCCAGCAACCACTGGAGATACTGCAAATGGAATATCTATCAACGTCATTAACAGTTGGCGCCCCGGAAAACGAAAGCGCGTGACAAGCCATGCCATACTGACACCGAACAACATATTGACAGGTACAGTGATTATCGCGATGAGAACCGTTAACCAGACAGCATGTAACATATCGCTGTCTAATAAATTCTCAGTAAATATTTCAACGCCTTTTGAAAACGCGGTCATAAAGATCCACGCAATAGGCACAACTAAAAATAAAATGGATAACACAACGCCAGTAAAGATTAACCCCCACTTTACCCAATCAATTTGGAGACGATATACCGAGCGTTGTTGCATAATATCTGACATCAATGCCCCCTTAACCGTTGACCAAATCGGCTTTGTAATCCATTAATTGAAAACAGTAAGACTAATGAAACAAGTAAAATTACAGAAGCAACGGCACTTGCCGCAGGATAATCAAACTCTTGCAATCGAATAAAAATCATCAAAGAAACGACTTCTGTTTGCCATGCAATATTGCCAGCAATAAAAATAACGGCGCCAAACTCACCTAAACTGCGCGTAAAAGAGAGCGCGGTTCCCGCTATTAGTGCCGGTGATAATTCAGGTAATACAACCTTACGAAAAGTCTGCCAACGACTCGCTCCTAGCGTCTCAGCCGCTTCTTCATACTCAGGGCCTAACTCTTCAAGAACTGGCTGAACCGTTCTTACAACAAAAGGTAAACTGGTAAAAGCCATAGCAACGGCAATACCAATCCATGTATTAATGACTTTTATATCAAATTTATCCAATACAAAACCGTACCAGCCTTGTGTTGAAAAAAGCGTTGCGAGTGTCAAGCCCGCAACAGCCGTAGGTAAAGCGAAAGGTAAATCCATTAAACCATCAAGTAGTTGTCTACCTGGAAAACGGTAACGAGTAATGATCCACGCAAGCAACATACCGAAAATAGCATTAAAAATGCTGGCAACTGCCGCCGCTAATAGCGTGACTTTATAAGCGGCCACAATTTGTGGATGCGTGATTACTGCCCAATATTGGGCCCAACTCATATCAGAAAGTTGCACAACCAGCGCACTCATTGGTAACAGCAAGATCAAGCAGGTATAAAACAGTGTTCCACCTAAACTTAATCCAAATCCCGGTAAAACCCGTTTGCTGGTTGTGGTAAACATTATTGACGTCCTTGCGCTAATAACTTGTCAAGCATGCCATCTGTCGTGAAATGTGTTTTCATCACGTTATTCCAGTCACCAAATACTTCTTCAACCGTAAATAGTGACGTTGCGGGGAACTGTGCTGTTTTTTCAGCCATGACCGCTTTATCATTTACGCGATAATTAAATTGCGTGATGATCTCTTGTGCTCTAGGGCTGTATAAATAGTTTAGATAGGCTTTTGCCAGTGCTTCGTTGTCATTACGTTGAACATTTTTATCAATCCAAGCGACTGGAAATTCAGCTAAAATATCAACAGGTGGTACAATGACTTGATATTCATCTTCACCATATTGTTGACGAATATTATTAACTTCAGATTCAAAGCTTATTAATACATCTCCGAGTCCACGTTCAATAAAAGAAGTCGTTGCACCACGGCCTCCTGTATCAAACACCTCAACATTCTTGAGGAATTTCTTCATCGCTTCTTGTGTTTTCTCATCGTTACCATAAGCTTTTTCAAAAGCTCCCCACGCGGCTAAATAGGTATAGCGGCCATTACCCGATGTTTTAGGATTAGGGAAAACCACTTTGACATCTTCACGCGTTAAATCTTCCCATGAAGTAATGTTCTTTGGATTTCCTTTGCGTACTAAATACGCCATGGTCGAATAATAAGGTGAACTATTATTAGGAAGACGTTGTTGCCAATTAGCAGGAATTAATTTGCCTTTATCATGCAAAATTTGCACATCAGTAACTTGGTTATAGGTCACTACATCCGCAGGTAAACCTTGCAATATTGCAAGTGCTTGCTTAGAAGAGCCTGCATGTGATTGTTTGATGGTGACTTTATCGTCAGGATGTTGTGCATCCCATTGTGTTTTAAAATCGCTGTTTAGCTGTGTGAATAACTCTCTGGCGATATCGTAAGAGCTATTAAGTAATTGAGCCGCCCCTGCATAACTACTAACCACCAAAGACAATGCTACGGTTGCTTGTAATGCAAAGGTTCTGATCGTGTTTTTCTTCATTAAAAGTACCCATCATTGTAAGTTTTATTCTAATGGTTACTCTATCGACTTTATTTATAACAGTGTAGTTAGCTTTTGTTATTTGATATAACTATAAGCTATTAAAAATGAATAAAACTCAGGCTAATTAATTAAATTTGCATCAATTACTCTTTATATGAAAAAAATTCAGACAAAAATGCCCGCTTTTAAAGCAGGCATTTCATTAATAAAGCGTATTTAACACTATTTAACACTAGATAATAATCACAGTGATTTTAATACTTCATAAGAAGGTGCGAAGTAATAACTTCCCGTTACAGGTTTACTCATACGTAATAGGTCATCATGTTTGCCGTCTAATTCACCAAACATGCTCAATAGTTGCTGCTCGATGTTATATAAACGACTACAGTAAGCTAAGAAATATAAACCATGTTTACCGCTTGCAGTACCGTAAGGCAGGCTGTGACGTAAAATCGCTAGCTCTTCACCATCTTCTTCAATCACAACACGAGAAACGTGAGATGTCACATTACGCTCAGATTCATCAAGTTCAACACTGTCTTTTTTAGTGCGACCGATCATTTTTTCTTGGTCTGATTCACTAAAACGAGCCCATTTTTTCAGGTTATGCTCATAACGTTGCACTAAAACATAACTACCACCAGCATCAATGCCGTCATTAATTAGTGCAACACCATAACGTTCATCATCCTGTGGATTTTCTGTGCCATCAATGAAACCACTTAAATCGCGCTCTTCTATCCAACGGAAACCATGAATTTCTTCTTCAACTTTGATTGCGTCACCAAAAGCAGCAATTGTGGCTTGTGCCAGTGAGAAATTCACATCATGACGCATAGATTGGATATGAATAAGAAGATCACGCTGTGTTGCAGGCGCTAAACCTTTACCTAGAGGGCGAAAAGGTTTGAGCTCTGGTGCGCTATTTTCATCGGAAAGTTTTTTCCAGAGATCAGAACCAAATGCAACAACTGCGCCTAGTGATGCATCAGGAAATTGCTTTTGTAAATCAGATAATGATTGCATGAATTTCTGACATCCTTCACGCAAAGCCTCTAATTCACCGACAACCATTGCTTCGATAAAAAGACCAAATTTACTATGTGCGACTAAAATGCCACTTTGTGCATGAGACATATTGCTTTCCTAATCAATAATCAAAACACCTAGAATGATGTTAATTATATCGAATATTTTTTCCTGAAGATTTGCCTTTTAACAAAAATCGGACAGTCTGATTATAAAATCTTCCTTGTTTTATAAGGAATAGCATAAGGAATAGCGTGAAGGCTATTTGTTCTGCCAAATAATCTGCGTTAATGTCCAGTTAGATAGAACTTCATCAGGTGGCATTAATCCATCAGGACCATCCCATTGACCACTAAAGACATAACTCACCGATTTAGCTTCTGTGGATTGACATAAAATAGTTCTCTGTTTTTCATCTTTAGGGCCTTTGCTGCACACACCAAATGCTTTTTTATAGATATCTTTAAATGGTGTACCTATCGTTATTCCCCAATCTGTTGTTGCCTTAGCATCAAAGACTTCTATTTTCTCAACGGTGCCTTTTTCTTTGCCATAGAAAGCCACTTGGATTTTATTATCTTCAAGTGCTTGGACTACAACAGTAATATCGCTACCTTGCATCTCCATACCTTCACGATAATTGAAGCTACCGCCTAGCGCATTTTTTATTTCACTTTCTGTTATTTTTGTTGAGCTGGTGATATTACCTAATCCATTAGCAGAAACTGTTAACGTATCATTTGAAAACCAATTCATCGGATTTAGTGCAGAAAAAGACATTCCTCCCATGGATGAACAGCCACTTAATAGCAAAACACTTGTGCTCAAACACAAGGGTAACCAAAACTTAGGCATCATTTATTTCTCCGTTAAACTTTTTCGTCACACATTAAAATAGATATTGAGGTTATTAAGTACACCTTATCTTACTCTTTGTATCGTCTCAATCATCAGGCTAAAACTGTCGCAATAAGTCAGAATAACAAAATATTTACTGATTTGATCTTAGATAACCACATGAAAAGAAAGCCTAGTTACGACCATCAACATAACATTTTGTTCCACAGAAAAGGCAATATCAGATTTTACGCATAAAATAAGAAGTACAAATGTAAGAATAGAAACAAAGAAAAAAGAGATAAAATAGAAAGGGAAGAGAAATAACCCCTAAAAATATCAGGGGTTTTAAACACAATTAAAGATCAAAATCCTGATCAACAATTAATCGTTTAGTATAAGTTGTGCTTTCTTGGTTTTGATCTTCATACAATAACTTCTCAAACATACAAATTGTTGCATCATTTTCTTCTGGTACAACTAATGTAATTTGAGGACACCCTTTCGCGATCAGCTTTTTCTCTAACCGAGAGATCAATGCATTCGCAATGCCTCTTCCTCTAAAATCTGGATGAACGCCTAAATAGTATAAAGAACCACGATGACCATCATAGCCCCCCATCACACTACCCACGAGTTCACCCGCGACTTCGGCGATCAGAAACAAATCTGGTGAGTGGTTTATTTTTCTTTCAATATCAATTTCAGGATCGTTATCAGGCGATATCAAATCGCAACGCTCCCAAAGTGTAATAATTGCCTCAAAATCATCTTGGCGAAATACACGTATTTCCATGGTTTTGCCCATTATCGGTCACATAAATCTGAATTTATTATCGCTTGTTTAGTTTATGAATCAACTTGAAAATGAGAACATAGACAATATGGAGTTCTATTTTTAATAAATATGATAAAAATTGTAGGTTATTATGAATTTACCTGATATTCATCGCGTTAAAGAATTTTTCTTATCACTACAAGATACGATTTGTCGCTCTCTTGAAAACATAGACCAAAAAGCCACTTTTCAGCAAGATAACTGGGAAAGAAAAGAAGGGGGCGGTGGTCGTACTCGCGTTTTAACCAATGGCGCTCTTTTTGAACAAGCTGGCGTCAATTTCTCGCATGTTTATGGCGACACATTACCGAAATCTGCCACTGCACATCGCCCTGAATTAGCAGGACGTCGTTTTCAAGCCATGGGTGTTTCATTAGTTATTCATCCTCTTAATCCTTATATTCCAACTTCTCATGCTAACGTGCGTTTTTTTATTGCTGAAAAAGAGGGAGAAGATCCTGTTTGGTGGTTTGGTGGTGGCTTTGACTTAACACCTTATTATGGGTTTGAAGAAGATGTTATTCATTGGCATAAAGTAGCTAAATCGGTTTGTACTCCTTTTAGTGGAGATTATTACTCTCGTTATAAAAAATGGTGTGATGATTATTTTTATATTAAACACCGCAATGAACCTCGTGGTGTAGGTGGCCTTTTCTTTGATGATTTAAATACTCCAGATTTTGACCATTGTTTCGAATTTGTCCAACAGGTTGGGCTTGGTTATCTTGATGCCTATTTGCCTATTGTTGAAAAGCGCAAATCAATGCCTTGGGGAGAGCGTGAACGCCAGTTCCAACTCTATCGCCGTGGCCGCTATGTTGAATTCAATTTAGTGTGGGATAGAGGTACATTATTTGGCTTGCAAAGCGGCGGAAGAACAGAGTCCATTTTAATGTCGATGCCTCCCTTAGTCCGTTTTGAGTACAATTACTCACCCGAACCGAATACCCCAGAAGCAAAGTTATACAGTGACTTTTTGATCCAAAAAGAGTGGGTATAAAATACTTAATTTATTGAGAGTAAAGCCACATTAAAAATGTGGCTTTACTCGAATCAAACGAGAAGTTTAATAACAAATATTTCCTAAAATCAATTAAACAAAAAAGCCAGTAAACCTGTCACTTTATTTTTGTTTTCCCACCCTTCTGCTCTCATACAGGTATTGAAATAGTCTTTACGTTCCCATTCATTAGCATCGGAAGGAAGAGATGCTCCTGCGCCTGAATTAGGAATATCTTTACCATTTATACTCATAGGAGCAAAAGAAGGCTGGCTTGAAGCCACATATCTCGCGGGATATCGCGCTTTAGCTTCTTGCATACACATATTCTTAGCAATATCTAACGGTGATGGATTTGTAGTTTTTGCTTCCCATTTTTCAGGTGTTGCACAAGCAGAAAGCGTAAAAATTGATGCAATGATGATCGTTTTTTTCAAAGTAATAGCTCATTAAGACGAATGGGAATCAATTGCATTTTAGCTATTTTTTTAAAGAAATAATTAATTTTTTATGAAGTTTAATCTCATTGAAGTGAGAGCGCTTTTACTCTTCAAATAATGCATCGGGACAATCTGAAATAACATCAAATCCCAAATAATAATATAAGTGATATTTATTTATATCGTCTTTATTAAAAATATGGATCCCTTCAGAGCTGTAGCAGTTCGTTATATTCACTTTATTAGTATTAAAGATAATTTCAGCTTGATTTAATGCACCAGTGATTTTAACCATATTTTCTTGCTTAGGATTATTAGGATAAATAACAGATATTGATAACTCATCCATAAAATGTGCAAGTTGAGTCAGTTTTTTATTATAAAAAAATGTGTAAGTTGTTTTATCGTCAACAGAGTCATAAACCACATTGTGTTTATCTGAAAGGATAAAGTCATCACCTTTTAATGATAAACAACGATTGTTATTTTTATCAGTAGCATCATTAAAACATGTATAAACAGATTGAGCTGCAAGTGTGGCTTTATCGGTGTATAAAAAAAGCCCCTCTTCTTTATTAGAAACGAGTCCAAGAGAAAAATTATTTGATGTATCACTACTTAATGCAATGTTTTGATACCCAAGAAGAACAAAGAGAACAAATACTCTAAGCATATTAATTTCCTAAAAATAAAAGAAAGACGCAAATACATTGTGGATGAAATTTATCAGTATTTCTAAGAAATTACACTACCGAAATACATTAACAAAGATAGCACTTTATAAGTGTAAAGCTCTTCCTTCTAGTGTCAGTTGAGGCGCATCACGGATAGTATGGTCAGCACCAATTGCTAGAACAGACATAGTCAATTTTTTCTCAGCATATTGCTGGCTTTGAATTATTGTTTGTGGAATGGCACGATAATATGAGTAACATACCTACTTTTTAATTGTCTTAAACTGATAACACATTGAAAAAATGAGAAGGTGAATAATGGGAAAACTGCGTATTGGTATGGTCGGTTTAGGATCAATTGCACAAAAAGTTTATCTACCTATTTTAAGTAAAGCTTCTAAGTGGGAATTTATAGGCGCATTTTCACCTAATCAGGAAAAAGGGAATATAATTTGTGCCACTTATCGTATCCCTTTATTCACTAGCTTAAGTGCTTTAGCCCAACAGTGTGATGCGATATTTGTACATAGTGCAACTTCAAGTCATTTTGAAGTTATAGACTATTTATTAAACGCAGGTGTACATGTTTATGTTGATAAACCCTTAACAGAACATATTCACCAATCTGAGGCACTTATTGAGCTTGCTGCCAAGAAAAATAAAAAACTCATGGTGGGTTTTAATCGCCGCTTTGCCCCCTTTTATCATCAGTTGAAACAAAATATTACCCACCTTTCTTCTTTAAGAATTGATAAACATCGATGTGATAGTGTCGGCCCTAAAGAGACACGTTTTACCTTGTTTGATGACTATTTACATGTTGTTGATACGGCGCTTTGGTTAGCAGGTTCAAACGCTAAATTATTAAGTGGTAGTATTATCCAAACAAAAGAAAATGCACTTTTTTATGCTGAACACCATTTAAAAATCGACGATTGCTGGATAACAACATCAATGCACAGAAAAGCAGGAAGCCAGCAAGAGCAGATTATTGCTGTTGATGAAGATGCAATCCATCAAATTACAAATATGAATTTATGGCGCAGTGAAAGCAGAAGTAGGCTCACTGAAAAACATCCAGAAAATTGGGATCCCATTTTATTACAACGAGGTTTTATTGGGGCGGTAGAACACTTTATCGAATGTGTTACGAATAATACAGAGCCATCGACAAGTGGAGAGCAAGCCATTGTTGCTCAACTCATGATAGAAAAAATGCTAGCTAATCAATAAATTCTATGTATAAAAAAACTGAGTTCATTATAAATTGAACTCAGTTTTTATTTTTTTGACGTTAAATTAACTTATTTCGATTTCTTCAAATGTGACATTAAACGCTTACGTTTACGCAACTGAGATTGTGTTAATTTATTTTTCTTATCCGCATAAGGGTTTTCACCCTCTTTAAATTGAATACGGATTGGCGTACCCATCACTTGCAGAGTACGGCGGAAATAGTTCATCAAATAGCGCTTATAGCTATCTGGTAAATCAGTGACCTGATTACCATGAATAACTACAACAGGTGGATTATAACCACCGGCATGTGCATATTTCATTTTTACACGACGTCCACGAACAATTGGTGGCTGATGATCATCTTCTGCCATCTTCATGATGCGAGTTAGCATAGAAGTTCCTACGCGACGCGTTGCACAGACATAGGCCTCTTGAATTGATTCAAAAAGATTACCCACGCCACTACCATGTAATGCAGAAATAAAGTGAACACGCGCAAAGTCAACAAAGCCTAGTTTAAGATCAAGCATGGCTTTTACTTGTTCGCGATCGTCTTGTGTCATGCCATCCCATTTATTAACAGCAATGACTAATGAACGACCTGCATTCAGGATATAACCTAATAATGAAAGATCCTGATCTGAAATACCTTCACGGGCATCAATAACCAGCAATGCAACGTTAGAGTCTTCAATGGCTTGTAATGTTTTGATAACAGAGAATTTTTCTACTGTTTCTTTTACTTTACCACGTTTACGAACACCCGCTGTATCGATGATGATATATTCTTTCTCATCACGTTCCATTGGGATATAGATACTGTCACGGGTTGTACCTGGCATATCGTAAACAACCACACGATCTTCACCAAGCATACGGTTTGTCAATGTTGATTTACCGACATTAGGACGACCAACAATCGCTAATTTTACCGGTAATGTAGAAGGGTCAAAGTCGTCTTCTTCCTCTTCTAACGCTTGTGCTTCTTGTTCTGCTTCTAATGCAGCCCAATAAGCCGCATTTTCTTCTTCTTCAGTCAGCTCTAGCTCTTCTTCCACCACTTTACCCGTAATTGGTAAGAGTGCTTGTTCAATCAATTGAGCAACACCACGGCCATGAGATGCAGCAATTGGGAAGATTTCGCCTAATCCTAAAGAGTAAAAATCAGCTAATGCAGTATCAATATCGATACCGTCAGTTTTATTCGCAACTAAATATGTTTTTTTCTCAACACCACGAAGGTGTTTTGCAATACCTTGGTCTGCTGGCATCAAGCCCGCACGAGCATCAACTAAAAACAGTACGATATCGGCTTCTTGAATAGCCTGTAGCGATTGTGATGCCATATGGGTTTCAACACCCTCTTCAGCACCATCAATACCACCGGTATCAATAATAATAAATTCTTCGCCTTCTAACTCTGCTCGACCATATTTACGGTCACGGGTGAGGCCTGGAAAATCGGCAACTAATGCGTCTCTTGTGCGTGTTAGTCGATTAAATAACGTGGATTTACCCACGTTAGGGCGCCCTACTAAGGCAATAACGGGTATCATTTTTTGATGCCTCATAAAAATACAATCACAAACCTGATTGTATTTTACATGTAATTACTAAAAAGACGAAACGGCTCCTTTAAAGGAGCCGTAAAATAAATAGATTTGTCAGCAATTAATTACCGACTATAAAGATAAAGCTTACCGTCGCGAGCTTGGATCATCAGTTTATCTTGTACCGCTTGAGGGCGACTTAATAAGCCTGAACTGTTCACTTGGTTTTGCGCAATAAATTTACCTGTGTTGGTATCAATCCAATGGAGATAACCTTCTGCATCACCAACCACTAAATAACCATCAAAAATAGCCGGAGCAGTTAAATTGCGATGCAATAAATCTTCTTGTGTCCATAATGTCACACCATCAGATTTACGAACAGATAAAACTCTGTCATTTTGGTCAACAAGGTAAAGATTATCACCCAACAGCACCATATCATTGACTGAGCCTAACTCACGTTTCCAAAGAATTTGTCCAGAACGCATATCAAGGCTAACTAAATTACCGTTATACGCCATTGCATAAACAGTATTTTCATCAATAATCGGTGTGATATCCACATCATTTAATCGGCTAATTTCAGTAGAGCCTTTAATTTGTGAAATATTTTGTTGCCAAATCAACTGCCCTTGAGAAAGAACAACTGCACTGACACGGCCATTATCTGCACCAATAATAGCTGCGCCATAAGCAACAGCAGGTGCAGACTCGCCACGAAGAGATAATGATGGAGTATCTAAGTTAATAGTCCAAGAAATCTCACCACTTAACAAGTCGAGTCCTTGCAACATACCATTACTGGTATGAATAAGTACTAAACCATCACTAACAACAGGTTTTGAAATGGCTTCGCCAGCGACATCTGCTTCCCAATCAATGGAGCCATCTTCAGTGTTCAGTGCGTATACTTTCGCTTTTTCAGTTCCCACAAAAACGCGAGTGCCTGAAACTGTTAGCCCACCAGAAAGTAATGCGGACTCATTGGATGAAAGAAAACCTGTTTTAATAGAGAGATCTTGCGACCAAAGCTCTTTACCTGTTTCTACATCTAATGCTTTCACTAAACCATGGCGATCAGCGACATAAACAACTGCGCCATCCCATGTTGGTGACAAGTGAGAATAGTATTTACCAATACCATTTCCAACTGATTTGTCCCAAACAGCTCTAGGTGTAAATTGGCTTTGCACCTCAGGCAATGGAGACATTGTCACATTATCCTGTTCACTAGAACATCCTGCCAACAAAGCAGATGCTAGTAGACCAACCAGGAGAGTTTTACGCAGTTGCATGTCTGAAGATCCCTTTAATTGGATAAATTATTGAGTTTAAGTTCAACCAGTGAGCGAATAGCACCCGCATTTTCATCAGTTAATGCGCTACGATAAGCGGTTGTAGCACCTGTGTTATCGCCTTTTTTCGCTAAGACATCACCACGGATATAATTTTTCATTCCATTCCATGCTTTGCCTTTCACTTGCTCTAACGAAACTAAAGCAGCATCTGTTTTATCTAATGCTAATTGTACACGAGCTAAACGAAGATTAAGCATATCTGCAAATGCGTCATTTTTTACTTTTGCCACAGCATTCGTTAGATGACGTTCACCACTGACTAAATCATTAGCATCAATAGCGATTTGGGCTAGCTCTAATGAAGCTAAAGCGCCATAAATATCATTCGTTTCAGTAACAAATTTTTCAGCTAATGCAATATTTTCAGGCGTAGGCTTAGCAAGTGCCTCGCTGACTGTTGCAAAAGCACCTGCACTTTCTTGCAGACGATTTGTTTGATGTGATTGCCAATATTTCCAACCAAACACACCACCAAAACCAATAACAGCGGCTAAAACAATAGTTAAACCGTAGTTTTTAAAGAACTGTTTAATTGCATCAACTTGTTCGTTTTCGGTGCTATAAACTTCCACAAGTCTCTCCTTAACCTAATAACAGAGTCAATTGCTGAGCGAGCTCATTGCGAGCAACGATTGTTTGTTCCCCTGAACGCAAATCTTTCACTGCAACAGTGCCGGCATTAATTTCATCTTCGCCTAAAATCAGAGCAATTTTAGCGCCTTGTTTATCAGCACGCCCTAACTGCTTTTTAAAGTTACCATTACCATGATTCGTCATTAAACGTAATGTTGGTAATTGATCACGAATTTCTTCAGCCAGCATTAATGCTGCGCTTTGACTCTTTTCGCCAAATGAAGCAAGGTAAACATCAGCGACATTAGTATCTGCAACAAATTCAGGGTTAACCGCTTGAACTAATAAGATCATGCGTTCCATCCCCATAGCAAAACCAACTGCTGGTGTTGGGTGCCCACCAAGTTGCTTCACTAGGCCATCGTAACGGCCACCCGCACACACGGTTCCCTGTGAACCTAATGCGCTAGTTACCCACTCAAAAACAGTACGGTTATAATAGTCTAAACCACGAACTAAACGCTGATTAACGCGATATGTAATACCGACAGCATCCAATAAAGCACAAAGACCATCAAAGTGCGCTCTTGATTCGTCATCAAGATAATCGAAAAGTTCAGGCGCATCATTCAATAAAGTCTGAATTTCTGGATTTTTTGAGTCTAAAACACGTAATGGGTTAGAATACATACGACGTTTGCAGTCTTCATCTAACTTATCTACGTGCTGCTCTAAGAAAGCAACTAACGCTTCACGATATTTAGCACGCGCTTCTAATGAACCAATAGAGTTAAGTTCTAATGTTACGTGTTCTGCAATACCTAACGCTTTCCACCAACGCGCAGTTAGCATAATTAATTCCGCATCAATATCTGGTCCTTGTAGACCAAAGACCTCTGCACCTAACTGGTGGAATTGACGATAACGACCTTTTTGAGGGCGCTCATAACGGAACATTGGTCCTAAATACCATAAACGTTGTTCTTGGTTATAAAGCAAACCATGCTCGATACCCGCACGAACACAACCTGCTGTGTTTTCTGGGCGTAATGTCAGACTTTGGGCATCTTCGCCACGATCGGTAAAAGTATACATTTCTTTTTCAACAACATCGGTCACTTCACCAATTGCTCGCTGAAATAGAGGGGTATGCTCTACGATAGGTGTTCTGATTTCACTAAAGCCGTAACCCGCTAAAATTTGTTTTAGCGTATTTTCAATTTTCTGCCATACACGAGTGTCAGCAGGTAGATAGTCGTTCATACCACGAATGGCTTGGATTTTTTGTGCCACTTTTCTTCTCTAATAGTTATTAATTGATTGTTAGGCTGATTATAGAAGCGAAATCAATCAGTATTCAATGTGAAATCAATAGTAAAACTGGCTCATAGATTAATGAGCCAGTTTTTTGAGTATTATTTGTCCAGCTGATTTATATTTATACGCATACTGTCATCAAGTATTGATGCTTTAGCTCGAATTTTTGCTTCTAATAAATCAATCATATTAACGTTATCAAGACGCTCTTTTTGTCTCACGCCATCTTCATAAAAACCACTTCGTGTTTTAGCGCCAGTTACACCTAACGTTGAAACTTCAGCTTCACCCGGTCCATTAACAACACAACCAATAATAGAAACATCCATAGGTGTGATGATATCTTCCAAACGTTGCTCTAATTCGTTGACTGTTCCGATAACATCAAATTCTTGACGAGAACACGTTGGGCAAGCGATAAAGTTAATTCCACGAGAACGAATACGTAAGGATTTAAGAATATCAAAACCGACTTTAACTTCTTCAACTGGATCTGCAGCTAATGAGATCCTTAATGTATCGCCGATACCTTCTGATAATAAGATCCCAAGACCAATCGCAGATTTAACCGATCCCGCTCTTGCGCCACCGGCTTCGGTGATCCCAAGATGCAGTGGTTGATCAATTTTTTTCGCTAATAAACGGTAAGAATCAACTGCAAGGAAAACATCAGAAGCTTTTACACTGATTTTAAATTGTTCAAAATTCAGTTTATCAAGGATATCCACATGGCGCATTGCCGATTCAACTAACGCTTCAGGTGTTGGCTCTCCGTATTTCTCTTGAATATCTTTCTCAAGTGAACCACCGTTTACACCAATACGAATAGGAATATTGTTGTGACGAGCGCAATCAACAACTTGGCGAATACGTTCTTCACTACCAATATTACCCGGATTGATACGTAAACAATCAACACCATATTCAGCGACTTTTAATGCGATACGGTAGTCAAAATGAATGTCAGCGACTAAAGGCACATTAACTTGTTGCTTAATTAATTTGAATGCTTCCGCAGCATCCATTGTGGGTACAGAAACACGAACAATATCCACCCCAACACGTTCCAGAGATTTTATCTGGCGAACAGTCGCTTCTACGTCTGTTGTTCGTGTATTTGTCATCGACTGTACCGTGATAGGAGCGCCATCACCAACAGGTACATTGCCCACATAAATTCGTGTCGATTTTCGACGAATAATAGGTGATTCTTTATGCATTGATTAATTCTCCCATGCTTCCATGCTTGCTCAAATGTGTAGTCAGATTAAGCGCTCGGTACTGTTATTTTCGCTATTTTTCCAGTAAAACGGCTTAAATCAACAGATTCACCATTAAACTGTAAGCGAGTAACAGAAGGTGCGCCTATTTTTAGTTTATAAGGTTGCTCACCATCAAATTCCAAACGATCACCCGCTTTCTTAATACCATTAAATAAGACTTTATTTTGAGCATTACGAACTTCTAACCAACATTCACCATCAAACATAAGAACCAATTGATTCGCAATAGCAGGTGCTTCCGATGAAGTAGATTCTTGCGTTGAATTTGCTCGAGAAGTTGTTGATGTTGTTAGCGGTGAGACTGGTAATGGAACCGTTCTCACTTCTGTTGGTGCTGGTGATGTCGTTTCAGTCGTTGGTGATGTAGCGACATTATTAGCCTGATTATCAACTAATGGCGGCGCAGATACTTGTAAATTATCACCTTCAGATGTTGACATATTATCTAAGGTTGCCAAAGGAGAATCTATCGTGTTGGTGTTTTCTTGTGTACTATTTTGCCCTACGTCTTGAGATGCCATAGAGACTAATTCTTGTTGATCCGCCTGATGACCTTGCCACCACCAAACACCTACTAATGCAATCATAACAATCAAAATCACCCAAGTGATTTTCATCAGCCAACCTTCACGTTTTTTATGACGTTTGCCTAATGAGTAATTTTGTGTGGTTGTCATTCTAATTTGTTTAACAGGCGCTTGTTGGTCGATAAAACCAAGGATGTCTTTTTCAGGAACACCAACGAGCTTGGCATAAGAACGCATATATCCGCGTAAAAATGTGGGTGCAATATCAGAAGAAACAGAATCTGTTTCAATGTCGCGCACTGTTGATAACTTCAAACAAAGTCGATCAGCAACAGTTTGTTGTGTTAGCCCTACTTTTTCTCGTGCCTGACGTAAAAGTTGACCTGCTGTTAATTTCACTTCTTCGGTTTTGTTTTCAGTATTCATTAGCAATCTAGGCACTGTGGCTATTGGATGTTTAACATTGATGAACTCGCAAAAGCACAAAGTACCTTAACGTATATCACCGCGATTTTTTTGATATTTTATTATCACTTTGCTGGCAGACCAAATAATCTGGCGGTATATCCTCAATTAACACACTATTATTGTTTAATAGTTTTTGTTCACAAAGGAAATTACCATAAAGCCTTAATACATTAACATTTACTGGCTTCGAGTTCATCGCTAATTTGTAATAATCTAACGCTTGAATAGAATTTCCCAATAACTGCGATGTTAATGCCATTCCTAAATTCGCATCAGGATGATTTGGCATCACTGATAACACTTTTTGGAAATGATATTGCGCTATTTGATATTGTCTTTCAGCTAAATAAGCATCACCTAATTGTAAACGTGTAGACACTGCAACACGTTCTTGATTGGCTGATGATTGACAACCGAGTGTCAATAGCATCAAGCCAATAGTTATAACTACTGATGATATCCTTATCATCGTTTTATTCCTCAAATATATTCATCCTTGTTCTCTCTACATTGTAATTATGTAATACACTTCACAAAGAAAGAGATATCCAACTGTATCAGACTGCTTTTACTGAAATTAGTTCACCTTGTTGGCGTTTTTTCAGTGTACGCTTTGTACGGTCAATAACATCACCAGCTAATTGTCCACAAGCCGCATCAATATCATCACCACGGGTTTTACGTACAATCGTCGTGAAGCCATATTCCATTAATACTTTAGAGAAACGGTCAATACGGCTATTAGAACTACGTCCATATGGCGCACCCGGGAACGGATTCCATGGAATTAAGTTAATTTTACACGGCGTGTCTTTTAAAAGCTCGGCTAATTGGTGAGCTTGATCTGTGCTGTCATTAATATGATCAAGCATGACATATTCAATCGTCACTCGCCCTTGGTTCGCGTTTGATTTAGCAATATAACGGCGAACACCTTCAAGAAACATTTCAATGTTGTATTTCTTGTTAATTGGAACGATTTCATCACGAATTTCATCAGTTGGAGCATGCAATGAAATAGCTAAAGCCACGTCCACAGCATCACCTAATTTATCTAATGCAGGTACAACACCTGATGTAGAGACAGTAACACGACGTTTAGATAGACCAAAACCAAAATCATCCATCATGATTTCAAGCGCTGGAATAACATTATTTAAATTTAGTAATGGCTCACCCATTCCCATCATCACGACATTAGTAATAGGGCGACGGCCTGTCTCTTTTAATGAGCCAATAATTTTAGCTGCACGCCAAACTTGCCCAATAATTTCAGACACTTTCAAGTTACGGTTAAAACCTTGCTGTGCAGTTGAACAGAACTTGCACTCTAAAGCACAACCCACTTGTGAAGAAACACATAATGTTGCGCGATCATCTTCTGGAATGTACACAGTTTCTACTTGTTGATCGCCAACTTTAATTGCCCACTTAATCGTGCCATCTGTTGAACGTTGTTCTTCAGAAACTTCAGGTGCTTTAATTTCAGCAATTTCTTTTAATTTATTGCGTAACACCTTGTTGATATCGGTCATTTGATCGAAATCGTCATAACAGTAGTGGTACATCCACTTCATAATTTGGTCAGCACGGAAAGGTTTTTCGCCCATAGAGACAAAAAGCTCACGCATCTGTTTACGATTTAAATCTAACAGATTAATTTTAGTTTTTTGATTCACAGTATTTTCTTTAGAAACAGCGACAGAAGCGCTTGGCGCTGGAGTGGTAGATTGGGTCATGACATTGCCTCGTTGTTACACTATGCGGCCTGCATTAGCATTGATGCTAATGGGATACTTATATATTTGTATAATAAACAATAATAAAAAACGCCCTGTTAATTATCAAACAGGGCGTCGCATTGTACTGTTTTTCGCGTAGAGATGCTAATAAATTAGCGCGCGCAAACTTCGTTTTCAGTGAAGAAGTATGCGATTTCACGAGCAGCAGAAGCTTCTGAATCTGAACCGTGTACCGCATTTTCAGTAAAGCTATCAGCGTAATCAGCACGTAATGTACCCGCTAATGCGTTGTCTGGGTTAGTTGCGCCCATCAGATCACGATGACGTTGAATCGCATTTTCACCTTCTAACACTTGAACCATGATTGGACCAGAAGTCATAAATTCAACTAAACCGTCAAAGAAAGGACGGCCTTTGTGTTCTTCATAAAAGCCTTCAGCTTGTTCGCGCGTTAAATGCAACATTTTAGCACCAATGATGCTAAAACCTGCACTTTCAAAACGGTGATAGATAGCGCCGATAACATTTTTTTTCACTGCGTTTGGTTTGATAATAGAAAATGTGCGCTGAATAGCCATGTCTTACCTCTAAATTATTTTATTAATGATAACTTTTGTTATCTCTTTTATCGCAGATCATGGAAAAACGAATCAAAAACCGCATTCCCTGCAAAAAATAGGGCTCGATTATAGGAGGATAAAAATAAATTGCACAGATTGAATATCCTTTTTTTTAAGAAACTGTGGCAAAAAAGTTATAAATTATCGTTCTAATCACATTTTTGACGTATTCCATGTTCAAACTTGAAAATAAGAATAAAAAAGAACCGAAATGACACTCGATAAATAGTCTAATTATCTTTATTAAAAAACCTATTTTAGTGAAAAATCCCTCAGTTCTCGTTTATTCCATTGATTTAGTTTAACGAAATATAAAATTAACCATATCCGTTTGACCACTTAGATCAAGCACAGAAAGTTGATATTTACCTCGTTTCTCTAATAAATAAGAGAATGTTTCTCCGTTTTCTGTTTTACCTATTTGCTCACCATTTAAAAACCACCATTGCATACCACTTCCTCCTTGTGTAGAAACTGTTATTTCGAGATTAGTTTCACCAGGTAATGGCCTTAATAAATCACCCGCACGAATACCCGAGATAAACAAGGGAATAATATCTTCTTTAATTGGTGGGCAAGTTTCAGAAATCGGTGGCAGTCGTTTTGCTCTGCGCTCTTTTTCAGGTAACCATGCTTCTAATGCTATCGGCCATAAAGCAATATCTTTTAACTCTGCGTTAGGACAATTAGGCCCAGTGCGTTTACCTTCATCATCTAACCAAATTTTTTCGTTGATCCCCAAAATACCTTCTTGGCTATCATTCAATAAAGTTGGCGGAATAGTGTTATCTAAGATCCAGCTTCGACGACTAACTCGACAGTTACTATCTTCTTTAGGTAATGCCTTACCTGTCGGCCAACAGATTGTTGCTGCTGTTACACTATTAGGACGTAAATCAGTAGGTGGTCTTTGTTTATTTTGATAGAAATAGCCAGTTAATAAGTTATTGACCTGATTCATAATAGGGACAGCCGTTGCAAAGCCGAATTGCCCTGCAACAGGTGTTCCATCAGGTCTGCCCACCCAAACACCAATGGTGTAGCGAGCATTCACACCGATAGACCACGCATCCCGATAGCCATAACTTGTCCCTGTTTTCCAAGCTAAAGGAACAACGGGTGAAATTGCACTATCTGGGCGAGGTCTGGCTTCTCCGGCTAATATGCGTCTGACAATCCATGCCGAACCTTGTGACATCAACACTCGGTTTTCTATTATTTGTTCCGGCTTAAAACGCAACGGTGCTGTTTTTCCTTGCCTTGCTAATGCACTGAAGGCGGAAACAAGCTCATCCATTCGTGTTGCAGTTCCTCCTAAGATCAGCGCTAAATTTGGCTCTGAACCATAAGGAAAGCGCATTTCAAGATGGTTATGACGCAATTTCGCTGCAAATTTCTTTGCACCATACACTTCGATAAGTTGTACTGCTGGCAAATTCAAAGAACGACTTAGTGCTTCACTGGCACTGACCGCACCATTAAAATCAGAGTCAAAATTACCAGGGCGATAATTATCAAATCGACGAGGAACATCTTGTAAGAGTGATTCTGCATGAATAAGCCCTTCATCTAATGCGAGTGCATAAATAAATGGCTTTAATGTTGAACCTGGCGAACGCCATGCGCTAATCATATCGACGTGGCCAAAGCGCGAATTGTCATTAAAATCAGCAGAACCAACATACCCTTTCACACTCATATCCGTATGATCAACAACTAGAATGGCTAAGGATGTTTTATCCGCTAATTGATACTTCCATTGATTCGCAATATCTTCGAGTTGTCGTTGAATATTGATATCAATCGTGGTGGTAATAACAGGCTCTCGCTTTTCGTTATACATACGACGAGCCAGCAGTGGTGCTAATTGTGGTGTTTGCCTTGGCGCTAATAAAACCTGCTCTTCTTTGATTTCATCAACTTTTTCTTGTGGCCATATTTGATACTCAGCCAATCTATCTAATACTTTATCTCTGGCAGCTTGAGCACGTTCAGGATATCTATCTGGTCGTAAACGACTTGGTGCTTGTGGCAATACAGCCATTAATGTCGCCTCTCCCGCAGATAAATCAGCGGGTGATTTGCCTAAATAAGCCCAACTTGCAGCTCCAATGCCCTCTAACGTACCGCCAAAGGGTGCTCTATTGAGGTAAATTTCCAGAATTTCATCTTTTGAGTAATACCACTCTAATTGCAAGGTGCGCCAAAGCTGTTTGATTTTCCCCCCTAAAGTACGGGAGTGAGGATCAATAAGGCGAGCTACTTGCATTGATAACGTGCTTCCACCTGACACAATTCTTCCTGAACTTAGGTCTTGCCACGCCGCACGTAATATCGCCATCGGGTTAACACCAGGATGCTGATAAAACCAGCGATCTTCATAAGTGATTAAAGCTTCTAAATATTCAGGAGAGACATCAGCGAGTTTGACATGATAACGCCATACCCCTTCTTTATCGGCAAAGCGCCAAAGAGGAGTACCATCTTGCGCTGTAACAATCGTCGCAATTTGAGGTTCAGGATCAGGGAGAGGCCAAATTTTATCTGCGATCCAGACTAAAATTGGCGTTGTTAGCAAAAAAATAATGATAACAGCAATAAGCCGTTTATATCCTAGTTTCATTCAATCACTCAAAGGAAAAAGCCCTTTCCGAAGAAAGGGCTACAAGATTTAAGGAACAACGTCAATCTTGGTTTCTGTTGATCCTATTGCACGCCAATAAGGCACATACATGGATTCAACTTGTGGTGGTGGTACTTGATAGTTACCTGGTGTTACAGCTCTTGCTAAATAGAGCAATGTCGTTGGGCGATATTTATCAACAGAGATAGCGGCAACAAAGCGATCATCTCGATACTCAAGATGTTTGATATTCGCTTGTCCCATATCATCGATAAATTCCTGCAAGTCTGCAGCACTATCACTTAAGCTTGCACTACTTGATGCTAAGTTTTGGTTTTCGATTTCAAGACCAGCTGGTAATAAATCAACAACTAATGCATCAGGTACATCTCTATCAGCAGAAACTTCCAGTTTAACCACCAGCATTTCACCACTTTGTAAGCGATTAGGATGAACGCGGTTTCCTTTCAAATCATAATAACTGCGATGGATATTTAATATATTACTATAAGGAGCAGGAGCCACTTTAGGATAGCCCACGATATTCATGCGAGAATAAATCGCGGCACCACCACGATTATTTAGCTCTAAGCCTTCTTGTAATTGTGCTGATGTTAATGTCTCATTGACTGCACGATCGCTACTGATTGCAGGAACTTGACGATTAACAGCAACTTCCCAAGGCTGTTCTGCCATATTAATAAAGAAGCGCCCAGCAAGGTATAACGAGTTACTTTCTTGGGTTGAGAACCATTCACGGCTTGTTAAGTTATCAGACAGTGTCATCACACTTGCATCACGAGATTGTGTTTCAAGGTTATTTTCACTTAACAATGCAATAATTAATGCTTGGTCACGAATGGTGCTACCGTAGTCGCCCAATCCATAATTATATTTACGCGTTGTTGTCACACCTTCAGCAATCAAGCTTTCAGCGCGGCTGCTATCCCCCATCAGTTTTAATGCGATACCTAACTGAACTAAGGCTAAACCACTTCCTGCTTGATTACGCTCAAGATAGAGACGACGTAATTCACCTAAAGGTGCTTTTTGCTGATTAGCTAATACTAACGCGGCATAAGCCCTTGCTGAGAAACGTGCTGCATCTTGATTAACCGCATATTCATAGTTAACTAAGCTTTTATCTTGTAAATAACGTAATAAACGATCATTCGCACGTTTTAATGAATCAGCTGGAACTGAATAACCTTGTTGTGACGCACGGAATAAGAAGTCAGTCGCATAAGCGGTTAACCAATATTCTTCACGTCCACCCTGATCCCATAAAGAGAATCCGCCTTCTGATTTTTGCATCGTCAGCAGATGCGCAATACCTTTATCAATAGCCGCTTTTCTATCAGCATCAGTTTGCGTTTTAATTCCCAACTGTTTCAACTCTTTTTCTGTTGAATACAGTGAAGGATAAAGCCCGCTGACTGTTTGTTCTAAGCAACCATAAGGATAAGCAAATAGCTCTCTAACATAACGCGCTACTTGTAATGGAGGGCGACTTGTCAGTAATAATTCACCTTCAAGCGTTGAGCTATTAAAGCGACTTAAAATTTCTGATGGTAAACGCCAAGTATCACCATCTTGCAATGTACTTGCATAATGGATAGTTTCTGCTGGGAATGCAGGGCGAACACCAATATTCCATGTATTGTGATAAGGTTTAATCTCTTCACCTGGTACTTTAATACCATAAATAGACAGAGAGAATTCACCCTGACCAAAACCATGTTTCGCTTTTACTGGGATTTGAATTTGAGTACGTTCACCTTTCGTTAGCGAGACAGTTTTGCTTTCAGCGCCACCTAATCCCACCAAACCTGAAGCGGTATAATTTAAGGTAATAGATTGTGCATCATCTGTCAGATTGGTTAAATCTAACGATAAAAGTGCATTATCACCACCAGCCATAAAGCGAGGTAATGAAAGCTGAGTCACTAAAGGTGCAGCAATAACAACTTTACCTTCCTGACTACCAAATTTATCCGCAGTCCAAGCTTGCGCCATTAAACGAACTTCACCATTAAACTCTGGAATAGGCAAAGAAACTTCGCCCTCACCTTGAGCATTTAATTTTACAGGAGCTGTTTGTTGAGCAATGATTTGCACATCAGTTAATGGCTTTTTGCCACCACGAGATAATGCGGCGGCTTCACCACCATCACCACCAAAACGCAAGTTAGCTAAACGACCTTGCCCTTCAATTAATTGACCGTAAACATCATATTGGTCAATGCTATAACGTTTACGACCAAAGAAGGCATCGTAAGGATCAGGGGTTTTATACTCTGTGATATTCAATACACCAGTATCAACCGCAGAAACTAATACATTAATATTTTCAGGTAATGGCTGACCAGCAACTGGATTCGCTTTAATACGAATTTTTAAATCTTGGTTAGGGCGAATTTTTTCAGGTGCATCAAGTGAAATATCAATCCGACGGTTTTTATCCTGTAATGGTAAATGCAAAATACCCACAGCACGTTTTACTGTCGCTTGTTTTGAAGTATCTCCTGGTCTTACAACAACAGAAGTCAGATAGAGATCGTGTCTTGCCCACTCTTTATTAATAGGCACTTCAACATCAAGCCCTTTTTCTGGTACATCAATTTCCTGCCACCATAAAGGTCCATTACTTGATTCAAGTAACACATAACCTTTACCCGGATGAGGTGCAACAATGTTTAACTTAACTTTTTCGCCCGGTAAATAACCATCTTTATCCAGTTTCAATTTAACTTGGTCTGGTCTTACCGCGCCTGTTCCACCAGAGTTATCCATCCAAGAATAACCTGCCCAGAAACGTAGGCTACTAACTAATTCTGTTTTAGGATCAACAACTTCAATACGATAAGAGCCCCACTCAACAGGGAATGCCACTTTTGCGGTGCCATCTTTCGCAATCTTAATTGTTTGCTCATCCATTTGCAGATCTTTTTCGTTATAGCCAGATTCCCAGCCATTCGAACTAGACCAACGCCAGTAATAATCATGGCGTTCATAGATAAACTTCACTTTCAGATCATTAGCAGGTAGTTTTTTGCCTTCTTGGTCTGTATAGACAATTTCAAATTCAGCCATTGAGTTTTCATCAACGCTATAACCTGATTTATATTTGTCTGTACGATAATCGTAGACTTCTTTTTTAGGAAAGACAGGACGAATACCCGCAAGATGAGTGGCAGGCCAAACTGCTTGTTGATAACGACGAGTAACAGGACGTCCACCCGCTTCAAGTAAGCTTGCTTGTAGAATGATATTGATAGGTGATTTCAACTCAGCGTAGCGTTCACTATCAACACTTAACTCACCTTCACCATCAGAGTCTAAATTAAGTTCAAACTCATCCAGTAGACGGCTGAAGTTTTCATCTTTTACAGTACCAAATTCATATCCAGGTAATTTACTGACAGCTTCACGAGAGGCTTTTAAGAAGACTTGCCCTTGTAAGCGATTATCGGCAGCTGGTGCGCCATAAAGATAGCGACCCTTAATGTCAAAATAAGCGTCATTACCACTCAATAAAATACCTTTCTTACCAGTGATTTCTAATGCCATACGTTCTGGCATAAAATCTTCGACCTGAAACTCATAGAAACGAGGTGTACCATCGCCTACATCAAAACGTAAGGTACGTGTACCAGTATTTTCATCCGCAGGAATAACTAATTTTAATTGATAAAGCCCCTTTTCAGGTTGCCAAACAAAACTACGAGACACTTGCCCGTCTGTTTTAAGCAGATCAACTTTAACAGGTTGCTCTTTAATAGGATTACCATCACCGTCACGTAGCAATGCGTTAACGATCAATGTTTCACCGGGACGATAGAGATCACGTGGGCCGAAAGCAAAAAACTGTTTGCTATAACCTTGTGGGCCGCCAATATCAAATTCAGACAGATCAAGCGCAGGTTTACGCAAGTCAATCATACTGGTTTGCCCATCACGAATAGCCATTAATAAACGTGCTTTATCACTTTTCTCAAGTGTGGCATGCCCTTGGCTATCTGTCTGTACTTTAGAAATCAATCCACCTTTTTCATCTAATAGGCGAATTTCTACTTTATCTAATGCAGAACCATTTTTAAGTGATTGGGTAAAGATATCTAATGTATCAAGATAACTGTGCATCGACAGTCCGATATCACTAAATGTGAATACCGTTGCTGGCACCGTATAAGAATACTTACCCGCTTGTTGCATAACCGCAATGTAGGCCCCCTCTTTTTTCAGGGCATCTATTGATTTTAGCGGTAACAACACGTTTTCACGGGTATTTGTTTCTGTGTTTAATTCAAAGCGACCGGTATAAACCAGATCAGCTTGAGATAAAAACTCATCTGATTCCCAATAGTTAATATTAGAACGGCTTTCCCATTGCGTTAAGAATTGGGCTAATTGCTCATCTTTAACACGGAAAAAGTTTACGTCAACTTGCCCCACATTTAACGCAATGATGGGTAGACCTTCAGCCGCTTCAAGTGGCAGTAACGATCCTTTACTGGTAAAGCCAACAGATGGGAAAATTTCTTCTGTTGTTAGTTTCTGGCTAAAAGGTGTCGTTAATGTACGTTCATTAATACCTTTTATTTTTTCATCAATGGTTAAATTTAATTCTGTTGATGGTGGTAAATGACGGAAACGTAGTTCCATTAGGTTATCAGATAGCTCCCACGCACCTTCTAATTTCCCTTTTTTGGTATCAACAAGGTGAATAACATCATCAAACTTTTGATCAGGATCAAGCGGTACAGAGAAAGTCACAACCATTGTGCTCGCACCATCACGCTGTAATTCTGATGCATCTAATACGGTGACTTCTTTTCCAGCAAAACGCATTGCCAACTCATCACGGACTTCTTTGCTTTTTAATGCAGTTTCGTTATTCGTTTTTGTTGTAACTGCTGGTTTTTCGCTTGTTTGAGTTGCAATACCTGATGTGCTCTGAGCGGTATCTTTTTGCTCTGTCACTTGTGTATTTTGCATCTTATCAGCAGATGATGTGTTTTCATCCGTTTGATCATCACAACCTATAAGAGCCAATGCTGATGCCAATACAACAGCAAGAGAGCTCCAACGATAGCCTCTCTTTTCTGTATATTGTCTAAATTGGTTTTGGTTCATATCCATTTCCTTTAATTCAACCCCTGAATAATGCGATGTTCTATGCAGGCAGAGATAATATATGTATTTTTTTATACTAATAAGATAAAGAATAACTTAATAAGCTATCTTTTACCGCGTAAGACGAAATAAATTACAACACAAAGTCGTCTTATTTTTACTTTAAAAATAAAGCCTAGCTAAAACAAAGCGTTATATAAAAATGCAAACAATTTGCTAATTTAGTCAATTTTCTATTATAAGATAAAAAAAAGCGATACCTGATGAGATATCGCCTAAATTTAGCGGGCTGTATTAACTATCTAAATTAACTATTGGGATGCCTTTTCTTAAGAATCCCCCTAGTTTGCGTTGATAAAAAGGTGATACATGGTGGATCATAAAATGACTCACGCCTTTTTCATCTTTATTCACAAAGCAAAAATCTAGAGATTGTCCTTCTTCTAAATATTCAAAAGCCGATTCAGCCGCTTGTGGGAGTATCTGCATGATCACATCTTCTTCACCCGTTATTTCTAAACCAATAAGATAAAATGACTCTTCATCATCTTGCTCCTGAGCATTAACAATAAAGGCGCGGCGGATCGGTTTATGTTCACCAAAAAACTCGCTAAGTGCGGTTGTTAATTTTTCAGGTTGTGGCTCTAGAACACTCAACTTTAAAGAAGAACCTTCAACAGAAACAATTTCTTGTGCCTCAAATTGTTCAGATACACCCATTACAAACTCCAAATCAAATAACGTTTATTATTTTGCTTTTGCTAATAACAGATTCGCGATAGAACGTACACCGTAGCCCGTAGCACCTGCCGCCCATTGCTCTACAGAAGATTTTCTGTACGTTGCTGAACAGTCGATATGTACCCAACCTTTTTTGTAGTTAGTGACAAAGTGCGATAAGAATGCAGCCGCAGTACTTGCACCTGCAGTATGGGAAGGTGCTGCGATATTATTTAAATCAGCGAAGCTAGAAGGTAATTGACTACGATGGAAATCCGCTAATGGTAGACGCCAGAACAATTCATTTTCTTGTTCAGCGCTAGTCAGTAGCTCTGCTGCTAATTTATCATCAAAACTTAATACAGAGTGATAGTCATTACCTACTGCAACTTTAGCTGCACCAGTTAATGTTGCTGCATCGATAATCAGCTCTGGTGCAATATTACTTGCATCAATTAAACCATCAGCTAAAACTAAACGGCCTTCAGCATCTGTATTCATGATTTCAACTGATTTGCCATTACGGTAACGAATAATATCACCTAATTTAAAGGCATTACCGCTGACCATATTATCTGCGATACACAGCAGTAGTTTTACGCGTTTATTTAAACCACGAGTAACCGCTAATGCTAAAGCACCTGCTAAGGTTGCTGCACCACCCATATCGACTTTCATTGAATTCATGGATGATGAAGGTTTGATGCTATAACCACCTGAGTCAAAAGTAATACCTTTACCGACTAAACAAGCAAATACAGGGGCATTGCTATCTTTTGTTGGATTGAAATCTAATGCTAAATAGACAGGATCACGAGAAGAGCCTCGTCCTACTGTATAAATACCGGCATAGTTTTGATCGCGCAGATCAACACCTTTGGTGATCTTATAGCTAATATCTTCTTTATCAAGACCACAGAACAGATCAACTGTGCGTTGTGCTAGTTGTTCAGGCCCTAATTCTTCAGCTGGTGTATTGATGGTATCTCTAACCCAATCAACGATGCGAATACGTGATTCTAGTTCGTGTTTATCTGCATCCTTTAATTGTGGCCATTCGATTGAACGAGCGCCTTTAGGTGCTCTAAAACCTAACCAGAAAGCCCAACTACGTTCTAAATCCCAGCCTTCGCCAACAAGTGCAACATTACGAATACCTTGGCCATCAACTTTACGTCCACCACGCTGAATAGCGCCTAAACGGTTTTCTTCCGTTAAGTGGATTGTCATGCCGGTTTCGCTAGTGCTAATTAGTGCTTTTTCACCCCAACATGCAGCAGCAGGTTCATTTGACAGCATGATAGGCATAATTTGTTTATTCATTTATTGTCTCACTTATTATTACTGGTGGCAGTTAACCTATTCAGACTACCAGATATTTACCGTTTAGCGTGATCAATTTACTGCAAAAACAAAGAGGTCACCATTATCATTCAGTGATCTTACGTATTTACATGATATTCCTCGAAGAAGATCGCACAATAAAATCCCCATACTTCCCTCTTTATGGTTATTTTTAAATCACTGATAAAGCAAAGTGAGAAAGGTCATAATGCAAAAAGACCAGCAATAAGCTAGTCTTTTAAATTTACGATGTCAGCAATTATTCAAATTCATCAAGCCAAACAAGTAAAATAGCCTCAAGAATTTTTTCATTGGATTTCTGTGGATCATCATCAAAATCTTCTAAATCACAAATCCACTGATGCATATCAGTAAAGCGTACCGTTTTAGGATCAGTGTCAGGGTAAAGATCAAATAATGCTTCCCCTATTTCACGCGTGTCACTCCATTTCATACTCGGCTCCTAAAATTAATGCTCTCTTGCGTGATTAATCGAATATTTAGGGATCTCAACAACTAAATCTTCGTCAGTCACTTTTGCTTGGCAACTTAAGCGGCTTTCTGGCTCTAAACCCCATGCTTTATCTAACATGTCGTCTTCAAGCTCAGAGCTCTCTTCTAGTGAATCAAAACCTTCACGCACTACACAGTGACAAGTTGTACATGCACAAGACATTTCACAAGCATGTTCAATCTCAATGCCGTTGCGTAATGCAACATCTAGAATAGACTCACCTTCTGTTGCGTCAACAACAGCACCTTCAGGGCACAGTGTGCTATGGGGTAAAAATACAATTTTAGGCATAGTTATATCTCATCCACAGAATGACCTGCCAACGCTTGTCGAATAGATGAATCCATACGACGCGCTGCAAAATCCTGAGTTTGCTTATCCAGTAGTTTAATCGCGTTTTCAATAGCAACAGGATCTGTTCCTTCAACGCTCTCTATTAAGGTATCTACAACTTTGTCGATAGCCATTTTCTCATCTTCATTTAACAGATGAGCATCTTCTTCTAATGCTGCAGTTAAACTTTCTAACACGCGAGCTGCTTCGACTTTTTGCTCGGCTAGACGACGAGCTTGTAAATCTTCTTGGGCATTTTCCATCGAAGATTGGATCATCTTAGCGATTTCAGTATCACTAAGACCATAAGATGGTTTGACTTGTACTGAGGCTTCAACACCCGTTGATTTTTCCATTGCACTGACACTGAGTAAACCATCAGCATCAACTTGGAAAGTGACACGAATATGTGCGCCACCCGCAGCCATTGGAGGAATTCCACGTAATGTGAAACGAGCTAAAGAACGACAATCACTCACCATTTCACGTTCACCTTGAACAACGTGAACACTCATTGCCGTTTGACCATCTTTAAATGTCGTAAATTCTTGCGCTCGGGCAACAGGAATAGTGGTATTGCGAGGGATCACTTTTTCAACTAATCCGCCCATTGTTTCAAGACCAAGAGAAAGTGGAATAACATCTAACAATAGCATTTCGCTATCCGGTTTATTACCCACCAAAATATCAGCTTGGATTGAAGCACCAATGGCAACCACTTTATCTGGATCGATAGAGGTTAACGGTTCTCGTTTAAAATAATCACCCACCATTTGACGAACTAATGGCACTCGTGTTGAACCGCCAACCATAACCACTTCTAGAACTTCATCTATTTCAACATCCGCGTCTTTTAATGCGCGGCGAACAGATAATAATGTACGTTTCACTAATGATTGAATTAATGATTCAAACTCAGCACGAGTGATCTCACCTTTCCATCCATTAATGTTGATATCTGCAACATCGTTATCACTCAATGCAATTTTGGTTTCTGATGCAACATCGAGTAATTGACGTTGTAATACAGCATCTTTTTGATGTCCAAAACCAGCACGTTCTCTTATCCAGTCTGCCAGCATCATATCAAAATCATCGCCACCTAACGCAGTATCACCGCCAGTCGCTAAGACTTCAAAAACACCTTTAGTTAAACGCAGAACAGAGATATCAAAAGTACCACCACCTAAATCATAAACAACGATGGTGCCTTCTTTTCCTGAATCTAGACCATAAGCAATAGCTGCCGCTGTTGGTTCGTTTAATAAACGTAGAACATGTAAACCCGCACGACGAGCCGCTTCTTTTGTGCCTTGACGTTGAGCATCATCAAAATAAGCAGGCACAGTAACAACAACACCATCAAGTTCGCCACCTAATGATTGTATCGCGCGCTCTGATAATGTTTTTAAGATGTCAGAGGAGACTTGGATAGGATCGACAATACCTGCTGCGGTTTTAATTAATGGCAGACCGTTGTCATTTTCATGAAAATGATAAGGAAGGTTTGGATAACGGCTTGTCACATCACTCAGTGAGCGACCCACCATTCTTTTTATTGAGCTTATCGTGTTAGCAGGATCTTTTTCTGCTTCTTTTTTAGCATTCCAACCAACATTGATATTATCAACTTGATACTGCACAACAGATGGCAATAAATAGCGACCTTCGCTGTCTGAAAGCGCTTCGGCTTGCCCACTACGTACAGTGGCAACTAATGAGTGTGTCGTACCTAAATCAATACCCGCTGCAAGCCGGCGCTGGTGCGGTGCAGGAGTTTGACCCGGTTCACTAATTTGTAATAATGACATAACAGTTTCCCTTAAAAACCATCAAACAAGCGTTCTTCAAGTTGCTCTACTTGCTCTTTTAATTTTGCGAGAAAACGCAATTTTCTCACATTATCTGCAGCAATATCCCAAGTTTGATTATCTAACGTTTTGACCATTTCATCATGGCGTACTGTGTACATTTTTTCTAAACGTGCAGAAAAATCGGCTAACAAACTTTCGGCTTCAGCACTGTGTTCGATGTTATCCAGCTCTTCACGTAATGTGAGTTGCTCCATTAAAAATGCAGTATCGTGCATCGTTTGTTGCTCATTAGCAATATCGATACCGTGTAATGAGAGCATGTATTCAGCTCTTGAAAGTGGATTTTTTAAGGTCTGATAAGCCTGATTGATGGTTGAAGCAAGCGAGATTGCTTGAGCCTGTTCTTTTTCAGACTGACCTGCAAAACGATCTGGGTGATATTGACGCTGCATATCTTGATAACGTGTAGCAAGTTGCTGTTTATCAATATCAAAACGATTAGGCATGCCTAATAGTGTGAAATAGTCCATACATCTACTCTTGGATTAATTAACGTTAATACTGTGTTTTAACACAAATTACACAGTGAAGCTCTCACCACAACCACACTCATTCGATACATTTGGGTTGTTAAATTTAAAGCCTTCGTTTAATCCTTCTTTGACGAAATCAAGCTCTGTTCCATCTAAATAGACCATGCTTTTACCATCAACGATAACTTTCACACCTTTGTCTTCAAAAACAGTATCTTCGTCATTGATAACATCAGCAAACTCAAGAACATAAGCCATTCCAGAACAACCGGATGTTCTTACGCCTAAACGCAAACCTTCACCTTTTCCACGATTAGATAGGAAAGAGCGAACACGATTAGCGGCGGATTCTGTAAGGGAAATTGACATGGCACACCTCACTCATAAAGAACGAAAGCGGATACTGAAAAAAAGTTTCAGCATCCGCCAATATTTTATTTTTTTATTATAAAAGACAATTACTTGCCTTGGCGTTTGCTTTTATAGTCTGCAATCGCTGCTTTTATTGCATCTTCTGCGAGAATTGAACAGTGAATTTTCACTGGTGGTAATTCTAATTCTTCTGCAATTGCTGTGTTCTTAATAGATTCGGCTTCATCTAATGTTTTGCCTTTCATCCATTCTGTTACCAGTGAACTTGATGCAATTGCTGAACCACAACCATAAGTTTTAAAACGCGCATCTTCAATTACGCCATTATCGTCAACTTTGATTTGCAGTTTCATAACGTCACCACAAGCAGGTGCGCCAACCATACCACTCCCTACAGTAGGGTCATTATTATCAAATGATCCCACATTACGAGGGTTTTCATAATGATCAATTACTTTTTCGCTGTAAGCCATGATTTAACTCCTGAAAACGTCTGATTAATGGTGAGACCATTCGATGCTGTTGATATCAACACCTTGTTTATGCATATCCCAAAGTGGCGAAAGATCACGTAAGCGACCAATAGCACTGTGGATTTGTTCAATTGCATAATCTATTTCTTCTTCAGTGGTGAAACGCCCCAGAGAGAAGCGAATAGAACTGTGTGCAAGTTCATCAGTTAAACCTAAAGCACGCAGTACATAAGAAGGTTCTAAACTAGCTGAAGTACAGGCAGAGCCTGAAGATACAGCAAGATCTTTCAGTGCCATCATTAATGATTCGCCTTCAACATAGTTGAAGCTCACATTAAGAATATTTGGCGCAGTATGTTCTAAAGAACCGTTGATATAAACTTCTTCGATATCTTTAATGCCATTCCATAAACGTAAACGTAATTCGTTTAAGCGTTTAGTTTCATCAGCCATTTCTTCTTTCAAAATACGGTAAGCTTCGCCCATACCTACAATTTGGTGAACGGCTAATGTACCTGAACGCATACCACGCTCATGTCCGCCACCATGCATTTGAGCTTCTAAACGAATGCGTGGTTTACGACGGACATAAAGCGCACCAATACCCATAGGGCCGTAAACTTTATGCGCAGAAAGAGAAAGTAAATCAACTTTTAACTTAGAGAGATCAATCGGTAGTTTACCCACGCTTTGTGTCGCATCTACGTGGTAAACAATACCTTTGCTACGGCATAATTCACCGATAGCAGCAATATCTTGAACAACACCAATTTCGTTATTTACATGCATGATAGAAACTAAAATAGTGTCTTCACGCATCGCTTCTTCAAGCTCTTTCAGGTCAATCAGACCATCACTTTTTGGTGCTAAATAAGTAACTTCAAAACCTTCACGCTCAAGTTGACGACAAGTGTCTAAAATGGCTTTATGTTCAGTTTTTGAAGTGATGATGTGCTTACCTTTTTTCTGGTAAAAGTTAGCAACACCTTTTAGTGCGAGGTTATCAGCTTCAGTTGCGCCTGATGTGAATACGATTTCACGAGGATCTGCACCGATTAAATCAGCAATCTGATTACGTGCAATATCGATAGCTTCTTCTGCTTGCCAACCAAAACGGTGTGAACGAGAGGCTGGGTTACCAAAAATGCCATCAATAGTCAGGCATTGCATCATTTTTTCAGCAACTCGTGGATCAACAGGAGTGGTTGCTGAATAATCTAGATAAATGGGTAATTTCATTGCTCACTAACTCCAAAGACGACGGATCTTCTTTAATAATTTTGTTTTTGCCTACCTAGAGATCGCCGTTAAACTCGCATATTAACAATGGTTTCTTGTAAACGACCATTGATAGCATGGCGTTTTTCATTGTCTTGACGATCGGCGACATCCATAACCTCTTCGTTATTGACTAACTCTTCAAGGCTGATACTGCTTAGGAAACTGGTTATACGATCACTTAAATCACGCCACAAAGTATGAGTCAGGCAACGATCGCCACCTTGACAACCTTCTTTGTTACCCTGACAACGGGTAGCATCGACAGATTCATCAACCGCAGAAATAACTTGAGCAACAAAAATTTGCCCTGCATCACGGCCTAATAAATAGCCGCCACCAGGACCACGAACACTTGCGACTAATTCATTTTTGCGCAAACGTGAGAAAAGCTGCTCAAGATAAGAAAGGGAAATCCCTTGACGCTCTGAAATATCAGCGAGGGGGACAGGGCCTTGCTGTGAATGCAATGCAACATCAAGCATTGCAGTAACTGCGTAACGCCCTTTTGATGTCAGTCTCATAACAAATACTCCGTGGTGAACAATAATCAAATTGTGTCATTCCCGAGTAATTTAGTCAACTATTTATCCGAGTGTTTTAGTCAAGTATTATACTCAGCCAAAAGTTGACTTAAGTTAATCAACTTTGTCCTCTATTTCTTAGCCCATTTCTCAACTGACGTCAGAATACCACGTAAGATATGAAGCTCTTGTGTTTCTGGGCGCGCACGCGTAAATAGACGACGTAAACGGCTCATCACTTGTCCCGGATGTTTAGGGCGAATAAAGCCAGATTCATTAAGCACCTGTTCTAAGTGAACGTAAAAACGTTCTATATCATCAGCTGGTGGATAATCAATCTCTGATGGGTTATTTTCCTCTTGTTTTTCTTCTTGGGCAAGTGCTGCCATACGAATTTCATAACTAACAAGCTGAACAGCCATCGCTAAATTTAAAGAACCATATTCTGGATTAGTCGGAACATACAGATGAAAATCACATTTTTGTAATTCTTCATTGGTTAAACCTGTGCGTTCACGGCCAAAAATAATAGCAACAGGCTTATTTTTAGCTTCCATGACACAGCGCTCACCACATTCACGCGGTGCAAGCATTGGCCAAGAAAGTGTACGGCTACGGGCACTTGTTCCTATGACTAAACCACAGCCTTCAATCGCTTCATCGATACTATTAACAATATGTGCATTGCCAATAACATCACTTGCACCCGCTGATAGGGCAATAGAATGCGAATCTGGTTTTTCTTTTGGATTAACAAAATAAAGATTGGTTAATCCCATAGTTTTCATAGCTCGAGCTGTAGAGCCCATATTGCCTGTATGCGAGGTTTCTACAAGGATGATGCGAATATTTTCTAACATTGATTTCTTGTTAATTGCTTTGTGATCTATCTATTTTATCACAATTGTAGCCAGAAACACGAATGCCTGTTATACTCTGGCACGTTTTTTATCCCCGTTCTTTAACATCTTGTGGAAGATAACCATGCATCCGATGCTGAATATTGCCATACGTGCCGCACGTAAGGCTGGTAATTTAATCGCCAAAAATTACGAAAATCCTGAATCTGTAGAGACTAATCAGAAAGGTACCAATGATTTTGTCACTAACGTTGACCGTGACGCAGAACAAGCAATCATTGAAATCATCCGTAAATCTTATCCAAAACACACCATTATTACGGAAGAAAGTGGCGAGTTACTCGGTGAAGATCACGACATACAATGGGTTATTGATCCACTTGATGGCACGACTAACTTCATTAAACGTCTTCCACACTTCTCTGTTTCTATTGCTGTACGCATTAAAGGCCGTACTGAAGTGGCTGTTGTTTACGATCCTATGCGTAACGAATTATTCTCAGCCGTTCGTGGTCAAGGCGCACAATTAAATGGTTATCGTCTGCGTGGATCTAATGCTCGCGATTTAGATGGTGCTGTTCTTGCGACTGGTTTTCCATTCAAAAGCAAGCAACATTCAGCTGCTTACATGAACATGTTAGGCAAACTGTTTGTACCTTGTGCTGATTTCCGTCGCACAGGTTCAGCAGCATTAGATTTAGCTTATGTTGCCGCAGGTCGTGTTGATGGTTTCTTTGAGATTGGCTTAAAACCTTGGGATTTCTTAGGTGGCGAATTAATCGCTCGTGAAGCAGGTGCTATTGTTTCTGACTTTACAGGTAACCATGGCTACCTACAAACAGGTAATATTGTTGCAGGTAACCCTCGTGTTGTCAGAGCATTATTAGCTGAAATTCGTAGCGAATTAACAGATGCATTAAAACGTTAATCTCGTTGATACGAATAAAATATAAAAGAAAAAGACCATAATATTATGGTCTTTTTTATTGCACTTGACCCGTCCTGAATAAGGTTGACACTTTTCCAATCTGAAATTGGAGAGTGTAATGAAACCAATCACTAAACGAACTCAACGCGATTATTCTCTCGCTTTTAAATTACAGCTTGTTGACCAAGTTGAAAAAGGCGAAATAACCTATAAACAAGCCCAAGATCGCTATGGTATACAAGGATGCTCTACTGTTTTAGTTTGGCTTCGTAAGCATGGTAGGTTAGATTGGTCAAACGGTACCCCTGATACTTTTTATAGAGGTTCAGCTATGACCCAATCTTCTGAACAACAAACGCCGGAACAACGCATTAAGATCCTTGAAAAGGAACTTGAAGAGGCTCGGCTTAAATCCGATTTCTTCGAAGCAGTGGTTAAAGTCATGGATAGAGACTTTGGAGTTCGTTTGTCAAAAAAGCGCAAAGCCGAGTTATTAAAGAAAAAACGGTTAAAAACCTCACCGTAACAATTGCTTGCCGTTTTATGCAGATCAGCCGACAGGCTTATTACAAGAGACTGGATAGAACTGAGGAACGAAAGAAAGCCGATTCGGCCATCATTGATGCTGTTAAATCTGAACGAGTCTTACAACCTCGACTGGGTGGGCGTAAATTACATTTTATTTTAAAGCAAAAACAGATGGTTATTGGTCGTGATCGGCTATTTTCTTTATTGAAGGAACATCAGTTACTGGTGCCTAATAAACGGGCTTATCATCGAACAACCTTAAGCCATCATCGTTTTTATCGGCATCCAAATTTAATTAAGTCAGGGTTTATCCCCACACAACCAGAACAGCTTTGGGTAGCAGATATTACCTATTTATCGACGCATGAAGGTGATACTTATTTAAGTTTAATTACGGATGCGTATTCACGAAAAATCGTGGGATATCATTTAGATAACAATATGAAAACAAGTTCAGTGAAGAAATCGTTGGTTCAGGCGTTAAAAAAACGGACTTCGACAACTTCGTTAATCCATCATTCAGATCGAGGGATACAGTATTGTTCTTCGGAATATCAGGAGATACATAAAGAGCATAATATTCAATGTTCTATGACTGATGGGTATGATTGTTATCAAAATGCCTTAGCAGAACGAATTAATGGAATATTAAAAATGGAGTATCTACTGATAAAACCGAGTAATCTGGAACAAACAAGAAAATTAGTAGAAGAATCAATCCAACTCTATAATGAAAAACGGCCACACTTATCGTTAAACTATAAAACGCCCGATGAAGTACATCGAGCGTTTTATGCCTGAAAAGTTGTCAACCTATATCAGGACTAGTCAACTTTTTCTTATGTAGAACAAGTTAACTATTTTGAGGTTTAACTTGAGGTCTTATAAACATCGCAGGAATAGTTAATGCGGCCATTAACCAGAAAATTAATGATTCTTGATTTGGCAGTTTCTCATATAGCCAACCTGAAACTATCGTCATAATCGCAATACTTCCTCCCATTGCTAAAGCAGAATAAACGGCTTGCAAGCGAATAATTTCATGCTCTTGACGCGCACTAATAAAGCGCATAGCGGCTAAATGGCATACTGTAAACGTACCACTATGTAAGATTTGCACAACAATAAGCGCGGGTAATGCGGTGAAACTCCCCATTAATCCCCAACGTAAAAGCCCAGCAAAAGCAGAAAGTAAAAGTAGATTTCTTGCGCTCCAACGACGGAATAAACGATGGCTCAGCATAAAAACAACCACCTCTGAAACCACACCTAATGACCAAAGATAGCCGATTGTTGCGGTGTCATACCCTGCTTTTTCCCAATAAAGCGCGCTAAAACCATAATACGCTGCGTGTGCGCCTTGCAGTAAAGAGACACATAACAGAAAACGCCAAACTGGCCCATCTGAAATGAGTTTCATAAAGGACACATTGCTGTGTTCTGCTTTTTTCACTTTACCCTGTGGCATAACTTTAGGGCGGAGCATAGATGTCAGGAATAGTGCAAAAGTACTGGCAATCAATCCATAAAGAATAATGGGATGCCCAAAAGCATCAATTAAAACACCTAGCAATGATGAGCTAATAATAAAAGCGATTGAACCCCAAACGCGAATTTTTCCATAATCAAAAGGAAACTGTTTTTGCCACGTTCCTGCTAGAGAATCTCCTAAAGGCACCATAGGTGAAAAGAAAACGTTAAATCCTGTCATCACAAAGAATAACCATGCCCAATGGCTACCCATCATAAATGCAACAGTAAAAAGTAATGAGAGAAAAGCAAATAATCTCAATGCAGTGATAAGTTTTGACGGATCTTTTACCGCAGGCGTTAAAATTAGGCTACCAACAAAACGTGCGGTTAAACCTACACCTAATAACAGACCTATCATTGCCGGATCGACACCCTCTCCTTTTAGCCATATGGACCAAAAAGGTAAAAAGATGCCGTATGAAAAGAAATAGGTAAAATAATCTAAGGCAAGCCACAATGTTGATGGAATAACCATCCAATCCCCCATTTTTAAGATGCAAAAAAACCCGCCAAGAACAAGTTCTCGAAGCGGGCTTGTACAACGGGTTTTATTATATCGTTACAAACTTATGCGTAAACTGGAAATTTAGCGCAGATATCCAAGACTTTTTGTTTCACTTTCTCAATGTTCGCTTCATCATTGATATTATCAAGGACATCACACATCCAACCGGCTAATTCACGAGCTTCCGCCTCTTTAAAACCACGACGCGTAATCGCAGGAGAACCGATACGAACACCAGAAGTTACAAATGGACTACGTGGATCATTTGGTACGCTGTTTTTGTTAACAGTGATATTTGCACGACCCAGTGCAGCATCTGCATCTTTACCTGTAATATCTTTGTCGACTAAATCTAATAAAAACAGGTGGTTTTCAGTTCCGCCAGACACTACTTTATAACCGCGATCTAAGAAAACTTCTACCATTGCTTTCGAGTTTTTAGCAACTTGTTGCTGATAAACTTTAAATTCTGGTTCCATAGCTTCTTTTAATGCTACCGCTTTACCTGCAATAACATGCATTAAAGGGCCACCTTGAGAGCCAGGGAATACAGCAGAGTTCAGTTTTTTATAAAACTCTTCGTCGCCACCTTTAGCAAGGATAAGACCACCGCGTGGGCCTGCTAAGGTTTTGTGAGTTGTTGTTGTAACAACATGTGCATGAGGGACTGGGTTAGGATAAACACCAGCAGCAACCATACCTGCTACGTGTGCCATATCAACAAATAAGAATGCACCAATGCTATCTGCAATTTCACGCATTTTAGCCCAATCAACCAGACCAGAATAAGCAGAGAAACCACCGATGATCATTTTTGGTTGATGTTTTTTAGCCTGAATAGCAATATCTTCGTAATCAATTTTACCTGATTCATCAATACCATAAGGTACTATGTTATACAGTTTACCAGAAAAGTTAACTGGTGAACCATGAGTTAAGTGACCACCTTGCGCTAGGTTCATACCTAAAACGGTATCGCCTGGTTTTAATAATGCCATATAGACAGCGGCATTCGCTTGAGAGCCTGAGTGAGGCTGTACGTTAGCGTAATCTGCACCAAATAATGCTTTTGCACGATCGATAGCCAGTTGCTCTACAACATCCACATACTCACAACCACCGTAGTAACGTTTACCCGGATAGCCTTCAGCATATTTATTTGTCAGCTGAGATCCCTGCGCCTGCATAACACGAGGGCTGGTATAGTTTTCAGAAGCAATAAGTTCGATGTGCTCTTCTTGACGAGTCACTTCACCTTCCATTGCATTCCATAATTCTGGATCGTAATCAGCAATATTCATTTCACGTTTTAACATTCACATCTCCTGACTCAGCTAACTTCACTAAAGACAAACTCCCATGCGGGAGAAAGAATGGCATACAGTGTAAACTCTTTTTCTTCATTGAGATAGCCCCTAATGAAAAAATACGCAATCGTTTGCCATCCAACTATAACAGCATATTATTACTTTTTAACAACCTCATTTTATCCTGTACTTATTCCTCTTTTTGAGGTGCATCTCGCCTTATTTTGCAAACACCCCGCATCATTCTCTAAGAATTGAGATTTTTTGTTAAAAAATAAAAACAGAGATTTACAAAATACTCAAAAAGAGATAAGTTGCATATAAAATACAATTTATAAAAATTCACAATAAACTGAAAATTTTTCAGGAGCAATTATGTTAGATGCACAAACTATCGCGACAATTAAATCAACAATTCCCCTCATTGCTAAAACAGGCCCTGCGTTAACTGCCCATTTTTATGATCGAATGTTTTCTCGCCACCCAGAATTAAAAGATATTTTCACCATGAGCCATCAAAGCAGTGGTGCACAACGTGAAGCTTTATTTAATGCGATATGCGCTTATGCAACGAATATTGAAAATTTAGCCACCATTTTGCCTGCCGTTGAAAAAATTGCACAAAAACACACCAGTTTAAATATTCTTCCTGAACACTATCCCATCGTCGGTGAAAATTTATTAGCAACAATTGATGAGATGTTTAATCCAGGGCAAGAAGTGCTAGATGCTTGGGGGGCGGCTTATCAAATATTGGCTGATGTCTTTATCAATCGCGAAGAACAAATTTATCAACAAAAAGAACAAACAAATGGAGGTTGGAGAGGATTACGAAACTTTAAAGTTAAACATAAAGTAAAACAAAGTGATGTAATTACCAGTTTTGAATTAGAGCCTGAAGATGGACTTGCGGTTACTCCTTATCAAGCAGGGCAATATTTAAGCATTTATATCCGTGATGAACATCTTGAAAACCAAGAAATACGTCAATATTCATTAACTCACTCTTCAAATAATAAAACCTATCGCATCGCAGTAAAACGCGAAGATAAAGGTATTTTATCGAATTTTCTGCATGACCATATTCAAGAAGGTGATACTTTACAAGTCGCCGCACCAGGGGGCGATTTCTATTTAGATGTGTCACCAACAACACCTGTAACCTTAATTTCAGCAGGTGTGGGTTTAACGCCAATGCTATCTATGTTACACACACTTTCAGCTCATAAAGCTAATATCAATTGGTTACATGCAGCTGAACATGGTGGTGTTCATGCTTTTAAAGATGAAGTTAATCAAGTCGGCAATCAACTTTCACATTATCAACAAGCGATATGGTATCGCACGCCACGAGCGGAAGACGTGCAAAATAAAGATTATCAATTCGAAGGCTTAATGACATTAAAACAAGTTGAAGATTGGTTAACTATTCCTGATATGCATTTCTATTTTTGTGGTCCATTACCTTTTATGCAATCTGTTGCTAAGCAACTTATTGAATTAGGTATTAATAGTGAAAAACTTCATTATGAATGTTTTGGTCCTCATGCTGTTATTACACAAGATTTACAGTAAAAATACTTTCATTAAAGTTCGATTTTAAATTGAATAAAAAAAACGCTGATAGAGTTATATTTATCGGCGTTTTTATTAGCTATTTCACTGCCTTTTTATGATCGATATTTATTTTCAATCGCCGCAGGAATAACATGATCTTTAGCAGAAAGACCGTACCAAATAACACTAATTAAGCAGAGCGTATAACCAAATAATTCACTGCCCTCTTCCACCATGTTTTTAACAGCACGGTTATAATCCTCACCCAATAATTTATGCCAAAGTATTCCCATTCCAAATAAACGAGAGAACAGTAAAACACATAATAGACCAGCAACTAACATTCCATGGCTTGGATGAGTAATAAAGTGAATTAAGCCTTTTAACGTTCTCTTGCCTTCTCTAATTGCAATAGCAATACAAATAAACGTTACCGTTAGAGCAAACCAAACCCAAGAGCCGTGTGCAATCTGATCAAATACACCATCTAACTCACGAATTAAAATACATAGAAAAAAGCCCAGAATAAGCGTGAATGCTCCCTGTTGTTCACTTCCTTGGCACGCTTTAACAAAAAAGAATAAACAGATAATGGCAACGATAATTTCTTGACCTAATTCAGTTACCGACGTTTCAGAAATACCATTATCAAGAACCAAAATATCAAGAAAAATAAATCCCGTAGTGATAGCGATTAACACTGCTGCACATAAAAATAAAGCGAGACGCTTTAATAAATAATTAAACACTATTTTGCCCATACCTTAATGATTTTTTAATATTGATGATAATAACTTTCCTTAAAAGTTATTGAATAACATTTTGTGCCTTAAAGTTTATAAAAAATAGTAAAATAAATTGCTCAGGAGCATCAATAGACTTGTATAAGATATAAATAGCATTATAGGCAAAACATTAAAAAATTAATTATGCACAAAAAAAGAAAAAACCCGATATCTTGATTAAAAAATATCGGGTTTTAATAAAAATGAAAAATATAATTATTTGGCTTAAATTAATTAATAACTAAATAGCCTCTTCGTCTTGTTCACCAGTACGAATACGAATAACGCGACTCACATCAAAGACAAAAATCTTACCATCACCAATTTTACCTGTTTGTGCCGTTGTCATAATTGTATCTACACAGGTTTCAACAATTTCATCAGAGACAACAATTTCAATCTTCACTTTAGGTAAAAAATCGACCATGTATTCAGCACCGCGGTAAAGCTCAGTATGCCCTTTTTGGCGACCAAAGCCTTTCACTTCTGTTACAGTCATTCCAGTGATACCCACTTCGCCGAGCGCTTCTCTTACATCATCTAATTTAAACGGCTTAATTATCGCTTCAATTTTTTTCATCGTATTATCCTGCTATTACCAGTTGTGGCGACCAAAACCGCTTGTAATTGGGTATCTGCGATCTTTACCAAAATTACGACTTGTAATACGTGGCCCAACAGGGGCTTGACGTCGCTTGTATTCATTAATATCGACTAATTTTATCACTTTACGGACTGTCGCTTCATCAAATCCTGCTGCAACTAAATCAGATACAGATTTATCTTGCTCAACATAACCTTCAAGAATAGCATCCAGAATGTCATAAGGAGGTAAATTATCTTGGTCTGTTTGCCCTGGTGCAAGTTCTGCTGATGGTGGTCTATCAATAACACGCTGAGGAATAGCAGGTGAAAGTGTATTACGATATTTAGAAAGCTCGAAAACTAATGTTTTAGGTACATCTTTTAGTACATCAAAACCACCCGCCATATCACCATACAATGTAGAATATCCCACTGCTGATTCACTTTTATTACTTGTGGTTAACACTAAACGACGACGTTTATTCGACATTGCCATCAAAATAACCGCACGACAACGAGCTTGTAGATTTTCTTCTGTGGTATCTGCAACAGTATCTTTAAACATAGGCGCAAGTTGAGCCATAAAAGCATCAAACATGGGTTCAATAGAAACCGTATCAAACTCAACACCTAATAAATCCGCTTGTTCTTTTGCATCATGAATACTCATTTCTGATGTATAACGAAATGGCATCATAACAGCCTGAACACTCTCTTTGCCTAAGGCATCAGCTGCGATAGCAACCGTTAATCCAGAGTCAATACCACCAGATAATCCTAGAATTGCCCCTTTAAAGCCGTTTTTAATCACATAATCACGCGTTGCAAGCACTAACGCTTGATAAACTTGCGCTAAAGGTGAAAGTTCCGGAGCAGGATCTGCCATCGGAACAATATTCAATTCGTCAAATTCAACGATGGTAGTTTGTTCATCAAATGCAGCTAAACGATGCGTAATAGTACCGCGTTCATCAAATACTTTTGAACAACCATCAAATACCAACTCATCTTGACCACCAATTTGGTTAAGATAAATCACGGGAAGGTGTGTTCTTTGGCAATGTTCTTTAATAAGCTGTGTACGAACATGGGGTTTTTCACGGTTATAAGGTGATGCATTAATAGATAGAACAAGATCAGCACCCGCTTGTTTTAATGCATCGATAGGTTCATTGATCCAGATATCTTCACAAATTAACAAACCTAGGTGATAACCTTTAAATGGCACTACACAGCGCTCATTTCCTTGTTGGAAATAACGCTTTTCATCAAACACACCATAATTAGGTAATTGTTGTTTGAAATAACGCGCTTGTAATTCACCTTTATAGAAAAATGAAAGTGCGTTGTAAATTTTGCCGTTTTGCCACCAAGGATGTCCAACAACAATCGCCGTTTTTTTACTTGCTTGTTCTAAACGTGTAAGTTGTGTTTCACAACGCTGTTGGAAATCAGGACGAAATAGCAGATCTTCAGGAGAGTAACCGCATAAAGCCAACTCAGAAAACATGACCAAATCGGTATCTTCTTGTGCTTTTACGGTAGATAACATGCGTTCGCAGTTACCTTCAATATCGCCAACAACCCAATTAAGTTGAGCCATGGTGAGTTTTAGTTTACGACTCATAAAAATTAGTCTCTCCGCTATCTTCCGCATAAAAGGAAAGTTAGTTTAAAAATATATTCGTTATCTGAAAAGGTTATTCTTTAAAATCATTCGCATCTAGCTCATGACGAGATAACAATTTATAAAACTCAGTTCGATTGCGCCCAGCCATACGTGCGGCTTGGGTCACATTGCCTTTTGTCATTTGCAAAAGCTTTCTCAAATAGGTCATTTCAAAATGCCCTCTCGCTTCTGCAAATGTGGGCAATGCCGTATTTTCACCTTGTAATGCCTGTGTTACAAGCGCTTCACTGATCACGGGTGCTGTTGTTAACGCAACACATTGCTCAATAACGTTAACCAATTGACGCACATTACCTGGCCAACTTGCTGTCATTAAGCATTTCATCGCATCGGTTGAAAAGCTTCGAACAAAAGGTTTATGGCGTTTAGCAGACTCTCTCAATAGGTGATTAGCAAGAACAGGAATATCTTCTGCTCTCTCACTTAATGTCGGAATACGTAAGTTAACCACATTTAAACGATAGAACAGATCTTCTCGAAATTCATTACGTTCCATCGCTTTAGGTAAATCACGATGCGTTGCAGAAAGAATTCGTACATCAATATCAATATCGCGATTACTGCCTAATGGGCGAACTTTTCGCTCTTGTAAAACACGTAATAACTTAACTTGCAATGCCATTGGCATATCGCCAATTTCATCTAAAAATAATGTGCCACCTTCAGCTGCCTGAAATAGACCTTCACGGCTACTCACCGCGCCTGTAAAAGCGCCTTTCGCATGGCCAAATAATTCAGACTCTAGAAGTTGCTCAGGTAAAGCACCACAGTTAATGGCAATAAAAGGTTTTTTCGCTCTAGGGCTTGCACGATGGATAGCTTGAGCAAGGACTTCTTTACCCGTACCACTTTGGCCATTGATAAGTACACTGACATCAGATTGGGCGACTAGCTTTGCTTGCTCTAATAAACGTAGCATTTGCGGGCTACGTGTCACGATATCTTTTGACCACTCTTCATCTGAAACAATAGTCACAAGCTCAAGTGCTTCATCAATCGCTTTATAAAGTGCGTCTCTATCAACGGGTTTGGTTAAAAAGCTAAATACGCCTTGCTGTGTTGCGGCCACTGCATCAGGAATAGAGCCATGAGCCGTAAGAATGATAACGGGCATGCCCGGCTGCTGACGTTGTATTTCAGCAAACAGCGCCATACCATCCATTTCATCCATTCGGAGATCACTAATAACAAGGTCTATTTTTTCTTTTAAGAGAAGTTTTAGTGCTTCTTGTCCACTTTCAGCGGTGAAGATATGAAAACCCTCACTTGTTAATCGCATACCAAGTAACTTTAATAACCCAGGATCATCATCGACAAGTAAAAGATTTGCTGATTTATGGCCAGCCATGCACATTCTCCTTATTTAGAACCTGCTTCAGTCGGTTTTGAGCCTTGTGTGTCAGTATCTGTTTTGACAGGTTCTGGTTTTACCGCCTCAGTTTTCGTAGATTCGGTTTTTGTAGATTCTGGTTTGGAAGGCTCTGGTTTAACCACTGTTGCAGACGGTTGTTTTTCCTCACCTTTTGACTTCTCTGTTATCGATTGCGTCGAAACGGGTTTTTCATTCGTTTTTTCAACGGCTGGTTTTTCAGCAGCAGGTTTCTCTGCATTCACTTTTTCTGTTTCCGTTACGCTCTCAGCTAAATCTTCATTTTGCGATAGCGAATCAACAGAGCCACTCTGTTTTCTATTCGATAACTGCCGTTCAATTTGGGTAAGGCTTTCAAGCTTTTTCAGGGTGACACTCAGTTCATGCTGTAACGCATTATTCTCTTTTCTTAGTGCATCAATTCTATTATCTGTATCTGTGATTAAACGACGATAACGACTCTTCTCTTCTGCTAAAGAGAGAATAAGCGTTTGGTTCTCAATCCATGTCGATAATAGAACTCGCATAGAACTTGGAAATTGTAATTGATAGCTTTCTAATAATACTAATTGTGTTCGACGATCGGCAATCGTCATTCCAGCACGCTCTAATAGAATACTTTTATAAAATGCATCATCCCAACCAGTGACGACAACACTGCTGGCTTGGCGTTGTGCTTCGGTCGTCATTATGCGGTTTGTACATTCAATGGCACGTAACCAATAAAGCGCGTTATTGATGCCTTCATCATAAAATGAGCTTAATGTTTTACATTCAGCCCAACGATAATCAATCGTTTTTTGTTTAACAACGGGGATTTCTGGCTCAGGCTCTTGTGTCTCAGTGAGCAACTTTGGTGTACACCCTGAAAGAACCAGTGGAAACAGAATAAACAAGAAACACTGCTTCCAATTTAATGCAATTTTTCTAGTTGATGCAGGGGCCATAGATAACAATTCAATACCAAGCATCTTCTTATTTATTTTTTTATACTCATGATGAGGAGATGCTTGTTTTTGTGACCTGATTTGCATTATTTAATCTCAGAAAGTAGCGGTAATTCAATACGAAAACAGACATCGGCATAGTCAGAAGGAACAACACTTAGTTCACCTTCCATTCTTTTGATACAGTCATGAGCAATACTTAAACCTAAACCACTTCCTTTGACAGCCCCTTTGCGTAGCAAAGATCCTTGGAAAAAGGGTTCAAAAATCATTTTTTGTTCAGATTCAGGAATAGGTGTTCCTTTATTGGCTATATCAATAACTATTTTCTGTTCAACTTGATAACTAGAGATCCAGATATTACCTGATTCAGCACCATAGTGCACCGCATTCGAGTAGAGATTGTCGATAACTCGCGATAATAACGTCGCTTCTGCTCGACATGTGGTTAGATTAAGTGAAATTATCGTTTTAATATCTTTTGCTCTCGCGGGTAAACTGTGGGCTAATACCACATTATTTACTAAATCAGTCAAGTTAATTTCTTCGATTTGTTGAGGAACTTCAGAAAGTTTGCGATTGTAATCAAGTAGTTGTTCAATTAATAACTGTAACTGCTTACTGCTATTATCGAGAATTGAAACGACTTCTTTTTGATCAAGAGTTAAAGGACCCGCAACTTCATCAGCTAATAATTCCGTACCTTCTCGCATACTGGCTAACGGTGTTTTTAACTCATGAGAGATATGACGCAAAAATTCATGTCGTTGTGACTCAAGCCATGCTAAACGCTCACTTAACCAAATAATACGTTGTGCTAATGAACGCAGTTCTCGTGGCCCTTGAAAAGTATCTAGATTATTACTCAGTGTTCGACCTTCACCTAATCGATTGATCATCTTCTCAATCCCTTTAACAGGGCCAATAATCATTCGAGTAAATAGCGCAATGAGGATCAAGCTGAACACAAAAACGATAAGACTTTGCCAACCGAAATAGCGCCCTTTTTCAGCGATTGCCATTTGAAGTTGTTCACCACGGCTAAAAATAATCTCTTTAGTTAATACAACTATACGGTTATTGGCATAAGAAAATTGCTCTAAAGCTTGTTGCATCTCTTTTGTGGGTTCACTACTTTCACATTGAATCGATTTTAGTTTTTCAAGTGAAGTATTAAGTACATCGGCTTCTTTAGATGCCGAAAGAGGAATAATGGTTTGCTGTAATGTTGAGAAGAGTTTGGTGTATTGCTGGTAGCGTTGCTGATACATATCATCATCAGTTTTATCTCTTAAAACACAATATCGACGATAGTTTCCTTCCATTTCAATCGCAAGATTTCGCATTACTTCACTTCGTTCAGTATCTGCGAGTGCATTTTTATTAGTAATAGCCGCCTGATTACTTAATTGATCGAGACTTTGATAAGCCTGATAAGCAAGCACAAGTAAAGGTAATAGCACCATCCAAAATGCCATTATCACGAGCTGTCTTAAAGAACGGGGGAAAACACGCCACTTTTTCAATGAAATCATCTCAACACCTATTAGAGTAATGCGATGCTACATGACTTGATAACAAGAAAAAAGTCCGACATTGGGAAAATTAGGTAAGAGAACAAACACAAACGAGGAAATGCGACAGGCTCTAGAAGTGGGAGAGCGGAATATCTTATTGAGATATTCCGCTCGTCAATATTTCATCTCTTTTTTCTCTAAAAGAGAATGAAGGTGGTGCCTCACTCCACGTGTCGCCCTGTGTTTGATAAGGTCCGAAGACGAGTATCATGATGTTGGACGGTAGGCACCTTACTCTGGCGTCATTCCTGGCTTATGTGGTATGTTCCCACCCATATTGTGGACCGACATAAAAAGTTGAATGAGCAACTGATTTATATAATGCACAAGGCGTGCCAACTTTTAAAGAAATCTTTTAACAAACTGAAAATAAACAAAAAATAAAAATACCTCTCTGATATTTTATTTATAACTCTTTTTTATCTAGTTATAAAACAACCAAGCTGTCTCCATATCCAGACAGAGTTACCCTAAATTTAATAATTACTTATATTTCAATAAATTAAATGTCGCTAAAAAGAGACAAGTAAACTGGTAAGTGTCTCCGTTTTTACACAACAAAAAATAATTCTTTTATTATCAATAAAATAAAGCCTCTAACAATGTAGAGGCCTTATGTATTTATCTCTAAGATAATATTACATTTGATTAATCAAATTGTTTTCTTGCATTGCGGAATAAACGCATCCAAGGGCTGTCTTCACCCCAATTATCTGGATGCCAAGAATTACTGACTGTTCTAAACACTCGTTCTGGGTGAGGCATCATAATGGTTGAGCGACCATCTTTTGTAGTGACAGCAGTGATCCCTTTTACAGAGCCATTAGGATTTAATGGATATTGTTCTGTAGGATTACCGTAGTGATCCACAAAACGTAATCCCACTAAATTTTGTGCTTCTAGTTGTGCTAGTTGCTCAGCATTACGGAATTCAGCAAAACCCTCACCATGAGAAACTGCGATAGGCATTTGTGAACCCACCATACCTTGTAGTAATAATGATGGGCTTTCTGTCACTTTCACTAAACTAAAGCGCGCTTCAAAACGCTCAGAACGATTGCGAACAAAACGAGGCCACAAATCTGCACCTGGAATAAGTTCTGATAATGTCGACATCATTTGGCAACCATTACAGACCCCTAGGGATAAGGTATCTTGGCGTTCAAAGAATTGGGCAAACTCATCACGTAAGCGAGAATTAAATAAGATGGACTTCGCCCAGCCTTCCCCCGCACCTAATACGTCACCGTAAGAGAATCCACCACAAGCCACCAGCACATCAAAATCACTGAGTGAACGTCGTGATGAATGTAAGTCACTCATATGAACGTCGATAGCATCAAAACCAGCCCTGTCAAAAGCAGCCGCCATTTCAACATGAGAGTTAACACCTTGCTCTCTTAAAACCGCAATACGAGGGCGGCTCCCTGTTGCAATATAAGGTGCAGCAATATCTTCATTTGGATCAAAGGTTAACTTCACATTTAACCCAGGATCGTTGAGATCTTGTTTTGCTTGATGCTCTTCATCCGCACACTCTGGATTATCACGTAAGCGTTGCATTTGCCATGTTGTTTCTGCCCACCAAAGACGCAATGTACTGCGTTTTTCGTTGTAAACTTCCGTTTCACGACTTTGGATAATAATGGCATCATTTTCTGTTGCTTGACCTAAATAATGTAAACAATCCGATAAACCATATTCAGCAAATAATGCTTCGACGACTTCTTGATGTTCAGCACGAATTTGGATCACACCACCGAGCTCTTCATTAAAGAGTCCAGCTAAAATATCTTCATCATAAGCACTGATATCAACGTGTAAGCCACAATGGCCTGTAAATGCCATTTCTACAAGAGTGACAAATAACCCACCATCAGAGCGATCGTGATAGGCCAACAATTTGCCTTCATTGACCAATTGTTGCATCACATTGAAGAACTGTTTCAACTGTTCAACATCACGAAGATCAGCCGCTTTCTGACCTAATTGGCGATAAACTTGAGCTAGTGCCGTTGCACCTAATGCATTATGACCATTGCCCAAATCAATTAAATACAAGCGGTTTCCAGCTTGTGTTGATAATTCAGGCGTCACTGTTTTACGCACATCTTCAACACGAGAGAATGCTGTAATAACTAAAGATAGTGGAGAAGTAACCTCTTTGGTTTTCCCATCTTTATCTTGCCAGCGCGTCTTCATTGACATCGAATCTTTGCCCACAGGAATAGTAATACCTAGCTTTGGACATAACTCTTCACCAATGGCTTTCACTGCGTCATATAAACCTGCATCTTCACCCGGATGACCTGCTGCTGACATCCAGTTAGCCGAAAGCTTAATGCGATTAAGCGCTTCTACATCACAACCCGCCATATTTGTTAGTGCTTCACCGACAGCCATACGTGCAGAGGCAGCAAAATCTAACAGTGCGATAGGTGCTCGTTCACCAATAGACATAGCTTCGCCATAATAGCTATCTAATGTTGCTGTGGTAACAGCACAATTGGCAACCGGAATTTGCCAAGGCCCGACCATTTGATCACGCGCAACCATTCCTGTTACGGTACGGTCACCAATGGTAATTAAGAAGGTTTTTTCAGCAACGGCTGGTAAATGAAGAACACGATAGACGGCATCTTTTAAATCGATATCTTTACGGGAGAGATACTCACCTTCTGTTTTAAGTGATTTTACATCACGCAACATTTTAGGTGCTTTACCTAATAATATGTCTAATGGCATATCAATCGGCTTATTATCAAAGTGTGTATCATTGAGCACTAATTCACGCTCTTGCGTTGCTTCACCAATCACAGTATAAGGTGCTCTTTCACGCTGACATAACGCATCAAAAAGAGGCATTTTTTCAGGCGATACCGCTAATACATAACGCTCTTGAGATTCATTACACCAGATCTCAAGTGGGCTCATACCCGGTTCATCATTAAGAACATCACGTAATTCAAAACGACCACCACGACCGCCATCATTAACTAATTCAGGCATTGCATTAGAAAGACCACCAGCACCAACGTCATGAATAAATAAGATCGGGTTATCGTCACCTAATTGCCAGCAACGGTCGATAACTTCTTGGCAACGGCGTTCCATTTCTGGGTTATCACGCTGAACAGAGGCGAAATCTAAATCAGCATCTGATTGACCTGATGTCATAGAAGAAGCGGCACCACCACCAAGACCGATGTTCATAGAGGGTCCACCAAGTACAATTAACTTAGCACCAACTGTGATTTCGCCTTTTTGTACGTGATCTTCACGAATATTACCAATACCCCCTGCTAACATGATGGGTTTATGGTAGCCGCGAATTTCAACACCATTGTGGCTATTTACTTGTTCTTCATAGGTTCTGAAATAACCTAATAATGCCGGACGACCGAATTCATTATTAAATGCCGCACCACCTAGTGGACCTTCAGTCATAATGTCTAATGCATTAACAATACGCTCTGGTTTGCCAAAATCTTCTTCCCAAGGCTGTTCAAATCCCGGAATACGTAAGTTAGAAACCGAAAATCCAACTAGACCAGCTTTAGGTTTTGCACCGCGTCCCGTTGCGCCTTCATCTCGAATTTCACCGCCTGAACCCGTTGCAGCCCCCGGCCATGGTGAAATTGCTGTTGGGTGGTTATGTGTTTCTACTTTCATCAAGATATGTACAGGCTCTTGATGATAGTGATAATGCCCTTTTTCTGTATCAGGATAAAAACGCCCCGCCACAGAGCCTTCCATTACTGCCGCATTATCTTTATAAGCTGACATGACATAATCAGGCGTTTGCTCAAACGTATTTTTAATCATTTTAAATAATGATTTATCTTGAGCTTTACCATCAATTATCCAATCAGCATTAAATATTTTGTGGCGACAGTGTTCAGAGTTAGCTTGTGCAAACATATAAAGCTCAACATCTGTTGGATTACGCTGTAAGCGGTTAAAAGCATCGACTAAGTAATCAACTTCATCGTCTGCCAGCGCTAATCCCATTTCGATATTCGCTTTTATTAGTGCATCTTTGCCTTTTGCAAGCACATCAATCGTTTTTAGTGGTGCTGGCGTTTGCTCGGCAAAAAGTGCATTTACATCTTGATAATTTAAGAAGATGGTTTCCATCATTCGATCATGAATAAAACCATAAAGCTGTTGCCACTGATTGTCTGTCATCGTACCGCACTCAATAAAGTAGGCGATACCACGTTCAATTCGGACAACCTTGGCTAAACCACAGTTATGTGCAATATCTGTCGCTTTAGAAGACCAAGGTGAAATTGTTCCCGGGCGAGGTGTAACAACTCGCATTTCCCCAACAGGCTCATGTTCTGTTAATGAAGGTCCATAATGCAGTAGTTGACGTAATTTAGTTTGATCATCTTCAGATAACTGCCCTTCCACTTTCGCGAAATGGACAAATTCCGCGTATATACCTTGTACAGGAAGATCATTTTCCTGACATAGAGTGAGTAATTTATTAATACGAAACGCGGATAAAGCGGGGGAGCCACGCAGGATTTCCATAGTATTGAGTTCTCTCTTTTAGCAGCTAACCTGACCAATCATTCAGGGGAAACGCGCCTAGTATAATAGAATAACCGCTCAGACGAAACCGTTTGCGTGAACAAAATAACGGCATTTAACTTAGAGTGTTTTAATGATTAATTGGTGTAATCAAGTTGCGTCTTGCCAATATGTTAAGCAAAATGCTCGATTACTGGAAATTTATCCATGTTAAAATGACGATTTTACACACAACAATAAACAACGTTAACGAGAACCAACCTATTGAATAATATAAGGATAAACTATTTCGTTATCGTTATCATAGCGCTCTTTTCAGCGGCTATTATCGCGTTGAATATTACATGGCCAGATAGGCAAAAAGCGCAGATAAATAAGATTTTATCTCGTGGTGAGTTAAGAATTAGTACGATACCTTCACCATTGATAACGATGAACGATAAAAAGGACCCCGTAGGTTTCGATTATGAATTAGTGAAACGCTTTGCAGATTACCTAGGCGTGAAACTTGTCGTTAATATGCGGACAAATATCAACCAAATGTTTGATGATCTGGAGAATAATAAAGCTGACTTTATCGCCGCCGGATTACTTTATAATAAAGAGAGATTAGATACGACACGCAGTGGCCCTGCTTATTTTTCAGTTTCTCAACAGCTTATTTACCGTAAAGGGACATTAAGACCACGTAGTTTTGATTCGTTAGATGGGCGACTTGTTGTCACTGCTGGCTCAGCTCATGCAAGTTTATTGCGAACATTAAAAGAGACGCAATACCCCGAGCTTGAATGGGAAGAATCAGATAATCAGACGACCTCGCAACTGCTAGAAGCATTATCAGAAGGTAAAATAACCTATGTTCTAGCAGATTCCATCAGTGTTGCAGTACAACAACGCATTCATCCTAATGTTGCCGTAGGGTTTGAAGTCACTGAAAGCCGTCCACTAACGTGGTATTTGCCTGATGGTGAAGATAATAGCTTATATGCAGCGATGCTCGATTACTTTAATCAATTATCTCAAGAAGATGTGTTAGCAAGACTAGAAGAAAAATATTTTGGCCATGTAGGTACATTTGATTACTTCGATACTATCTCTTTTATTACAGCGATAGATTCTATTTTGCCAAACTATCAGCCTCTTTTTGAAAAGTATGCAGATACTTTCGATTGGCGGTTATTGGCAGCTATGGCATGGCAAGAATCACATTGGGATCCTCATGCTACATCACCAACTGGAGTTAGAGGATTGATGATGTTAACTCGCCCTACTGCATCAAGTATGGGCGTTACTGACAGGCTTGATCCCGAAGAGAGTGTTCGAGGAGGAGCACAATATCTTAAACATCTCCTTTCGCGCTTGCCGGATTCTATTCCAGAAGATGAAAAAATTTGGTTTGCATTGGCAGCATATAATATGGGATTTGGTCATATGCTTGATGCCAGAAGGCTTACGGAGCAACAAAATGCCGATCCTGATAGTTGGCTAGATGTAAAATCAAGATTACCTCTACTTAGCCAAAAGAAATATTATGCAGACCTCCCTTATGGCTATGCCAGAGGCCATGAGGCTTATCGCTATGTTGAAAACATTCGACGATATCAACTTAGCCTTGTCGGTTACCTTCAAGCCAAAGAGAGCAAAAATAAAATATTATCTAAAGATAAAGAGAATGATAACGATGAAGAGCAAGAAAGCTCATCATTATCATTGACTCAAGATATGGCTTATCAATAATTTTTGTACTTAAAAACAGCCTATTAAACAACATAGCCTCTTTTATAGAGGCTTATTTATTTCATTTCTACTATTCAAAAATCACTCCAACCATTAAAACAATCCCTAAATTAATATTTTCTTAATATTAAAAATTGTTACATTTTGTCATGCTATTTTTTACCCAAAATAGGGAAAATTCATGTGTTAAAAAATGTAACACTCATTAGCCAAAACACTCACCTAATGAGTAAATTGTATTTAAAATGATCCAATTAGTCATTTTAGGACTATCAGAATAAGTGAAATATAAGAAAAAATTAACTTAAATACGTAGGAATTATCTCATACGTTATTATTCATTTTATGATTATTATTTTGGGAGAAACTTTTTTCACGATAAAAATTAACCTAAACGCGTCATTATTAACATCTAACTTATTGAATTATATATATTGCGATAATCTATAATTGATTTTATTAATTTTTCTAACCTAATGTTAATAACATTACTTTTTGTAAAGTTAAAATAATGTTAATTGCATTGTCTATTAAATTTATCTGCCTGATAAACTTTTTCACCCATAAATTGAGTAATAAAAAGAATAAACCTACATAAAACTCTATTAATATGGAATAGGCAAGATTAAATATGAAAATTGAGTAAATCAACAAAATGTTATATCAAATAGAATGCCTTTGTTGATATCATATAAACCAGTCATTATTCGAAACAACTCGAAATATAATGCAAATCAATTTTTATATTCCGACACTAATATTATTTTTCTATAAATAATAATACGCACGATCTTCAAGGGATTATCTATAATGAAACTGAGTAAAATTGCTTTAGCTGCTGCTTTAGTATTTGGTATTAATTCTGTTGCAACTGCTGAAACTTCTGCACCAAAAGTTGGCGCAACTAAAGGCGAAATTCAATTAAAAGGTGAAATTGTTAATTCAGCTTGTGGATTAGCAGCTTCTTCAAGTCCTGTTATTGTTGATTTCAGTGAAATCCCAACTTCTGCATTAGCAAATATGCAGAAAGCAGGTAACGTTAAAAAAGATATCGAATTACAAGACTGTGATACTACCGTAGCAAAAACAGCTACTGTTAGCTATACACCAAGTGTTGTTAATGCAACAAATAAAGACTTAGCATCTTTCGTATCTGGCTCAGCTTCTGGTGCAGGTATCGGCTTAATGGATGCTGGCAGCAAATCAGTAAAATGGAACACAGCAACAACACCAGTACAATTAGTTAATGGTGTTTCTAAGATCCCATTCGTTGCTTACGTTCAAGCTGAATCAGCAGACGCAACTGTAACTCCAGGTGAATTCCAAGCCGTTATCAACTTCCAAGTTGATTATCAGTAATCGTTTTATTTATTTAAATTAATTAAATAATAAATTAATTACTGCATTAACGCAGGGGACTTCCTCTGCGTTAAATTTGATAAAACACTTCAATTTAATAAGAATAAAATAAAAAGTAATAAAATAAATATTCATTATTTAATTACTTTTTATTTTATTAATAATTAGGCGTTTATTCATGTTAATTTCTTTTTTTCACAGCACAATATGGAAAAACATTTGTGCCATTTTGCTATTGTGCTTAGCGTTTTTCGCTCAAGCCGAGCCTGATGATTCTGTGGAATTTAACATTCATATGCTAGATGCCGAAGACAGAGATAATGTCGATTTATCTCGTTTTGCAACCTCTAATTACATTATTCCGGGTATGTACTACTTAGATATCCGTATAAATGGTCGTGACTTCCCTCGCCAAAACATTAATTATGTTGAAGTGAAACCCAATTACTCCATCGCTTGTATTGATCCTACTCTTCTAAAAAAGTTAACAGTTAACGAAGAAAATCAAAAATTTATCGAAGAAATCTCACCAGATTGTTTCAATATTAGTCAATTACCAGGTATCTCTATCAAAAATGATGGCGGTATTCTCGATATTGTTATGCCTCGCTCACTAATGAAATATGAAGATGCGGATTGGACACCACCTGAATTGTGGGACCCAGGTGTATCTGGGTTATTAGTTGACTATACCTTAACAGGTACATCAACTCGCCCAAATCAAGGCAATAACAACAACTCATTAACAGGATATGGGCAAGCTGGAATTAACCTTGGTGAATGGCGACTACGTGCTGAATATCAAGGAAACTACTCATCTGAATATTCATCAAATAATAGCTTTGATTGGAATCAGATATACGCCTATAAACCATTACCTAACCTAGCTGCAAAATTAACGCTTGGTGAAACTTATTTAAACTCTCAAGTTTTTGATAGTTTTCGTTTTACAGGTGCCAATATACAAAGTGATGAAAGAATGTTACCCCCTTCTTTGCAAGGTTATGCACCTGAAATTCATGGCATCGCAAACACTAATGCCAAAGTGACTGTAACGCAAAACGGTCGCTTAATTTATGAAACTACGGTACCTGCGGGCCCTTTTGCTATTAAACATTTACAAGATACAGTACAAGGCCAATTAAATGTCAGAGTCGAAGAGCAAAACGGTAAAGTAAGCGAATTCCAAGTACAAACAGCCAATCTACCTTATATGACTCGCCCAGGCTCAGTGCGTTATAACACATCAATGGGTCAGTCATCGCTCAACAACCATAAAATGCAAGGCCCTGTTTTTTATCAAGGCGATTTTTCATGGGGTATGAACAACACATGGTCGCTGTATGGTGGGGTTTTGTTGACGGCTAAAGATTACAATGCGTGGTCATTAGGTTTAGGTCACGATATGGGGCGTTTAGGTACGCTTTCAGGTGATATTACTCAGTCTTATAGCAAAACTTATGATAATGAAAATATCAATGGGATGTCATTCAAACTGAACTACGCTAAAACCTTTGATGAGTACCATAGTACGATTACTTTTGCGGGTTATCGCTTTTCAGAGAAAACATTCCGATCTTTCTCTCAATATATGGATGAGCGTTACAACGATATTAATAACAATGGTTATGAAAAAGAGATGTATACCATTACAGGTAACAAAACTTTTTGGGCTGATGATATTGAAAAATCGACAACACTTTATCTCTCTTATCGACACCAAAACTATTGGGATAAAAAGACACAAGAACAGTATGGTGTTACGGTAAGCCTTAATTTTTCTATTATGGGTATAGAGCAGATTAATACTAACTTATCTGCCTTCCGTACTCAGCATAAAGGTAATACTGATGACAGTATTTCTTTTAATATTTCAGTTCCATTAGGAAGTGGTAAAAGCATTGGTTATAGCTTGCAAGACAGTAACGGAAAAGTGAACCAAATGGCCTCTTATTCTGATAATAGCAATTATAATAATCTATGGCGTGTCCGTGCAGGTTTAAGCTCAGACAATAAAGCCAATACTGATGGTTATTATCAACACCGTTCGCAATATGCAGAAATTAACGCCAATGCGAGCTATCAACAAGATAATTATGTTGCACTAGGTGCAACAGTTAAAGGCGGATTTACTGCAACACGCCACGGCGCTGCATTACATAGCAGTAGCATGACATCAAGTACTGCTCGCATGATGGTTGATACTGATGGCGTTGCAGGCGTACCATTTAATAATCAAAGCACAACGACAAACCTATTCGGTATTGGGGTATTAACTGACTTAACTAGTTATAACAATGTTGATGCTCGTATTGATGTTGATAAAATGGATTCAGATATTGAAACACACAAAGCCATTACTTCTGCCACATTAACTGAAGGCGCAATTGGCTACTATAAATTCCCTGTTCGCCAAGGTGAGCGCCTAATGGCTATCTTACAAACAGTCGATCAAAAACACCCGCCATTTGGTGCCGAAATCACCAATAAAAACGGTGAAAATATGGGAATGGTGATGGAAGATGGTTTAGTTTATATCGCCGGTGTTAACCTTAATGAATCATTAAACGTGATCTGGGGTGGTAAATCCCAGTGTACGATTACAATCCCAGCTGCAATTAACGATCCACTAAAACATGAATTGTTATTATGTCAGGGATTTTAATGAATAAAATGAATTACTAGAGATAATTGTATGAACTCATTCAACACACTTAAAACGCTTTTTTGTGGCTCATTAATTGCACTTAGCATTGTGAGTACGACTCAAGCGGGCGTGTCATTAGATAGAACTCGCATTGTACTAATGGGCAACGAAAACTCAGCTAGCGTAAACCTAAAAAATACTAGCCCTGATATTCCTTTCTTAGCGCAATCATGGGTTGAAAATGAACACGGACAAAAAATCGCTTCTCCTTTAGTAGCATTGCCACCTTTACAGCGTCTTGATGGTGATCAAAAAGGCGTGGTTAGAATTACCAAAACAGCAGAAATTGGTCTTTTGCCACAAGATAGAGAATCACTGTTTTATTTAAATGTGCGTGAAATTCCACCAGCACCAAAACAAGCTAACGTGTTGCAAATGGCAATGCAGTCTCGCATTAAATTATTCTACCGCCCAACCACCATTATTCCTGAAAAGCCAGGCATGGTTTGGCAAGATCAATTAGTGTTTAAAAAACAAGGCAATCAATTTATTGCAGAAAATCCGACACCTTATTACATCACAATTATCGGGCTTTCTAATAAGTTGAATGGTGAGGATAGCGATAAGTTAACTACCTTCCCTGGTTTAATGGTTGCGCCTAAATCATCACTGGAAATTCCAGTTAAAACCAGCAACATAAATCAATTTTACATGATGTATGTAAATGATTACGGCGGACATCCAGAATTAAAATTTGTTTGCCAACAAAATAGCTGTAAAGCAGCACCTAAAGAACAACAACCCAAATATTAATTAACTTGACGCCGGTAGGAATAAAATGAAATTAACAACAGTAAATTTTTATTTCAATACGCTAAAATTACTTTTTACTGGCGCAATGTTATGTACTCCAGTTGTGGCATCTGCTTATATTCATGGTGAAGTTCGCACTGTTGGAGGCCCTAATATTTTTAGAGTTGCATTAAATAACGCAACATTTCCTAATAACCGACCTGGCGAAACGGCCACAGTAAACTTTTCTTTGCCTGACAGATACTTAGCAACGGTTTATTGCCCTAAAGATCCCTTAGTTCCGAATTCTCGCACTTATTATATGGCAAATTCTGACCTACGCTATTTAGGTAATAATTACTATGAACTGAATGAATATGTCGATGTTCAGATCAAGTTTTCTATTTGGGGTCCTGAATCACTTCCTACTGTTCCTTTTATTGAAAAACCGAACAATCGAAATGGGCAACAAGGTTGCCGTGTCCCTGAATCACCAAAACCCAACATGTCATCAGGAAGTAGTGGTGTATTAGTCTTTCGCTTGAAAAAACCGATTATTAATGGGGTTTCATTAACAGGACAAGCTGTAGCTCAAATGTATGCACGTGTAGGTAATGGCTTATATCAAGAATATGGCCCTGAGCCAATTTCAAAATTAGTGATTAGTTCAGGAATATTAACCACGGAAGATAGATGTACATTTAATAATGGCTCTCCAATTACCTTTGATTTTGGCAATGTCGGTAATACCTCTGACTATTTAAATGGTCAAAACTACAAGATCACGCGCAATATTCCCATCAAGTGTGAAGGTGGAAGTTTTACTAATCCTAACAGTAGAATTATGTTCAAAATTCAAACTGGGAGCTCAGGTATCGCTAGTTTTAACCCTAATTATCTTGGCACAACAGGACCTGTAGATAGAACTAATTTAGGTATTGTTTTAAGAGACAAATCAGGAGCGATTGTGCCACCTAATCAATATTTTTCTGTCGGGAAACTGAATAATTTTAAAGGAAACTGGGAAGTCACAGCAGCTCCTATTGCAAAAACAGGTAGCAAAATTACAGAAGGTGAATTTTCAGCACATGCCACATTAGTTGCGGAGTTTATGTAATGGAAAACCCAATAACAAAATCTGCTATTTCTCTTTTATTATTACTTTCACCTTCCGCTTTTGCTGTGACCGAGCTTATTGGTGGTGATATGGAATTTAAAGGTGTTGTGGTTGCACATGGTTGTACTATTGTTGCTGGTGATGAAAATAAAGTAATTGACTTCAAGCAGATATCAGCAAAAGATCTTTATACTTTTCAAAAAAGTGAACCTGTTGCTTTTAGTATTAGTTTAGAAAATTGCAGTCAAGATATTTATAAAAGCGTCACGATTACGTTAGATGGGAAAGAGCATCCTACAATGCCCGATCACCTTGCTGTTGTTGGCACAGGATCTGAAGATCCTAAAAGTATTGGGATTGTATTTACAGATGTTCAGCGCAATGTTATCCAATTAAAAAAGCCGAGCTCAACTCGACTTCTTAATAATAAACGTATTCAGTTTAATTTTATGACATATGTTGAGGCGTCACCCTCTGCACTGAAAAATCAAACATTGCTCACTGGCCCATTCCAAGCACAAGCAACGTATACCCTTAATTATCAGTAAACAGGTATTATTCTTTTATGGCTGGTTCAGTATTGATTATAACTGGACTGTTTTTTTGCTTTTTAAGTTGTTTCTTTTCAGCCCTTCTCATTTTAAAAAATTGGCTTAAAAGCTGTGAACACTCTTCACCTAATACACCTGATGTTATCTCAACTTTATGGTTCATTCCGGGATGCTGTAAAATATCAATAAATGAACCAGCTGCGCCAGTTTTTAAATCTGAGGCGCCGTAAACTACGCGTTTTACCCGACTATGCACAATCGCTCCTGCACACATCACACAAGGTTCTAGGGTAATATAAAGAGTTGTATCAAGTAGACGATAATTTTGTAAATGCTTTCCCCCTTTGCGTAATGCCATAATCTCTGCATGTGCAGTGGGGTCGTTATCGATAATTGAATGATTCCATCCTTTAGCAATGATTTTATTATCAACGACTAACACTGCGCCCACTGGTATTTCACCGATTTCTTGTGCTTTTTGCGCTTGCTCAATCGCTTTATGCATCCAATAAATATCATCTTTAACTTTATTCACAAGGATATCTCTTCATGATCATATAGCGGGATATTGTACCCTGTTTTCTATTGATAACTAAAGAGATTGTCTTGAATTCTTTATGACAAAGATAGCAAGATGAAACTTTAGTTTACGCGCGCTTCTGTGGCTAATTTGATAGCTAAAGCCCCTAAGATTGTTGCCATAAACCAACGTTGAATGAGTGCCCAACGAGGCCTTTGCATAAAGAACCCTGCAATAGAGCCAGCGGCAATAACAATCAATGCATTTACTGCGATGCTAATAATAATTTGAATACTACCTAATACTAATGATTGATTTAAAACGCTGCCATTTTGAATGCTAATAAATTGAGGCAACAGTGATAAATACATCAATGCAATCTTAGGATTCAATAGATTGGTAACAAATCCCATAACAAAGAGCTTTGTTGTATTGCCTGAAAGCAATTTTTTTGGATGAAAGATAGAACGCCCACCAGGTTTAATAGATTGCCAAGCTATATAAAAAAGGTAAATCGCACCACAAATCTTCAATGCATCATAAGCATAAGGTACAGCCATAAAAATGGCTGTAATACCAAATGCCGCTAATAACATATAAAAAATATAGCCGACAGCCACACCGATTAGTGAAATAAATCCGGCTTTTTTCCCTTGAGAGATTGAACGTGAAATCAGGTAAATCATATTAGGACCTGGAGTTAACACTAATCCCAAAGATAAAAGCGCAAACGTCCAAATATTAAACAGTGTTGGCATAAAATACCCCTTATGTTATTGCATTATTTAACATCAATAACAGGGTATTAGGTGTGCTGAATACCACAAAATATGCCCATAATAAAAAATATTTTTTTATAGTCTATCTGATATTTTACGACTCATAAGATAAATGTTACTCTTGCGAGGTTTTTTACTCTGCAAAATATACACCTATTAAATAGGTAAAATAAAATCATTAACAATGCAGAAATTTAAGATAAAAATAAATACAATTACTAAATTGTATTAGTAATAATTATACATGTAACATATAAGTGCAAGATATAAGTTACTGAAATTTAATAATTTATATATTAAGTGACTGATATGGCTTTACTAATTACGAAGAAATGCATCAACTGTGATATGTGTGAACCCGAGTGCCCAAATGATGCGATTTCAATGGGGGATGAAATTTATGAAATTAATCCTGATCTTTGCACTGAATGCGTAGGACATTACGATAAACCGACTTGCCAATCGGTTTGTCCGATTACTAACACGATCATCACTGATCCTGCTCATACTGAATCTCAAGATGAATTATGGGAAAAATTTGTGTTGATCCACCATGCAGATAAGCTCTAAACCTTAGTCAATGATTTTGTGGGTGATAAATCTAAGAGAGCTATTTTTCTAAAATAACTGTCGCACAAGCATAACGCTGTTCATCAGCAAGTGTTACGTGAATAGAGTTTATCCCCGCTTTCTCTGCCATCTCTTTTGCAATCGCTAAAAAATGCAGTGTAGGTTTGCCTAACTCATCATTACGCACTTCAAAATGATTAAAAGCCAATCCTAAACGGATGCCTGTTCCTAATGCTTTTGCCGCCGCCTCTTTTACTGCAAACCGTTTAGCTAAAAAGCGTATTGGCTGTTTATGGGATTGATAGATTTCCCATTCGGTATCAGTAAGAATGCGACGAGCAAGGCGTTCACCAGAACGCCCTATAATATCTTCGATACGCGATATCTCAACGATATCCATACCTAAGCCAACAATAGCCATTAGCGACGCGCTTCTCGCATTAAGCGTTTCATTTCTTCAACCGCTGGTGCTAATCCACTAAATACGGCTCTACCAATAATTGCATGGCCAATATTCAGTTCATAAAGTTCAGGTAATGCGGCAATACGTTGTACGTTGTGGTAATGCAAACCATGTCCCGCATTCACTTTTAAGCCTTTAGATGCGGCGTAAGTCACTGCATCACGAATACGGACAAACTCTTTTTCTTGAGCCATTTCATCTTCAGCGTCAGCATAAGCACCAGTGTGGATCTCAATAAAAGGTGCACCAACACGATCGGCTGCGTTAATTTGCTCATGATCAGGGTCAATAAACAGAGAAACTTTGATACCCGCTAAAGATAAGCGTTTAATTGCATCAGCAACTTTTGCTTCATTGCCAACAACATCTAAACCACCTTCTGTTGTCACTTCTTGGCGTTTTTCAGGTACTAAGCAGCAAAAATCAGGCTGAGTTTGACAAGCTATCTCAATCATCTCTTCAGTAACTGCCATTTCCAGATTTAATCTTGTCTGAACCGTTTGGCTTATCAACATTAAATCGCGATCAGTGATATGACGTCTATCTTCACGTAAATGGATAGTAATACCATCAGCACCAGCTTGTTCTGCAATAAAAGCCGCTTGAACAGGATCGGGATACGTTGTGCCTCGGGCATTACGAAGGGTGGCGATATGGTCAATATTAACGCCAAGTAGAATATCAGACATGCTCTTCTCCTGAAAAATAACGTTGCATTACCTTAGTTTACACATTCCATAGAGAAGAAAAAGACAATATTACTGTTCTGCCATCAATGCTCTTTTCTTTGGGGATTTTTTAATGGCAAATTGTCTAAAAAGTTCTCTACTTTTTAATGGTTTTCCGCCTAAATAGGGCTTCAATGCCATTCGAGTAAACCTTTTCGCCGCTTTTAATGTTTCAACAGTAGGAAATTCGCGACTGGCTAAGGATTTTAATTCAAATCCCGTAAAACTATTATGATCAACCACTAAACTCGCAATAAAACCTTTTTCTTCCCGATAACGATAGGTCATCGAATCTGAAACAGGCTCTCCACTTCCGGCACAATGCAGAAAATCTAAGCCATAGCCAAGTTGTGTTAATAACGCAAGTTCAAAGCGTCTTAGTGCCGCTTCGGGTGTGGTATCGCTAGCAGCAAGAATTTGCAAACAGGAGAGGTATTCAAAAAAAAGTACACTATAAGACGTACCATTTTCTAAAACGCGAGACAATAACTCATTAAGATACAAGCCACTGTATAGTACAGAGCCTGTCAGTGGTAATGCTAAAGAGATAGGTTCAGCATCACGAAGTGTTTTAACTTCTCCTCGCCCACTCCAACGAATGAGCAAAGGAGTAAAAGGTTGAAGTGCCCCTTTTAAGGGTGAACGACGGCCTCGCGCACCTTTTGACAATATGCGTACTCGCCCTTCATTTTCAGTGAAAAAATCGAGTAATAAACTCGTTTCACTGTAAGGTCGAGCATGGATAACGAATGCACGTTGCCAGCCATCCACTTCAGTTACCTACTTTAAATCGTCCACATAGCCAAGGCTACGTAAAGCACGTTCATCATCAGCCCAGCCCGCTTTGACTTTCACCCAAAGTTCTAAGTGAACTTTGTTTTCAAATAAGTCTTCCATATCCATACGGGCTTCAGTACCAATTTTCTTGATTTTCGCACCTTTATTACCAATAACCATTTTCTTCTGGCCTTCACGTTCAACCAGAATTAATCCGTGGATATCATAGCCACCACGCTCATTGGTAACGAATTGCTCAATTTCAACAGTGACAGAATAAGGTAATTCTTCACCCAAAAAGCGCATCAATTTTTCACGAATAATTTCTGATGCCATAAAACGCTGAGAGCGATCAGTAATATAATCTTCAGGGAAATGATGAGTCGCTTCTGGTAAACATTTACGTACGATTTTCGCTATCGTATCGATATTCATGTCTTTTTCAGCACTGATTGGTACAACATCAAGAAAATCCATTTGTTGGCTTAAAAAGCCAATGTGTGGAAGTAACTTGGTTTTATCAGTTACGTTATCCACTTTATTAATTGCTAATAAAACAGGGCAGCGTAATGATTTTAATTTATTTAACACCATTTCGTCATCAGGCGTCCAATTGGTGCCTTCAACAACGAAAATAACCAATTCAACATCACCTATTGAACTGCTTGCTGCACGGTTCATTAGTCTGTTGATGGCTCGCTTTTCTTCGATATGCAAGCCCGGTGTATCCACATAAATCGCTTGGTAAGCACCATCTGTATCAATACCCATGATACGGTGACGCGTAGTTTGCGGTTTACGTGATGTAATAGAAACTTTCTGCCCCAGTAATTGGTTCAGTAGTGTTGATTTTCCCACATTTGGGCGACCGACTATCGCAATAAATCCGCAATAGGTTTGTTCTTCGCTCATTCAAGCTCCAGTTGTATTAATGCCTGTTCAGCAGCGGCCTGTTCAGCTTTACGACGGCTTGTACCCATCCCTTTGACAGGTTGTTCGATACCGCTTATCTGACAATGGATCGTAAACTCTTGATCATGGGCTTCGCCACGAACCTGTACCACAATATAAGAAGGTAATGGTAAATGACGGCCTTGCAGATACTCTTGCAAACGAGTTTTAGGATCTTTTTGCTTATCGCCTGGGCTAATTTCAGCCAAACGATTCTCATACCAGTTTAAAATAATTTTTTCGATATTTTGAATATCACTATCGAGGAAAATTGCACCAATTAAAGCTTCCACCGTATCCGCTAAAATTGATTCGCGACGAAAGCCACCGCTTTTTAATTCCCCTGGGCCTAAACGTAGACATTCACCTAATTCAAATTCACGTGCTAATTCAGCGAGTGTATTTCCACGAACAAGTGTTGCTCTCATTCGGCTCATATCACCTTCATCAACACGAGGAAAGCGATGATAAAGTGCGTTAGCAATTACATAGCTTAGAATTGAATCACCTAAAAATTCTAAACGTTCATTATGTTTACTGCTGGCACTGCGATGCGTTAAAGCCTGTAGTAATAATTCATTTTGCGTAAAAGTATAGCCCAGTTTCTTTTGTAACTGGTTTATTAATAAAGTATTCATGTGCGATCAATTCCATAACTTAATTTGAAGCACACGCAACAAATCTGTTTAAGACAACGAGAAATTATCGAGTTGGATAACAGAACTGTTGCGTTTGCACTGGCTCCTGTCAATAACAGGAGCCAATCATATTTAAAGAAGCGACACATTCTACACTTAGATAAGAAGGAATGCTGTCGCTATTTTGTTAATAATTACTTAATGCCACCGATACGGCTAAAACGAACGCCTGTTGGCCATTCATTCTCTACTTTTTCAAAGCTCATCCAAATTGTTGTCGCTTTACCTACTAAGTTTTTCTCTGGAACAAAGCCCCAGAAGCGACTATCTGAACTACCGTCTCGATTATCACCCATCATAAAGTAATGACCTTCAGGAACAATCCATGTACCAACAGGTAATCCGGGTTGTATAAACTCTGGCATCGTCATATCACCGGGTATTGTCATGATGCGGTGAGAGACTTTATCAATAGTTTCTACTCTTTCTTCTTCACGTAATTGAGTTGCTGTTGAAATAGGCTCCTCAATTGGAATAGATTTCATACCATTAATACGCTGACCACCCGGTACATTTTGTAATAATAACGTCCATTCACTTGGATAAGCAGTACCATAAGTTACTGATATTTCTTCATTACAAATGGTTTTATCACAATTTGGATAGATATGAAGTTTTTTCGACACCATATCATAAACAATTTTATCGCCCGGTAATCCAATAACACGTTTAATAAAGTCAGTAGAAGGATCACGAGGATATTTAAATACGGCGATATCACCTCGTTTAGGTTTCCCTGTATTAATTAACGTGGTTTGTGTAATTGGATCTTTTAATCCATAAGCAAACTTTTCAACCAAGATAAAATCGCCAACCAATAAGGTTGGCATCATGGAACGAGAAGGTATTTGAAACGGCTCATACACAAATGAACGCAGAACCAAAACAATAATCAAAACTGGGAATAAAGAGCCTAATGTCTCTGCCCAGCTTGGTTTATTAATTGATTTTGCTAACTCTTGCTGATCCTCGGTCCCTTGCGTCATCTCTTGAAGACGCTTTAGTTTTGCTTTTCGGGCTGGTTTGAGTTTAAAGCGCTCAATTCCCCAAAAAACTCCCGTTATTAGCGTTGCCAGCGTTAGGATCAAGGCAAACGTGTTAGCCATGTTTTCTCCTTAAATTATTTATCTTTACCAACATGAAGAATGGCTAAAAACGCTTCTTGTGGTAGCTCTACGTTACCAATTTGCTTCATACGTTTTTTACCATCTTTCTGTTTCTGTAACAGTTTCTTCTTACGGCTAACGTCACCGCCATAACATTTGGCTAATACGTTTTTACGTAACTGTTTAACAGTTGAACGAGCAATAATATGGTTACCAATTGCCGCTTGGATAGCGATATCAAACTGTTGGCGTGGAATAAATTCTTTCATTTTTTCCACCAGCTCACGACCACGATAAGGTGCATTATCGTTATGTGTAATCAATGCTAAAGCATCAACGCGATCACCATTAATCAAGACATCTACACGTACCATGTTAGAGCCTTGGAAACGAATAAAGTTATAGTCTAAAGAAGCATAACCGCGTGATGTTGATTTTAAACGGTCAAAGAAATCTAATACCACTTCAGCCATCGGAATTTCATAAGTCAATGAAACCTGATTACCATGATAGACCATATTGGTTTGAACGCCGCGTTTTTCGATACATAAAGTAATTACGTTACCTAAGTATTCTTGCGGTAATAACATATGACATTCAGCAATAGGTTCTCTGATTTCTTCGATATTATTCAGTGGTGGTAATTTAGACGGGCTATCCACTAACACAATATCACCGTTAGTCATTTCAACTTCATAAACTACGGTTGGAGCTGTTGTGATCAGGTCGAGGTCATATTCACGTTCTAAACGTTCTTGAATAATCTCCATATGAAGAAGACCCAAGAAACCACAACGGAAACCGAAACCTAACGCTGTTGAGCTTTCTGGCTCATAGAATAATGAAGCATCGTTCAGGCTTAATTTGCCTAATGCATCACGGAATGATTCATAGTCGTCAGAGCTAATTGGGAATAAACCCGCATAAACTTGTGGCTTAACTTTTTTAAAGCCAGGCAATGGCTTATCTGCTGGTTTTTGCGCTGCTGTTAAAGTATCCCCAACAGGTGCACCTAAAATATCTTTAATACCACAAACAACCCAGCCTACTTCACCACAATTTAGCGTGGTTGTATCAATTTGTTTTGGTGTAAAAATACCAATACGGTCAATGTTATAAACCTGTCCCGTACTCATTACCTTGATTTTATCGTTTTTGCTGACTTTACCATTTTTCACACGGATCAATGAAACAACACCAAGGTAATTATCAAACCAAGAGTCAATAATCAGTGCTTGTAATGGAGCGTCTGCATCACCTTCAGGTGCTGGAATTTCTTTAACAAGACGTTCGATAACTTCTTTGACACCAATACCTGTTTTTGCAGAGCAACGCACTGCATCTGTGGCATCGATGCCCACAATGTCTTCAATCTCTTCAGCAACACGCTCAGGCTCTGCTGCTGGTAAGTCTATTTTATTTAAAACAGGAACGACGGTGAGATCCATATCCATCGCGGTATAGCAGTTTGCTAATGTTTGCGCTTCAACCCCTTGCCCAGCATCTACGACCAATAACGCGCCTTCACACGCAGCGAGTGAACGAGATACTTCATAAGAGAAGTCAACGTGTCCTGGGGTATCGATAAAGTTAAGCTGATAAACTTCACCGTCATCAGCGGTGTAATTCAAGGTTACGCTTTGCGCTTTGATTGTAATACCACGTTCACGCTCAAGATCCATAGAATCAAGAACCTGCGCAGCCATTTCACGATCTGATAAGCCACCACAAATTTGAATAATTCGATCTGATAACGTCGATTTACCGTGGTCAATATGTGCGATAATGGAAAAGTTACGTATGTTTTTCATTCTGAAATTATTTTTCTCTATTGCTTTGCTCTATAAATCTGGCTTTGGCGTCATTCATGGACACAAAGCGAAAACTCTATATTGCAGGAGTTATTATTGATGACGCATTCTACACACTAGAGACATTATACTCAAAGAAACGTTCATCAAACACAAACATTTATGCTAAGACTTGCATTTATTTGTAATTTTTTGCGGGTAATTTCCAGATATAGAAACGTGTTAATTTAAGATAGATATTATTACAAAAGCAGCATGACAAGAATAATGGGGCAGATGCCCCATTATTTTAATCAACTCATTATTCTTGAAATTGAACTTTAAGTTCATGAGGTGGAAGCCCTATTTGCAATACAATAGGCTCAAAACCTTCATCTTTGCTCCACCAAGTCGCCACTTTTTTGGCAAATAAAAAACCAAGAGCACCACCCACAAGTCCACTGCAAAAAATAGCAAATTCACTCGAAAGCCAAAAGCTCGCAATGCCTGCGACAATAAATAAGCCAATAAGTGGCGTTAAATACACTAGCATTGCGGAAAGAAGTAGATTATTTTCAGGAATACCTACTTCCACTTTTTGCCCTTCAACTAAAGGTTGTGCAACGGGAAGTTCGAGTTGATGAACTGTCTCAGGCCCTATTTTATTTAATAAATAAGAGCCACACGCAGCGCGAGCTTGGCAACTACCACAGCCAGAAGAAGATCCGTAGCGTAATAACGCCCGTCCTTCATGCCAATGTATAACTGTTGCCCACTCTTTAACCATAACTTATACCCTTTTACTTTTTCGTAAATACAACACTATTAACTATTGCTTGTGCCGTAGAAAATGGTAGCTGACCAATAAAGGTAATTTCATTACCTTCTTTGTCATAGGTATAAATTGTATTACGACCATACCTCAACATTTTATCGCGTTCGGGCGAATTAACCTGTTGACCACTTTTATTAACATAAATAGAGAAATCAAATAAACCATCACTAAATAAAATAGACTGACTAAACTCAGTTTCAGAAATTTGATGATTACTGCGTTTTACCTCTTTAAAACCTTCAGGCAATTGACTAACCGACCAGTTATAAACCAAAGGTTTAGCTTTTGGTACAAGTAATAAAGGAGGCATATTGACGGTACGTAACGAATTAAGTTCTGCTCCGACTTCACTCCCTTCATTAACTGTAATCACTCGAAATTGTTCAATGATGTCATTATTCTTATCTAGTAGATCGACTCTTAAAGGTAGATATCTTTCTTCATCTATAAACAAGACATAATCATAACGGTCATTATTTTTTGATAGCACGCGAACAACTCGGCTTGGAATATCACCAATATGCGTTCTACCTGCATCAATAAAATTATAATAACCTGATAATTCATTGAAATCTTGGTAAATAATAGAAGGGATATAATCAACGATATGATCATTTCTTAAGCTGAAAGCATCTAAGCCTGGCTCAAAATAGCTGATTTCATCACCACGTTGAACGATTTCACGGCGAGTACTATCCATTTGCATTAATTGTGCAAGCGGTTTGCCATCGATAAGAGTGTGACGGTAGCGAATAGGAACAATACCTTGAGAATTGATATTGATAAAAGATAATTCATAGGTAGAGCTTTGACTTGTCTGACCCATCTTTTGCAACAAAGCCTCGACACTACCTGTTTGAGGTTGTGCCAAGGCTTGTATCGGCATTGACAGGCTGCCCACCAGCAATAAGGTGGATAACCATGATTTTTTCATTACGACTGTTTCATTCCCACACGTTATTTATACATTAACATTTATTATTACTGTGCTACTGCAGGTTGAGTTTCACCTTTAGCGTTAACTGGCGCTTCATTTTGTGGTGCATTATAGATGCGGCGATCTAACTCATACTGTTGCAACATTAATCCAAGGCGCTGATTACGCTCTTGTAAACGTGTTTGCTGGTCTTTACCTAAAGTATCATTTTGAAGATTTAAGCTTACTGGTGAACCTGACCCCATAATAGGTTGAGTATTAAATACAGGTGTATCTACTTGAAAATCTTCAGAACCACTTTTTCCATTATATTGCTGAACACCAACAATAACAGCTAATGAAACACAAGCCGCGACACCGATTTGAGTTAACTGACTTGCCCAAGGACGTAACGTTTGTAAGAAAGAGTGCTGACGCCATTGTGATGGCGCAGGTTGCTGCTCTTGTTGTTGTTCAGGACTTATGCGAACAGGTTCATTCTCTAAAGCGAGCGCAACGCGACTTGCGATATCGAAGTGGACTACTTCACCTACATCACCACGCATTGTGTCACGAATTAAATGGTAGCGTTGCCATGTCTCTTTCATGGAGTCATCACGAGCAATTGTACCCATTAATTCTTTATCAAGAACTTCGCCATCCATAAATGCAGAAAGTTTTTCTTTTTGCATGTAAAAGTACCCTTCAGTCAATGATGGTTCACCCACAATTAAAACTCTTGTATTAATGGTTGAACCTTATTATCAATAGCTTCTCGCGCCCTAAAAATACGTGAACGTACTGTTCCGACAGGGCAATCCATAATGACCGCTATCTCTTCATAGCTTAGCCCGTCAAGTTCCCGAAGTGTAATAGCAACCCTTAAATCTTCAGGTAATGACTCTATGGTGTGAAAAACCACTCTCCGTAACTCTTCAGACAACATTAAATTCTCAGGGTTCGAAATTTCTTTTAGTGCATTGGGTGATTCGAAATTTTCAACATCACTCGCATCTAAATCATTCGAAGGCGGACGTCGCCCCTGTGCGACCAGATAATTTTTTGCTGTATTCACAGCAATGCGATAAAGCCATGTATAAAAAGCACTATCTCCACGGAAAGAACCGATGGCACGATAAGCTTTAATAAAGGCTTCTTGCGAAACATCTGGTACATCGCCCTGTGGTACATAACGGGAAATCAGGCTTGCTACCTTGTGTTGATAGCGGATAACCAGCAAATTAAAGGCTTTCTGGTCACCATTTTGTACCTTTTCAACCAACATTTGGTCCGTTAACTGCTCGCTCATTAGAGATGGACTCTCCCGAAGTCAAGCTTCGCACTATTTTTAAATGACTCCGTCATATTTACTCTCGTTATTCCTTCTCGTTTTTATGAGCTACAAGACTTAGAGCGCAAAAATAGTATGAAGTTCAATTCAATCATTATTTTAAGAGATGAATCACAAAAAAATCATCATGGTGATCACCCAACCCAAATGCAATCTGCCAATAAAAAAACGATAACACAATGATATTATTTGAATATATACGATTACTTACAACAATATATATTATCTTAAACAAGATATTATTAAATATAGATTTAATAATATAAATAAAAGTCAGTCACCCAAGATTGGAACTTGTCGGTATAGTGCCCTTCATTATTACGAATAATAAGTTCATCTATACTACATGCAACACTGCCTTGATTTTGTCTTTGAAATGCTAACAAAATTCGATGATAAGGTTTATCTGCACTGTCTTTAATATTAACGCGTTTCGCAACATTCCACTCTTTTTTTTCTGCAATTTCAATAAATTGCTCACCAATAGAATAAGGTAATACAACACAGAACAAACCATCTTCGGTGATAAGTGATTGCGCACTATCCAGCAATCCCTCATGCGTTAAAGTTTTGGTATAACGCGCTTGCTCACGAACATCATTACGACAAGCAATTGCTGGCTCAAAATAAGGAGGATTACTGACAATCAAATCATACTTATTTTGCGCTTGCTCTGCATAATGATGAATATCACTATGATGGATATGAATAAATGAATGCCATTGTGACTCCTGAGCATTTTCCGTCGCTTGTAATGCGGCTTTCTCATCAAGTTCAATGCCATCAATACACTCAATTTTAGTCGCTCGTTGAGCTAGCATTAATGCAATTAGTCCACTTCCCGTACCAATATCAAGTGCTCTTCTTACCTTATCGATAGGTGCCCAAGCCCCTAATAAAACACCATCTGTACCCACTTTCATTTCACACTTATCATGAGCAACAAAAAATTGTTTAAATGTAAAACCACCTTTGCGTAATCCTGCTTTTTTTACTTTCTTTTGATTCATCTATTGGCTCTATTGATTTGTACAGCAATCTCTTTTTTATTGCTTATCAAGCATGTCACGGAAAAAGAGATATATGATAAGATAACGTTTCTACAACCCCTATCTTAACATTAAACTATTTGTATACGATGCACGCTTATTTAGATTAAGCCTAAAAACAACGAATACCTTCGTCTATCGGTAATATATAATGTGATAGCGGTAAATCCTCTGGCTTTTAGCGGGGGATAATGTCAAAATCCGCGCCCTAAACAGAGGTATACAATGACAGCCACGACATTTTCCAGTCTTGAACTTGATGAAAGTTTATTGACCGCATTAGAAGAAAAAGGATATCAACGTCCTACAGCTATTCAAGCAGATGCAATTCCTGCTGCAATGGATGGACGCGATATTTTAGGCTCTGCGCCAACAGGCACAGGGAAAACTGCGGCCTTTTTGCTTCCGGCAATTCAACACTTGCTTGATTATCCACGTAAAAAATCAGGCCCACCGCGTATTCTTATCCTGACACCAACACGCGAACTTGCTATGCAAGTTGCCGAGCAGGCAAAAGAATTATGTGCGCACACACATTTAGATATCGCCACAATCACGGGCGGTGTTGCTTATATGAATCACGCTGAAGTCTTCAGTGAGAACCAAGATATCGTTGTTGCGACAACAGGTCGTTTATTACAGTACATCAAAGAAGAAAACTTTGACTGCCGCGCAGTGGAAATGCTGATTTTAGATGAAGCAGACCGCATGTTAGATATGGGTTTCGCTAACGATATCGAAACTATTGCAGGCGAAACTCGCTGGCGCAAACAGACATTACTGTTCTCTGCAACACTGGAAGGTAATGCGGTTATTGATTTTGCACAGCGCATCCTCAACGAACCTGTTGAGCTTAATGCCGATCCTTCTCGCCGTGAACGTAAAAAAATTCAGCAGTTCTATTATCATGCTGATAATCTTGAACATAAAACAGCGTTGCTTGCTGCATTACTTAAGCAAGACGATGTTAAAAAATCGATTGTCTTTGTTCGTAAAAGAGAGCGTGTAAGAGAGCTTGTCACTGCGTTAGAAAAACAAGGTATTAAATGCAGCTACCTTGAAGGTGAAATGGCGCAAACACAGCGTAACGATGCAATCAAACGTTTAGAATCAGGCAAAATGAATGTGCTTGTTGCCACAGACGTTGCTTCTCGTGGTCTTGATCTAGATGATATCACACACGTTTTCAACTTTGACTTGCCTCGTACTGCGGATGTTTACTTGCATCGTATTGGTCGTACAGGACGTGCGGGCCGTAAAGGTATCGCAATTTCATTAGTTGAAGCTCACGATCACCCATTATTAGGGAAAATTGGCCGTTACGTTCAAGAGCCAATTAAATATCGTGTTGTTGCTGAACTACGTCCAGAAACCAAAGCACCAAGCCTGAAAGCAACA